>CADECM010000005.1:0-69911 GCA_902825845.1 uncultured beta proteobacterium
GGCAGCGCGATGGGCACCGTGTCACTGCTGGCGAAGGCCTATTCCAGGTATGAGTCCAGACATGAGGGCAGGTCGGGCGAAGTGATGATTGTTCCCAACCTGGGTTCCTCCGGCGCGTTGCGCGCGCTCAAGGCCGGCGCCATCGACGCCGCGCTGATAAGCCGGCCACTCAAGCCCGACGAAGCCGCGGCAGGTTTGGTCGCATACGAGTATGGCCGTTCGCCGTTTGTCTTCGTCACCAATAAACCGGGCGTCACCAATATCACAGCCTCAACTGCCGCGGACTACCTCAGCGGCCGCAGTACCTCGTGGCCTGACGGTCAGCCGGTGCGTTTCGTCATGCGCCCTGAAAGCGACGGCGACAATGCCTATATCGCCGCACTGGCGCCGGGCATCGCGCAGGCACTCGCCATCGCGCACAAGCGCCCCGGCATGGTGGTGGCGGCAACCGATCAGGATGCCGCGGCAGAATCGGAACGTCTGCCGGGGTCGCTGGCGGTAAACACGCTGGCATTGATCCTGTCGGAACGGCGCAAATTGCATGTGCTCGCCTTTAACGGCGTCACGCCATCACCCAGGGCACTCGCAACCGGTGCCTACCCGCATTACAAACCGCTGCTGATCGTGACGCGCGGCGCGCCCCGTGGTGCGCTCCAGGCATTTGTTGATTTTTTCAAATCGCCGGAAGGGCGCGCCATTTTGGAGGCGAACGGTCATTTCGTCTCCCGTTAAGACGACATCAGACTGAAGCCAGGCAATACCATGAAACGAATCATCACCATCATGGCCGTGAGTGTCAGCCTGGTCCTCATGTTGGTGCTTCCGGGCGCCTACTATTCCTTCGCCCGCTCGAACATTCGCGCCACATTGACGACCGAGGCCGAGATCAATGGCCGCCTCGTCACCGCCATCATCAATGCCAACCCGGAGCTGTGGCAGTATCAAACCGACCGGCTGGTAACGATCCTGCAACGCCGGCCGGGTGACGGCACGCCGGAGATGCGCAGCGTGCGGGCCAGGGACGGGACGCAGGTCGCGGTGAGCCAGGACCCGCTGTTGCCGCCCCTGATGGTGGAAACCAGCAACGTAATGGACAGTGGACAGGTGGTCGGGCAGATCCAGATTGCCCGCTCATTGCGGCCGGCCATTGTCGGCACCGCCATGTGGGCAGGCATCGGCATCGTTCTGGCCATCGCGGTATTCCTGACCTTGCGCACCTTGCCCCTGCGCGCGCTGGGTCGAACGCTGGAGCAACTGAAACACGAGCAGGAAGCAACGCTGACGCTGCAAAGCCAGAAAGCTGCCGCGGAAGCGGCGAGCGTGGCCAAGTCGCAGTTTCTCGCCAACATGAGTCACGAAATCCGCACGCCGATGAACGGCGTGCTGGGGATGACCGAACTGTTGTTGGACACCGGCCTGACCGAAGCCCAGCGACGCTATGCCCAGACCATTCGCAGCTCCGGCGAATCGCTGTTGCGCATCATCAATGATGTGCTGGATTTCTCCAAGATCGAAGCGGGGCGACTCGAACTGGACCTGGTGCAGGTCGACATTCGGGATCTCGCGGAAGAAACGGTGCAGTTGCTTGCTCCCGTAGCCCATGGAAAGGGCTTGGAACTCAGCTGCCGCTTCGCGCCCGAGGTGCCGGAGTGCGTACACGCCGATCCGGTACGCTTGCGCCAGATTCTGCTGAATTTGCTCGGCAACGCGCTGAAATTCACGGAACGCGGCGAGGTCACTCTATCCATTGCGTGCGTTGCAATGCCGGCACAGGAGGCCGGCCACTGTCAACTGCAATTTAGCATCGACGATACCGGCATCGGCATCCCGACGCCGGTAATGGCGCGTCTGTTCCAGGCGTTTACGCAGGCAGACGCATCCACCACCCGCCGTTTCGGCGGTACCGGGCTCGGGCTTGCCGTGAGCAGGCAACTGACCGCATTGATGGGCGGCGAAATCGGCGCGCACAGCGAACCCGGAAAAGGTTCCCGCTTCTGGTTCACGATTCGCGCCGAAATTCTGCAGGGTGATGTGAAAACGCCCGTGCGCGCCACGCTTGGCGGCATGAAAATACTCATCGTCGATGACAATGCCACAAACCGCAGCATCCTGGAGCATCAAGTCACGGCATTCGGCGCGGTGTGCCAGTCGGCAGTTGATGGATGCGCCGGACTGGAGGCGATGCACTCGGCGCTCGAGCGCGGCGCGCCCTTCGACCTCGCGCTGATCGACATGAAAATGCCGCGCATGAACGGCCTCGATCTGATACGCGCCGCGCGCGCCGATGCGCGGTTGCAAGGCACCCGTCTGTTGATGCTGACGTCGATGTCCACAGCGGGCGAAGCGGCAATGGCACGCAGTTCCGGGGCTGACGCCTATCTGACAAAACCGGTTCGGCGTCAGGATCTCTTTGATGCGCTGGCACGCCTTGCCGGATCGATCCCATCCCGCACGTCACTGGAGACGGAACACCGTGCGGAACGTTTGAATTTCGGCGGCGCAGCCGTATTGCTGGCGGAAGACCATCCCGTCAATCAGGACATCGCACGCGCCATGCTTGAGCAGGCCGGTTGCCGCGTCACGGTCGCGGCAAATGGCCGTCTTGCGCTCGAGGCCGTGCTCAAGCAGGACTTCGCGCTGGTGCTGATGGACTGCCAGATGCCGGAACTCGACGGTTTTGAGGCAACCCGTCAGATTCGTGCACGGGAAGCCGGTGGAAACACAAGAGTACCCATTGTCGCGCTCACCGCCAACGCAATGGCCGGCGACCGGGCGCGCTGTATCGACGCCGGCATGGATGATTACGTGTCAAAGCCGTTCAAACGCAGCGACGTGACGGCCGTGCTGCAACGCTGGCTCGGCGCCGGTTCGCCGCCAGGCGCTGTTCAGCTCATGACGCCGCCGAATCCGCCAGCAGCGGACGCGGCAGCGTGCGAACCCGCCACTGTGGCAGACATGCTTCCGGCCTTCGATCCAAAGGCATTGCAAAGCGCGCTTCCGGTGGGCATGCGCGTGGACGCGCCGTTCGCGCACAAAATGATACGGCTGTTTGTCGGCGAATCCAACAGACTGATGCCTGAACTCGAGCGAGCCATCGCCGCTGCCGACTCAGACGCCGTGTTCAGCACCGCGCACGCACTGAAATCATCAGGCGCTTCGATCGGCGCCAGTGCATTTTCCAGCGCCGCCAAAGCGGTCGAGGCATCGGGGCGCAGCGGCGAGGCGGCCGGACGCCGTGCGCAACTGTCGCGGCTGAAGCAGGCCTTTGAGGCGTTCTGCCATGAGCCCGCGATCCGTAACGCATTGATGTCCGGCACCGAACAACCCGAAACAACCTGATCCCACACCATGCATCGCCATCAACACACAACCCGGCTGCTGATTATCGACGATGATTTGCTGGTGCGCACGCTGGCGGCCGAGGCGCTGCAATCCGCGGGATTCGACGTCATGCAAGCGGCCGATGGGCGCACCGGGCTGACGCTGCTCGAACAGCATCACCCGGCCCTGGTGTTGCTGGACGTGATGATGCCGGGCATGAACGGATTCGACGTGTGTCAGGCCATGCGCGGAGACCCAAGACATGCCCGCATACCCGTCATCATGCTCACGGGCCTGGACGACACGTCTTCCATACAACAGAGCTACGAGGCCGGGGCAACGGATTTCATCACCAAGCCGATCAATGCCACGTTGCTGAACTACCGCGTTCAGTACGCCCTGCGCGCGAGCCGCATGATTGACGAGATCGACCGCCAGCGGGCCAGCCTGGCCAATGCCCAGCGCATTGCCCGCCTGGGGAACTGGACGTGGCGGCCGAAAGACGCGCGCTTTGAATGCTCCGCGGAGTATCAGCGGATCACCGGCATGGCGCAGCCCGCGCCGGTGCATCACTGGCAGGATATCCTGCGCAATGTGCACCCGGGTGATGCGGAACGTGTGGCGCAGGCCATGCAATCCGCATTGGAGCAAGGAGAGGCTTGCGCCGTTGCCTATCGACTGCTCGGCCGCGACGGCATCGAGCGCACAATCTATGAGCAGATCGACCCGTTTCGCGATGAGCAGGGGGAGATTTACCGCATCGAGGGCACGACCCAGGATATCACTGACCGCGTGGCTACCGAGGAACGGATTCGTCATCTCGTCGATTACGATGGGCTCACCGGCATGGCCAACCGGCGCTTGTTCAGTGAAGCGGTGCAGCTGGGCCTGAATCAGAGCGCGCGCGGCAATGCGAAGTCCGCGGTACTTGACATCAACATCGACCGCTTCAAGCGCATCAATGAGACCCTGGGCCACGCCGCCGGGGATCAGGTGCTGAAAGAGGTGGCGCGGCGCATCAAAGGCAGCGTACGCGCCCGCGACATCGCAGGCTCGATCGACGAGACTGCGCAATCCCGTCTGTCGGCGCGCATGAGCAGCGATGGCTTCGCGGTATTTTTGACGGACGTGCGGCGCGCCGAGGATGCCGCAATGATTGCGCGGCGATTGATCGACGCGATTGCCCGTCCCCTGCCCTGCGGTGAACACGAATTAACGCTTTCCGCCTGCGTGGGCGTGGCCGTCTATCCCGACAATGGTGACAGCGTCGGCACGTTGCTGAAGAATGCCGAAACGGCCATGCGCCAGGCAAAGACCATCGGGCCGGGATCGCATTCGTTCTTCACGCCGTCCATGAACACGCAGTCGCTGGCAAGACTGCAACTTGAAAACGACCTGCGAGGCGCGATCGCGCGCAACGAGCTGGTGCTGTTTTACCAGGCTCGCGTGGACGTCCCGACCGGCCGGCTGGTTGGCGCCGAGGCGCTGGTGCGCTGGCAGCACCCGGTGCGCGGCCTTGTGCCACCCAACGAATTCATTCCGATGGCGGAGGAAAGCGGCCTGATCACGCCGCTGACCGAGTGGGTAGTGCGCGCGGCCTGCCGACAGTTGCAGGCGTGGCAGCAGGCGAACTTGCCGGTGGTTCCACTGTCGGTCAATCTGTCTGCCCGCAGTTTTCACGAGTCGGGCTTGCGTGATCTGATTCAGCTTGCGCTGAGCGAGTTTGGCGTTGCGCCCTCGCTGCTGGAAGGCGAAATTACCGAGAGCGTGCTGATGCAGGATGTCAGCGTGGCGATTACCCGGCTGCACGAGTTGCGGGAGGTCGGACTGGAACTCGCGATAGACGACTTTGGTACCGGCTACTCATCGCTTGCCTATCTGAAACGTTTCCCGCTCAACGTATTGAAGATCGATCGCGCATTTGTCAGGGACATTTTGACGGATACGCATGATTCCGCGATTGCCTCCACCATTATCACACTCGGCAAAACCATGGGACTCACCGTGGTTGCCGAAGGCATGGAAACGGTGGAGCAGGCCAATCATTTGCTGTCGCTGGGCTGTCGGCTGATGCAAGGGTATCTGTTTGCCCGGCCGGTGCCCGCGGCTGCATTTGCCGACATGCTGCGCGACGGCATCGCCGCGCCGGCGGGACTGGACATTCAGCATGTCGAATCCGGCGTAGCGTTGCCGGCGCCGGACTGTTTCGCTCTCGCGCCGGCAGCCGGCCATCAGCAACGGCCGCTTGCGGGCGTTGCCGCCGCCGGGCGCCTGTCCTGACGGCGCCATCAGCCTTTGCGAACATGTCGATGCATTCAGCAAAAATACAGAACCCGGCGGCCCTCGCACGCATGGCGCTGTCGATGCTGGCGAAGCTCAGCGCTCCGCCCACACCGGAGAATTACGCCCGGGAGTACAGACGCGCGGCCGGAATGCCCGCATATGCCGTGGATGAGGCGCAATCGGCAACGTTCGAAAGCGCCGATACCCTGCTGTCGCTGATCAAGACGATCCGGCTGACCTCCGCAGGACTGACCCAGGGCATCGAGCGTTTTGACGGGGATCTGAAGACAATCTTCGAGGATCAGGATCGCGATTACCCGCAAGGCGTTCGCGACCTGATTGAAGAACTGGCCGCATCACGCGCCACCCTGCAGAAAAGTCTTCAACAATCGCATCGCGAGCTGGAAGACACGCGGCAGCGACTGGATCAAGTCACCTCGGAGCTGAAACTGAGCCGTTCTCAGGCCCGGATCGATCCGCTGACCGGCGCGATCAACCGGCGCGGAATGGACGAGATCGTCGAACGGGAAATGTCGCGCGCCCGACGCCTCCACACCGCCTTGTCCGTGGCCATACTGGACATCGATCACTTCAAGCGAATCAATGACGATCATGGCCACGAAACCGGTGATCAGGCGCTGATTCAGCTTGTCGCCGCGATCAAGTCAGGACTCAGGGATGGCGATGTCGTGTGCCGTTTCGGCGGCGAAGAGTTCGCGATCATTCTGCCGAATTCAAGTGTCAATCGCGGCCTGTTCGTGCTCGACCGGCTGAGAGCAACGGTCGAAGCAACACCGGTGAGAATCGCCGACTGCCTTTTATCGTTGCGCTTCAGCGCGGGTGTTGCGGAACTGTCTGCCGGTGACGATCAGGATGCGTTCATCAGGCGCGCCGACATGGCGCTGCTTGCGGCGAAGCGCGCGGGTCGAAATCGCGTCTATGTCGGCCAGGCCGCTGAAACGGCCAGTGCGCCAAGTACTGCGGCTTGCGATTGAAGGTTCACGCCTGATCGGGTGCCGGTTGATTCGGCCCCTCGCTCCGCTCTCGCCACCCTTGGGCGTTGTCACCACCCGCAGGGCAACACATTGCCGCTCCACCGCTCGCAACCGGGTTGGCGGAAGACGGCCCGCAGCGTGGTGATATGATTCTCTGCACCGACTAAGCTGCCACCAGCACGGCCTCAGACCGCTGTCCGGGGCATTCCACAAGGCGGTGAAACCGATGCACTAAAGGAGTGCCTTGCACCGCATGCGCAGGGCAACAGCAGCACCGTAGTTCAACAATTAAAAGCAACGAGGAGAAAGCCATGTACAAAATCGCTCTGATGGGCGCGTTGGTCTGTGCGCCAGCGCTCGCGGCAACGGATGCCGTGGCACAGAAGTATCCCGCCAAACCCATACGTCTGATGACACCGTTCGCCCCGGGCGGCGGCACCGACACGCTGGCGCGGCTGATCCAGCCCGACGTCGCCAAGGCACTCGGGCAATCGATCGTGGTGGACAACCGGCCCGGCGGCGGCGGTTCCATCGGCACCACACAGGCCGCATCCGCGGAACCCGACGGCTACACGCTGATCCTGGTCTCCGCCAGTTACAGCACCAACGAACTGTTGCACAAGTTGCCGTATGACACGATCACCGGTGTGCAGCCGGTCATCCTGCTCGGCGAAACCGGGTTGGTGGTCACCATGCATCCCTCAAGGCCCATCAAGAGCATTGCCGAACTGATTGCAAACATGAAAGCCAATCCCGGCAAACTGAATTTCGGCTCGGCGGGGCTGGGCGGCCTGGGCCATCTGTCGCAGGAACTGTTCAAGTACCTCACCAAAACGGAATTCACGCATGTGCCCTACAAGGGCAGCGGTCCGGTGACGACTGCACTGCTGGCAGGACAGGTCGACTCCAGTTTCAGCAGCCTGGTGCCAAGCATCCCGCACATCAAGGCAGGCCGGCTGCGCGGCCTCGGCATTACCACGCCCAAACGCTCGCGCGCCCTGCCCGATCTGCCCGCCATCGGCGAAACCGTGCCCGGATTCGAAGTGGTTCACTGGTACGGCATTTGGGGCCCCAAGGGCATGCCGAAAGACGTCGTGACGTTATGGAATACCGAGGTGGCGAAAGTCGTGCGCTCCGAACGCATCGGCAAATGGTTCGAGCATGAAGGCATGGATGTGGCCGCAGGCCCGCCGGAGCAGTTCCAGAACCGAATCAAGAGCGACGTGGAGAAATGGCGCAAGCTGGCAAAGGACGCGAATATTGTTTTGCGGCAGTAGCCGGCGAGTCTCGGGCAGCAGCGCGGGGTTTGTAGCCCGCCGCTATTTGCGGCGGGATACGAGCACCTATGAAGGGCTGCGGGAAAGCTCGGGCCGGAGCTGACGCAATGGCTGGAATCGACCCATACCGGCCGGCCAGTCCTGCTCATTAGCAGTCCATCAACAGCGCGCTTCTAGGCCCCTGACGAAGACTTTGCGATCTCGTCATGGAGCCTTTCAATGCAGAGGTCGCAGATCCGCGCATCATTGCCACCTTCGACCAAAAAGTTGGCATCGTGCAGCGAGCGATTGCAAAACGAGCAACGGTTTTTGCCTATCTGTACGTCGTGGTAAGCCAATGCGTCATCACGTGAGGCAGGATGCGCTATCCACCTTGTTGAAAGCCCCGAATAGTAGTACTCAGCTCGTTCCTTTATCTCCTCAACCGACAAAACGGGTTCGGCCTCTAGCCCGTTCCATGCCTGCGCTGCAATCACGCCCCATTCGCCGTCGCAGTGGAAAAGCATCAGGTCGTTCGTGTGCAAATCCTGGCAAATCGCCAGATGCGGTACGGCACCTACCCTTTCATCCCCTGCGTAGAGATGAAGTTTGCCGGTGTACGTCACCGACTCGTCGACAACTGCGTAATGCAGGACGTGCGCTGAATCAAGAACGGGCGGCGGTGTCACTGCCAGGCACCTATCGTCGCAAGCTCAGCGACGGTGGCAACAAGGCGCGCCGACTGCAACCACGATGGCCCGATGCCGTTCGCCGAAGCGCATGCTTAGGTCGCATTGCCACCGTCAGCAACATACCCTCGACGACCATCGTCCCTTGCTCTTTCGTTGAAAGTTGAAATGCAACCGCGACCGGCCGCTCCTGGCCGCAAAGAGCCCGCCGATATAGATGTGAAAATCTGCTCCGCCGCAACGGAGCCAAGGTTGAAATGCGCGCTACGGGGTCGCGTGCTTGCGGATGAATTCTTTCATCCGGTCGAGCGCGCGCGCCGCATACGGGGCGTTCGGCTTGCCGGTCATGAAGCCGTGGTCGGCACCCTCGTAGATCTGCAATTCGGCTTGCCCGCCGGCCTTGTTGTAGTCGGCGACGAAGCTGCGCATCAGTTCCACCGGGACCCACTCGTCTTTGTCACCGCCAAATACCAGTGCCGGCGGCAGTGCGCATTTCTCGCCCCGCTTCAGCATCGTCGGCGGCGCCGCCTCGGCATGCGCCTCTTCGGTCAGCCAGAATGTGTTGTGGTGATGCACCAGCTCCTGTTTGCCGCCCTGCTTCGCCAGGTTGTAGCGCAGCAGCGGGTCGAGCACTCCCCAACCGGAGATCACCCACGCCTGCGTCGCGTCTACGCCGGCCGGGCCGGGCAGAATGGTGTAACGCGGATCCGTCGGCCGCATCGCGGCCAACAGCACCTGATGCCCGCCGCTCGAGGTGCCGAACGAGCCGACCCATTCGGAGCGGCAGCCGAACGACCGCGCATTCGCCTTGAGCCAGCGCACGCCGAGGTTGATGTCCTGGATCGAGCCGGGATGAGGTGCCACCGGCGGCATGCGAAAATCGATCGAGGCGACGAAGATGCCGCTTTCAGCCAGCGCCTTGGCCATGAAGTCGTTGTCGGTGCGGTCCTTGCTGGTCCATGCACCGCCGTGCACCTGCAGTGCGGCGGGAAACGGCCCGGTGCCCGCCGGCCGGTACAGACGAGCCAGCATGCCGGGCTGATATTCGACATCCTCGATGGTGATGGCGGGACTGGCGGCGATCGTGTCGGGCATGGCTTTCTCCTTTGGGGTCAGTGGGACGAACAGGAAAATCAATCGCTTTGCGTAACCGGACTGCGACTATATGGCCGTTCCGGAGGGCGGTCAATCGCACGGTGGAGACGCGCGGTGGTGACGGAAAATGCCTCATTCACGATAGCTATTCAAGGCCTTGATTGGCACGAGTGGATCCACGTCGACGCAGTCTGATCGCCCCGCGCCAGCGGGAAGCCAATGCTGTAACGCGAACGCCGAGCTTACGGCACCAGGCGTCTGCTCAAGTCCTCGCGATTCGCCTCACTTCGCCTTCACCAGCAACTTCGCCAGCTTCGCCGCGTCGTCCAGCTTCTCCAGCACCAGCACGGTGTCGCGTATCGCCTCGACCTGCGGCAGCAGGAACACGTGACTGCCGAGCTTCGTGAGAATCAGCCGTTCGATGCGGCTGCGCACGGCGTCCGGAATTTTGTCGTGGTTCAGCCCGGAAACGAACTGCGCAATTTGCGTGTAGCGGTTGTCTACCTGTTCGGCCTGATGGCTGTCTGTGCTTGCTGCTGCGGTTGCCATGCGTGGAATCTCCGTGACAATCGATTGCTTGATCGTTGATACGAATAAAATAATTATTGTTTAAAATCAATAGGTTATATTATACCGCCAGTGCATCCAACGTGATGGCGTGGATTCGGGTGGAACGTCTTGAATCGAAACGCCGCCACGAAACCGTCCCCCGCATGACCGAGGGCTGTGCCACCGCACCATGCGAAAGTGTAGTTGCGGAAATCGGCGCGCTCGATATTGACCGTCATGCTGAACCGCTTGCCGTGGCGATGCCGTCACCAGCAACAACGGTGAAGTCGTGTTCGAGCATGGTTATAGTGACAAGCGAGGGGCACTTGCGCAGCAGGCAAGCTCGACGTTTGTCTGCCGAAAAGACTTTACGTAATAATCGGCATTCGCGTCCATCGCGATCACCGAAGCGGCGTATTCTACGGTGTCGGGCGCGGTGCTGCTGCAGTCTGCACGGGTTCCAACCTAAGATTCTCCATCCGGCTGAACAGGCTTCAACAGGAAGACATCATGGATGCTGCCACTGCCCACCTGGTCGATCACGCACTGCGGACGGACTATGCCGCGCTGTCCGAACACACGGTGCACGAATGCAAGCGCCGCCTGATCGATACCATCGCCTGCGCAATAGGTGCCTACGATGAACCGCTGAGCCGCATGGCGCGCGCGGTGGCGGCCCGCTGCACGGGAACGCCCTCCGCCAGCGTGTGGGGTTCGCCCGTGCCAAGCACGCCGGAAGCGGCGGCATTCGCCAATGGCGTGATGCTGCGGCTGGATGACATCAGCGACAACTACCGCGTGAAAAGCGGCGGCCATCCCAGCGACACCATTGCCGGTGTGCTGGCCGCGGGCGAGGCGCTGCATGCCGGCGGCGCATCGGTGATCAACGCCATCACCATCGCCTACGATGTCTACTGCGGCCTGATCGAATCCTTCGACATCAACAGCAAGGGCTGGGATCAACCGGTCTACGGCGTGGTGGCGTGCGCACTGGGCGTGGGCAGGCTGCTCGGGCTTGACCGCGAGCAGATGGGCAACGCGGTGTCGCTGGCGCTGGTGCCCAACATGGCGCTGTTCGAAACTCGCGCCGGCGAAATCTCCAACTGGAAGGGCTGTGCCGGCGGCAACGCCTCGCGCAACGCGGTGTTCGCGGCCTTCCTCGCGCGTGACGGCTTCACCGGCCCGCCCGCTGCGCTCGAAGGCCGCTACGGGTTGTGGAACATCACCGGCCAATTCGACTGGGCGGTGTCGGTGGACGGCAATGCGCAACACCGCATCACGCAGACCCACATGAAGAGCTACCCGGTGTGCGGTCACGGCCAGTCCGCGGTGCAGACCGCCATTGAAATGCGGCCGCGGGTGCGCGTGGACGACATTGCGCAGATTCATGTCGACGCCTACCGCATGTCCGTCGAACTGATGGCGAATGAACCCTCCCGCTGGGCGCCGGCGACGCGGGAAACCGCCGATCACAGCCTGCCCTATGTGGTGGCGGCCGCGTTGCTCGATGGCGAAGTGGTGCCGCAGTCGTTTGCGGATGACCGTTTGCGTGACCCCGCGCTCGCCGCGCTGATGCAGAAGGTGACGGTGGCCGAAGACCCTGACATCAGCGCGCGCTTCCCGCAATCATGGTCAACCCGCATTCGCGTGCGCCATGGCGCGGGCGACGAAACCACGCATGAGGTGCGCCACCCCAAGGGCCATATCCGTGATCCGCTGAGCGACGCGGAACTGGAAACCAAGTTTCGCGGCATGTTTCGCGGCTTCGGCGGTGACGCCCAGTGTCACGCCGTGCTCGACGCCCTGTGGCAGTTCGAACATGCGCACGACGTCGCGGATGTGTTGACGCTGTTGCTCAGGCGTAATTGAGCTTCAGCCCCGGCTCCGGCCATTGCATCACGCCCAGCCGCCCGCTGTCGGAAAGCGTGATGTAGGCGGTACGCATGTCCGGTCCGCCGAAGCAGATGTTGGTCGGATAACGATCGGGCATCTTCACCGCGCGCACGATGTCGCCGGCAGGCGAAATCTCGGTGATATAGCCGGTGCTCAGCGTCGCCACCGCGATATTGCCGCTCGCCATCACCGCCAGGCTGTCAAAGCGCGCGTTACCGCCGAGCCCGGCAATGGTGCGCCCGCTGTGCGGCGCGAATTCGCTCCTGGGCCGCAATTGCCCGGGCCCGCGCACTTCGAACGCCCACAAGCGTGCGCCTTCGGTGTCCGCGACATACAGCGTGTTGCCGTCCGGCGACAGCCCGCAGCCGTTGGGGCTTAACATCGGATAGGCCAGCGTGATGATTTTCGATCCATCCGGCAGCGCGTAATACAGCCCGCCGTGGTCGCGATGCCGCGCATAGCGCTTGCCGAGATCCGTGAAGTAAAAGCCGCCGGCCTTGTCGAATACCAGATCGTTCGGCGCCGACAGCAGCTGGCCATCGGCTTCCTTGTAGAGCAGCGTCGCCATGCCGGTTTTGGGATCGATGCGCTGCACGGAACCATACTTGTAGTCCGGATGCGGCCCCATGCCCATGGAGTGTCCTTCGACATAGCGGCTGCCGCCGTTGTTGCACAAATAGAAATATCCGTCAGGCCCGATCGCCAGACCGTTGGGTCCGCCGCCGCAATCGGAAAACACGCTGACCTTGCCGTCGGGCGTCACGCGCGAACAGCGGCCGTTGCGAATTTCCGTCAATACGATGGAGCCATCGGCACACACCACGGGGCCTTCCGGAAAGCCCAATCCACCTGCGAGTATGGAAACGTCGTCCATGTTGGCATTCTCCTTTGTCTTGAGTGGGGGCGAGGTCACTCGATGCGGATATTGGCCGCCTTCACCACTTTGAGGTAACTGGTGATCTCCGATTTGATCATGGCGCTGAATTCGTCAGGCGTTAAGACAAGCGGGACCATGCCGATGCCGTTCAACTTTTCCCGCGTGGCGGGTTGCGCCAGCATGGCGGCAATTTCCGCCGACAACTTGTCGACGATCGCCTTCGGCGTGCGGGCAGGCGCAAGCACACCGTTCCAGGTCTTGACATCGAATCCCGGCAGGCCCGCTTCGGCGAAGGTGGGCATTTGCGGCAGCGCGGTCAGCCGCGTGCTTCCAGTCACCGCAACCGCCTTGAGCTTGCCGGCCTTGACGTGCCCAATGATGTTGACCGGCACTGAAAAGAACATCTGCACCTGTCCACCCATCAGATCGATCATCGCCGGTCCTGCGCCCTTGTACGGGATATGCTGCGTCCTGACGCCGGCCACCAGATTGAATAGTTCCCCGGACAAATGGGTCGGCCCACCGGCGCCGGAGGAGGCAAAGTTGAGTTGCCCCGGCTTTGCCTTTGCCAGCGCAATGACCTCCTGCACGGTGTTGGCCGGCACCGCGGGATGCAGCACCAGCACTTGCGGCGCGACACCGATGGTGGCCACCGGCGCAAAATCCCGGACCGGGTCATACGGCGTCTTTGTAATACTGGAAAGGATGGCATGGGTGGTCGTCGCCAGCACAATCGTGTGGCCATCCGGCGCAGACCGCGCGAGCGTCTCGATACCGATAATGGTATTGCCGCCGGGGCGGTTGTCGACGATCACATTCTGGCCCCAGCGTTCCGTGAGATGCTGCCCGACCAGCCGGGCCATGTACGAGGTGCTGCCGCCCGGCGCATAGGGCGTGATAAACCGGATCGGTCGGTTCGGGTAACTCTGTTGTGCGATGGCGGCGCCCGCAAACGCCAGCGCCAATAGCGCCGCTAGTAACGTGACGGTCCGCGAATGCTGTTCGGCCATGCCTGCTCCCTTGCAATCTGCAACGATAGTTCGGTTGGGTTTCCGGCGTAGCCTACCGCGACGGCGGCCGCTGCGCAAAGCCGCTGCAAATTCCCGTATTGCATGCGGACCATGGGTTGTTCTGACCGGCGCACCGTGCAAGAATTACAAGCATCTACTGCCTCAAAGGAGAAGCACGATGCCCTGGATTGAAGCGAATGGTGCGAGTCTGCGCTACGAACTGAGCGGCACCGGGAAGGATACGCTGGTGCTGGTGCACGAGGCCGGCGGTTGCCTGGACAGTTACGAGGACGCGCTGCCTGCGCTGGAAAAAGCGTTTCGCGTACTGCGTTACGACCAGCGCGGCTTCGGCTTTTCGGAAAAGGCGCGCGAACTCACCTTTGACATGGTGGTGGCCGACCTGGCGGGACTGCTGGATGCGCTGAAGATCAGCGGGCCGGTGCATCTGGCCGGCTGTGCGATGGGCGCCGATTTCTCCGTGGGGTTTGCCTCGCGCCATCCGGAACGCGTGGCAAAACTGGCAATCGCCAGCCCCAACATCGGCCACAACGGCCCGCGCAGCCCGCAAAGCATGGAGCGCGCGGCACAAGCCGAACGCGAGGGCATTCGTGCCGTGATGCAGGCGAGCCACGACCGCTCCTATCCCGAGAATCTGCGCGCGCTCGATCGCGAACGCTTCCGGCGCTACCAGGCACGCTGGGTTTGCAATACACCGGCGTCATTCACTGCGCAGGCGCGCATGATGAGCACCTCGGACCTCACACCTGATTACCCGAAGATCAAGGCGCCGACGCTGGTCATCGGCTGCACCCACGATGCGCTGCGTCCCCCCGAAAAAGCGCAACAGGTGGCCAAGGCCATCGCCGGCAGCAAATACGTGGTGGCCGACACCGGACACTTCATGCATCTGGAAACGCCGCAGTTGTTCGTGGACACGGTGCTGCCGTTTTTCACCGGACGATAAAGGAAACGGCATGTTGAATCCGGCGATGCGCAATCGTGTTGCGGCGTTATGTGTGGCGTTGGGTTGCGCGGGTGTCGCGGCGGCCCAGCCGAAATATCCCACCAAACCGATACGGCTGCTGACGCCGTTTGCGGCGGGTGGCGGCTCCGACATTCTGGCGCGCCTGATCGGGCCGAAATTGCACGAGGCGTGGGGCCAGCCCATCGTCGTCGACAATCGCGGCGGCGGCGGCGGCACACTGGGCGCGGGCATCGTCGTTGCCGCGGTGCCCGACGGCTACACCTTGATACTGGTGTCGGCCAGTTACGGTGCCAACGCAGCGCTGTATCGACTGCCTTACGATTCGGTGACCGGGATAACGCCGGTCATTTTGATCGGCGAGACCGGGCTGGTGGTTACCATGCCGCCCGCCTCTCCGATACGCAGCATGAAGGCATTTATCGCCGACGCGCGGGCGAATCCCAACAAGTACAATTTCGGCTCCTCCGGCAGCGGCGGTCTCGGGCATCTGGCGGGCGAGTTGTTCATGCTGGAAAGCAAGGCAAAACTGTCGCACGTGCCGTACAAAGGCAGCGGGCCGGTGATGACGGCATTGCTCAGCGGCGAAGTACACACCAGTTTCAGCAGCATCGTGCCCAGCATTCCGCATATCAAGGCAGGCCGCCTGCGCGCCATCGGCGTCACGCCCCCCAAACGCGTTAAGGCCTTGGCCGAGGTGCCGACCATCGGTGAAACCGTGCCGGGATACGAAGTGATTCACTGGTATGGCATCTGGGGGCCCAAGGGATTGCCGGACAACGTTGTCGGGCTGTGGAACAGGGAAGTCGCGCGCATCCTGAAAACCGACGCCATGCAAACCTGGTTTGCGAGGGAAGGCATGGAACCGGCCGGCGGGCCGCCGGATCAGTTCCGCGACCGTATTCGCAGCGACGCCGAAAAATGGAAGCGCGTGGTGCGCGAAGCAAAGATTCCGGTCGCCGGATGATTCTGCGATGATGCGCGGATGCAGACCGCCGAACTCACCCGCATCATCCGCGAGATCGGCCGCGGCAAGAACGCGGCACGCGACTTAAACCGGCAGGACGCGCGCGCGCTGTTCGCCGCGATGCTGGACGGCGACATTCCGGATCTGCAGCTGGGCGCGGTACTGATGGCGCTGCGCATCAAGGGCGAATCGCTCGAGGAACTGGCCGGCTTTCTCGAGGCCTGCGAGGCGTGTTACCCGCATCTGCCGGCGCCCGCGGGTACCGTGCCGCTGGTGATTCCCGCGTACAACGGCGCGCGCCAATTGCCCAATCTAACGCCCTTGCTGGCGCAATTGGTGGCGCGTGCGGGCGTGCCGGTGCTGGTGCAGGGCGTGACGCATGACCCGGGACGCGTGACCACGCATGACGTATTTGCCGCGATGGGCGTCGCGCCCGCCGCCAGCACCGATGAAGCCGGCTTGCAGTTGCGCAATCGCGGCTTCGCGTTCATCGCCATCGACGTGCTGGCGCCGCCGCTGGCGCGCGTGCTCGCGATACGGCAGAAGATGGGTGTGCGCAGTTCGGGCCACACGCTGGCGAAGATGCTGCAGCCTTTCACCACACCGGCGGTGCGGCTGGTGAGCGTGACGCATCCCGAATACCTCACGCGCATGCGCGCGTTTTTCACGGGCTACGCGGCGCAGGCGCTGCTGTTGCGGGGCGCGGAGGGTGAAGCGGTGGCGCATCCGCGGCGCGAGCCGGCGATCGACTGGCTCGATGGCGGCTCGGTCGCGAGCTGGAACGCGGGTGCCGCCGAAACGCCGCTCTTGCCCGATAGCCGCGATGCCGCGGTGACCGCCGCGTGGATTCAGGAGGCGCTCGCGGGCACGCAGCCGGTGCCCGCCGCCATCACGCATCAGGTGACGTGCTGCATTAGAGCGGCACAATGCGTGGCCCGCGAACGGCCCAGGTCCTGAATCGCGTCGATCACAATGCCGGTGCCGAGCGCGCGTAGCGGTAGCCTGGCGGCGAAAGTCTGATTTGTGTCACCAGCGTGGACGGCAGATCGTAATAGACCACGTCGCGCGGGATCGGCCTGCCGATTTGCGGTCTGCGGTGTGATTGTGGGCAACGCATCCGCGTTCTGGTTCTCTGTGGCGGGTGAGGCCAGGCGGGCAACCCGCGCCGGTAACTCTGGCCATAATAGTCGCGAATATGGTGCCGCGTACTTTACGGCGCCGTCCGACGGCGTACGCGTCAGATGCTGTATTCGCGCGACTCGCGCTCGGCAGACATGCGCAATGCCGATTCAATCGTGGCGCGCGTTAAATTAGGAGAAAATAATTCAATAAAATCATATACATATGATCTTATCTCAACACCATGGCGCAGCGCCAGGCGGGTCATGCTGCTGGCAAACAGATGCGATGCGTCGATCCTGCGCAAATCATTGTCGGTGCGTTCGTCAAACGCCATCGCCGCGATGATGCCGACACCGAGGCCTTCCCTTACGTAGGTCTTTATGACGTCCGAGTCCAGCGCCGTCAACACAATGTCCGGTTGCACGCCGGCACGGGCGAACGCCGCATCAATGTGGGGACGTCCGGTAAAAATCACTTCATACGTCACGAGGGGATGGCGCGCCAGTTCTGCGAGGGTCGGGCGTACCACGTCCGTTAGCGGATGATCCGGCGGCACTACGAGCACATGATTCCATGAGTAACAGGGGAAGCTCAAAAGGTCGTCGGCGAGCGCAAGTGATTCGGTGGCAATGCCGACGTCCGCGTCACCGCTGCGCACCGCATCCACGATGCGCTGCGGCTCGTACTGGTGGAACGCGAGTTTCACCTTGGGAAACCTGCGCCGGAACTGCGCCACCACGCGAGGCAGCGCGTAACGAGCCTGCGTGTGAGTGGTTGCTACCACCAGATCGCCCTGATCACGGCTGCGAAAGTCGGCTGCCGTGGTTCGCAAGTTCGCCTGCTCCAACAGCAGGCGCTCGACAATGGGCACGATTTCCCGTCCGGCAGCTGTGTAGCCCGTCAGGCGCTTGCCGTGGCGGGCAAACAACTCCACGCCAAGCTCCTGTTCCAATTCGCGAATTTGCCGGCTGATCGCCGGCTGCGTGGTGTGCAGCACCTGCGCCACCGTCGACAGGTTGAAGCCCTGATGCGAAGTTTCCTTGACCGCACGCAGTTGTTGGAGATTCATGTTAATTGTTGGATTTCAGGCTGACACAAATAAATTACAAATGGAATGGTGGGGCATTGCCCACAAAACAGGTCAATAGACTTTATATAACCTATTGTTATTAAACATATAGTTTTTTGTAAAGGAATTTTGTCACAGTATATATATCACAAATTATATAAGTAAGTTCAAAAATAGTACTTTACAGCATATAACGTTTCATCGATCATCGCAACCCTGTCAAAACGGCAATCAAAACAAGGGCGTTCGACATGTATCGATATGACGACATCGACCAGCGGATCGTGGCAGAGCGAGTGGCCCAGTTTCGCGACCAGACCCGGCGTTTTCTGTCCGGCCAGTTGGGCGAAGACGAATTCAAGCCGCTGCGCCTGCAAAATGGCCTTTACATTCAAAAGCATGCGCCGATGCTGCGGGTGGCCATTCCGTACGGCCTGCTGTCCTCCGCGCAGGTGCGCATGTTCGCGCACATCGCGCGCAAGTACGACCGCGGCTACGGCCACTTCAGCACGCGCCAGAACATCCAGTACAACTGGCCCAAGCTGGCGCAGGTGCCGGACATTCTCGCCGACCTGGCCAAGGTCGAAATGCACGCGGTGCAAACCAGCGGCAACTGTATCCGCAACATCACGACCGACCATTTTGCCGGCGTCGCGCCCGATGAAATCGTCAACCCGCTGGTATGGACCGAGGTGCTGCGGCAATGGTCGACCTTTCATCCGGAATTCGCGTTTCTGCCGCGCAAGTTCAAGATCGCGGTGTCGGGCGCACAACAGGACCGCGTCGCGATGCAGTTGCATGACGTCGGTCTGCAGGCCGAGCGCAATGCGCAAGGCGAAGTCGGCTTCAAGGTTTACGTCGGCGGCGGCATGGGCCGCACACCGGTGATCGGCAAGGTGATCCGCGAGTTTCTGCCGTGGCAACACCTGCTCACCTATCTGGAAGCCATCATTCGCGTCTACAACCGCTATGGCCGCCGCGACAACCTCTACAAGGCGCGCATCAAGATTCTGGTGAAAGAACGCACGCTGGCGGTGTATCGCGATGAGGTCGATGCCGAGTGGGCGCAGCTGGTCGACGGCCCGGGCACGCTGACGCGGGACATGGTGGAAGGCATCGCGGCGCGCTTCACGCAGCCCCCGTATCGCGCGCTGCCGAAGGCGGATTCCGAACTCAAGACGTATCTCGACGCCGAACCGGCATTCGCGCGCTGGCACGGCCGCAACGTGCATGCGCACAAGACGCCCGGCTACGCCGCGGTCACGCTGTCACTGAAGCGCCCCGGTGTACCGCCGGGCGATGTCACCGACACGCAACTCGAGGCGATCGCCGAACTGGCCGATCGATACAGCTTCGGCGAGTTGCGCGTGACGCACGAGCAGAACCTGGTGCTGCCCGACGTCGAGCAGCGCGAACTGCACGCGTTGTGGCGCGAAGCCCGCGCGCTGGGCCTGGCCACGCCGAACATTGGTCTGCTGACCAATATCATCGCCTGCCCCGGCGGCGATTTTTGTTCGCTGGCGAACGCGGTGTCGATACCGGTGGCGCTGGCCATCGACGAACGGTTTCAGGATCTCGACTACGTGCACGACATCGGCGAACTGGACCTGAACATTTCCGGCTGCATGAATTCCTGCGGCCATCATCACGTCGGCCACATCGGCATCCTTGGCGTCGACAAAAACGGCGAGGAGTGGTACCAGGTTTCCATCGGCGGCGCGCAGGGCAATCACTCCGCGCTGGGCAGGGTGATCGGCCCCTCATTCGCGCGCGCGGATGTGCCGGACGTGGTGGAAAAACTGATCGAGTTTTATCTGGAACAACGCGATTCGCCCGAAGAACGCTTCATCGACGTGGTGCAGCGGCTCGGTGTCGAACCTTTCAAGAAACACGTCTATGCCAACACTGATAAAAAACAAACGCATCGCACCCGACAGCTGGCAGTTGCTTGAACCGGCCGCCGACGGCGGCTTGCCCGAGCTGCCGCTGACCGGCGACTGGGTGGTGCCGTTCGCGCTGTGGAAAGAGCAGCGTGCGCAAGGTGCGGGCGAGCGCAGCGGGCGCAACGGCGTGCTGCTGGAGAACACCGACGATCCGCGACAGCTGGTCGGGGACTTCGACAGGCTCGCGCTGATCGCCGTGCGCTTTCCGAAGTTCACCGATGGCCGCGGCTATTCGATTGCGCGCGAACTGCGCCGCCTCGGCTGGAAGGGCGAATTGCGCGCGGTGGGCGACGTGTTGCGCGACCAGTTGTTTTACATGACGCGCTGCGGCTTTGACGCGTTTGCACTGCGCGCGGATCAGGATGCGCAATCCGCGCTCACCGCATTCAGCGACTTCACCGCACCGTATCAGCCGGCGATTGATGACGGCGTGCGGCTGGGCTCGGCACGCGCCGAAACCACGCCGCCCGCCAACACGCTCAATCCGTGGTGAGGCGGTGAGCGGGACCGTCCATCTCGTCGGTTCCGGGCCGGGCGCGCCGGATCTGCTGACCCTGCGCGCCGCGCGACTGCTGGAGCGCGCCGATATCGTGTTTTATGACGCACTGGTGCATCCTGAAACGCTGGCACTGGCCGCGCGCGCTGTGAAAGTTGCGGTTGGCAAGCGCAGCGGCAGACTGTCCACCGCGCAGCGTTTTATCAACAAGCAACTGATCGATGCCGCGCACAAATATCAAACCGTGGTGCGCCTGAAAGGCGGCGACCCGATGCTGTTCGGCCGCGCACAGGAAGAAATCGATGCGCTGATGGCCGCAGGCATCGCGCTGCACATCGTGCCCGGCGTCAGTGCCGCATTCGCGGCGAGCGCGGATTTGCAGTGCTCGCTGACGCGCCGCGCGCTCGCCCGCAGCGTGGTGTTCGCCACGCCACGCGAAGCCGCGGGCAGCCGCGAGAACACCTGGGCACGGGCAGCAGCGGCGGCGGACACCGCGATACTCTATATGGCTGCGGGCCAGGCACAGGCCGTGAGCGACGCGCTGATCGCGAACGGCGTGCCGGCCTCGCGACCGGCCGTGATCGTCGAAAACGCTTCAAACACCGAGCGCAGGATCATTCCCGCGAACGTGGGCTCTCTGCACACGGCCGCGGAACATATCGGTGACGGTCCGGCGCTGGTGATGGTGGGCGAGGTTTATGCGGACATCACTGCCGCAGGACTTGAATGGCCTGTTTCAGCATTACCTACGCGCGCACCCGTTACACCCTAACTAATTGTTTTTATTTGGTTTTTAAGTTCTCCGCCGTTCGACCCACGGGCCTCTTGTGGCACGGTATACCGGCCGGGGATGCGCCCGGCTTTCCGCAGTTACTGCGCGGCGGCGCGCTGACGACCAAGGCACGATCAAGGCAACATCACTGATCGCTTGTGCCTGCGGAAACGTCGCCCCCCCTTGGAACTCGAAATACAAGACCCCTAGCTCGCGGCAACTTGATCCTTGCGCACGGACGACGTTGACTGGAACTCATTTCATCATTATTCACGCGTGCGACGCACGATCTGTGGGGGCCTCAGTTACGATCGAGACGAAGGACAAGCGCAGCAATATCTAAAATATTGCAAGCCTGGCCAACAAAGCAGCCCGCCCACGATGTCCTGTCCCCGGATGGGGAGAACGGGCCGCCATGCAGCACGCGCTTGATTGTGAGACAGGTTCCAACGTGGCCAACGGCAGGCTACGCGCAGCAACCCACGAACCACGGACTTTGAGAAAATGCCGTGTCGAATCGAGGCAACGTCCAACAGCAAGAAAGAACAACATGATCGAACGCACCATTTATGAGGGCTGTCCGCTGTGTGATTCCCTACGTGCGGTAATCCACCATGTCGGTGATTGCTCAAAACACCCGCTTTACAAAAAGCGGTTGAATCCGAAAATTGTCTGGAAAAAATGCGGGGATTGCGGGCACGTATTTACCGAAGGCTATTACACCGAAGAGGCCTGCAAGATCATTTTCAGCGGCACCAATGAAGAACAAAAAGTAGGCGGGCTCATCGAGAAAAACCGAATTGTTTCCGCCAGGATGATTGATAAGGTATTGCCTTTCGCATCCGATGGTATTTGGCTGGACGTGGGCTTTGGCAACGGCTCACTGCTCTTCACTGCGCAAGAATACGGCTTCAGGCCGGTCGGCATCGACTTGCGCAGCAATAATGTGGACGTAATGAATTCGCTCGGTATCGAATCATATTGCACTACGTTGAGCGATCTGGTACTGCCTGATCAGTGCGCCGTTATCAGCATGGCCGACGTATTGGAACATATTCCGTATCCCAGGACGGCGTTAAACGCGGTCAAGACTTTGCTCAGAACCGGTGGCGTATTGTTGATTTCGCTGCCGAATTCCGAGAACATGGTCTGGCAGGTAATGGATGAGCAAAATGCCAATCCGTACTGGGGCGAGATCGAGCACTATCACAACTTCAGCCGCACTACGCTGTATGCATGGCTGGGGCGGTTCGGCTTGAGGCCGGCGCGCTATGGCATCAGCGAACGGTATCGCGCATGCATGGAAGTCATTGCCGTGAAAAATTAGGCAGCGCGTTCTCGGCAATAATTTCCCGCGTCACCGCAGGCAGCCAAATCGCCCCCGCCAACGCAATCATGGCGCTGTTGTCGACTCATGATTTGCGCGCGGGATATTCTGAGGGGCAGCCGCGCACGCGCCGCGTATTCACGTCGCAAAGCAATCGGGCCACAACGTCGCGCGTCCTGTGCTCACCGCGAAAGCAAAGTAAAATCGCGCCGGTACACCAACCATTGGGACATCTCTCCAAATGACTACCGATTTTTCCCACATCAAAGCGCTGGTGTTCGACGTTTTCGGCACCTGCGTCGATTTTCGCGGCAGCATCATCAAGGATTGCCGTGCGTGGGGCAAGGCAAAGGGCCTGCGTGTGAACTGGTCGAAGTTTGCCGATGCGTGGCGCGCGGGCTATCGGCCGGCGATGGACCGGGTGACGCGCGGCGAATTGCCGTGGACAAAGATTGATGTGTTGCACCGGCTTATCCTCGATGATCTGCTGGTGCAATTCAAAATCAACGATTTGACCGAGGCCGAGAAGGACCATCTCAACCGCGTGTGGCACCGGTTGAAGCCGTGGCCCGATACGGTCAAGGGCCTCCGGCGCCTTAAAAAGCGCTACATCATTTCCACGCTGTCGAACGGCAACACCTCGCTGCTGGTGAACATGGCCAAGTTTGGCGGCCTGCCGTGGGATTGCGTGTTGTCGGCGGAGACGTTCCACCACTACAAGCCCGACGCCGAAGCTTATCTGGGTGCGGCGGACGCGTTCAGCGTCAGGCCCGATCAGGTGATGATGGTGGCGGCGCACAAGCACGATCTGTTTGCCGCACAAAAGCACGGCCTTAAAACCGCGTTCGTGCGCCGCCCGCACGAGCACGGCCGCAATTCCAACAAGGACCTCGCCGACGAGCCGTCATTCACCGTCAACGCGGATGACATGGTGGATCTGGCGGCAAAACTCGGCTGTTAGTTAACTACGGAGGACATCATGCCCGCCCAAACCAAACGTCCCACGCAGGAAGAAATGAAATCGCGCATTGCGCGCTTCAAGGATCTGAAATCGACCAAGGCGCAGCACGGCGCCAACAAGGGCATTCCGCCCGAGGTGCTGGAGCTGATCACCGCCAGGACCACCTACAACATCATGTCGCCGCTGAATCTCGGCGGGCAGTTGTCGCCCACGCCGCCGGTGGTGGGCGGCGATGCCGGCGTGTTCCGGCTGGGCATCGTCACCTGCCCGCCGGGCAACGGCGCGGGACTGCATGTGCACTGGAAAACCCACGAAACCTTCATGGCGCTTACCGGCAAATGGGAAATGATCTGGGGCGACAAGGGCGAGGAAAAGGTGGTGATCGAGCCGTTTGACCTGATGGCAGTACCGCCCGGGGTCACGCGCACGTTCAAGAACATTTCCGATGCCGACGCGCATATGCTGGTGATTATTCAGGGCACGCCGGGCGAGTTCGACGACGTGGGGCGCGTGCCGGAAACCGCGGACAAGGTCGCGCAAAAGTTCGGACCGGAGATGGTCGACAAATTGAAAAGCCTCGGCTGGCAGTTCACGCTGGACGCAAATGCGCCGCCCGAGGCGTTCAAGTAGGTGCAGCGATGACGCTATGGGCGCAGCCGCCAAACCCTCGTGCCGTTCCCGCGCGGACGGAGACCCTTGCAATGATTGAGAGCAAGATGTGTTATGGGTTGCCGCCGGTGCGGGAACGGCAGTGGTGGTGCACAGCATCGTTCTTGCTCGCAACATGTGCGTCCCTATCAGGGGGGCTGGCGCAAGCCGCTGACACAAGCGCAGTGCAGGCTTTTCCCACCCGCCCGATTCGCCTCGTCGTCCCGTTCCCCGCCGGCGGCACCGCCGATGTGATCGCGCGCGGCGTCGCCAGTGAAGTGGGCGCGCAGCTCGGCCAGACCATCGTCATTGACAATCGCGGCGGTGCCAACGGCATCATCGGCATCGACATCGTTGCCAAGTCGGCCCCCGACGGCCACACGCTGTTGCACAGCACCGCGTCGATCGTGATCAATCCCAGCATCTATTCCCGGCTGCCGTACGACACCTTTCGCGATTTCGATCCAGTGACCAATCTGGTGTTGGGCACCGGCTATCTGGTGGTGCTGCATCCGGCCGTGCCGGCCAACACGGTCAGGGAACTCATTTCACTCGCGCGCAGCGGCAAGGTCAGCTACAGCTCGCCGGGCGTCGGCAACACCCTGCATCTGGCAGCGGAAATGTTTGCCACCCGTACCGGTGTGCATCTGCTGCACGTGCCATACAAGGGCGTAGCGCCGGCACTGGGCGCGCTGCTCGCCGGTGAAGTGCAAATGACACTGATCCCGCCCACCATTGCGGTGCCGCAGATCAAGGCAGGACGCGCCAAAGCGATTGCGTTTACCGGTGCCACGCGCTTTGCCGGATTGCCGCAACTGCCGACCATGAACGAGGCGGGCGTCACCGATCTGGTGCTGACCGGCGCATGGCACGGCTGGTTTGCGGCGGCCAAATCGCCGCCAAAAGCAATAGCGCGTCTGCATCAGGAAGTTGCGAAATCGCTCAAGCTGCCGAAGGTGCGCGAATTGATCATCGCCGGCGGCTACGACCCCGACGGCCGCAGCCCGGCCGAGTTCGCCCGGTTTCTGCGCGCCGAAACCGGGCGCTATGCGGAGATGGTGCGGGTGGCCAAAGTACCCAAAGTGTCCAACTAGAAAATTGTTTAAAAACAACAAGTTACGTTCAAATTGCGCTGGCTTGATTCTGTTCGCGCACGGCTCGCGCAATCCTGCGTGGCGGAAACCCTTTGACCGCCTGCTGCAGGACATCATGCGCCGCGGCGAGTGTCACGCTGTGCTCGCGTTTGGCGAGTTCATGTCGCCGGGGTTGGCTGAAGCGGCAACATCGCTGGCAGAAGCCGGCATCAAGAGCGCGGTGATCGTGCCGCTGTTCCTGGGCGGCGGGTTGCACGTGCGAGGCGATTTGCCGAAACTGGCCGCGCAGGCGCGCGCGGCCAGCGGCATCCGCCTGCGCGTGGCCAAAGCGATCGGTGACGACGCCAGCGTGCTCGGCGCCATCGCCGACTACAGCATCGCCGCTATTTCATCGCCCCGAAAACACGCTTGACGATGTCGCTGGTGGCACCGATCGGATTGGCGCGGAACGCCTTTTCCTGTTCACCGATCATCAGATACAGGCCGTCGAGCGATTTTTGCGTGACATAGCTCTCGATGGTGGACTGATCTTTTTTGATCAAGCCAAAACCGGCAGCCTGTCCGGCAAGCCCGTTGTATTGCTGCGCGAGGCCCACGCGATCGGTCTGCTGCTTGACGATCGGCAGGAAGCGCTGTGTGAGCTGCGCACTGGTGGTGCGGCGGAAGTAATCGGTCACCGAGGTCTGACCGCCCTGCAGGATGCCCTTGGCGTCCTGCAGCGTCATTTTTTTGGCGGCATCGACCAGCAACTGTTTGGCGTGCGGCACCGCGGCCTCTGCCGCGCGGTTCATCGAGGTCACCAGTTCATCCGCCTGCTTTTTCATGCCAAACGTGCGCATCGCGCCCTCGACGCGCGCGAGCGCCGGCGGCATCGGAATTTTCACCTGCGGATTGCCGAGAAAGCCGTCGGCGACGCCGAGCTTGGCGACGGCCGCCGCCGCGCCGTCGGTAAGTGCCTGGCGTACGCCGCTGGCGGCGTCGAGGTTGCTGATCCCGGCCAATTGCGCGTGCGCGGTCGCCGTGATGACAGACAACAGAAAAATACCCAGAATACGCAACATATGAAGACCTCTCCCCGTAAGCGCCCGGTCAACGCGGGCAATCTGCGCAATCGTATGCTGTTCGCGCTGCTTGCTGCAACCCTTTTAGCCTCGTGCGGGCCGCCGGCGGCGAAATTCGAGGTCAGGGCCGCGCCTGCGGTAACCTTCATGACGGTCAAGGGCGAGACCATCCCGCTCGCCAGCTTGCGCGGCAAGGTGGTGCTGGTGAATTTTTGGGCCACTGACTGCCCGGTTTGTCTGAAAGAAATGCCGGAACTGATCGCCACCCACAAGCAATATCAGGCGCAAGGTTATGAAACCGTGGCCGTGGCCATGTGGTACGACCCGCCCAACCGGGTCGTTGATTTCGCCGCAACACGCGCGCTGCCGTTCAAGGTGGCGTTCGATCCCGTGGGAGACCACGCCAGGGCATTCGGCGAAGTGACGCTGACGCCGACGACGCTGCTGATCGACCGGCAGGGCAATATCGTCAGCCGCATCGTTGGCAAACCCGACTTCGCGAAACTGCATCAGCTGGTGGAAAAGCTGTTGCGCGCGGCGTGATTGGTAACCCTCGCATCGTCCGGCACGAGGCCGCCTTGCCACCATGCGGGACGCGCTGTTCGGACTGGCCGTAGCCATCGCCGTGGCGCTCGGCACGGGGATTGCCGCCTTGCTGCTTGTACTTGTCGCAGTGGCTGTCGGCGTGGCGCCGTGACTTTCGGCCGCGGCGGACTATAGCTTCGGCAGCCCCGCGCTGCGCACAATCTCACCATAGCGCGCAATGTCCTCGCGCAGCATGGTACCCAGTTCTTCCGGTGACCCGGGCCAGGGATCGACGCCCATCGCGGTCAGTTGCTTGCCGGTATCCGGCGACTTCAGCGCGGCCACCAGCGCGCCGTGGAGGCGAGCCACGATCTCACGCGGCGTGCCCGCCGGTGCGAACATGCCATACCACAGCGGCATGACGAAATCCTTGACGCCGGCTTCGATGCCGGTGGGCACATCGGGCAGGGACGCGATGCGCTGCGGCGTCAACACCGCCAGCGCGCGCACCTTGCCCGCGCGCAGCTGCGGGATGGCAGTGGTGACCGGCATCACTACTTCATCCACTTCACCGCCCAGCATGGCGGTCATCGCCACGGTCACACCCTTGTAAGGCACGTGCACGATGTTGATCTTGGCCAGGTGCTTGAGCAGTTCGTTGGCCAGGTGATTGGTGGTGCCGGCGCCGCCGGAGCCGAAGTTGAGTTTGCCGGGAGACGCGCGCGCCAGATCGATGAACTGGCGCAGGGTCTTCGCGGGCACCGACGGATGAATGATCATCACGTTGGGAAGCGAGGTCAGGCGCGCCACCGGCGCCAGATCCTTCACTGGATCAAAACCCAGATTCTTGTAGAGCGACGGGCTGACCGCGATGCTCGCGGTGGCGATGACGATGGTGTAGCCGTCGGGCGCGGACTTGGCAACGGCGCCGATGCCCAGATTGCCGCCGACGCCGGAGCGATTGTCGGCAATCACCTGTTCGCCCAGTTGCGCAGTCATTTTTTGCGCCAGCAGGCGGCCCACCACGTCGCTCGACGCGCCGGGTGGAAACGGCACCACCAGGCGTATCGGTTTGGCCGGATAGCCCTTGGCCGCGCCGGGCGCAGGTGTCTGCGCGTGCGCGCCGGGCGCGGTGAGTACACTGCATAGGGCGCCGATGACCGCAATCGTGTGCGCGCGCAACACTTCCATTGGTGACTCCTCGTTTTATTGTTGGCGTTACTGCCGTGGTGCAATACCGATCAGGCGACACCCGCCGCGTGCGCCTGCTGATCCGCGTGATAACTCGAGCGCACCAGCGGTCCACTCGCGGCATGCACAAACCCCATCTCGGCGGCCTTGGCGGCAAAGCGGTCGAATACCGCCGGTTCGACGTAGCGCAGCACCGGCAGGTGATGCGCGCCCGGCTGCAGGTACTGGCCGATGGTCAGCATGTCGACGTTGTGTGCCCTGAGGTCGCGCATCACGTCCAGAATTTCCTCGTCGGTTTCACCGAGGCCCACCATGAGGCCGGACTTGGTCGTCACGTGAGGAAAACGTGACTTAAATTTTTTTAATAAAATCAATGAGTTACTGTAGTCCGCCCCGGGACGTGCCTGCTTGTAGAGGCGCGGCACGGTTTCGAGGTTGTGGTTCATCACGTCGGGCGGACACTCGCTGAGAATATCCAACGCGAGGTCAAGGCGTCCGCGAAAATCCGGCACCAGCACTTCGATGCGCGTGTGCGGCGAGCGCGCGCGCACTTCGCGGATGCAGTCCCTGAAATGCGCGGCGCCGCCGTCGCGCAGATCGTCGCGATCGACGCTGGTGATCACCACGTATTTGAGTTTCAGCGCGGCGATGGTGTCGGCCAGATGCACCGGCTCGTCGGCGTCCGGCGGCAACGGCCGGCCATGGCCCACGTCGCAGAACGGACAGCGGCGCGTGCACAAGTCGCCGAGGATCATGAAGGTCGCGGTGCCCTTGCCGAAGCATTCGCCGATGTTGGGACAGCTCGCTTCCTCGCACACCGTGTGCAGCTTTTGCTCGCGCAGGATGTGCTTGATCTCGCGAAAGCGCGGGCTGTCGGTGAGCCGCACGCGGATCCATTCGGGCTTGCGCAGCGCCTCTGCCGGCACGATCTTGATCGGGATGCGCGCGGTCTTGGCGCTGCCTTTTTGTTTTTCGCCGGCTTCGCTCATGCCAGCACGCGCAGCAGTTGCCGCAACAGTTTGTCGGTCACGGTATCGAACGCATCCACCACGCCCAGCGCACGTAATTGCGTGACCGCCATGCCGGCGTAGCCGCAGGGATTGATCGCCTGAAAAGGGGTGAGGTCCATGTCGATATTGAGTGCCAGTCCGTGATAGCAGCAGCTGTTCCTCACGCGCAGTCCCAAGGCGGCGATTTTCGCCTCGTTTCCGTCCTGCGAAACGTAAACCCCCGGCGCGTCGCTGCGGTAGCGGGCCGCGATGCCGTAATCGGCCAGCAAGTCTATCACGGCGCCTTCCATCTTCCGCACCAGCGCGCGCACGCCGAGATTGCGCCGCTTCATGTCGAGCAGCAGATACGCCACCAATTGCCCGGGACCATGATAGGTAATCTGCCCGCCGCGGTCGCACTGGACAACTGCAATGCCGGTGTCGGGACGCAACAGATGTTCGGGCCGGCCGGCAAGCCCCAGGGTATACACCGGCGGATGCTGCAACAGCCAGATTTCGTCGGCGGTGGCGGCGCTGCGCTGCGCGGTGAAGGACTGCATCGCCTGCCACGTCGGCTGATAATCGCTGACACCTTGCCGGCGCACGATGGGGCTGGAGGCGTTACGAAGGGAACAAAGGGAATTCATGGCTGCCAAAGTTGTCCGTCGAAGGGAACGGTAGCACAATGCCGCTTTTTGCGGCCCGCCACACGTCAATCCCATGCCACGATTCGCACCCAAAACCAGTCTCCGCGTCCTGCTCTGCGCAATGTTGTGCGCCTGCGGTGCGACGATTGCCGCCGAGCAATCCTCCTACAACGCCGATCTCGCCACGCTCTACAATGAGTATCAGCGCCTGCTCGCGGTGCGGGATGCCTGCATCACCGCGCAGCCGGCACGGCGCAGTGAGGTGGCCAGCGCCTATCAGGACTGGCTGGACCGCCATCAGCGCATCGTGGATGATCTGGACAACCGCTTCGCCGCGATCGTCAAGCGCGCCTCCAAAAATCAGGCCGAATTTACCCGCAACTACGGCAAGTATCAGGCCGAGGTCTATCAGATGCGCGAAGAAAATAAAAAGGCGCTGTTGGCCGACCGGGAAAAACTCGCCAAACAATGCGGCGAGTTTGTCACCTACGTGCGCCATCCCCAATCGGATATCCCGACCCTGTTTCCCACGCAGTTCAAGAATATCTACCGCGTGCGATAGTTTGTAACTAATTGTTTTTAAAGTATTTTTTAATAGCCTTGGTGCTCACGGGCGGGGCCTATGGTGATGCAGCCGGCGCGGCCTTGTCGCCCGGCGACAGCGAGATCCGGCACTGGATCAGCCGTCACGCGCATCAGCGGCACGCGGTTGAAGTCTCTGCCGCACGGCAGCGCGTGGTCGGTGACCTCGACGGCGACGGACGCAATGACGTCGCGGTGCTTTACACGCTGAAATCGCGTGCCATCCCTGGCGGCGAGTCGCGCTATCTGGCGGCCTTTTTAAACGACAGCGGGCGGCAGCGCGCAACAACGGGCAAAGACCGATCACAACAAGCCCGTGACATTCGCCGCGACGCCTTGCGTTATCACGCCCATGTGCTGGTAAGCGGGCCGGGGGCGGGCGAGGCCAATCGCATTACCATACTCAATCGCACGCTGGTGGTGGAGATGCTGACGTTTGCGCCCGGCGATGCCGCCTGTTGCCCTACGCGCGCCGCCACACGACGCTATCGGCTGGGCACACAGGCACTGACGCTGGTGCGGCCCGCAACCGGAAAGCATGCGCGATGATTACATTGGATCGGGCGCGGTAACGGCGTAAAATCCGCAAATTTATCGGAGAGCAGCACCATGGGCAAAGGCGACAAACGTACGGCAAAAGGCAAGCGGTTCAAGAGCTCCTACGGCAATTCGCGGCCGCAGGGCAGCAAAGCCGTGAAAAAGTCGGCCGCCAAAAAGGCGCCGAAAAAAGGCTGACGCGGTCTCAGCCCGTCACAGCACCTTGACCACCATCGGGTGGTCGCACAACGCCTGATACAACGCGTCCAGCTGCGGCTGCGAGGTGGCCCGTATGGTGCAGGTCAGGCTCAGGTATTTGCCCTTGCTGCTGGGACGCATTTCCATCGTCGTGCCGTCGTAGTCGGGCGCGTGGCGCCGCACCACGTCGAGGATGGCCTGAGCGTATCCCGCTCGCTGAAAACCGATGATTTTCAGCGGAAACTCGCACGGGAATTCAAGCAGGCTGGGTTCCGCCATGGTGCGTTGTCGCGGTATGGCGCGCAGGCCTATCTGGCCCGCATCACCTCGCGCTTGAAGTCCTGATACAGCGCGTGCATGCGGCGGAACAGCAGGCCCGGCTTGCCGTCGCCCACCGGCTTGCCGTCGAGCGTGGTAATTGCCAGCACTTCCTTGGTCGATGAGGTGACCCAGATTTCATCCGCGTCACGGGTTTCAGCCTCCGAAATCGAGCGCACCTCGACCAGGAACTCGCGCGCGCGGGCAATTTCCAGCACCACGTCGTAGGTGATGCCCGGCAACACCAGGTTGTCCTTGGGCGGAGCCAGCAACACGCCGTTCTTCACCACAAATACGTTGCTGGCGGAGGCCTCGGTCAGCTTGCCGTCGCGAAACAGAATGGTCTCGACCGCGCCCGCATCCACGGCGAGCTGGCGCAACAGGCAATTGCCCAGCAGGGACACTGATTTGACGTCGCATTTGAGCCAGCGGAAATCGCTGGCGCTGATGGCCGGGGCGCCATGTTCAACCTGCTCACGCGGCGGCGTGGTGAGCGGGCTCGACATCATGAACACCGTCTGCTGCACATGCTTGGGAAAGGCGTGATCACGCCGCGCCACGCCGCGCGTGATCTGCAGATAAATCGACTGGTCGTCGCCATCGTTTTTGGCAATAATCTCGCCCACCAGGCGCGTCCATGCCGCGTCGTCCATGGGATTGGCAAGCCGGATGCCGTCGAGGCTGTTTTGCAGGCGCCGCAGATGCTCGGCCAGACGAAACGGGTGGCGCGAATACACCGGCACCACTTCGTACACGCCGTCGCCGAAAATAAAACCGCGGTCGAGCACGGGTATGCGCGCTTCGTCCAGCGGCATGAACGCACCATTCAGATAGACAATGTCACTCATGGTTTCTCACTGTATGTAGAGACGCAGCGTGTCCCACAGGCGGCCGAACATGCCGGCGACCGGCACGTCCTGCAGTGCCAGCAGCGGCTGCGAGCGGTACGGCTTGCCGTCCAGCTCCAGCTTGAGCGTGCCCAGCGCCTGTCCTGTGCGCAGCGGCGCCAGCAGCGGCTGCACGGTTTCGATGGTGGCTTTCAGGTTCGCGGCGCGGCCCTTGGGCACGGTCACGTAGAGGCCCTGCGGAAATCCCGCCTTGATGTTGTTGAGGGCGCCCTTCCACACCCGCGGCGATGAGGCCACCTGCCCTGGTTCGTACAGGCGCACCGTGTCGAAAAACTGGTACCCGTAATTGAGCAGTTTCTGGCTTTCCGCCGCGCGCGCGGCATCTGACGCGGCACCCAGTACAACGGCGACCAGCCGCCGGCTGTCGCGCCTGGCGGAACTGATCAGGCACCAGCCGGCGGCTTCGGTATGGCCGGTCTTGACGCCATCCACCGTCGGATCGCGCCACAACAGGCGGTTGCGGTTGTGCTGGGTAATCTTGTTGTAGCGGTATTCTTTTTGCGCGTACAGCGGGTAATGCTCGGGAAAGTCGTGAATCAGCGCCGCGGCGAGCGTCGCCAGGTCGCGCGCCGTGGAGGTGTGTTGCGGCGCCGGCAGCCCGCTGGCGTTGGCGAATTGGGTATTGGAGAGGCCCATGCGTTTGCCCTGCTGGTTCATCAGCACAACGAACGCTTCCTCGCTGCCGGCAACCGCCTCCGCCAGCGCGATGGTGGCATCGTTGCCCGACTGGATAATCATGCCGCGCACCAGTTCGTCCACCGTCACCGGCATGTCCTGCTGAATGAACATGCGCGAGCCGACCGCCTGGCGCGCCTTGTCGGACACCGGCGCCACCTGCTCGGGTTTGATTTTCTTCTGCTTCAGCGCATCGAACACCAGATACGCGGTCATCAGCTTGGTCAGCGACGCGGGCTCGAAACGCTCGTCGTGCTTGTAGCCGGTGATCAGTTGGCCGCTTTGGGTGTCGAGCAGCACCCAGGCGCGCGCGGCAATTTGCGAGGCCGGCACCGGCGGTGTCTGCGCGTGCGTCAGGCAGACGCCGGTAAAAAACAGCAGAAGAAATAAGATACGGTTTGCCACGCCGCGATTATACGCGAGCCGGAGGCATTGGCACTAACGGCCCGGCGCGTCGTCGTCGCCCGCGAGCCGCCGCATCGCGCGGCGGATGAAAGCCGATTGCTTTGCGAACTGGCTGCAGGCATCGCAAATCAGCAGATGCAGGCGCAGCAGCAGCCGCTCCCACCGCGATAACTGGCGGTCCAGCGCCTGCGAAATCAGCGCCGTGGCCTCTTTGCAGGTCAGCCGCATCAGGATTTTCCGAACCAGGTCAATTCGAGGCATTCGCGCAGCGACAGCCGCGCCCGGTGCAGCATCACCCAGCAGTTGGTCGCGGTGATGTTGAGCGCCTTACAGATATCCTCGGTTTCCATTTCCATCACGTCGCGCATCATGAACACGCGCGCGGTTTTTGCCGGCAGATTCTTTGTGCAAAGATCCAGCGCCTCGATAAATTTCTTGTTTTCCAGCGCCTGATCGGGATCGCCCCAGTGGCGCGGGCGCGTTTGCCAGTGGCCGTCGGCCTTGAACAGAAGATCCACCGCCTCCGCTTCGTTCTGTTCGTCGTCGTGCGTCAGCGGCTGTTCGCGCGACCGCCGCCGATGATGATCGACAATCTTGTGTTTGAGGATGCCGGTAAGCCAGGTCCTGACCGAGGCGTTGCCCGAGAATCGATCGCGTCCTTCCAGTGCCGCGATCAGCGTGTCCTGCACCGCATCCTCGGCGGCACCCGCGTCACGTAACTGCAGCGTGGCGTAACGCAGCAGGTACTCGCGGTGTTGCTCGATCCGGGCCGTGTCCAGACCGGGTGATACGGCGTCGGCAGCCATTTACAATAAATCGTTTAAAATCAATTAGTTATTAGAATATTCGGGCGCTGACCCAAATTTTGGCTGCGACACGCTTGAAATCAAATCGCAGACTCCCATATTCGATCCATGGGCGCAAGGCGCCCGCCACTTACGGAGATTACATCATGGTAAATATTGCTCGCTATTCACCCTTTGACGATGCATTTGACAACCTGTTTCGCGGCTTTCTGGTGCGGCCCGTTGCAATGGACAATGACGACACCACGGCGAAATTTCGCGCGGACATTACCGAAAACGAAAAGGCCTACACCGTGCACGCCGAACTGCCCGGTGTGAAAAAGGAAGACATTCACGTCTCGATTGACGGCGACCAGGTATCCATCACCGCCGAAGTGCGCCGTGAAAAGGACGTCAAGGACGGTGACCGCGTGTTGCGCACCGAGCGCTACACCGGAAAGTTCCACCGTGCCTTTGCGCTGGGCAGCCCCCTCGACGAAGCCGCGGCAAGCGCGCGTTATGTCGACGGCGTGCTGGAACTGACGCTACCCAAAAAGGCGGCGGCGGCAGCGAAGCGACTGACCATTCAGTAAGCGCCTTCGGGCACAACCAAGGCGGCGGGGCGGCAGGGAAGCGCCCCGCCGCTTTTTTGCTCGTGTAAAATGAGCAAGTCCTTACCTCACGAGATTTCAGTCTGAACGCCATGTCGACACCGCCCCTCGCTGCCGGCGCCACCAGCGCCCCCTCCAAAGCCAAAATTCTTGCCGAGGCGCTGCCTTATATCCAGCGCTTTCACGGCAAAACCATCGTGGTGAAGTACGGCGGCAATGCGATGACCGACCCTGCCCTGCAGGAAGGCTTCGCGCGCGACGTGGTGCTGCTCAAGCTGGTGGGGATGAACCCGGTGGTGGTGCACGGCGGCGGCCCGCAAATCGACGAATGGCTGAAAAAGGTCGGCAAGAAGGGCGAATTCATCCAGGGCATGCGCGTCACCGACGCCGAGACCATGGACGTGGTCGAAATGGTGCTGGGCGGCCAGGTCAACAAGGACATTGTCAATCTCATTAACAAGCACGGCGGGCGCGCGGTGGGACTGACCGGCGCCGACGGCGGCTTGATCCACGCGCGCAAGATGAAAATGCCGGATGCCGCCAGGCCCGGCGAATTTGTCGACATCGGCATGGTGGGCGAGGTGGAAAGCATCGACCCGGGCATCGTGCAGCTGCTGCATACGCAAAACTTCATACCCGTGATCGCCCCCGTGGGCATCGGCCGGAACAACGAGTCATACAACATCAACGCCGATCTGGTCGCCGGCAAGATTGCCGAGATCCTCAAGGCGGAAAAACTGGTGGTGTTGACCAATACCCAGGGCGTGCTCGACAAGAGCGGCAATCTGCTAAGCGGGCTGACCGCCAAGAAGATTGATGCGCTGTTTGCCGACGGCACCATCCACGGCGGCATGCTGCCGAAAATCGCCTCGATCCTGGACGCGGCCAAGAATGGCGTCAACAGCTGCCACATCATCGACGGCCGCGTGCCGCACGCGCTGCTGCTCGAAATCCTCACCAACGAGGGCGTGGGCACGCTGATCAAGAGCCGCTAGCCATGAATGCGTACGCAGCAGCCCTCCCACTCGCGCGGTAATACCCATCGTGCCACAGAGCCGGGACTGGATATTCGATCTGGACAATACCCTGCACAATGCCGCGATCCATGTGCTGCCGCGCATCGACCGCGCCATGACCGCTTATGTGCAAACGCATCTGAATCTCGGCGCCGTGGAAGCGGATGCGTTGCGGCGCAGTTACTGGCAACGCTACGGCGCCACCATCCTGGGGCTGATACGGCATCACGGCACCGACCCCGCGCATTTCCTGTGGCACACGCACCAGTTTCCCGACCTTCATCAGGTGCTGGTGGCGGAACCCATGCTGCGCGCAACATTGACGCGGCTGCCCGGACGCAAGTTCGTGTTTTCCAACGCACCGGTGCATTACGCCATGGCGGTACTGCGCGGGCTGCGCATCAGCGATCTGTTTGCCGGCGTCTACGCCATCGAACACACGCGCTACCGGCCGAAGCCCGATACCTTCGGCTTCCTGCGACTCATCCGCAGCCACCGCTTGCATCCGCGCCGCTGTATCATGGTTGAGGACAAGCTTGAAAATCTGAGAACAGCCAAACGCCTGGGAATGAAAACGGTGTGGCTGACCGGCGCGCTGGTCACGCGCGGCATGGCGCCGGGGTATGTCGACAAGACCGCGCGCAGCGTGGCGAAGCTGCCATCGCTGCTTAAACAATTACAACCGCTCTAGCAGCAGGGGAAACGCGTGGCCAGAACGTCAGACCGCAAGAATCAGATTCTTCAAACACTCGCCCAGATGCTGGAAGGTCCGGCAGCCGAAAAAGTAACCACTGCCGCGCTGGCCAAGCAACTCGAGGTGTCGGAGGCCGCGCTTTACCGGCATTTTTCCGGCAAGGCGCAGATGTTCGAAGGGTTGATCGATTTCATCGAGCAAACGCTGTTCGCGCTGATCAACAAGATCACCAGCGAAGAGCAAAGCGGACTGCGCCAATGCGAAGCTGTCATTGGCGTTCTGCTCGGCTTTGCGCAGAAAAACCGCGGTATGACGCGGGTGCTGATCGGCGATGCATTGGTGAACGAAAACGAAAAATTGCAGGTGCGCATCAATCAGCTGCATGACCGGCTGGAGGCGACACTGCGCCAGTCGCTGCGCTTTGCGATGACACAGAACGCGGTCGCGCCGGATGTCGACGCCGCCGCCCAGGCCAACCTGATCATGAGCTGGGTGAACGGCCGTTGGCATCAATATGCCAAGAGCGGTTTCCGGCGCGACCCCACGGAATTGTGGGCCACGCAATGGAAGCAGCTGATGGAAGGCGTACTGGCCTAGTCGCACAGACGTTTTGCAGGGCAATCACCGGGAGAAACACCATGTCCAGTCTCACCACCGAGCAGCTTGCGGAACTGTTGCTGGGCGTCGCCCGCGCGCAACTGGCGATGGCCGATGCCGTCGAAAGCGCGAAGGCCGGATTCAAGGCCACGCACCTGCGCCCGGCCGTGGAAAGCGCGGCGCGCATCAAGATGAACCGGCCGGAAACGCTCGCGGATTTCCCGTCACGCCTTCTGCTGCAGATGCTGGGACGCAATCCACCGCCGCAGGAATCGGTGACGCGCGAACTGACGGCCCTGCTGGCGGCTCACGCCGGTCCGGACAAGGCCATTACGCTGGACATGACGCAAGACCCGGCGGTGGAGAGCGGCATGACGCTGGATATGACGCGGTAGACGCCGCAGCCGCGGCAGGCGCGTTCGCGAATTATCGCGGCGCGTGCGGCCCGCACACGACACAACGCGGGTCTTTTTTCAGCCGTATGGTGCGAATGTCCATGGTCAGCGCGTCGATCAGCAGCAGCTTGCCGCTGAGCGGCGTGCCCGCGCCGGTGATCACTTTCAGCGCTTCGGCCGCCTGGATGCAACCGACGATGCCGGTCAGCGGCGCGAATACGCCCATCACCGCGCAGCGCACTTCCTCGCCTTCGCCGTCTTCGGGAAACAGGCAGGCATAGCAGGGCGCGCCGGCATCCCGCATGTCGAACACCGACACCTGCCCGTCAAAGCGCACGCCGGCGCCGGATACCAGCGGCTTTTTGTGCCTGACACAGGCGCGGTTGACGGCGTGGCGCGTGGCGAAATTGTCGCAGCCATCCAGCACCACGTCGGCGCGCGCCACCAGCTGATCGAGTTCGTTGCCGGTCACGCGCGAAGCGACCGTTTCAACCTGTATTTCAGGGTTGACACCGGCCAGGGTGTCACGCGCTGATTCCACCTTGAGTTGGCCGATGGCGTCGGTACGATGGACGATCTGCCGCTGCAGGTTGGTCAGATCCACCTTGTCGTCGTCGCACAACGTAAGGGTTCCCACGCCCGCGGCCGCAAGATAGAGCGTGATCGGCGATCCCAGACCACCCGCGCCGATCACCAGCACGCGCGCTGCATTCAGTCGCTCCTGCCCTTCGACGCCGATTTCAGGCAGCAGGATGTGGCGGCTGTAGCGCAGTAGCTGATCGTCGTTCATATGAAAGACGCCCGGTCGGGCACAGCGCGACCGGGCGACAGTTTTATTGTAAGTATTTGTTTTTAAATGATTTTTAGTCTGCGCCCGTAGAAGAGCGCGATTTCAGGAATGCCATCGCCTGATTCAGTTCATAGTCTTTTTTCGACACCACCTCGCCAGGCGCGGGCCGCAGTTCCTTGGGATCGACTTCGACGCGTGCATCCGGCGTGAATTTGTACTTGGCGTGTGCGGCCTCCGCGACCTTGTCCTTGTCGTCGGCTGCAGGCGCCTTGCCACTCTCCAGATGCTTGGTGAGATCGGCTTCGCGTATGCGCAGGCTGGCATTCTTGTCGATGGCACTTTGCAGCGGGATGTCGGGCGTGATGCCCTTGGCCTGAATCGAACGGCCGTTCGGCGTGTAGTAGCGCGCGGTGGTGAGCTTGATGGCCGTGTTGTTGCCCAGCGGTAATATCGTCTGCACCGAGCCCTTGCCGAAAGTCTGCTGTCCCATGATCACCGCGCGGTTGTGGTCCTGCAGCGCGCCGGCCACGATCTCCGAGGCGGACGCCGAGCCGCCATTGACCAGCACCACCATCGGCACCTTGCGGATTTCGGCCGGCAGCCGGCGCACAAAGTCTTCGCGGTTGCGGCCGCGCAGATAGAACTCGGGACTGGCGCTCAGACGCATCTTGGAATCATCGGCGCGACCGTCGGTGTACACCACCAGTTTGCCGGGATCGATAAACATCGCGGTCACCGCCACCGCACTGTTCAACAGGCCGCCGGGATCATTGCGCAAATCGAGAATGATGCCCTTCATCGGGCCTTTGACGTGGTTTTCGATGGCCCGCGCCAGCAACTCGCCCGTGCTTTCCTGAAACTGTGTTACGCGGAAGTAGGCGTAACCCGGCTCCAACGTGGTGGACTTCACGCTTTGAATCTTGATGACGGCGCGCGTGAGCGTGATTTCCAGCGGATTCGGCTCGCCCTTGCGCACGATCGTCAGGCGGATCTGCGTGTTGGGTTTGCCGCGCATCTGCTTGACTGCGTCGTTCAGCGTCAGACCCTTGACCGAAGTGTCGTCCAGCTTGACGATGAGGTCGCCCGCCATCACCCCTGCGCGCGACGCCGGCGTGTCGTCGATCGGCGAGATCACCTTCACAAAACCGTCTTCCATCCCGACTTCGATGCCCAGACCGCCGAACTCGCCCTGCGTGCCCACCTGCATTTCGCGGAACGCCTCCTGATCGAGATACGCGGAATGCGGATCGAGACCGGTCAACATGCCGTTGATGGCCTCGGTGATGAGTTTCTTGTCTTCGACCGGTTCGACGTAGTCCTGCTTCACCTTGCCGAACACTTCGGTGAACGCGCGCAACTCCTCGATGGGCAGCGGCAGTTGCGCGCGCGAGGTGCTCTCGCGCTGCGCAACGGCAGAAAAATTCAGACTGATGGCCACACCGATCAGCACACCAGCAATAATGAGGCCGAATTGCCCCAGTTTGTTACGCATGGACTGCTCCACTGAAATCACGCTTCCGGCTGTATGAGCAGCGCGAATGACCTGTTTGCGCTGCTCTAGCGCCGCCTGACCCAGCTTAAAGGGTCAAACGGCTTACCCTGATGCCGTAGTTCAAAGTATAAACCTGAATCCCCGCTTCCGCCGCTGTTGCCGACTGTGGCAACCGTGTCACCACCGCCGATCACATCGCCAACGCGCTTTAATAGTGTCTCGTTGTAACCATAAAGGCTCATATAGCCGTCGCCGTGGTCGACAATCAGCATATTTCCAAACCCGCGCAACCAGTCGGCATAAACCACGCGTCCCGCCGCCACCGCCTTGACTGCTTCGCCGGCCCTGGCGGCGAGGAATAACCCCTTCCACGTCATTCCACCATCACTGCGTGGACTACCGAAACGCCCCGCAAGTTCCCCCCGTACCGGCAGTGACAGCTGTCCACGCAACAGGGAAAACGTCTGCGCTACCGCAGGCATCGCCGGACTGGCCTCAGTGCGCGCGACGGGTTCCTGGCGCACGCGCGCCGGCGCGGTATTTTCGCGTGGCGCCGCCGGCGGGCGCGCAATCAATTTGGCCAGCTGTTCGATCAGATTCGTCAGCCGCGTCTCATTGCGCCGCATGGCGCCGATTTCCCTGCGCTGCCGCGTGATATCCCGCGACAGCCGCGCCACCACTTCGGCGCGCTTGTGCTTTTCCGCTTCGAGGCGCCGGCGCTGATTCAGTTGCGCGGCGCCAATGCCGGCGAGTTCCCGCGCCTTGTTCACGCTCTCTTCGCCGAGCGATTTCAGCCGTGCCTGGCTCTCGCGCATGCCGCTGATGGCATCGCGGTGTGCACGCGATACATGGCCGAGATAGTGCAGGTCGCGCGCGATGTCATTGGGACTCTCGCCGCTGAGCAGCAACCGCAGTGCATCGGGTGCGCTGCCGCCCTGCCGCACATGCTGCAAATGCAAGTGGCGCGCCAGCAGTTTCTGGTGTTCCTGCAGGGTCGCGGTGACTTTGCGCGTCTCGGCCTGCAGCGCCTGCGCGCGTTGCGAAGCGAGGCGCGACAGGCGCTCGAGTTCAGCCAGTTCGCGGCTGGCCTCGGAGATTGCGCGCTCCGACTCGCGCAGCGCGTCCGCGGCATCGCCACGCGATTCCTCGGCCGCGGCCAGTTCCTTCTGCAGCGCTTCGATGCGCGAGCGCAACTGCTGCAGTTCCTGCCGCGCAGTCGCGTCGCTTGCGGCCGGCATCGCGGCATTGGAAAACAACAAGGACAACAGCAGGACAGCCGGCCCGCGCGCCGTGCGCCGCGGCTTCTTTCGCAACCCCGTTACTGCCCAGGGGTGTTGGCGTTCAATCGCTATCGCCCGCGTCCTCACGCAAATTCGAGCAGCGGTTTGCCGGTCATTTCCGCCGGTTGCGGCAGGCCCATCATCCGCAGCAGCGTGGGCGCCACGTCCTCCAGCGCGCCGCCGCCGGCCACCCGCGCCTTGCGGCCGATATACAGCAGCGGCACCAGGTTCAGGGTATGCGCGGTGTGCGGCTGGTGTGATTCGGTATCCAGCATGGTTTCGGCATTGCCGTGATCGGCGGTGATCAGCACCTCGCCGCCGATGGCCTGCATCGCCTCCACCGCGCGGCCGACGCACTCATCCAGTGTTTCGATGGCGCGGGTCGCCGCCGCAAGATCGCCGGTGTGGCCCACCATGTCGCCGTTGGCATAGTTGCAGACGATGGCATCGTAATGGCGGCTTTGTATCGCCGCCACCAGCTTGTCAGTGACTTCGCGCGCGCTCATCTCCGGCTGCAGATCATAGGTGGCAACCTTGGGTGAGGGCACCATCACGCGCTCCTCGCCGGCATAGGGTGTTTCCACGCCGCCGTTGAAGAAATAGGTGACGTGCGCATACTTCTCGGTTTCGGCGATGCGCAGCTGCTTCAGGCCACGTGCCGCGAGGTACTCGCCAAAGCCGTTGCGAATGCTTTGCGGCGGGTACGCCGCCGGCAACTGCACAAAATCCTCGCCATAGGTGGTCAGCGTGGCGAAGTAGCCCAGTGCGGGCGCATGCTCGCGCGTGAAGCCATTGAATCCCGGGTCGGTCAGCGCCAGCGTCATCTGGCGCGCGCGATCGGCGCGGAAATTCATGAACACCACGGCATCGCCGTCGTTCATGCGCACCGCCTTGCAGCCCGGCGGCACCACGGCCGTGGGCTTGACGAATTCATCGGTTTCACCGCGCGCGCCGGCGAGCAGATAGGCATCGGTGGCCGACGCCGCCCAGTACTGGGCCTTGCTCTGTGTGATCAGGTCATACGCGGGCTGCACCCGTTCCCAGCGCTTGTCGCGGTCCATCGCATAGTAGCGGCCGCAAATGGAGGCGATGCGGCCGCGGCCCAGCGCTTCGAACTTCTGCTGCAGCGCCACCAGCGACGGCTCCGCGCTTTTGGGCGGCGTATCGCGGCCATCCAGAAACGCGTGTACATATATGTTTTTGACACCGGCCGCAGCCGCCATGTCCACCAGTTCATGAATCTGCGACTCGTGGCTGTGTACGCCGCCGGGCGACAGCAAGCCGAGCACGTGCAGCGCGCGTTTTTTGCCGGTTTCGAGCGCCTTAAGCAGCACGGGGTTGCTGCGAAATTCCCCGGTTTCAATGGCGTGCTCGATCTTGGTGTAATCCTGATACACCACGCGGCCGGCGCCGATATTCATGTGGCCGACCTCCGAATTGCCCATCTGGCCGGTGGGCAGGCCAACCTTTTTTTCAGAAGCGTCGATCAGCGTGTGCGCGTAGCGTTTCCACAGCAGATTCCAGTGCGGTTTGCGCGCCTGGCAGATGGCATTGTTGTCGCATTCTTCGCGATGCCCGAAGCCGTCGAGGATAATCAGTAAAACCGGTGTAACGTTCACCATTGTGTCACGATAGCTTCATGTTTTTGATGCGTTTTTTACGGATGACCGCATACGGTATAATTCTAGCCCATTTCAGGAGTTCGCCTTGGAGCAGTTTTTCGCAACGTTTTTTACTTATGTGCAGAAGAGTCCGCTCAACATGGTGTTGTTGGGCCTTGCGATCACCTCCGGCGGCATGCTGCTGTATCCCTTGATCACGCGTGGCATGCGGCCCGGCGCCGAAGTCGGCCCCAGTGAGGCGGTAATGATGATCAACCGCAAGGATGCCGTGGTGCTGGATGTGCGCGCGGACGGCGAATATGCCGGCGGCCACATCACCAACGCGCGCCACGTGCCCGAAAAGCAGATTGCCGAGCGCATGAAGGAGCTGGAGAAGCTCAAAGGCAAACCGCTGATCGTCAGTTGCGCCAGCGGACGGCGCGCGACCGCGGTGGTGGACACGCTGCGCAAACAGGGATTTGCGGACGTGGTGGCGCTGCGTGGCGGCATCAGCGCCTGGCAGCAAGCCGGCATGCCGCTGGAAAAATAGTTCCCACTCAACGACCGACAGGAAGATCATGGCAAAAGTACTGATGTACAGCACAGCGGTTTGACCGTACTGCGTATCCGCGGAGCGGCTACTGGCAAACAAGGGCGTCAAGGAAATCGAAAAGGTTTACATCGATCGTGATCCGGCGCGCCGCAGTGAAATGATGGAAAAAACCGGGCGGCGCACCGTGCCGCAAATCTATATCGGCGACACCCATGTCGGCGGTTATGACGACCTGTCCGCGCTCGACCGTGCGGGCGGACTCGATGCGTTGCTGGCGAAGTAGCGCCACCGCAGACAACGCACACCCACGAAAGTATCCGCAATGAGTGAACAACCGCAGCAACCGGCCGGCGCGCAGGACACCACGCAGCCGATATTCAGCGTCGAGAAGGTCTATGCCAAGGATATGTCGCTGGAGGTGCCCGGCGCGCCGGCGATTTACATGTCGAACGACGCGCCGCAGGTCGACGTCAATATTCACACCGCGGCCTCGGTTGTCGAAGCGGGCGCGCTCTACGAAGTGGTGCTCACCGCCACCGTGACCGCGAAAGCGGGCGAGCGCACGGTGTTTCTGGTCGAAGTCGCGCAGGCCGGGCTTTTCCATATCCGCAACCTGCCGCCGCAGGATCTTGACGCCGTGCTCGGCATCCTGTGTCCCACCACGCTGCTGCCCTATGCACGAGAGGCGGTGTCGGGAACGATTTCGCGCGCCGGCTTCCCGCCGGTGGTATTGCAGCACATGGATTTCAACCAGGTGTACCAGCAGAGCCTGCAGGCACGCGCGGGGGAACAGACCGCCCCGGCGCAGACCAACTGATATGTCCCGCTGCGCCGCCGCCGCGTTCCTGTTCGCCGTGCTGGCGGCCCAGCAGTCCACGGCCGCTGATTTCCGGGCGGCCGCCGACACGGCCGTGGTGCTGTACGATGCGCCATCGGCACAGGCCAAAAAGGTCTACATCGTCAGCCAGGGGTATCCGCTCGAAGTGGTCGTGCTGCTGCGCGAATGGGTCAAAGTACGCGACGCCAGCGGCGCCCTGAGCTGGGTCGAGGCGAAGAAAGTATCTGCGAAACCCCGCACGGTAATGGTCAAAGTACCCGTCGCGCCCATTCGTCAGGCGGCCGACGAGGCTTCCCCGGTGGTGTTCCAGGCCCAGCAGAACGTGCTTCTGGAACTCACCGGGACAGCCGGCAGCTGGCTGCAGGTGCGCCATCGCGACGGCGTAACCGGCTACATCCGCATCGCACAGGTGTGGGGCGTCTGATCAGGCGCGGATGAACATCGCCGTATTGGGCGCGGGCGCCTGGGGTACTGCGATGGCAGTACATCTGTCGGCGCGCCACCGCGTCACGCTGTGGGCACGCGACGCGGGGCAGGCGGCGGCGCTGCGCCTGGATCGCGTCAATCGCCGCTATCTGCCGGGCATCCCGCTACCCGCACACCTTGCCGTCAGCGCGGATTTGCCGGAGACGCTGCGCGACGCCGCGCTGATCCTGGCCGGTGTCACTACCGCGGGCCTGCGCGAAACGTTGCGCCGCATCCACAGTGCCGGCTGCCCGGTGCCGGTGCTGTGGCTGTGCAAGGGCTTTGAGCGCGAGCGCGCGCTGCTGCCGCACCAGGTGTGCGCGGCGGAACTGCCCGATGCCACCTGCGGCGTGCTGTCGGGCCCCAGTTTTGCCGATGAAGTCGCGCGCGGACAACCTACCGCGCTGACGCTGGCCTCCACCGACGCCACTTTCGCCGGCAATAGCGCGCGTGAACTGCACGGCGGCTCATTGCGCGTGTATTCCAGCACCGACGTCATCGGCGTGGAAGTGGCCGGCGCTGTCAAGAACGTGATGGCGATCGCCACCGGCATCTGCGACGGGCTGAAGCTGGGACTGAACGCGCGCGCGGCGTTGATGACGCGCGGACTGGCGGAAATCACCCGCCTCGGCGTGGCACTGGGCGGGCGCGCGGAAACCTTCATGGGCCTCGCCGGCGTGGGCGACCTGATACTCACCTGCACCGGCGACCTGTCTCGCAACCGCAAGGTGGGTTTGGCGCTGGCGGCGGGCACGCCACTGGCGCAGATTCTCGATCAACTCGGCCATGTCGCCGAGGGTGTCCATAGCGCGCGCGAAGTGGCACGCATCGCCGGCGAGCGCGGCATTGAAATGCCCATCACCGACGCGGTGTGCCGCGTGCTTGATGCCCCGCAATCCGCGGCCGTAGTGGCGCGCGCCCTGCTGGAGCGCGATGCCAGGGCCGAGAATGGCTGATTTACAAAAAATCATTTAAAAACAAATATTTATGTAAAAACTCCAGCGCCATGCCGGTGCATGCGCGCATACAGGAACGGTTTTGTCATTGGACGATACGTCAGTCGCCGCAAGCGACGCCAAGCCGCTGGATGCCGAAAGCGGCACGCACCAGCTGGCGTCCCGCTTTGCCGCGATTGCGATCTCGCTGTTCGTCGGCACCATCGTCGGCTTTGCCGCGGTGATTTTCGTCAGGATCGTGGCACTGGCGGACGACTATCGGCGGCTCACCGTTCCCGGCAATTTATCGCTGGCAGACTACACGCTGAACCCGGTCATCGGCATCGGCCTGTTTACCGCGGCGCTGATTTCAGGTCTGGCGTTGCGCCATTTCAGTAACGGTCAGCCGCATGGACCGGCCGATCTGATCCATGCGGCGCAGCACGATCACGCCCCCGATCAACGCGCCGGCTTTTTGTCGTCGCTGCTCGCCATGATCAACCTGTCCGGGGGCGCGTCGGTGGGCATATTCGGGCCGTTGGTGACGTTCGGCGGCTGCCTGAGCCACATCCTGCAACCGCGCTCGACACGCCTGTCGCGCGACGTGATTCTCGGCGCGGGGGCCGGGGGCGCCATCGCGGCGGTGTTTTCCGCGCCGATCGGCGCCGCGATCTTCGCCCATGAAGCGATCATCCGGCGCTTTGGCGGATTCGGCACGGCGCCGGTCATCGCCTGCACCTTTTCAGCGTACCTGGTCTCCTATCTGCTGTTGGGAGAGCATCCGCTGTTTTCCGGCCTCACATCGCCGCCGCTGAGCGTCATCAGCATAGCGGCGGTGATCGGCATCGGGATTGCCAGCGGCATCGCCACGACAATCTATATGCTGTGTGTGACCGCTGCGCCGGGATGGGCACGCGCGACGCGCCTCGGCCTGCCGCTGCGGCCGTTGATCCCCGCCGCCGTGTTGTTTTTGTTGTCGCCGCTACTGCCGCATCTGCTGGGCACGGGCTTCAGCTCGATCGATCTGGTGCTGGCCGGGAAATTCACAATCACGCTGCTGCTCGCGCTGGTACTGCTCAAAATCGCGGTTTCCAGTCTTTGTCTGGGCTTCGGCTTCTTCGGCGGCACCTTCGGACCGGCGCTGTTTTTCGGCGCCATGATCGGCGGCATCTTCGATATTCTGCTGAGCGGCCACATGGGCGGCCACCCCACGTTCGCGGTGCTGGGTGCGGCCAGTTGTGTTGCCGCGGTCATCGGGTCGCCGCTGGCCGCCATCGTCATCATGTTTGAACTGACGGGCAGCTTCACCTGGGCGGTGCTGTCCATGGTCAGCGTGGTCACCGCGACGCAGATATCGCGCTCCTTCGCCGGACGCTCACTGTTCGACCGGCAACTCAAGATGCGCGGCGTGCTGGTGAAGGACGACTACACCGCCAGCGGCTGAGCCAACGGGCTGGCAGTGGAGCCGCACCCTGCCGGGCAGCGGGCGGCTGGGCGTGATGCGGTGGCCTGAAGCCGGATTGAAGCTGACTTTGGCTGAAACGCCTTCAGTTTGGTGCGGCTTTGTGTGTACTGTATCCTCGTAGAAATCCAGCGGTCCGTTCGGGTGTAGATTGACCGCACAAACCATCGGAACGCAGAAACTGTTCGCAATGGACACCATGCATCTTCCCCCAACCGCGCATTCACATGGGGTGGAGTAAATCCGGTGAAACAACGGCGCGCAGCAAGTTGAGTTTTTCGAATGTCTTTACCTCATTCGAGAACCACCACGCACTGCCGCCGAAGACTTCGCATTTGCCCTCGACACCGGCAAGCAGGAGCGACACCACTTTGCCGACCGTGGGCTGATGGCCCACGAACACGACTGTTCCCTGCCCATCGGGCCATCCCGCGGCGACGAGCACGGCTTGGCCAGTCGCCGATTCCAATCCGTATCCCAACGCTGGCACTGCTTCGTAGTCCGGCGTGAGCGCTCCAGCAGTTGCACGCGCGCGAAGCGCCGGGCTGCCGATGACCCGGTAAGGGCCGGGGAGATGTTTCGTCAGCCATCCAGCCACTACCGCGGCTTGCAGACGACCGGGATCGGTCAGAGGGCGGGCCGCGTCGGGCTCGCCGGGTAATGCATCCGCATGCCGCCATATAACCAAGTTCAATTGAACCTCCCCGCACATAGGGCAACATGGCAGCCGCGCATGTCGCCACTGCCCCTAAAGCATTCCACTCATCATGCCCACGGCGATCAGAATCAGTAGCGCAGCCACTATGAACTGGATGCTCGCCAATGTCGCCTTCTTCAGCAGCCGGTTGCCCAGGAACGCCCCGAGGAATGCCGCACACACGGCAGCAGCGAGCAAAATGTTATCCGAATCTGTCCGCGTGCTCGCAAACGTCTGCCAGTAAACACTGAGCCGCGCGATATCGATCACGAAAGCCACTGCGGCCCCGGTGGCGATATAAGCCTCCTTGGTCAGGCCTGCCTTGATCAAAAAAGCCGATCGTAAAGCCCCTTGCATGCCCGACAAACCGCCGAAGAATCCGCTTAGCAGCCCGCCGACGGGCAGAAATTTCGCCGGGAACGCCAGATCGCGGAACCGTGGCGCGGCTTCAAGAAGGCAGAAGACCAGAAGTAGCGCGCCGACGACGAATTTCACCGGCGTCACCACGAATGTTCGATTGAACAAGACATAGCTTCCAAGCGGGGCGGCATCGGCCGCCATGAGCAGCAATTGCGCACCGAAATAGGCAGCCACGATCGCCGGCAGTCCGAAGCGAATCGCAACGCCCACATCGATATGACGCCGGACGAGCACGAGTTTGAATCCCCCATTCAAAAAGTGCACGATCGCCGTCAGCGCAATCGCTTTCTCGACCGGAAAGAAGAGGACGAACGCGGGGAGCAGCAACGTCCCCAAACCGAAACCCGAGAAGAAGGTCAGCATCGAGGCCAGCAGCGCGACGGCGCACACAACTGCGAAGACCATGGCGTGGTTTCTCCCGTGTCAAAACCGGTACGGCAAGATCAAGTCGGTCAATGCAGGATGCGCTGGAGGCCCCAACCGGCGACCGCGCTCAGTATAACAACCAGCCAGGGGGGCGTCTTCCAGAAGACGAGCAGCGCGAAGGCCGCTAAGCCCAGCGCAAAATCCGGCGGCGCCTTGATCGCGCTGGTCCACACCGGGTAATAAAGCGCCGCAAGCAAAAGCCCGACGACGGCCGCATTGACCCCAACCAGAGCTGCGCGCACTGCCCGGAAGCGGCGCAGATCGTCCCAGAAGGGCAGCACGCCGATGGTCAGTAGGAACGCCGGGAGAAAGATGGCGGCGGTGCACAGTGCGGCCCCGGCCCAGCCATGCGGTTCGGGCCCCATGATAAACCCCAGATATGCGGCGAACGTGAACAGCGGCCCCGGCACGGCCTGCGCTGCACCATACCCGGCGAGGAAGGCGTCGTTGGACACCCACCCCGGCGGCACGACTTCCGACTGCAGCAATGGCAGAACCACGTGGCCGCCGCCGAACACCAGCGACCCCGAGCGGTAAAAGCTGTCGAACAAGGCGAGCCATTGGCCCGGATAGACCGCCCCAAGGATCGGCAGCCCGATCAACAGCGCGAAGAATAACACCAGGCAGAGGGTTCCGGCCGTCTTGCCCAGCGATATGCCCATATCGACATGGGTGTCGTCCACCTTGGCGCCCAGCCACAGAATCCCGACGACGGCCCCGGCCAGAATGGCGGCGACCTGTCCCAACGCGGTGGGAAACAGCATGGCAATAACAGAGGCCCCTACCGCGAGAGAAAACCGCTGTGCATCCGGCGTGAGATTGCGCGCCATGCCCCACACCGCCTGCGCCACGACGGCGACCGCCACGACTTTCAATCCGTGCAGCCAGCCGGCATTCAGGTCTTTGGCAAAGGCGTCAACCCCGAATGCAAACAGGATCAAAGCCAGTACCGATGGTGTGGTGAAGCCGACCCAGGCCGCCAGCGCGCCGGGCAGCCCGGCACGTGAAAGCCCGATGCCGATACCGACCTTGCTGCTCGCGGGACCTGGCGTGAACTGGCACAGCGCAACCAGATCCGCGTAGACCTGTTCTTCAAGCCACTTGCGGCGCGCGACGAACTCCTCGCGGAAGTAGCCCAGATGCGCAATGGGGCCGCCAAACGACGTGCAGCCCAGCACCAAAAAGACCTTGAGGACCTCGAACGCGGTTCCGGTGCCCCTGCCCGGCTTGGATGATGATTCCGATTCGCTCATTGTCCCCCCTGTGACGGTAGCCCGCAACGACTTACAATCCGATGCAAGGATGCCGTTGTGGACCTGCCGGCTTCGCGGCATGTCCACGAATAAATGGTATCCGGCAGCCAAATGATAATATCGAATACCGTTATCGTAACACGATATCAATGAATAACACCATCATCCGGGACGTCATGCTGTCGTTCGTTCGCGTGCATATCCTCCATCACGCGGCACGGGAGGCGGTGTTCGGCCTGGCAATGATCGAGGAATTGCGTCGGCACGGCTACGATCTCAGTCCCGGCACCCTCTACCCGACCCTTCACGGCATGGAGCAGTCCGGACTGCTCAAGTGCAAACATGAAGTCGTGGCGGGCAAGGTGCGCAAGTACTACACGGCGACCGCCAAGGGACGCCGCACACTCGACGAACTCAAGGGCAAGATCAAGGAATTGTTCGGAGAATTGTTCGACGCGTGAGTCCGACACAGCGCGCCGCGACGTTGAAAGACACAGCCGATGCCGTCGCGGAAATTGCGCCTTGCCGAGTCTCAATGCGGTAAGAAACCGCTCCCGAAATCACATGTCCCGGTGGACGATACAATGCCTGACTTCGGCCGTAGTGAAAACGTTTTAATCATGCCGTTATGCAACCCACGCACGCGCAAGGCGCCAGGGAATTGTCAAGGGCTGATGGATGGATGCCTGCGAAAACGTGACTATTCGGTCCAATTATTTGGAGCCAAACGCCCATCTAGTCCCTGGCTCCGCAAGCGGGGCGAAGGAACTTGTGTGGATACGCATGCCCGCTGCGACAAGTCCGCGATTGAAGTGGAGAGGAGGATTGCGATGAGGGCTGCAGTTGATTTCGCCGCACGCACTGAACCGATGGAAGAATCCGCGCACAACCGTTATTTTCCGTGAAGGGGTGTCATGGCCACACAAGATCAACGCGTCCTTGAAGAATTTTCACGTCAGGCTGCCGCCATGAGCGAAGCGGCCATCTTCAATGACGAGACCATCCTCAATCGCATCCGTGATTCTGCATGCGGTTCAAGCGGTGCGGCCAATGTGCATGTTCTCGATGTCGCTTGCGGCCCGGGTATAGTGGTCGCCCATCTCGCGCCGCACTGCCGCCAGATCACCGGCTGCGACATGACGCCGGCCATGCTGGACAAGGCACGTGCACGAACGGCCGCCAAGGGCATTGCCAATGCGCATTTCGTACCCGGGCGGGTGGAGGCACTGCCGTTTGACGACGAAGCGTTTGACGTCGTCGTGTCCCGCTCCGCGGTTCACCATTTCGCCGATCCGCCGGCGGCGTTCCGCGAAATGGCGCGGGTCACACGCACGGGCGGTCGCCTCATCACCGTAGACGTGGCGGCGAGTGAAACCGAAGCCGATGCAAAATTGCACAACGCGCTCGAAATCCTGCGTGATCCCTCCCATGTGCGCATGCTTTCCAGGAGCGAACTCCATCGCGCCATCGCGCAAGCGGGCCTCGCCATCGACGCGGCAGTGGCCTGGACCAACCACCGCGAATTCGACGAATGGATGAAGATCATCGACGCGCCCGAACGCATCGGCCCGCTCAAGGTGGTGATGACGGCACTGGCCGGGGCAGGCGTTGGCGCAGGTATTGGATTACGGCTGGAACAGGGCAGGCTGCGATTTGCGCATCAACCCGCATTGACGGTCGCGGTGAAAGAGTAGAAAAGCGGGGCTGTGCCACCGACCCCAGTGGATTCTGAACACGTTACTGTAACGGAGATCGCCGTGACTCATGTGAACAAGCCAGCCGCCGTTTTCATTAGTTACCGCAGGGCGGATACACAGTCGTTCGCGCGCGACCTCCATAAGCACCTGGCGGCGGGCTTTGGCTATCACCGCGTTTTCATGGACCGCGCGGAGATTCGCGCTGGCCAGCGCTGGGCCGAGCGCCTTGACGAGGAGCTCGAGCGCTCCACGGTGGTACTGGCATTGATCGGTCCCCATTGGCTCAAATTGCAGGATGCAGATCATCGCCGCCGCATAGACGGTCCCGACGACTGGGTGAGACGGGAAATCAGCACGGCTCTCACCGGAGGAAAGGAAGTTATTCCGATCTATGTCGGCGGGGCCGAGCGGATCAAGGATCCGAACAAGCTACCCGCGGATCTCGTGGACTTGCCCGCGCATGAACCTATTGAGCTGACCGAAAACTACTGGAATGCTGGAATGGCCGACTTGGTGCAACGGCTGGAACATTTCGGACTCCGTGCGGCGCGGCCGGATTTCCGCCTGCCCGCGCGGCTGAAGCATGTGGCACCGCTTTCAGCGGCGGAACTCGAAGCGGAGCTCGCCAAGCTACCGCATTGGACCCTTACCGGAGAAGAGCGCCGTATTCCGCATGCGGCGGGGCCGGTACCGCATAGCGAGCTGTACCGGGAATACGCGTTCAGCCGATTCGAACACGCTACCGCGTTCATGGCCCAGACCAGCGCAGAGATCAACAAGCGCCAGCACCATCCGCGCTGGGAAAACTTCTGGACCACCGTCCGGGTATGGCTCTCGACCTGGGACATCGAGTTTCAGCCATCAGCATACGATATCGCGCTGGCAAAATGGCTGGATCAGGCCTATCTTGAGTTCAAACCATCCCCGGCCAAAATTCCTGTCGACACCGTGGCGGCGGCACCCGCCTCAACGGGTGTTCCGACACGTATGGCCAATGACGAAGTGCAGCGGCGACTCATCGCGCTGACAGGCTGGTCCCTGGTGGCAGGCAAGCTTGAGCGTACGCTGCAGTTTGGCGACTTTCAGTCTGCTTTTGGTTTCATGACATCCGTAGCGCTGGCGGCCGAGACCCTGAATCATCACCCCGAGTGGTTCAACGTGTACGATACGGTGCGCATTCAACTCACCACGCACGACGCCGGCGGCATCAGCGAAAATGACTTTAAGCTGGCTCAACGCATTGACGCACTGGCTGCCAGGCACGGCGTGCGGCCATAGCCCGTGGAAATCGGAGAACCATTCGATCCGCAAAGTCGCAGCCCGATAGCGCGCAAAGCCCGCGCTTGGGACAACTACTGACGTAAAGACCCGTTCGCTGAATTGCGCGGGCCGACGCGTTCCAGAAACGCCTCGCCGGCATTGCCACGCCGATTTGTCACTTGCCAATGTCGGAAACATGTTCAATGATGTTGCCTGCGTCAGACCGGATGGCAAGCACCGGCCGGGCAAACGCTTCCCCACGCCAACGCCGTCGCAATGAAGGAGACAAACATGGTGTCCCGGGTAAGACGATCCATCGAAGACCTCCAGATCGCCTACGAGCGTGGCGACAAGAAGCCGCTGGAAACTGTCATGCGTGCCTGGAAAGGCATCAAGGACCTTCCGCCAGACAATCCTGATTCATTCTTCGTGATCGGCGGCTACCACGGCGAGCCGTTTCGCGGGGCGGGCTGGGGCAATTCCGGCTTCTGGGGCGGTTATTGCAACCACGGCAATGTCTTGTTCCCGAGCTGGCACCGCGCCTATCTGCTGCGACTTGAAGACGCAATGCGCGCCATTCCCGGCTGCGGGGACGTCACGCTGCCGTTCTGGGACGAATGCAGCCCTGCATCGGTCAACAATGGCATTCCGTGGGCGCTGACGGTGGAGAGCTTTGCACTGGACGGCGCAATCATTCCCAATCCGTTGAAGTCGTTCACCCTCAGCCGCCAGATTGTCGATCACATCGCTGGCGACACTCCCAACTACAGCAAGCCCATCGGCTACGAGACTGTGCGCTATCCACTGTCGGGTCTGGTGGGAACGCCGGACGACATCACGAAATCGAAAGCGCACAACGCGAAGTATCCGAACTATCAGTACAACGTAGGGCTGCTCAACGCCAATATCGTCGCATGGCTGACCTCCTATATCGAGGTGGGCGACGGCGCGAACAAGCAACGCATTCCGACCAACACGGCAAAGAAATGGGCGGACTGCCTGAACGCGCCGAACTACACGGTATTTTCGAATACCACCTCGGCCGCCGAGTGGAACGGCAATCTGCCTGCCGGTGATGCACGCGTGGTGCCGATCGAATCGCCGCACAACGATATGCATCTCGCGGTTGGCGGCTTCGACGTTCCGAGCGGCCCGAACGCGGGAAATTTCTCGCAGGCCGCCGGCGCCAACGGCGACATGGGCGAGAACGACACCGCGGCGTTCGACCCCATATTCTATTTTCACCATTGCTACGTCGACCGCATGTTCTGGCTGTGGCAGAAGAAGCACGGCGCAACCGGCACGCTGGAAATCATCCCGCACTACCCGGGCACCAATACCGTGGATAGTCAGGGGCCGACACCCGGCGTCGCGCCGAATGCCTGGCTGACGGTCGAATCACCGCTCGATCCCTTCAGGAAGCGCGATGGGAGCCCCTACACCACGTGCGACCTGGTCAATATCGAAACGCAGCTCGACTACACCTATGGACCGGGTTCGTTCGACGATCACGTCGCGCCGAACGCGGAACTTGCCCGCGCCGGCCCGGGCACCGCGCTGCATGTCCACGTCGGCGGGGTGGATCGCGGTATCGTTCGCGGCTCATTCATCATCTCGGCTTTCGCCAGCGTGGACGGCAAGTTGCAGCACATCGGCACGGAATCCGTGCTCAGTCGCTGGCATGTCGAAGGATGCGCCAACTGCCAGACGCATTTAAAAGCCAGCGCGGCGATCCCCATTCAGGGGGCTTTGACCGCGCCCGGCGGTGCCCCGGAAATCCACGTCGAGGTGCGCACGCGTGACGGCCTGCTGCCGACGCATGGCGCCCCGCCCGGCGCGAGCGCGGTCGCCCTCACACCCGCGGCTGCGGCGCGGCCGCGCTTCCGCGTCCAGGTTCGCTGAGGGATTGCAGTAGATGAGCCGCGCGGGTCACAAGCAACAGACAGCGGCAGACCATCGCCACGGCAATCAAGCCGCCTTGGCAAATTCCGCCATCACCTGCTTTTCATGCGCCTCCAGCTTTTGTACGCTGGGCCGCTGGCGCATGCGCTCCCAGTGCGCGTGGCAATTTTTGAACTGCGACAGATCGAGCTTGAACGAGATCGCGCGACGGAAGCACCAGAAGAAGTACGCGTCCGGCGCGGTGAAATGATCGAAGAACCATTCGCGGCCCGCGAGCAGGTCTTCCACCACCGCGAAGTCCTCGAACAGCAGTTTGTTGCTGACGCGTTTGACGCTTTCCGCCGAACCGGGCAGATCGCAGTAGTTTTCCGGACGTGCATTGGGCGTCAGGTGCGGATGAATGCCGGAACCGAAAAACGACATCAGCGAAATCGCGCGGATTTCCAGCACCGGATCGGCGGGCAGCAACGTGGCGGCAGGGAAATGGCGCGCGATCCACACCTGTAGCGCGAGGTTTTCGGTGAGCGCTTCGCCGTCGATGATCAACACCGGCACCTTGTGCTTCGGGTTCAAACGCAGAAACTCGGGCGAGCGCAACTGGCCCGTACGCGAATTCAGGTTACTGACGTCAAAATCCGCGCCCGCCTCGGTGAGGGTTATGAAGGGAACCGTGGCACAGGTTTGCGGGGCGTAACAGAGGGTGAGTTTCATGCGGAGCGTCCCAAGGTGGGCAATACAGCGGCACAGTCGGGTTCCATGAGCCGCCCTTGCGAACTTGATTCTGCCTTACCGCACCGTTCAGGCGCAAGGCATATGTCTTCCGGATGATGGCCTGCAACACGGCATGAGGTACATACTGTATCCCTGTCCACATTTCCATGGGAGCACAAAATGAGCCTTGGCATTGCCTTTGACGTCGGGATGGGATTGATTCTGATGTATTTGATTTTGAGCCTGCTTGTCATGGCAATCAATGAGCTCGTTGCGCAATTCGGCGCAATTCGCGCGAAGCATCTGTTGAGCGCGTTGCGGAGAATCCTCGATCTCAAGGCAAAACCGGACGATAAGGACAACCTTTTGCTGTTTGATGCCGTCATGAACAGCCCAACGCTGCAAATTGCCGGCGCGATTTCCAAGACGGCGTGGACCGGCGCCAACCCGTTGCCGTCATACATCAAGCGCGAGACGTTTCTGGCGGCACTGCGTGAAGCGGTACCAAAACTGCCCAACTTGAAGGCGGTTACGGATGCCACGCAAACGCCCATCAACATCGAGACCACACGCGATATCGCCACCTTGATCGAGGCCCTGCCGGACGACAGCCGGGTAAAAAGCGCCTTGAAAGCCGCCATGGGTGACGCCACTGCCACGGCGCAGCAAGTGGAACAGCGCGTGGGTGATTGGTTTGACGGCATGATGGAGCGGGCCACCGGCGCGTACAAGCGATGGATGAGTACTGCGTCGTTGATCATCGGGTTGGCGCTTGCAGTCGGACTGAACTGCGACACGATTCGCGTCGCCGATGCCCTGGCCAAAAGCCCGGAGTTGCGGGCGCAGATCGCAAAGGTCGCCGACGACGTCGTCCAGCGCTGCACCACCGCCGACGGTCAACCGAACCTCGCCGTAAGCGACTGCAATGTTGTCAGGAAAAATCTGGACGCCTTGCAGGCGCTTCCGATCGGCGGGAGTCGTGAGATCAATTGGCTGTCAATTTTCGGCTGGCTTATAACGGCCTTCGCCGTGACACTGGGCGCGCCGTTCTGGTTCGACATTCTGTCAAAAGTCATGAATGTGCGATCGAGCTTCAAAAGGAAAGTGGCGATCACAGAGGCATAGACCGGGACAGACAGGACGGCGAATCGGGGATGGCCATTGCGGGTACAAACCGCAAGCACTCGCCTGCCCCGGACGTGCACGCGCCATACGTTACACTCCGTTCACCGAATCACAATCACACAGCGAATGAGCGCCCCATCCCTGAAACAAGTTGTCATTTGCATTGTCTGTGCGGCCATGCCACTGACGGCCGTGGCTCAGACCTATCCGACCCGTCCGGTGCGGCTGCTGATTCCCAGCGGCGCCGGCGGCATCACCGACATCCTCGCGCGCATCATCGCGCCCAAACTCGGCGATGCGCTGGGCCAGCAGGTGGTGGTCGACAACCGGCCCGGCGCCAGCGGCATCGTCGGCTCGCAGATTGTGGCGAAGGCGGCGCCCGACGGTTACACGCTGCTGATGGCGTTCCCGTCGCATGTCACCAACCCGTCGCTGTTCCCCGACATGCCGTACGACACGGTGCGCGATTTTGCGCCGGTCACACTGGTGAGCGCGGTGGCGCCGGTGCTGGTGGTGAATGCGCAAATGCCGGCGCGCAACATGAAGGATTTCATTGCGCTCGCCAAAACCAAACCCGGCGGGCTTAATCACGGCGCGGTGGGTGCCGGCAGCATGGGCGCGCTGGCCGCCGATCTGCTGGGCGAAATGGCGGGCTTCAAGTTCACGCAGGTGATGTTCAAGGGTTCGCCGCAGGGCATGACCGCGGTGTTGTCGGGCGAAATCGATTTTTACATGCTGGGTTCGGCGGGCTCCGCCGTGCCGCAGGTGAAGGCGGGCCGCATCCGCGCGCTCGGCGTGGGCGGGCGCAACCGCATCGCGCCGTTGCCCGAGGTGCCGCCGATCGCGGACACGCTGCCGGGTTATGAGGCGCGTGGCTGGAACGGCATTCTCGCGCCGGCCGGCACGCCCAAGCCCATCATCGAGCGGCTGAATCGCGAACTGGTGAAGATCATTCGCTCGGCGGACATGCAGCCCGCGCTGGCGGGTGAAGGCGCGGCGGCCGTGGGCAACACGCCCGCGGAGTTCGCGGCGGTAATCCGCGCGGATATCGCGAAATGGGCCGCAATCATCAAAGCACGAAAATAAAAAATTATTTAAAAACAAATACTTATATAATTATCGCCATGCCCTATTTTGACCTCTCGCCGGGCCGCCTGTATTACGAGATCGACGATTACACCGATCCGTGGACCACGCCCGAAAGCGTGCTGCTGATACACGGCTTTACCGAAAGCACGCCCGCGTGGCGCGCGTGGGTGCCGCATCTGGCGCGGCGCTATCGCGTGATTCGTTTTGATCAGGAAGGCTTCGGGCAGTCGAGCGCGGTGCCAAACGTCGACATTTTCAGCACGGCGCGGTTTGTCGATCATGCGGCACGGCTGATCGAGGCGTTCGGCGGCGGCAGCGCGCATGTGATGGGGGCGAAAAGCGGCGGTCTGGTCGCCATCGAACTCGCGCGCCTGCAGCCGCAGCGCGTCAAAACGCTGACGCTGGCGTCGGTTCCGCTCGACCCGCCGCAGCCGCAGCAATGGCTGCAACACATGGAGCAGCATGGCGTGCAAAGCTGGGCGCGCGACACCATGCCGCCGCGACTCGGCACGCGCATGCCGCCGGCGGGCTTCGAGTGGTGGGTGAATCTGATGGGCTCAACCCGCATTGAAACCGCGCGTGCCTATATGCGCTGGGTGAGCACGATCGATGTCGGCGCCACCCTGCACGAAGTGAAATGCCCCGCGTTGGTGCTCACCACGCAATCACCGCGGCGCGCCTACAGCCGCTCGGACATCGAGGTCTACCGCGAAAAACTGCCGCAGGCGGAAATCGTCGCGCTGCCGGTGGATGGTTATCACGTGGGGGCCACTGATCCCGACGAATGCGCGCGCATTGCGCTGGAATTTCTCGCGCGCCACTGAGCACAGGGCGCATTGCGGCCGTCAGCGGCCGCTAAAGCGCGGCTTGCGTTTTTCCTGAAACGCTTTGACCGCCTCCTGGTGATCGTCGCCCATGTTGGTCAGCGCTTCATACGCCAGCGAGGCGTCGAGCATGGAATGCGCCAGTTGCCGCAGCGGGATATTGATGCTGGCCTTGGTCCACTTGATCGCCTTGGTCGGTCCACGCGCGAGTTTTTGCGCCAGCGTATTCACCTTCGCGTCGAGCTGATCGCGCGGTACGGCGTGATTGATGAGGCCGATGCGCTCGGCTTCTTTGGCGTCGAGCATGTCACCCGTCAACAGATATTCCTTGGCGCGCGCGTAGCCGATGAGTTGCGGCCAGATGATGGCGCCGCCATCGCCCGCCACATAGCCCATCTTGACGTGCGGATCGCCAAAGCGCGCGTCGTCGACGGCGATGATGATGTCGCACAGTAAAGCCAGCGTCGCGCCGAGGCCGATGCAGTCGCCGTTGATGCGCGCGATCACCGGCTTTTCCAGATCAAGCAGACCGAAGATCATCTGCTTCATTTCAAGGTTCTTCTGGTTGAACAGCTCCGGATCGTCGATGCGCTTTTGCATCATCGGAATATCGCCGCCGGCGGAAAACACGTCGCCTGCGCCGGTGAAGATGACCACGTCGGATTCATGATCGCGCTGCACTTGATGCCACAACTGTGCCAGCTCGTTGTGCAGCTCGTAGTGGATCGGATTCATCGGCGGACGATTGAGCATGATCGTCAGGATGCGGTCCTGCCGGTCAATCTTCATGTGCCTGTAGTTTGCGTAATCCATGGCGCCACCGTCTCAAAGTGACGCTGCCGACACCTCAGCACGGCCATATGGCCGTGCGTCTTATTTTTATAACTTATTGATTTTAAACAATTTATTTTGCAGCATCCTGCGGCACCCATTGCGGCAGCGTCACGATAAATACACTGCCCTGATCCACCTTGCTTTCCACGGTGATCGTGCCGTGCTGCAGTTCGACGATTTTTTTGGTTAGCGCCAGCCCCAGGCCGGTGCCCTCGTGCCGGCGCGCGTCTCCGCCGTCGATCTGATAGAACTTCTCGAACAGCCGCTCGATATCCTTGCCGTCAATACCGATGCCGGTGTCGCTCACGCGCACGACCAGCAGGCCCTGCGGTTCGCCGACAATCCCGACTTCAACCTCTACTCGACCGCCTGCAGGGGTGAACTTGACGCCGTTCGACACCAGGTTGTGCAACACTTGCACGAATTTAGTCCGGTCCAGCGTGACGCTGGACAATGCCGGCGCGACCCTCCGCTGCAATTCGACGCGCTTCCCGATTGCGATGGGCGATACCACGCCGCAGACTTCCGCCACCGCCTCGCTCACGGAAAACGTTTCCGGCGTGAGTTCCATCTTGCCCGCTTCGATCTTCGACAGATCGAGGATGTCGTTGATCAGCGTCAACAGGTGCAGGCTGCTGCCATGAACGCTGTCCAGACACTCGGCCTGTTCCTCATTCAACGGGCCTGCTTGCCCCGCGCGCAGATATTCCGCAAAACCAATCACGCCGGTCAGCGGCGTACGCAGCTCGTGTGACATGGTGGCCAGAAATTCGCTTTTCAGGCGGCTCGCTTCCGCGGCTGCATCGCGCTCGCGCATGGCCTCTTCCGCCAGCTTGCGATCGGTCAGATCGACGCAGGTGCCGATATAACCGGCAAAACCGCCGGCACCGTCAAACCGCGGTTTGGCCACGGTCAGCATCAGGCGGTAAACGCCATCGTGGCGCCGCAGGCGGCACTCCATCTGAAACTCGGCACGCGAATCCATGCCTTTGTTGAATGTGCTCACGCACGTTGCCAGGTCGTCCGGATGAATGCCGGCCATCCAGCCGCTGCCCAGTTCCTGGTCCAGCGTGCGCCCGGTGAAATTGAGCCAGCCCGAATTGAAATACGTGCCGCGCTTGCGCGCGTCGTTCATCCAGATCAGCGCCGGCGCCGTGTCGGCGACAATGCGAAAGCGTTCCTCGCTTTCACGCAGCGCATTTTCTGCGCGGCGCCGTTCGGTGACGTCGCGCGCTATCGTGGAAATGCCGGTTACCGCGCCCTGCCGGTCGCGCAACGGCGAGGCACTGGCCGACATCTGCAGTTCCCGGCCGTCCTTGGACAAAAAAACCGTCTGGAACTGATTGACGCTCTCGCCATCCTGCGCGCGCGCGCGAACCTCGCGTTCCGCTTCATGCCATTGCGGCGGCATCAGCAATGCCTGGAATTTCCTGCCGATGGCTTCCGCGGCCGTGTAGCCCAACAGTTTTTGCGCGCCGGGGTTCCACGTCTGAATCACCCCTTCAACCGTTTTGGTGATGATGACATCTTCCGAATGGGCGACGATCGCCGCCATCTGCGCCAGGGCCTCTGTCGATTTCTTGCGTTCCGTGATGTCGGAGAAAGTGATAATGACACGGGGCGGGCGGCCGTCCTGTGCGTGGCCGGACAACGGTATGCCGTTTTGCACAATCCAGATGTCGGCGCCGTCGGACCTCTTCAATACTCGTTCACGATGCAGCAGCGGCTGGTTGGTGCGCCGGATAATCGCAACCGCCAGCGTCTCGGGATTGAACGCGGTTTCTTCCACCGCCCTGGGCTTCCACGGAATATCGGCGTAATGCATGCCCACCAGCGCGCTCGCCTTCCAGCCCAATAGGCGTTCGGCCGCCCGATTGCACGCCTCGATGCGTCCGTCGGCATCCCACAAGACAACCCCTTCCTCCAGCGATTCGAACAAGCCGCGATACAGGGTTTCACTGTCGCGCAAGGCGTTTTCCGCGCGCTTGCGCTCACTGACATCGCGAATCACCAGCGTGAAATGCTGTTCGCCGTCCACGTCGTGACGGGAAATGGTAGCCTCCACCGGGAATTCTTCGCCGTTGGCACGTACCCCTCTTACCGGGCCTTCCACAAAGCGGTTCAGGGCGCCGCTGACCGCCAGACTGCGAATCAGTTTTTCGCACAGCCGGCGGTGTGACTCAGGAATCAACAGTCTTGCCGCCGTGCCCACCAGCTGGTGCGGTGCGTAGCCAAACATTTTCTCGGCGGCCGGATTGATATAGACGATCTCGAGTTGATCATCGACCGTAATAATGCCATCCATCGCCGCGTTGAACATGCCGGACAGCCGGATTTCATCCGCGCGCAGCCGCGCTTGAGACTGGAGCATGCGGTCCGCGAGGTAACTGACGACGGCGCCGGCAAGGATAAAGATTGACCACTGCATCAGGTCAAACGACGAACCCGCGCCGCCGGCACGATAACTTTCCGCCAGAAAGAACGCGGTCAGCAGCGCCGAGAAGGCAGTGCACAGCACGCCCGGCAACAGGCCGCCAAGGTACGCGCACAGCGTTACCGGGATGATGAACAGGATCATCGCCGGCCGCCCCAGGGTGGTATCGCCAAAGTAAAGGCGTGCCAGCAACGCAACGCCCGGCAACGCCATGGCGAGGACGAGGGCCAGCCCGTTGCGCCGGGATTCGCTCATTGCGAGCGGGGCGACATCAGGCATGCGCAGCCAAGCACATCACACGGCCGCGCTGTGACTCTTGGGTGGTATGGCACGCTGAAGGCGGCAAAGCTCGGATGGCGCAGACCTTTATGCTCAAGCAAGGCACGCGGAAAAACTCTCAATTCAGGTTACTATTGGCGCGCAAATTGTACCATGCACACTGCGTCCGGTTCCCGGCGTTGTTCATCGCGCCGGCGCCGCCGGCCGCGGCCATTCACGACGGTTATACGCCATGTCATCCGTAATCACATTTGTCGCCGGAAATTATCGCTACATCAAGGCGGTTTTTCAGTATTCGGGCGGGGTCGCCGCGGAACCCGGCTATATCATCGAACGCGCCCGCCTGGCGCGGCCATTGCCACTGGCCGAAGCGTTCAAGGCGGTCGAGACGCATCTGCGACGGCTGGCCCGGCCCCTCACCGCATTCGCGGCCTGCGAACTGCGATCGCCGGCGCCGTTTACCGAGCTGGGGTTTTACGACTTCAACAAAGCCTACGTCACCACGCTGGCAAGCTGGGGCATCTATCGTGAGGGCGACGAGCGCCTCAACCCGGTGGCACGCACCAATGTGTGCCCCATGTACGGCACCCCCGGGGAAACCGTAATGTCGGCGTTTTCGTATACCGTGCCGGCCGCGGACCCGCATGCACGCGGCAGCTTTATCCTGGCCGGGGGTGGCGAGGCGCGCGGCGGCGCGGGGAGCTTCCGCGAGCGCATTGTGCGGCTGGACGACACCTCTCCCGAAGGCTTGCGCGAAAAAGTCTCGTTCGTGGCTGCGGAAATGGAACGGCGGCTGGGCCTGCTTGGCTTCGGCTGGCAGGACGCCATTTCCACACAAGCCTATACCGTGCAAAATATCGGCCATCTGGCGGGCGAAGTGCTGGCGGCGCGCGGCGCATGCGCCGAAGGTCTCACCTGGCACTATGCGCGCCCGCCGGTGATCGGCCTGGAATTCGAGATGGATGTGCGCGGCGCAGCGCGCGAGATCATTCTGTAAATTAGCGGAGGAGCAATGCAGCAACTGACCAAGAACGTTTACATCGAAACCTGCATCCGCGGATGCAACCACGGCTTTGTCACCACCAGCGACGGCGTGGTGTTGATCGACACGCCGCACAAACCCAGCGACGCGGTGAAGCTCAAGGCAGAAATTGCGAAGCACGGCCCCCTGCGCTACATCATCAACACCGAGCCACACGGTGACCACTGGACCGGCAACGCATTTTTCGACGCGCCGGTGATTGCGCACGAAGGCGTGCGCACGCGCATCCTCGGCACCGACATGGCGGCGCACGTGGCGCGCGTGTCGACCTTCGGACCCGAGGAACCGGGACTGCTGGCCGGGTATCACCCCAACGCGCCCATCATCACGTTCAAGAATGGCATGACCATCCACGTGGGCAATCACACCTTCGAAATGATCCATATGCCCGGGCACACCATGTACCAGGCCGCGATCTGCATCAAGGAAGAAGGCGTGGTGTTCACCAGTGACAATATTTTCCACAAGGTGCAGACCTGGTTGCAGGAAGCAAATCCCGATCTGTGGCTGATGTCGCTGGAGTCGCTGCGCAAGTTGAAGGAAGAGATTTTCGTGCCCGGCCACGGCGATGTCTGCGGCAAGGCGTATCTCAACGAGCAGGGTGCGTTCATTGAGGAATGGAAAGCGTACGTGAGGGACGCCATCGACCGCGGCATGACGCGAGACGAAGCCATCGTGAAGCTCACCGCCATGACCGATCGTTACCCGATGGACGTGGGGCAGGACGGCATGTCGCCGGCAGTGCAGAAAATGAACGTGGGCAATCTGTATAACTATCTGACCGGCACCGCGGCGTGAGTGCCACCGACGCGGGTGAACGCGTGCTGTGGGGTGTGGGCACCTCACGCACGCTGCGCGCGCTGTGGATACTGCAGGAACTTGAGCTACCCTATGAGCACCGCCGCATCACCTCGCGCTCCGGCGAGACGCTCACGCCCGAGTACACGCGCCTCAACCCCAGCCAGAAGATCCCCGCGCTGCAGGAAGGCGACTTCGTGTTGTCGGAAAGCGCCGCCATCGTCAACTATCTCGCCACCACACACGGCGCGGCGCGCGGCCTGTGTCCGCCTACCGCCCCGCGCGAGCGGGCACGCTACGACCAATGGTGTTTTTTTTCGATGATGGAACTCGATGCCAATACGCTGTACGTGATCCGCAAGCACGAAGACCTGCATCAGCTCTACGGCGAGGCACCCAACGCGCTACAGGCGGCACGGGACGGTTTTGCGCGTCAGGCGCACGCTGCCGCGCGGCGCCTGACACACAGCGGACCGTATGTGCTGGGTGAGAATTTCAGCGGCGCGGATATCCTGTTCACCACCTGTCTGAACGGCGCGCTGCGGCGCGGTATCGAATTGCCGCAGACCCTGCACGCGTACCGGCAACGCGTCACCGCTCGCGCCGCTTACCAACGCGCCTCACAACTCAACCAGCGCGATGGGTGAATGTTAAAATATTTAATAAAAACAGATACTTACATAAATTCAGTGCTGCACCATCGCCTTGTCGGGGTGATCCGAGCTCATCAGACCGCGGAACGTCAGCACCGGGATCGATGAGCGATGCAGCACGCGGCTCGCTTCGCTGCCCATGATCAGCGCGCCCAAGCCCTTCTTGTAGCGCGCCGTCATCACGATCAGATCGCAGCCGCGCGCATTGGCGGTGTCGACGATCGCATCGTACGGATGATGCCCTTTCACCACCAGCGTCTGGCACGCCACCCCGGCGCGCTCGGCTGCCTTTTGCACGAAATCAAGAAAGCCCATTGCCTGATCGTGCGCCTGCTTGTCCATCTGCTCTTCCATCCCCGGCGGCACCATGCCTTCAGAGGCCATCATCATCTGATAGTCCTGCATCACATGAATGCCGGTGACGTGCGCGCCGCAAAGTTTTGCCAGCTCGATGCCGCGTTCAACGGCTTTTTCGGAATGTGCTGACCCATCGGTAGGCATCAGAATATGTTTAAACATGGATCCTCCTCCGCGAGTGATCTTGCCAAACACTGACACTGGGTAACCGGACTGCACAGCTACCTTACCAGCTATTCCACTTGTTGGCATCAGCACAGACGCACTGCGCGTCACGGCCATCGGGCGCGGCCGGGTCGAAATCCGTATCCGATTGATTACAATACGTTTTACGTCCTCAAACCGGGAAGACCGTAGCGTCGATGCGGGCGCTGTGGCGCACCGCGGCGGCACACGGCACGGCAGATGCCGTGGCCTCGGGCCAGACGCGGCAAAACTAGCTGGCGAGTCCGATCTGCTTTTTCTTTTCGCGCGCGGCCTTTTTTTGCTGCAATTCCAGCGCGGCGCGCTCCGCGTCGGCCTTGGCTTGGGCGTCGGCCTGCGCCTGCTTGAGTTGGCGCTGCAGATCGGGCCAGCGGGCTTTGCATTCCTCCCACGCCGCCGTGGCCGCGGCGGCTTCCTCGGGCGGCAGCGCACCGATGTAATTGGGCGCAAAATTGTACGCTGGCGGAACCCAGTTCTTGCGCGTTTCCTCGAATGGGGTCGCATCGCTGAAGCGAAAAAACTGCAGCACCTGATTCGGCCCGGAAGCATTGCCTTCGCCGCTGCGATCCAATACCACCCAGCCGTGTTCCTTGCTGTGTCCCCACCATTCCATGTCGATCTCCTGTTGAATTGCGGACTGTCGGGGTTTGACCCTGCAGACCCGCATCCCGTTCGCCGTAAATCCCGCGAGCGGGTGACTTCGCGTTGGGGTATAAGTGCCGCACAATGTGCGTGCACCTTGAGTCGTGGCCGCAGCGCCCGAAAATCGGCACCCTGCGTGTCGCCCGTTTTGACCATGGTAACACCATATGGTCACTGCTTGTCGATCACGCGCCAGGATCGGGAGATTCGATCGCATCAATCAACGACGCATCGTCATCGCGCGGGCGTTTGTCGCTACGAACCGGGTGGGCGGCGATCATGTCTTCGGGTGGGGGCTTGAGCAACGCCTCCAGCGCGGGCACGGCGTCAATCGAGGTGTCGAGCCAGAACGCTTCGTCTTCCCGCGCAATGATCACCGGCATGCGGTCATGCACCCGCGACATCGCGCGGTTGGCCTCGCCCACGATAATGGTGCAGGATTCGATCACCTCATCCCCGCGATGCCAGCGGTCCCACAGTCCGGCGAAGCTGACGATGCCACGATCCGGCTTGTGCAGCCACCACTTCATTTTTCCGCGCGGCGTCTCCTGCCACTCGAACCAGCCCAGCGCCGGAATCAAACAGCGCCGCTTGCGAAACGGCACGCGGTAACTCGCCGCGCCGGCCACCTTGTCAGTGCGCGCATTGAAGGTGCTGAACTTGATGCGCGGCTCCTTCGACCAGTACGGCAGCAGCCACCACTGCATCGTCACCAGTTCCGTCGCGCCATGGGCGCCGTGGCGGATCACCGGCACATAGGCCGCGGGATTGCCCTGCTGCGGCGTGACGTTATAACGTTCCGCAAAATGCGCATCCGCCGGATAGGGATTGTTCTGTCCGCGCCCGAGGTGGTAGTGCCGCTCGATCGCGGCCTGATTGGGGGTTACGTAGCGGCCGCACATAACAGAATTCTACGCAAGAACTCGCTTTCGCCATTTATTTGCCAGAATGGATTTGGATTGGCGTGTCAGTTTCCAGACTAGACAAGCATCCAACGCTTACGAACCCTGCAATCAGATTGTCAAGTTTGATAGAAATTTCAATCTTGTGACGATCGCTGCCCATGAAGTGCGCCAGCGCCGAGTAGCCGGAGCTGGGCTCGCGGCCTACCATCGCCTTTGCAAGATAAGCGCAATCCAGCTCCCTGCCTTCCCCTACGCGAATAGCCTGTGTTCAAATTTAAAATAATATTTAAAAACAACTACTTACAATTCAATTGTATTGTATCAAATTTTGATACAATAAACTTTATGCCGCTGCAATTAGACAATTTTAATGATCTCACCGGCCCAGCACGTGGGCGACTAATGCATGCCCTGCGCTCCGCTCCGGACGAGGGCGTGCACTTGCGCGAACTGGCCCGCGCAGCGGACCTGTCATTATCGTCGGTGCAGCGTGAGTTGGCGCGCCTGACTTCGCTTGGCGTGTTGCAGCGGCGTCATGCGGGCAATCGCGTATTGCTGCGGCTCAATCGTCGCGATGCATTTACCCGATTGCTATTGGCTGCAGCGCTGGCGCTTGGGTTGCGTGGCCGTTTTTTCTCCGACATGCCGGTCGACCGTGAGGCCGAATTGCTGCTTGCCGGACTGTGTGCACACATTCCGCCGGATGCCTTGCTCTGGCGCGAGTACGGCAACGTCGAGTTCCTCGCGGGGCTGGCGGTCATGCTGGCGGGGCACACGGGTTACGACCGCGCAGCCTATCTTGCACTCGCAGAATCATTGCATCGGGGCGCAAGCACACCCGAGCAATACGATGCATGGTATCAAAAGTATCGGCCCGATTTCGCGCGGCTGCTGTCATTGGTCGATCGTGAACGCAGAACCCATGCGCGATCTGACGATCAGTAAACGCGCCGACACTGCGTACGTCGAGGCCTTTCGCACACTGGCGTTGCGGGTTGCGCGTTCGGCGAAGGCTACCGCACAGGCGCCGATAACGATGTTCCTCGCCGGCGGTGCCGCCATGCATTTTTACACCGGTGCGCGCATGACTGACGACGTAGATGCCGTGTTCGACCAAAAAATACTGGTGCCAGCCGATTCAACCGTGATATTTCGCGATACTCAAGGGAAAGCGCGCTCGGTGTATTTCGACATGAATTACAACGAATCGTATGCCCTGTTGCATGAAGATGCACATAATGACGCCTGGCGCCTCACCCTCGGCGGCATGGATGCAGTGCGCGTGCTGGTACTGCAGCCGGTCGATCTGGCGATTTCCAAACTCTCACGATTTTCCGAGATCGACCGCGGCGACATTGTGCAACTTGCAAAGGATGGCCTGATCACTGCAACTGCACTGCGACAGCGGGCCGAAGAGGCGCTGCCGGGTTACGTCGGCAATCTCGTTCCGTTGCGCACGTCGATTACCCTGGCGTGCCGGGATATTGAAGCCCTCGCGAACGATACCCATCCGTAGGCCAGTCAACCGCCGCAACGACACTCGGGAAAAGAATTACGCGATGGCTGGCGGCTTTTGCACCATGAATTGCAGCATGTACGCGTCGCGCTCAACACCCGTGGCACCCGCCGCGCAACCGTTGTCCGCCAGCGACACATCCGACAACAGCGCCTCACCCGCCCCCTCGACGGCGGCCAGCGTGAAACCCTCCACCATCACGATCCAGTTGGGGATGGTGGTTGGGCGGCCCTGCCGTTCCACCGGCGTCATCGCACTCGCGTTCTGGTCTGCAACGATCAGATGCGCACCAGCGATATCCACGCGCTGTGCGATCTGCGGCAGGGCTTGCTGTGCGAGAAAGTGTTCCAGCGCGTCTCCACCGCCCGCCAGCGGTTCAAAGCGCAACGTCAGCGCGCAGCCGCCGGTGGCCGGACCGAACGACGCGCGCACGCGTGACAAACCGCGCACGCTGTCATGCACGACCGGCGTGGTGCGCAGGGTGAGCGGGCTGGGGTTGTTGGCCTTGGCCAGGTAGTCGGGCCCGGTCAGCACGTCGAGGTCGGCGACCTCGTACATCGTCAGAAAACCGCGCGTTGCTTTTTCAGGATATGCCGCAATGTAACGCCGTCCTCGCAGGAAACCGGGAATGGCAACGCGCCCCACCATGTGTTCATGGCAATGCCACGCGTCGTAGGCCGGGCGGTTTTCCGGCGCCACGTTGTTCCAGTTGATCATGATGCCGCGTCCCAGTAGCACGTGAGTTTCTCCTGAATTTCGAGTATCGCCGCGCCGTCATGGCTTATTGCGGCAAAGTGATTGAAGGATGCCTCAACCGGCTATAGCATGACAATCCTTTCTCTCGTTCCAGCAGGCGCGCGCCATGTCCACTGAAGTCCGTTCCAACCAGCGTACCGGTCCCGATCGCGAACTGACTGATATTGCCGACGACGTGCTGGGTTATCGCCTGAAGAGCCGGAACGTGCTTGACATTGCGCGCCTGCGCATGACCGATACGCTGGCGTGCGCGCTGGATGCACTGGACTATCCCGACTGCACCAAGCTGTTGGGCCCGGTGATCCCCGGCACGGTGGTGCCGCTGGGGGCGCGCGTGCCGGGAACCGCCTTCGTGCTCGATCCGGTGAAAGCGGCGTTCGATCTCGGCAGCATGATCCGCTGGCTGGATTTCAATGACACGTTTACCGCCGCACAGGGCAGCCACGCCTCGGACAATCTCGGCGGGCTGCTGGCCGCCGCGGATGCCTTGAGCCGCGGGCGCGCGGCGCGGCGGCAAAAGGCGCTGACCGTGCGCGACCTGCTCGAAGCGCTGGTCAAGGCCTACGAAATCCAGGGCTGCATTGCCATCGAAAATGACTTCAATGCCATCGGCGTCGATCATCCGATGCTGTCGCGCGTGGCCACGGCGGCGGTGGTCACACACATGATGGGCGGCGGGCGCGATGAAATCATCAACGCCGTATCCAATGCCTGGATAGACACCAGCCTGCGCGTCTACCGCCAGGCGCCCAATGCCGGCTGGCGCAAGAGCTGGGCCGCGGGCAATGCCGTGTCCGAAGGGGTCCGCCTCGCGCGCATGGCGATGGCCGGCGAGATGGGTTACCCGACGGTGCTGACAGCGAAGAAGTGGGGATTTTACGACCGCTTTCGCAACGGCAAACCGTTCACCTTCCAGCGGCCCTATGGCGACTATGTAATTCAGAATTCCATGTTCAAGTTCGTCGCTGCCGGCATGCACGGACAGTCCGCTGTGGAGTGCGCGTTCCGGCTGCATCCCCACGTGAGAGACAGGCTTGCCGACATCCAGCGCATCGACATTCACAGCCAGCGCGCGCTGATGGGCATCATGGACAAGACCGGGCCGCTGCACAATCCCGCCGACCGCGATCACAGCGTGCAATATGTGGTTGCCGTGGGACTGATCCACGGCAAGCTCGACGCTGCCGA
>CADECM010000005.1:70011-118472 GCA_902825845.1 uncultured beta proteobacterium
GCGAAGTTCAAACGCAGTCTGACGCGGCGTTACAGTCCCAAACGGGTGAACGCCATACTGGCGCTATGCGAAGACGGCCCGGGTCTGGCGGAGACGCCGGTGCACGAATTCATGACGCTGCTGGCGCAATAACGACTGCCGTCGTACATTCCGCTCAGGCGGTTGCCGCTTCGTTTTCCTTCACCGCGTAGACATCGGTGATTTTGGCAAGCCCCTTGAATTCAATGGCGTTGCCGCAGCCATCGCTCAACGTCATCAGCATCTGCTCGCGCACCGTGCCCTGCTGCGTGATGCTGGGCTTGTTGATCCAGGCGGCGCCCAGCTGTTCCGCGCGCTGCGCGGTTTTCTGAAAGTCATCGAGCGTCATCACCACCCCGAAGTGACGCAGCGGCGTCGACAGCGCGCCGCCAATCTTGCGGCCCTTGTCACCGACCACATCCTCCGGCGCCAAATGCGCGACGATGTGGTGGCCGAAGAAATTGAAATCTGCACGGCCTTTAAGCTTGCGGCCTTCGGGGCACTGCAGAATCTCGCCGTAGAACTTGCGGGCCTGATCGAGATCGCTGACGGCAAACGAGAAGTGAAACAAGGTGGCGCTCATGGCAGGACTCCTGTGATGGCTGAGGCAGAGGGGATTGAATGGGGCATGCTACGCCGGCGCGCGGCCGGCCGCAATCGAAGCAGCGGCACTTAAACGCGGTTGGCCTTTGCGGCATCCATGCCCGCAATGCGCCCGAATACTGCGCCCTTCAGCACCGATGTTGCGCCGGTGTAATTGCGGTAATACAAACCCATGGTTTCGCCCGCGGCATACAACCCCGGAATGACGTCGCCCTGCTGGTTCACCACCTGCGCTTGCGGCGTCACCCTGAGGCCGCCGAAGGTCAGCACGATGGACGAGATGATCGGATAGGCGATGAACGGCGCCTGGGTGATCGGCCGCGCCCAGTTGGATTTGCGCGGCGTGATGCCGCGCGTGGCGAGGCCATCCATGGTCGCTTCGTCGTAATGCCCCGGCACACACGCGTGATTGTAGGCGGCGACGGTGGCTTCGAGCGCGTCCGGGGGCATCTTTAACTGTTCGGCCAATCCCGCCAGCGTATCGGACTGATACGGCGGCACCTCGCTGCGAACCACGGACTCGGGATGCGCAACTTTGGCCAGCGTGGTATCGAGAATGGCGTAAGCAATGCCGCCGGGTTGGGCGTTGATTTCGCGCGTCACGCCCTCATAGGTTTCGTCGGTGGGCCCTGGCCCTTCGTCGACAAACCGCTGGCCGTTCTGATTGACCAGAATACCCTGCGGGTAAATGTAAATCGATGGCCCGGCACGGTCCGAGCGCGGATCCATCGGCGACGCGTGAAAGCTGCCGAAGTCGCCGCACGGCGCAGCGCCGATCGCCAGCGCCATCGCGATGCCCTCGCCCTTGTTGTAGTGGCAACCCTTGGACATCGAGCGCAAGAACAGCGAACGCGGGCCAAGGTAGCGGCTCATCATTTCGGCGTTGCCTTCGAAGCCGCCGCAGCCGAGTATCACCGTCTTGCCGCGATATTCCAGTGGTTTGTTGCGCGGACCGGTGGCGCGCACGCCGGTCACGGCGCCGTCGTCATTCTGGATAAGGCTTTGTGCGGCGGTGCTGTAATGGATGATGCCGCCTTTTTTCCCGAACGCCGTGGCCAGCGCTTCCACCAGCGCGAAGCCGCCGCCATGCGGCGCCATGCGCGGCTGCACCGAGGTCAGAAACGGCACTTCGAGTTTTTCGAAACGCACGCCAAAGCCTTGCAGCCAGTTGAGCGTTTTGGGCGCTTCTTCGGCAAAAGTGGCGACCACTTCCGGATCGGCAAAACTCATGGCGCGCAAATTCGGCGGCCAGTTGCCGCGGTCCTTCGATGTCTCATGCACCAGTGACGGATCGAGATAGCCGCCGGCATTGACGGCGAAGTGTTCCGTGAAATCGTCCGACACTTCGTCGACGCTTTTCATGCGCAGCCACGCGCCGGTGTAGCGCGTGTTGCCGCCGCGTTCATCTTCGGGCGCGCGTTCCAGCACGATGACGCGCGCCCCGCCCTGTTGCGCAGCCACGGCGGCGGCGAGGCCCGCGATGCCACAGCCCACCACCACCACATCCGACTGCATCGCGGCGTCAGACATAAAAACCCTTTAAAAACAAATACTTAATAAATACTACTTGCTCATCGCCTTGGCCGCCTGCTTCACCGCCTTGACGATGTTGATATAGCCGGTGCAGCGGCACAGATTACCTTCCAGGCCGTGGTAAATCTCGTCGTCGGTGGGCTTGGGGTTATCTTTGAGGAAACCCGACACCGCCATGATCATGCCCGGCGTGCAGAAGCCGCATTGCAGCGCGTGGCATTCGGTGAACGCCTGCTGCACCGGATGCAGCTTGCCGTCCTTCGCCATGCCTTCGATGGTGGTGATATCCGCGCCATTGGCCTGCCCGGCAAGCACGGTGCAGGATTTCACCGCCATCCCGTTCATGTGAATGGTACAGGCGCCGCACTGGCTGGTATCGCAGCCGACATGCGTGCCGGTAAGCTGGGCATGATCGCGGATCAGGTTGACCAGCAGCGTACGGTCTTCGACGTCGAACGAATGCTGCTTGCCGTTAATTTTGAGTTCAACTTTGGCCATGATTATTTCCCCTTGGATTTCGCTGCCGCGGCCGGAGCCGCCAGTTTGGCGACGGCCCGCTTGGTCATCACCTTGGCGAGATTGGCACGGTATTCCTTCGTGCCGTGCATGTCTTCGTTCAGATCAGCGGCATCGACACTGAGACCTTCGACTGAAGCGGCGGCGAGTTTCTTGCCGAGTGCCGCCTCTGCGTCCTTCCAGCGGAACACGCCGGGGCCGGCACCGGTGATCGCCACGCGCACATCCTTGCCGCTTTGCGACACGAACGCGCCGGCCATGGCATAACCCGAGGCCGGATGCGGAAATTTTTCATACGCCGCCTTGGCGGGCACGGGAAACACGATCTTGACGATCATCTCGCCCGCGTCCAGCGCCGTACTGAACAGGCCCTGAAAGTAATCATCCGCCGCGATCTCGCGCTTGTTGGTGACGATGGTGGCGTTCAGCGACAGTGCCGCCGACGGATAATCGGCTGCCGGATCGTTGTTGGCGAGCGAACCGCCGATGGTGCCGCGGTTGCGCACCTGCGGATCGCCGATCTGGCTGGCCAGATAGGCCAGTGCCGGAATGGCCTTTTTCACCACCGCGGAGCGCGAAACCTCAACGTGCCGGGTGGCGGCGCCGATGGTGAGCTTGCCGTCTTTGGCGTCGATGCCGCTCAACTCCGGGAGACCGCCAATGTCGATCAGGTGCGAGGGCTGCGCGAGACGCGCTTTCAGCGTGGGGATCAGCGTCATGCCGCCTGCGAGCAGCTTGGCGTCGCTGTTGGCGGCGAGAAGATCGCCGGCCTCCTTGATGGAGCCTGCTTTGACGTAACTGAAGGTATGCATGATCAGTCCTTAGTGTTTAACGTTGGTTTGTTGAATCGTCTTCCACACTTTTGACGGGGTGAGCGGCATATCAAGGTGTCTCACACCCAGCGCATTGACCACCGCGTTGACCAGCGCCGGCAGCGACGCCGTGCAACCCGACCCGCCCATGCCCTTGATGCCCAGCGGGCCAAGCTTGGACAGCGTGGTGTACTCTTCCATCTGAATGGATTTGAGCTTGCCCGCGCGCGGCATGATGTAGTCCATGAAGGTGCCGGTGAGCATCTGTCCGGATTCCTTGTCGTAGACGATGTGCTCGCCGAACACCTGCCCCAGGCCCTGCACCACCGCGCCGTGCATCTGGCCCTCGACAATGGTATGGCTCACCACGTGGCCGCAATCGTCCACAGACAGGTATGAGGCGATCTCCGTTATGCCGGTTTCGGGATCAATCTCGACTTCGGCAATGTGGCAACCGTTGGGGAAGGTCGAGATAAACGTTCCCTCACCCTTGGCCGCGAGCGTCTTTTTGGCAGCCAGTTGCGCGAGGGTGATCTTTTTCTTGCTGTGCGCCGACGTAAACTCACCCTTGCCGTAGCTGACCTGCGAGGGTTCGACGCCCAGGTCTTCCGCCGCCAGCGATTTGCCGGCGTCGATCAGCTTGTTTGCGGCGATGTGGCACACCGTGCCCGCGCCCACCATGCTGCGCGAACCGCCGGTATGGTTGCCCACCATGTGCGGCGCGCGGTCGGCGTCGCCCTGGCGTATCTTCACGCGTTCCGTAGCGATGCCCAGCGCTTCGGCGACCACCATCGCGAACGAGGTTTCATGGCCCTGGCCCTGCGAATGCGCCACCGTGTGCACGGTGACCTGACCCTCGCCGTCGACGCTGATGTCGATTTCATCGCGCGGATAGCTGCCCGCGCCGGTGGGCTCGATCACCGCTGACATGCCGATGCCGCGCAGCTTGCCTTTCCTGGCGCTGGCGGCCTTACGCGCTTCAAAGCCCGACCAGTCGGCCAGTGCCAGCGCCTTCGCCGACAAACCCGGCAGATCGGCAATTTCGATGGTGGAGCCGGTGGCGGATTTGTACGGGTAATCGCTGAGCGCGAGGTAGTTCCTGCGGCGCAGGTCCGCCGGGTCCATGTTCAGTTCCAGCGCCGCCGCGTCCACCACGCGCTCGATGGCGTAAGCAATATCGGGCCGGCCCGCGCCGCGATACGCCGCCACCCAGCCGGTGTTGGTCAGCACCACTTTGAAGTGTCCATACAGCGCGGGAATGTTGTAGACGCCGTTCATGCAGGAGGTGGCGTTGCGGATGTGGCCGGCGGGGCCGGTGGGCGACAGGTACGCGCCCTGATCGGTGATCCAGTCGATGCGCAATCCGGTGAACTGCGCGTTTTTGTCGAGCGCCAGCGTGGCGGTGATCAGATTGGCACGCCCATGCGTGTCGGTGAGGAAGCTCTCGGTACGGGTGGACACCCACTTGATCGGGCGCTGCAGCGCCTTGGCGGCCATCATCATCGACACGTATTCCGGATACACGGTGCTGCGCTGGCCGAAGCCGCCGCCGACGTCCTGAATCTCGACGCGGAACTTGTCCTCGCCGAGATTGGCATAGGTGGCAAACTGCTTGCGCGTCATGTTCACGCCCTGCGACGGCGTGTGCACCACATAGCTGTCCGTGTCCGCTGTGTATTCGATCAGCGCCGCGCGCGGCTCCATCGGGCTGGCGGTGACGCGTGTGCAATCGACGGTGATTTTGGTGACATGCGCGGCCTTGGCAATGGCCTCCATCACCGGCGCCTCAACGCCGCTTTCGGCTTCCACCGGGCAGTTGCCGGGCACGTCATCATGCAGCTGCGGCGCGCCCGGTTTCAAGGCTTCCTCGGGATCGACCACCGCGGGCAGGTCTTCATACACCACGTCGATCAGGTCGCAGGCGTCCAGCGCCGCGAGATGCGTTTCCGCGATCACCATCGCCACCGGATCGCCGACAAAACGCACTTTGCCGATGGCCAGGCACGGCCGCTCCGGCACGCGCGCTTTCATGCCGCCCTTGCCGGTGGGCGGCAGGAAACTGGGAGGACGCAGATAACCCGCGGCCTGCGCATCGGCACCGGTGTAGACGCCAACCACACCCTTGATCTGACCCACTTTGTCGAAATTGATCGAAACAATGCGCGCGTGCGCGCGATCGGAGCGCAGAAAGCATGCATGCAGCTGGCCGGGTGCATTCCAGTCCGACGAATACTTGCCGTTGCCGGTAATCAGCCGCATGTCCTCGAAGCGCGACACCTGCGCGCCGCCGACCTTGAACAGCCGGGAATGATGTTCGTGTTGATCCATCCGTGCCTCGCTCAGTGTTGCAAAATTTATTCAATAAAAACAAATACGTAAACGATTTCGCGCCATCGTGCCACGCGCTCGGAACATGCCGGGGCGGAATTGTCTCAGGTGATGTGCGGGACAGCGACGGGAAGTTCAATGCAGTCCACGTGGCCTATTCTACCGTGAGAATTCCGCGTACTCACGCGCGACGGCGATTGCGCGCCGCGCATGGGTTCCAGCATATGACGATCTGAAGGCCACGGCGTGGCGGCACATGACGCCGCGATCACGTTCGGCCTCGCCTAGCGCGGCTTGACCCCCGCCGCACGGAACACGCGCGTGCGGGTGACGATTTCGTCCCGCACCAGCTTTTCGAATGCTTCCGGCGTCGACGACATGGGAATGGCACCGGTGCTCTTGATCGGCACGACGATGTCCGGCAATTGCAGAATGCGCGCGATCTCGCGGGACAAGGTCAGGATGATCGTGCGCGGCGTACGCGACGGCGCCAGCACGCCGAACCAACCATCGTAGACATAGCCCGGCAGGCCGGCTTCCGCCGCCGTCGGCACGTCAGGCAGCATGGGAAGCCGTTCCTTGCCCGTAACCGCAAGCGGAAGCACGCGCTTGTTTTTCACCAGCGCCATCGCCGACAGCACGGGCGCGATGAAATACTCGGTTCGGCCCGCCATGGTGTCGTTGAGCGCTTCCGGCGAGCCGCGATAGGGCACATGCAACACGTTAATTCCCGCGACTTGTTTAAACAATTCACCGGCGTAGTGCGTGCCGCTGCCCAGTCCGGACGAACCAAAATTGACGGCGCCCGGTTTCGCGCGCGCCAGCGCCAGCAGACCGTTGAGATCCTTCACGCCCAGCGCCGGGCCAACCACCAGGATCAGCGGCGTGGCCGCGACCTGTGTGACGCCGTGAAAATCCCTGATCGAGTCGAACGGCAGTTTCCGGTACAGCGCCGCGGAGCCGGCGAATGCCGACGACGTCAACATCAGCGTATTGCCGTTGGGTTCCGCCTCCGACACGATTGTGCCGGCCACGATGCCGCCCGCGCTGGGCCGGTTGTCGACGATCACCTGCTGTCGCCAGCTGGCGTAGAGCTTGGGCCCGATCAGGCGCGCCAGGATGTCAGTCGCGCTGCCCGCGGTAAACGGTACCACCACGCGTATCGGCTTTTCGGGATACGAAGCCGCCCGCGCGCCCGCGCACGCACTCAGCAGCAAACCCGCCGTGACGCCGAACGCTGAAACCGTCTTCATGGAATTGCCCTCCGCTGAAATACCCGCCATGTTCCGCATGCGCAACGCGCGCCCCTTGTGCGCCGCGCAAGTATCCGCGTTAATCCGGCACCGCATAACTGCGTATTCTCTGTAGGTAATACTGCATAGCGATGTTGCGTGCGTGTCGGCTGTCGTGGTCCTGCAACACCACACGCTGCGCTTCGCGCTTGGCCGCACACCCGCCGGGCACAATGAAATAACGTAACCATTTGTTTTTATTTACTTTTTTATTTTTCTCGTGAGACTGGATATGCGCGGGGGTGTGGCGCGGCCGCGCAACCAGCCCTGGTGCTGGTATCTTCGGGCGCTTGCGGCTTGTGCCGTCCACACCGATTTGCGTATTCACCCGGCATGACCTCCACCGACACTGGTACCGTTCCCGTTCGCACGGCCGCGCTGGCGCCGTTCAGCGTGCGCAGTTTTCGTTTTCAATGGCCGGCCGACATCGGCGCCTCGTGGGCGTTCGAAATGGAGACCATCATCCTCGGCTGGTACGTGCTGACCGAAACCAAGTCCGTGCTGATGCTGACCTTGTTCGCCTCGCTGCAACACATGGGCACGCTGCTGGCGCCGATGTTCGGCGTGATGGGCGACCGCATCGGCCACCGCACCGTGCTCGGCGCCATGCGCGCGACCTACTGCGTGCTGGCGGCCACGCTGATGATCCTCGCCTACGGCGGCTTGCTGACGCCCACCTACGTACTGTGCATCGCGGGCGTGATGGGCCTGGTGCGGCCCTCCGACATCGGCATGCGCAACGCGCTGGTCGGCGCCACCATCCCCAACACGCTGCTGATGGGCGCGATGAGCATCCAGCGCACCACGCAGGATTCGGCCAAGGTGATGGGTGCATTAAGCGGCGCGGGTCTGGTGGCGGCGCTGGGCATCGGGCCCGCCTACAGCGTGGTCGCCGGTTTTTATGCGGCGAGCGCTTTTCTCACCTGGAAAGGCGCCGATGCGCGCACCGCGCCGCGCGCGCCAACCGCGGGCGCGGACATCAAACGCGCGTCGCCGCTGGGCGATTTGCGCGCGGGCATGGCCTATGTATGGAACACGCCATTGCTGCTCGCCTCGATGTGCTTCGCGTTCATGCTGAACTGCACCGCGTTTCCGATGATGCACGGCCTGATGCCGGTGATGGCCAAGCAGATTTACCAGACCGATCAAACCGGCCTCGGATACCTCGTTGCCGCGGGCGGCCTTGGCGCGCTGGTGAGCTCAGTGATCATGAGCCGCATCGGACACAGGGTGCGCCCGGCGCGCATGGTGATCATCTTCAGCGCGGGCTGGTATCTGGGATTGATGGCCTTCGTCAACACGCCCACGCTCGCCATCGGCATTCCGTTCCTGATGCTCGCGGGCCTCTCGCAGGGCTTGAGCCAGATCGCCATGGCCACCATGCTGATCCGTGCCTGCGAACCGCAATTCCGCGGGCGCATCATGGGCATACGCATGCTGGCGATCTACGGCAACGTGCCGGGGCTGATGCTTGCGGGCTGGCTGATCCCGAAGCTCACCTATCCGGTCATGGCCATGCTCTATGGCACGGGCGCCCTGCTGCTCGTCGTGCTGATCGTGTGGCACTGGCGTGAACAGTTGTGGCGGCGGGATGCGGCGGCTAACGCGCGCTAAGCCAACCCTGACCGCGATCGGCGGGCAGAACAGAACGCAACTTCGGCCTGCAGCGCGCCCGGTACTTGTGACCGCACAGGCCTGGACTGCCAGGACAGTCCCCGGCGGTGAATTGGAGCGGACCGGATATTCTTGTATTGCTGACGCCCACAGCCGCAAACCTCATATCTAAACCTGTGCGCCGTGCGATTCCGATTCCACGCCCAAATACGCGCCTAATGGCCACGCACTATGACTTGACTGCTGTTCTCCCCGGCACTGTTTCTGACTCTGACTGTCATCGTCGTTTGCGCGCCCTGTCGGTACGGGTTGACGAATGTCAACCGCCAACTACCGTCGGGATTACGCACCGCAGTGGCTTTGGCCGGATCGACCTCAATGGCGGTGACGGTCACGGCATCTTTCCCGTCCGGACTGCGCGCGCTCAACATATTGACAAATTCACTCTCGGGATATGTCACTGTGGTCGGTACGACTGCAAAAGAGGGCGGTGACGAACTGACCCAGGGTGCGCCTGGCGCCGTGCCCGCCATCAAGCCACGGGGTATCGGCCGCACGCTCGGCGGCGTGGCAGGCGTTTGCGCTTTTGCCGAACCGGGCGGCTGCGTACCTTGCGTAGCGGTGCCCGCCTGAGGTTGCGCCGGCCCCGTTGACGGCGTGGACGCCGGATCGCCGCACGCTGTTGCCGGGTTCGCAAGCGGAATCTTGCACAGCGCCTTCCCCGGTTCAGTCAGCGCCACCGCGAAACTGGCCAGCGTGTCGGTAAGCACCGCGCCTTTTTCCACCTGTCCATTCTTCAACAGGATGTCGTGCGCGGCACGCGCCACCTTTACGCCCAAAACACCTTGCCTGTCCGCTCGCGCGCAAACAATGAGCACCGGCCTGTAGCCGCCCTGCAGGGCCTCGAAGCCGTAAGCCAACTCCGCATAGTCATCTTGCAATTTATCATCGCCCAAGCGCCTGGCGATCTCCGCGCAGGCGGCCGTCGGCTCTTGTGAAAGCGCCACGCCGGCGCGCGTGCGGGCTGCGTCGTATTTCACGACAATATCGGAGGCACGGGCACGCTCAACATATTTTGGGTAAACCACGATGGCGATTCCCGCCAGAACAGCGATGATGGCCATCGCCACCACCAACTCAATGAGCGTGAATCCTTGCTCCCGCCGCCATGTATGCATCATCGGCCTCTCGTTTCGGTAACGTTGCGGCCGTCCGGCCCCAATGTGACGTGCACGCCCATCATCGAGGCAACAAGCTTGTAGCTGCTCTCGTCGCGTTCATAACGCACCACGGATGCCATTGCCGCATGTGGCAATGTCTCCGGCAAGGCGCCCTGGGCTGCCTTGAACTGCTCAACCATGGTGCGCGCCTGATAAAGGGTAACTTCAAGATCGCGGGCAATTTGCGACTGCGGCGGGGGGCCCAGCGTCGACCACGCCCAGTAGCCGCACAACGCAATGGCCGCCCCCGGCAACACAAGCAGTTTCGAACCCGACAGGAAGGGGCGTGGCCTGGCCCTAGGCGTATGCACGCCTTCGCGCTGGCTGACTTCAGCCTGCGCCTGGCCGATCAGCGCGGACAGCTCCTGCGAAGCTGGATTTGATTTATGCATTGCGGAAAGCCTTCATGCCCGGATTATCGCCCGAAATTAACTTGTCCATGCCCGTCGGATATCCGCTTTGAACATTTACGAAGGGCCGTGCCGCGGCGCAACTGGCATCAGCCATCGTGTCCGCTCCGGTCATCGCGAGGATCACGGGCGAAGACAAAATAACCATTTAAAAACAATTACTTGCACCACAAGGTTACCGCTCCATCCCGATCCGGTGGGGCGCTGTTGCATGCGGCAACATTTCCCCCGTGCCGATCGAGCTTCGCACCACTTGTTCCATGGGGTCCCACTGCGACAACTTCGCAACAGACTGAGGCCAACTTGAGGGCAATGCCGAATCCGCGATGGTCAAGAATCTCCAGCGGTACCCCGCGTGTGTGTGTGGCGACGACTGCGCGCCCGGCATCACTGCGGCTTCACAATACACGAGACACTCCATCCGTTTTCGCGCCGGCTCAGGCATTGCGTGCAGTCAGCAATGGAACAATCGCTGCGACTGCCACCCGCGCTTTTTCACGCAACGCAGCATCGTCGTCGTTGGCGATCGGGTGCGCGATGACGGCAAACGGATAGTCTTTCAGTCCGTTCACCGTGCTTACCGCCTGCGCCGTGCGCACGAAGCGGTCGGTGATGATGGCGACGGCCGGAATGCCCAGGCGCTCGGCTTCGATGGCGTCGTGCAGACTGCACGACGAGCAACTGCCTCAGTCGCCGGTCGCGGCGAGCACCGCGTCGGCGCCGCCCAGCTCCATCAGCATCGCCCGGGGCACCGGCCGCGTGGCATCGGGCTTGCGCCGGCGCAGGCATTCGCGCACGCCGTATTCCTCGCGCAAAATGTCTTCAACAAAATCAAATAGCCGCTGCGTGCCGATTTTGGCGTTGTCGATCATGCCGACCACAGCGCCCCGCAGCGAGGCGAGTGGCGGCGCCATGCGCAGCGCTTCGCCGTGCGCGGATTGCCTGGGATCGAGTACCCGGAGTGTCATGGCCATGCTCTCCTTTTTGCAACTGGTTTATGACGCTATCGCCATCGTGACCGCCAGCGATTTATTGCCGTACCACGGCGGCAAAATGGCGCCAAAGCCGCCCGCCGGGCCGCCCGCGGCGATCACCAGCAGATCGTCGGGCGTGCGCAGCGCGCGGTAAATCTTATCTTCATCCCTGCGGCCGGCCACCGCGGCTTTGCCGACCGTGCGCCAATCGCTGCGTTTGACACGCGCCACCTCGAAGATGTACTCGCGGATGTGCTGTTTGGTCCAGCCCGCGGCCGCGAAAATTTCACGGTGTTGCCGGGGAATCACGAACGCGTAGTTGCCTTCCCAGATCGAGTACGTGAGCAGGTTGCCGCGCATGGCCGCGGCGTAGGTGTCGAGAATCTCTTTCGGATCGTGCGTCCACTCGTTCATGATCTGGTGCGGCGATTCCACCTGCAGCGCGGTCGCCGCCGACACGCCGGCCGGCACGCCGCGCTCCACCGACAGCGGCAGCCACGGCGAGTCTTCCTCATCCTCGGCCACGCAAAAGGTAAACTTGCCGGGGTGACCCAGCGTGGACCGGTCAAGCTGACCGGGAATGCCGCCCAGCACGTTGATCAGGATCAGGCGCACGCAGCGGCCGATGGTGGCGTTGGCGCGGCTGGCATTGGCGAGCGCGTTGTGGGTGGCATTCATGCCGATGGCGCCGCGGATGGGGCCGTTGACGACGATGAAGGTTGCACTGCCGCCGGTGCTGGCGGTGCTGCCGTGCAGCGCGTACTCGGGCCGGCACATGGCCTTCATCACGGCGACGACCACCGGCATGTATTGCGGCAGGCAACCAGCCATGACCGCGGCAATCGCGACCTTTTCCGCGGTGATGCTGCGGCGGCGCACCGGCTCCACGCCGATGACGTCGGCAGCATCGAGCCGTACCTCGGCCAGAAAGCGCGCCACCGCGTCTTCGGTCGGCGCAACAATCGGCAGGCCGTCGGTCCAGCCGTTGCGCTGATAAAGCTCGTTGGCCTCGGCCGCATCGGCGACTTCGTGGACCTCGCTTGTGAATGGCGTGGCCATCAGCGGACTACCTTCACGTTCGCCGACAATCCGCTAGGACTTGCCCGGATACAGCTTTTCAATTTCCTTCGCTTCCGGCCGCAGATTGTAGTCCTGCGCGAGCTCGCCATTGCCGCAGGGACTTTTGACGGTGATAAACGTTGCCGGGCCATTTACCGGGCGCGAACGGTGGCGTGTATTGCGCGGGATGTGAATCAGCGTGCCGGGACCGACCACACGATCTTCGTCCCCCAGCACAAAGTGCATCTGGCCGGACATCACCAGGCTGAACTGCTCTTCGTTGGGGTGTTCGTGCAGCGGCGGGCCTTCGCCCTCCGGCTTGGTGACAATGCCGAACTTCATGAACTCACCGGGCACCGCGCCCGACTCCACCTTGGCGTTGACCTTGGACTTTTGTTTCTCCAGCGCTTCAAGACTGTAAAACGGCATGATGCCCTCCTGGGTTGAATTTTTCGTCAGCCTTGCAATCTTACAGGTTTCGCAGAGGTTCACCCACCGCGTGCCAGTACGGCAGCGCCACCAGCATCACCAGCAGGAATGCCGCCAGCGTCATGATCACGCCAAAGCGGAAGATTTCGCCGGCAGTCAGATAGCCCCGTTCGTAAATGACCAGGGACGATGCACTTTGCGCGGGGTAATACAGCACGGCGTCGCCCGCGATCATCACGCTCAGCCCGCAGATCAGCGGATTCACGCCCGCCATGTCACCGATCGACATCGCGATCGGAATGGTGGCGGCGAGAAAGCCCGTGATATTGGGAATCAGCATGCGCACCGGCACCGACGCCAGCATCAGCACGCCGATCACCAGCGCCGGGTGATCGCGAAACTGCGGCACGCCCTGTATGATCAATTGTGCCAGCCAGCCGCTGGCGCCGCTGTCGATCAGCGCGCGCGCCAGCGACAGCGAGGACGCCAGCACAAAGAAGTTGGTCCATCCGATGTTGCGTTCAAACTCGTTCCACGAGAGCACGCCGATGCCGGGCGTCACCAGCAAAATCCACGCCAGCAGCGCCGGCACTACCGGGTGAAAATGATGAACCGAGTCGGTCAGCCACAACAGCGAAGCGCCCGCGGTGATCAGCAGCGTGCGCCATTCCCGGCCGTTGAGCGGGCCTGCCCTGCCTTCGGCCAGCGGCGGCAGGCGCCGCGCAAAGCCGCGGCGATACAGCAAATAAATCAGCAGCGCGCCAATGGCGAGCAGCGCGAGGTACGGGACGCTCATCAGCAGCAGCCACTGACTCCAGTTGATGCCGCCGATCAGCGCCGCCGCCACCATCGGCGTGATGCCGCCGGTCAGCAACACGGTGGACGCCAGCCGGTTGATCGAGTTCAGCGCCATCATGATCGCGCCCGCCAGCGGATCGCGCCGCGGTACACCACTCATATCCAGCGCCTGCTCGTAGACATGCACGAGTATGCCGGTGCGCGTGGTGGCCGAGGGCAGGATCAGCGTCAGCAGCGGAAACGCCAGCAACAGTTGCCAGTACAGCGAGCGGGCGCTGCCGCGCGAGCGGCGCAGAAAAAACCGCGCGACACGCTCGGCCAGTCCGCTGCGGGACACCGCGAGTCCGATGGTGAGCACGCCAATCAGAAAATACGCCACCGGATCCGAAAATCCGGCCAGCGCCTCGCGAAACCCGGGCACCGCACCCGTCAACACCAGCCCCGCCACCAGGATCAGACCGGTGACGGCGGCGGGCAGCGCTTCGGTACACCACAACACGATCACCAGCACCGCGATCGCCAGCGTGCGTTTGCCGGCTTCCGGCAGACCCGCGGGCGACGGCGCGGCGATCAACGCGGCACACAGGGCCATCGCAATCGCGGCTTTCCAGAGGGCGCCGCCGTCTGCCGGCGGCGCGGGGACAGCCGTGGCCGCGCCATGCGGCGACGTCGGTTGGGAAGGTTGCGGCGTCAAGCGAATTTATGCACGTTGATTATTGTCTCGTCGACACATTGTAACCCGCGCAAGGACCGGATCGAACAGCGGGACGCGGCCGCCGCTACCGTTCCTGCGGCGGCGTGGTCACATCCAGTGCGGGATCGGCGGGCCAGCGCATGTGCTCGGTATGCAGCCGATCCGCACGCACCTGGAATTTGCGGGTGACGGTGATATCGCGAAAACGCGCGTTCACCACATAATTCCCCGGCGGCAGGCTGGCTAGAAACAGCGGTCCTTCGGTCGTATGCTCGACCAGTTTGTCCCCCGCGGCATTTGCCAGTGTGACGCGCGCGTCCGACACGAAGCTGCCCGCGCCCTCCAGCGTCAGCACCAGCTTGAAGTTGTAATACTTCTCGCGCTCGGCAAGGCTTTCGCGCGAATCGGCGCCGATGCCGCCGGAGACGAACGTGATGCCGTTCATTTCCTGCACCCGATCCGGCGCCGGGACTTGACGCGTGGCAGGCGTCGCCGCACGGACGCTGCTGCCCGCAAGCAAGGCGATTGCCAGCAATAGCCCCAGTGCCCGGCGCCGCTGAATCATGATCGTCCCGAACGCGATAAGATGGCGCATTATCGCTCGAATTCAGGAGAACTGCTCATGCACCGCCACGCAGCCATGATCGCGGCCTTGATGTTGCAGACGCTGGCGGCGCCGGCCTGGTGCCAGTCCTCCGCGTACCCCGCGAAGGTGGTGCGCATGGTCAACCCGGTCGCGCCCGGCGGCAATCAGGATGTGGTGGCGCGCGCCTACGCCGAACAATTCAGCAAACTGTTCGGACAGCAGTTCGTGGTTGAAAACCGGCCGGGCTTCAGCGCCGTGGTCGGCACGCGGTTCGTCAAGAGTTCGCCCGCCGATGGCTACACCTTGCTGACCATTTCCAACACCTTTGCCCGCACCCCTGCGTTGGTCAAGGACGCGGGCTACGATCCACTCAAGGATTTCACCGCGATATCCATGACCAGCGACACGGCGCTGGTGTTTTCGATCAACCCGGCGCTGCCGGTGCGCACGGTCAAGGAATTCATCGCGCTCGCCAAGCGCCGCCCCGGCGAGATCTCGTGTGCCTCGTCGGGCCGCGGCTCCACCGGCCATGTCGCGGCGGAGATGTTTTCGCGGCGCGCGGGCGTCAAGCTGCTGCACGTGCAGTACAAGGGCGCCGCACCCGCCGTGGTCGATCTGGTCGGCGGCCACGTCATGATGCGGTTTGACCAGGTGACGACCTCGCTGCCGCACATTCGCTCTGCCAAGCTGCGCGCGCTCGCCGTCACCACCCGCAAGCGCTCCGCCCTGATGCCCGACGTGCCCACCCTCGACGAAGCTGCCTTGCCGGGATTCCAGGACAGCACCTTCAACGGTCTGATGGCGCCGGCCGGCACGCCGCGCGCCATTGTCGAGCGCCTGCACGCTGCGGTGACCAAGGCTGCGGGCGTCGCCGAATTACGCAAGCGACATCACGACATCGGCGTGGAACTTGTCGGCAGCAATTCGCCCGACGAATTCGCCGGCTTTCTGCGCAATCACATCGGGGAATTCGGCATCCTCGCGCGCGAAGCGGGCTTGATGGCGAACTGACACGCCGCGCCCGCCGCCGGCGCGGCTCAGTGCAGGTTGGGTTTCTTGAGATAGTCGTCGCGGTCCGCCGACTTGACCGCGATTCGCAACACCTCGCCGGAACGCGCCAGCATCAGCGGCACCTCAACTCCGGCCGCGCCCAGCCGCCGTACCGCGCGGAACAATTCACCCAGTCCATTCACGCGCTCGCTGCCTACGCCGATGACCCTGTCGCCCGCGAGTACGCCCGCGCGTTCGGCGGGCCCGCCACCGGCAACGCTGCCAACCAACATTTTGTCCTCCCCCTCCTGCACGCGCATGCCGAGCCATGGGCACGGCGGATACGGGCTGCGGCCGGTGTTCAGCATGCCCTCCAGTATGGGCTCCAGCAAATCGATGGGCACGAACATGTTGACATGCACCGCTTCGCCCTTGAGCTCCTGCTGCACCAGCAGCGAGCCGATACCGATCAATTCCCCCTCGGCATTCAGCAACGCGGAGCCGCCCCACTGCGGATGCGCCGGCGTATTGTAGAGCGCCTCGTCGAGCAGATACTCCCAGGGGCCGGCGAATTCGGCCTTGCCGATGAGCTCCGTCTTCAGCGCATGCGCGCGCCCGCCGTGACCCAGAACATAGGTCTGGTCGCCGACCTTTGCCGCCGCCGCGCTGCCGCGCGGCAGCGCCGGCGCATCGAGCTTGCCCAGCGGCTGAATCAGGGCAAAGCCCGTGGTCCTGTCATACGCCAGAGGATAGCCGCCGACCACCGCGCCGCGATTGGTGGTGAGCCAAATCTGGGTGGCCTCGGTAATCAGGTAACCGATGGTGAGTATCAAACCGTCTTCGCGTATCACCGCGCCATAACCACCGCGCTCGGTGCCCAGGCTGGAGGCGGTGTAGCCGTCCTCGGGCACTTCCGCACGGATCAATACCATCGCGTCGAGCGCGCGCTCAAGGTCGAAGCGGGTTTCATCGGGCTTGGGTTGCAACGGCTCCCGGAACGCCCATTGTTCTGGTTTCGGCATGGCGACATTTTGACACGAACCGCCGCCCCTGTGCATCCTGACGCGGTTATTCGCCCGCAGCGCCGTATTTGCGCATATAACTCTCGTGCCGGAATAGAAAATCCGCACCGACGATGCGGTGATCAAACCCATCCGGACGAAAACGATAGTCGACAAAGCCGACTTCCCGCATGCCCCAATGCAACGCCGTGGGCGGCGAGTTCACGCAGGCGGTGGAGGGCGCCCAGATGTAGTAGATGCCGTCCAGCGCAAACGCCCGCGTCTGATGTTTGTGACCACTGCTGACCAGCCGCACGCGGTGGCGCTTGCACAGATCGAGCAGCCGCTGGCGGCTGCCGCTGTCGATACACGACTGGCGCAGTGCGAGGTCTTCGTAATCGGGTTCCGACGGGTGATCGAGGAACAGCGGCTTGTGCAGGAACAGCGCCGCCGGCTTGCCGGAGAATCCCGTCAGCGTATGCGCCAGCCAGTCCCATTGCGCGGCTTCCGCCGACTGCCCGTTGCTGCCCAGCAGCTGTGAATTGATACCCACGAAGCCCCAGCCCGCGGCCTCGAACGCCCAGCGCTCGTCGCCAAAGTGCGACGCGAAGCGCGCGCGCCGTGCGTCGCTCACGCGCTGCGGCATTTTGCCGGAGACGATGTTGTCGCCGATGTCGTGGTTACCGGGCAGGCAGCGCCAGGGCACAGGCAGCTTCCCGATCTGTTCGCGTGCAAACGCGTGGTCGGCGTCGGCGTCCGGATCGCCCAGCACCAGATCGCCGTTCGCCACCACCAGATGCGGCCGTTCTCGCGCGATCCAGCGCGCCACCTTCAGCCAGTTGTCGAGATGCAGTTCCTGCCCGGCGCCCAGGTGAATATCCGCGACCTGCACCAGTCTGTATTCGTCCATCGCGGCGGCTTACTTCTTTTTGCCCAGTCCGATGGCCTCGTAGAATTCCTGGTACTCCGGCATGCGCTTGGCGAGAAACTGCGTGAACGCCTCGCTGCCCATGAAGATGTCCTGAAAAATATTGCGCTTGGCGATTTCCTTCCACTCGGCGGATTCGTGAGCCTTCTTGAGTGCCGTTTCCATGGTGGCGACCGCCTCCTTCGGCACGCCGGCGGTGAAGGTAAAGCCGCGTATGGTGCCCGCGGTGATCGGGTAGCCGAGTTCCTGCAGCGTAGGCACATCCGGCGCCTGCGGCAGGCGCCGGTCGGACGTTACCGCGAGTACGCGCACCTTCTTGCCCTCGACGAAAGGCAGTCCCTCGCTCAGATTCTCGGTGCTGAACGTGGTATGCCCGCCGGCGACGGAGGTGACAGCTTCGCTGCCGCCCTTGAAGTTGACGAACTTGATGCGCGATCCCGGCGCCTGCTTTTCCATCAGGTGTATCACCATCCTGCCGGTGCCGGCCGCCGAGGTTGTCGCGCCCACCAGCGAGGACGAATCCTGCTGCATCGCCTTCATCAAATCCTTGAAGGTCTTGAACGGCGAATCCGCCTTGACCATGATGGTCTGCGGATCGATCGCGAACAGTGCCAGCGGCGTGTAATTTTCGAGCCCGATCTTCGTTTCAGCGCGGAACGCCATCAGCAATATGGTGCTCGTCACCGACATCACGGTGTACGGATCGCCACGCTTGGTCATGAAGTATTTGTAGCCGATGATGCCGGCGCCGCCGACACGATTGTTGACCGTGAGCAACTCCGGCAACAATTTTTGTTTGCGGATGATTTCGGCCACCGAGCGCGAAACCACATCGCCGCCGCTGCCCGCCGACGTGGTCACGATCACTTCGATGGGTTTGTTCGGGTACGATTGCGCCCCCGCCGGTACGGCGGACAGTACCGCCAGCGCGCCGATGCCGCTCCTGATCACCCTGCCGACAACTGTTCCTGAATCCATTGCGCCCTCCTTGGTTTGGAATACCACGTTATCCCTTGTGCCGGACATGCCCGCTATTTTTTCTTCTGGCCCAGTCCGATCGCGTCATAGAATTCCTTGTATTCCTGCAGCCGTGCCGCCAGAAATTTGCCGAATTCCGCACTGCCCATGAACACGTCCTGAAAGATATTGCGCTTGGCAATTTCCTTCCACTCGGCGGAGTCATGCGCTTTCTTGAGCGCGGCCTCCATGGTCGTTACTGCCTCTTTCGGCACGCCCGCGGTGAAGGTAAACCCGCGTATGGTGCCGGCGCTGATCGGATAGCCCAGTTCCTGCATGGTCGGTACATCGGGTGCCTGCGGCAGGCGCTTGTCGGCGGATATCGCCAGCACGCGCACCTTCCTGCCTTCGACGAAGCCCAGGCCTTCGCTCAAATTCTCGGTGGTAAAGCTGGTATGGCCGCCGGCCACCGAGGTGACCGCTTCGCTGCCGCCTTTGAAGGTGACGAACTTTAGCCGCGAGCCCCCCGCATGCTTTTCCATGAGATGCACCACCAGGCGGCCGGTACCGGTGGCCGACGTGGTCGCGGCCACCAGCGAATCCGGCTTGGTACGCGCGGCCTCCATCAGATCCTTGAACGTTTTAAACGGTGAATCGTACGGCACCATGATGGTCTGCGGATCGATCGCAAACAGCGCCAGCGGCGTGTAGTTTTCCAACCCGATATTGACATCGGGACGATAAGCCATCACCAGCAGCGTGCCGGTCACCGACATCATCACGTACGGATCGGCACGCTTGGTCTTGAAATAACTGAATCCCACCACGCCCGCGCCACCCACCCGGTTGTTGACGTTGATCGTCTGCGGCAGCAACTTTTCCTTGCGCATGATCTCGGCAACGGTCCGAGATACCACGTCGCCGCCGCTGCCTGCGGAGGTGTGCACCACCAGTTCAATGGGTTTGGTGGGATAGCGCTGTGCCAGAGCCGTTGTTGCCGCACATGCGGCGCTTGCACAAAACAGGGCAATCAAACCGTTGCCGATAGCCATACCTTCCTCCGGTTATTATTGGGCGGGCAGAGTTTAGCTGCTTCAGACCCACCCTGCAGTACGTTGCACTACATACCCATAACTATCTGTTTTTATTCATATTTTTACTTTCGCGCCCGAACCGGGGTAGCCACGGTCCGGCACACGCTAGAATCATTTCAACTTACCAGGGAGACACCTATGGCAGACCACGACCTTACGCTGGACGATGTGCGCGGCATGGCCGCGGACATTGGCATGACGCGCCTGAACGATACGCAGTTGCAGGAATTGTTGCGCGCGGCCGGCGCGGCGCGCGCGCGGCGCGCATCGCTGCACACCGAAATGCTCCATTATGCCGACGAGCCATCGCACGTGTTCCAGCTGAACGATGGAGGCAGGCCATGAGCGCGACGGACGATCTGGCCTGGCTCACCGTCGCCGCGGCCGCGGAACTGTTGCGCGCGAAAAAATTGTCGCCGGTCGAATACACACAAGCGTTGATCGCGCGCGGCGAACGTCACGATAAACACTACAACGCCTATCTTCGCGCCACCCCGGACATTGCCCTCGCGGACGCGCGCCGCGCCGAAAGCGAAATCCAGCGCGGCGAATGGCGGGGCCCGTTTCACGGCGTGCCGTACGGGCTGAAAGACATCGTCGACTACGCCGGTCTCCCGACCACGGCTCACTCCAAAATTCTGCAGGACAATATTGCCAATGCCGATGCCGTGGTCACGCAGAAACTGCGCGCGGCGGGCGGCGTGTTCATGGGCAAGCTCTCCACGCACGAATTCGCCACCGGCGGGCCGTCATTCGATCTGCCGTGGCTGCCGGCGCGCAACCCGTGGAACCGCGACCATTTTTGCGGCGGCTCCTCCAGCGGTTCCGGCACGGCGACCGCCGCGGGCTTTCTGCCGGCGGCGATCGGCACCGACACCGGCGGTTCGGTGCGCAATCCGGCAACCATGTGCGGCATCATCGGCATGAAAGCCACCTACGGATTGGTCAGCCGGCGCGGCGTGGTGCCGCTCGCGTACTCGCTCGATCACGTCGGCACGCTTACGCGCACGGTGCGCGACAACGCGCTGATGCTTGACCTGATTGCGGGCCACGATGCGCTGGACCCCGGCAGCGTCAATCGTGCCGCGGGTGGCTATACCGGGCAACTCGGCCGCGATATCCGGGGCCTGCGCATCGGCGTACTGCGCCACTTTTACACGCGCGACATGCAGGCCGATGCGGAAATGGCCGCGAGCATCGACGGCGCCGCGAAGCAACTCGGCGAACTGGGTGCGGTGGTCAGCGAAGTGTCCACCGCGCCACTGGGCGAATACCTCGCGGTCAACCGCACCATCCTCACCAGCGAAGCATTCGCCGTGCACGAAAAATGGCTGCGTGAACGGCCGCAGGACTACGGCGCGCTGGCGCGCGAACGCATCATGGCGGGCGCCTTCGTGCGCGCGGCCGATTATGTAAATGCCACGCGGCTGCGCCGCAAGCTGACCCACGCCTTCCACGCGCTGTTCGAGCAGGTGGACGTTATTGTCACCGCCAGCGCCATGGATCCCGCCTGCCGCATCGACGACGAAAAAGCGGTGGACTACACCTACGGCCGGCAGGCCCGCGCGCCGTTCAACGTCACCGGCAGTCCGGCACTGTCGGTGCCCACCGGATTCACACAAAGCGGTTTGCCGCTGGGCATGCAACTTGTCGGCAAACCGTTCAGCGAGGCGCTGCTCTACCGCGTGGCGTACGCCTATGAGCAGGCCATGCCGTGGGCGAACAAGCATCCGGACCTGCGGTGACCGCTCGCACGAGCGATACCGACGACGTACACTTGGTCGTCGCACGACAGGGCAGCTTTTTCGTCGGCGGCCGCAGGCTGACTGCACCGGGCACCTACGATCCTGCGCTATCACCCGACGGTTCCGATCCTGGACAACAGTTCTGGGTCGATCAAATGTATGTGCAGTATCAAGTCCCGGAAAACCCGCGCCGCTACCCACTGATCCTGGTGCATGGCGGCAGCGGCACCGGCCGTGTGTGGGAAACCACGCCCGATGGGCGCGAGGGCTATCAAACCCTGATGTTGCGACGGGGCTACGCCGTATACATCGTTGATTTCCCGCGGCGCGGGCGCTCGGGTTATCCCAGCTTCAACGGCCCGTTCGGCACCTTGGCGGGCGAACCGGTAGTCGCCAATCGCACCGGACAAGCCGGTGTGCAATACGCATGGTCGCGCTGGCGGCTGGGACCCCGCTATCCCGAAGTATTTCCGGCGCAGCAGTTTCCCATGCAGGCGGTGGACCAATTCATGCAGCACCTCGTGCCCACGGTGTCGGACGATGCCGAAATCATCAGCAGCGCGCTGATCCAGCTACTCGACAAAATTGGCCCGGCAATCCTGGTGACCCATTCGCAGTCGGGCCTGTTCGGCTGGCTCGCCGGCGCGCGCTCGCCGCACGTGCAAGGCATCGTGTCCTACGAACCCGGCTTTGTGTTCAAACAGGGCGAGGTGCCGCCGCCGATTGCGCTCTACAAGGGCAGCCAGCCAGCGGGCACGCCGGTAACGCCTGCGGCGTTCGCACGGCTCGCGCAAATTCCGCTGCAGGTGGTGTACGGCGACAACATCCCCTCGCAACCGATACCCGACCTCGTCGCCGACGGCCGCCGCGCGCAGGTGGCCGCCTCAAAACTGTTCGCCGAAGCGCTTAACAAACAGGGCGGTCAGGCGAGCGTGCTGCATCTGCCTGAAGCCGGCCTGTTCGGCAACTCTCACTTCATGTTTTCCGATCTCAACAATGTGCAGGTCGCAGACCAGTTATCGCTGTTCCTGAGAGGCAAGGGGTTGCATCGCCGGTAAGCGCGGCGCGCTTGCGCCCTACCCCGCCAATCCGCGTTCCTGCGCGCGGCTGGACTTGTCCTGGTCGGCGTGCTGCAGCAGCGATCGAAGGTCGTGACCATGCTCTGGACACAGTGCCAGACCGATCGCCGCATCGACGACAACCTTTTCAGGTTCGGCCGCAGCCGCATTCAGCGATTGCAATGGCGCGGCCAGCACGCTTTCAAGTTTTGCGCGCGCGGTTTCTGCGTCTTTGCGATTGCCGACGTCATCCAGAAATACCGCGAATTCGTCGCCGCTGAAACGCGCGGCCAGATCGCCGCCGCGCAGATTCGCCTCCAACCGGCGCGCGATTTCAGCCAGCACCCGGTCGCCCGCGTCGATCCCGTATTGATCGTTGATGTGGCTGAACTGGTTCAGATCGACCAGCAACACGGCAAACGGACGATTGTCATCGCGCCGCCGGTGGCGAACAATGCGCTCCTCAATGCGCCGCAACATGGCCTCGCGGTTGGCGATCCCGGTCAGCCGGTCGGTGCGCAACAGCCGCTGCATGTGCGCGAACGATTTTGCGAGTTCGCCGATCTCGTCGTTGCGGTGTACCGGAAGGTTAGAATCGAGCTTGCCGTCGCCCACGTCGCGCGCCGCAACGGCCAGCTTGCGCAAATCCGCGGCAATGGCATTGAGCACCGCAAAACCGATCGCGGCAATCAGCAAACAGGCCAGCACCGCCAATCCGACCGAGCGCTGCACGCTGTGCGTCACCTTGTACATGAAGTCGTGCCGTGGCACGCCCACCACGACCACCCAGTCGAGGCCGGCGCGGTCGCGCAGCCGCGTGTAACCGGCCTGCACCACCTCTCCGTCGGGGCCGACAAAAAAGCTGGTGCGCGTGCCGGTGGGCGCGGCCGATTCACCGATGAGTGCCTTGACGATGCTGTAGGTCGAGGCAATCCACGGGTCGCCGCTGGTGGCCGCATTGATTCGCGCATCGGCACCGCCGCTCGGGCGCAAATGGGCGCCACGCGAGGTCGCCAGCAGATGGCCGTCCTGTTCCACGATGAAGGCGAATCCGTTGGCACTGAGATTCAGTCCCTTAAGGAATTCGCTCAGGTGCTGCAGCGACACATCGGTCGCCACCACGCCTTCGAATGTGCCGGCGGCGTTGGCCACGCGCCGTGCGCGCGTGGCTACGAGCTGCCGCGTCTTGAAGTCCACATAAACGCCGGTCCATGCATGCCCGGGCGCACGTTGTCCCGCCTTGAACCAGGGGCGCTCGCGAGGGTCGAATAGCCGCTCTTCCAACGCTGCCGGGCGCAGTTCACCGTAGAGTGTGGTGTAGTGGAAAATCTGCCGCGACGAGCGGTTGTCCGTGCGCAGCCGCAGCTCGGCTTCGGTGCTGGAATCCCGCCATAATCCAAAGAAATGCCCTTTATTGTTACCGTAATAGGCGTAGTTGTTCGCGTCGCGGTTGATCGAGGTCGCAAGCCAGAATCGCGTGCGCAATGCGTTTATGTCGTCGCTGACCGAGGCGGGTGCTGGAATGTCCGGCGGAAAGGCGGTTTCCAGAACGGCTTCAGACCCCGCGACATGTTTATCCACGGCCTGCGCGATGCGATTCACGGTCTCAACCACCACCCTGTCGGCAAGCGTATCGACCGCTTCATGTCCCGCGGTGTAGGACAGCCAGCCAATAATGGCCGCCGCCATCAACAACAGCACCACGTACGGCAGCGTCAGCATATGGCGCAGTGAAACACGCGACAGCAGGTTCATGCCCTCCCCCCGATGTTAGCGGTTCGAATTACCCGATAAGCATATGCACAAATGTAGACGCGATCGGCCGCCGGGTCAAATGACCGGCGTCGGCAGGCCGAAGGAAACGAAACCTAATGCAGCTCTGGCAATCTACCCTTCGGCACTGCCAGCAGCGCCTCATAAATCTTGCGGTCGATCTCGAGTCCTTCGCGCGCAAGGCGCGCGCGTTCACGCGCCGAGCGTTCGCCCGGCAATCGGATTTCGTCGACGCCGGGCTGGCGCGGCGCGGCTTTTACGCGGGCCATCATCTCGCTCATGTGCCGCCGGAAATCGTCGCCGGGCAACATCAGTTCGGGATTGATCGCCATCATCAGATAGCCGTAAATTTTGTCGTCGCCAAAACCTGCGCCCGCCAGCACCCCCAGCGCCTGCATCGCCAGTGCGAGCGCAAACCCCTTGTAGCCACCGAACGGCAGGAGAGTCGCCACCTTCAGCGGATCGCGCGTGAGCTGACCCTGCGCATCCATCGCCACGCCTTCGGGCAACGGTGTGCTGAGGCGCTCGCGGAACTGCAAATCGGTGCCCATGAAGGCGGAGGTGCCCAGATCGATTACCAGCGGTTCGGCTGTCGTCGGAAAGGCAAACGCGACCGGGTTGGTGCCGTTGACGGGGCCCTTGGAGCCGGGCGCAGCCACATGCGCGCGGCTGCTGACGCTGTGGATGCCCACCATGCCCGCGCGCGCCGCCATGTCGACATAGTACGCGCTGCGCCCGCTCATCCAGGAGTTGTTCACACCCACCACCGCGATGCCGCTGTCGCGCGCCTTGGCAATCGCGGTTTGCGTGGCGTGGTACATCGTAATCATGCCGTTGTGGTTGCCGCCATCATAAAGCACCGAGTTGGCGGTCTCGCGCAGCACGCGCATGCGCCGGCGCGGCTCGCGCAGCAACGGATGCTCGACCACGTTGAGTATCTTCGGCAACCCCGAATATTCGTAGCCGCACAGCCCCGCATCAACGACGTGATCGGCAATGATGCGCGCCTCTTCAGCGTCAAAGCCAGCTTTTTGCAGCACCGCCAGGGACAGCGACTGCGCTTCGCCGACACTCAGACGCACGCGCTCGCTGGAAATATTTTCCATCGGCATATCCTGTCAGGCGGTTGGACGCAGCTTGCGCCAGGACGACGTAAGTATTTGTTTTTATTTGGTTTTCTAAGACCCTCCCGTACTCACGGGAGGGTGTCACTGCCGGGCTAACCCACTTTTTCCTTCTTCGCCGCAGTCGAGCTCACCGCCTCGGACGGTTTGACCACCGGCGTCACCGGCACCACGCCGCTCATCAGCGCATTGGGAACGGACTCCTTGAGATCCTCAATGGTGAACATGCCTTCGTTTTCCCACTTGTGCAGGAAGCGGAAGTCGTCGCCGAATATTTCGGTGTTGATGCGTCCGCGCTCCACGTGGATCACCTGGCCGTTGATGTAATAGGCGTCGTCGGTGGCAAGAAACGCAACCATCGGCGCGATGTATTCGGGTCCACGGTTCTGCAGCGTGAGGTCGTACTGTTCCTTGGTCATCAGCCCCGCTTCGAACTTGCGGCGGCGGTTCTCCTTGACCTCGGGCGTCAGCGTCATGCGCGTGTCGGCCGAGGGGCAGATGGCATTGGCGGTGATGCCGTTCTTGTAGGCCTCTTTGGCAATCGAGCGTGTCAGACCGATGATGCCGGCCTTGGCGGCGCTGTAGTTGCACTGGCCGACCGATCCCTTGAATGCGTCCGACGAAAAATTGATGATGCGCCCATGCCCCGCGGCGCGCATGTATTTCACCGCATGATGGCAGGTGTTCCAGTTGCCTTTCAAATGCACCGCGATGACTGCGTCAAAGTCGTCTTCCGACATGTTCCAGATCATGCGCTCGCGCAGGTTGCCGGCCACGTTCACCAGAATGTCGATCTTGCCGTAGGTGTCGACGCATTGCTTGATCATCAGGCCGGCTTTGAGATACTCGGCCACCGAATCACGGTTGGCTTCGGCTTTGCCACCCATTTTGCGAATTTCAGCGACCACGTCGGCCGCCGGATTTTCTTCGGTCGCCTGGCCGCCGCGGCCCACGCCGGGATCGACCACGATGACACTGGCGCCCTGCCGCGCCATTTCCAATGCGATGGCGCGCCCGATGCCGCGGCCCGCGCCGGTGACCACTGCTGCTTTGCCTTGAAGATGCTGCATGTGACGTCCCTCCTGAGTTGAATGGTTTACCCTGCCGAAGACTGGCCGAGTCAGAGTATATTGCGAACCGGGATCAAACGGCACAAACTTCATACCATGCAAAGCCCACTATTTGTCACTGCCGCCATGGCAGGCGCCGCGCTCGCGGCGCTGCCCGGGGTTTCAGCCGCGCAACAAGCGTTTCCCGCTAAACCGATACGATTGGTGTCCGCCACCGCGCCGGGCAGCCAGCCCGACGGCATCGCGCGCCTGTTAATCCAGAAGATGAGCGCGCAATGGGGCAAGCCAATCATCATGGACAACCGCAACGGTGGCGGCGGCCTGCTCGCCTCCAGCGCGGTGGCCAAAGCCACGCCCGATGGGCACACGCTGCTGTATGTGCTGCCCAATTTCGTGATCAGCCCGGCCCTGTATCCCAACGTTGCGTACCCGCCGGTGCGCGAATTTGTCGGCATCGGGCAGATCGGTTTCAGCACCAACATCCTCGTTGCCACGCCGGCGCTCGGCGTCAAAACTGTCAACGACTTTATTGCGCTCGCCAAATCGCAGCCGGGCAAACTCATCATCGGCTCCACCGGCGCCGGCACCGCGGGACACCTGAGCGGCACGCGCTTTAATTTTCTGGCCGGCATCAAAGCAGTGGCTGTAGCCTACAAGGGCGGCCCCGAAGTGATGATCGAAGTGATTTCCGCGCGCTGTCATTACGCGGTATCGACCATGGGATCGGCGCTGCCCTTCATCAAGGAAGGCAAGCTGGTGCCGCTGGGCGTGACCTCGCCCAAACGCGCAAGCGTACTGCCGGATGTGCCGTCGCTGGGCGAAATTCAACCCGAATTCCAGCAATCCGAAACCTCCCACGGCCTGCTCGCGCCGGTGGGCACCCCGCGTACCATCCTCAATCAAATCAGCCGTGAACTGGCGCGGGTACTCGATCTGCCCGACATCAAGGAACGGTTGAACGGCATCAGTTTCGTCATCGCGCCGAGCACGCCTGAAGCGTACGACAAGATCGTGCGCGATCAGATGAGCGTGATTTCCAGGCTGGTGATTGCGGCCGGATTACGCGCCAAATAACAAAAGGAGTGAATGCGCCATGACAATCCCGCGTTATCAACCGCTATTGTGGCTGACGGCAACCCTTGCAGCCGCGCCCGTTTGCGCGCAGCCGGCTTCGTCAACCCCGGGACCGGCCTTCCCGGTGAAGCCGATACGCCTGATCATTCCCTATCCGCCCGGCGGCACCACGGATTTCGTGGGACGCGAGGTCGCCAACAAGGTGGGCGAGTATTTTGGCCACATCATCGTGGTCGACAACCGTCCCGGCGCAGGCACGATCATCGGTCTCACGCAGGGCGCGCGCGCGGCACCCGACGGCTATACCATCACCTTCGGCACCTCGGCGGGACTCGCGCTCAATCCCGCGCTCGGCACCAAAATGCCATTCGACCCGCATCGCGACTTTGCGCCGATCGGCCTGATGGCGTACGTGCCGTATCTGCTGGTGGTGACCGCGTCGCTGCCGGCACGCAACGTGAAGGAACTCATCGCGCTGGCGCGCGCGCAGCCGGGCAGGATCAATTTCGCCTCGCCCGGCGTGGGCACGCCCAATCACCTCGGCATCGAGATGCTCAATCAGCTTGCCGGCGTGACCTTCGTGCACGTGCCGTATAAAGGCGGCGCGCTGGCAGTGACCGACCTCGTCTCCGGACAGGTGCAGGCTTTGTTCTCGGGCACGCCGCAGGTTTCGGCCTTTGTAAAAGCCGGACGGCTGCGCGTCATCGCCACTGCGACGCCCAAGCCCAATCGCGTGGCGCCCGGCGTGCCGACCATCGCCGAGATGTTTCCCGGTTTTGACTGCAATACCTGGTTCGGCCTGCTGGCACCGGCCGGCACGCCGGCCAACATCGTCACCCGGTTCAACACTGACCTGAATCGCGCGCTCGCCGATGCGGGTCTGGTGCAACGCCTCCTCGATCAGGGCGTCGAGGCGACACCGGGTACGCCCGCGGGGTTTCGTCAGATGTATCAGTCGGAAACCGCGCGTTGGCGTCAGGTGATCAAGGTGGCCGGCATTTCCGCGGCATCGGCAAAGTAGGCCGCGCAGCGCTCACAGTGTGGCGGCCCGCGCAAGGCATGCATCGAACCGGCGCTTGAGCGCGCGCTTCTCTTTAATGGCGGACGGAGCGACCCGCTCGTGCCTTAACCCACCGCAGCACATCTTGCCGTTGCACAGGAACGCAACGCCCCCGACCATCTTCTTCTCGGTCATGCCGCGCCGGCCGGTAGCCCATGCGCGGATACGCCTGGCACGTTTTTCATCGTACGCCATGGTCAGCGCCTGTCCCCAAAAATGTCCCAACCGCGTGCAACACGATAACCAACCCTTCACTTGAGTTCGCGTGTCCGGCTGCACACAACAGGCTATTCTCGGTTATCCTTGCCGCTTCCGGTTCAATACGACACGAGACCATCGCCATGCCTGCTTACCAAGACACTCAACTTTTCATCAATGGCGTGTGGGGGCCTGCCGCGTCCGGGCGCACCCTGCCCGTGGTCAACCCGGCCACACACGCGCAGATCGGCACGGTTGCCCACGCCGAAAAAGCGGATCTCGACCGCGCGCTGGAAGCCGCCGAGCAGGGCTTCAAGGTATGGCGCAAGATTTCACCGTTCGAGCGCTGCAAGATCATGCGCAAGGCCGCCGATATTTTTCGCGGGCGCGCCGACCGCGTCGCCGAGTTGATGACGCTGGAACAAGGCAAGCCGGTGGGAGAGGCCAAACTGGAGGCGCTGTCGGGTGGCGATATCATCGACTGGTTTGCCGAAGAAGGCCGCCGTGCCTACGGGCGCGTGATTCCGGCGCGCGCGGAAGGCGTTTACCAACTGGTGGTGAAAGAGCCGGTCGGCCCGGTAGCCGCGTTTACGCCATGGAACTTCCCGATCAATCAGGCGGTGCGCAAGTTGTCGGCGGCATTGTCGACCGGCTGCTCGATCATCCTGAAAGCGCCCGAGGAAACGCCCGCGTCGCCGGCGGAACTGGTGCGCGCCTTTGCCGATGCCGGCGTGCCGGCGGGCGTGATCAACCTCGTCTATGGCGTGCCCGCGGATATCTCCAGTTATCTGATCCCGCACCCGGTGATCCGCAAAATCACCTTCACCGGCTCGACGCCGGTGGGCAAGCTGCTCGCGGGCATGGCCGGGAGCCATATGAAGCGCGCCACCATGGAACTCGGCGGCCACGCGCCGGTGATCATCTTCGACGATGCCGATATCGACGTCGCGGCCAAGACCATGACCTTCATGAAGTACCGCAACGCGGGCCAGGTGTGTGTGTCGCCCACCCGCTTTCTGGTGCAGGAAGGCGTCTACAAACAGTTCGTGGAGAAATTCGTCGAGGGCACCAAGGCGGTCAAGGTGGGTGACGGTTTTGACAAAGACACCAGGATGGCGACGATGGCCAACCCGCGCCGCCAGACCGCGATGATCGCCAATGTGGAAGACGCCAAGAAGCACGGCGGCAAATTGCAGACCGGCGGCTACCCGATCGGCGAAAAGGGCAACTTCTTCGAGCCGACCGTATTTACCGAACTGGAAACCAGCGCCGCGGCAATGAACACCGAACCGTTTGGCCCGCTCGCCATCATCAACCCGTTCAAGACCTTTGATGACGCGGTTGCAGAAGCCAATCGGCTGCCGTACGGGCTCGCCGCCTACGCGTGGACGCGCTCGGCCAAAACCGCCAATGCCATCGCAGCGCAAGTCGAAACCGGCATGGTGACGATCAACCATCTGGGCCTGGCGTTGCCGGAAGTGCCGTTCGGCGGCGTCAAGGATTCGGGTTATGGCTCGGAAGGCGGAACCGAAGCGCTGGAACCGTATCTGGTGGGCAAGTTTGTCACCCAGGCTGGATTATAAAATATAATAAAATCAATAAGTTATATAGAGTCGACTACGATCTCGGCCGCTTTTCGTGTATCAGAACTGGGCCGCCAATTTCACCGTCGTTGCGGCAACCGTCGTTGCCATCTCATGTGCGGTGCTGGTGCATTACGAAGGACTGCTGCTGCTGTCCACACGGCTGCAGCGCGCCCGCGGGCCGCGCCGAATCAGAGTGCTGTATGGCATTCTGTCGCTGTTGGGTCTGCACGTCTGCGAAATCTGGATCTTCGGCGCGGTGTCATGGGTGCTGCTGCAATGGCCGGCCAACGGACACATCACGACTGCGGGTGCAGTGGCGCACCCCGGCATTCTCGACGCCATATATCTGTCGGCAGTCACCTTCAGCACGGTCGGTTTTGGCGACCTGACACCGGTGGGACCGATCCGTTTCTTGTTCGGCACCGAGGCGTTGACGGGCTTTGTGCTGATCGGCTGGTCGGCGTCGTTTACCTATCTTGAAATGGAACGCTTCTGGCGCAACGCTTGAAGCAGGTCACTCGATCGCCGAGTGCACCAGGTTCGCCACCACATCCAGCCGCCGGCTGTGCCAGGGATCGGGAATGCGGCTGTTGGTGATGTAGGCAAACGATACGCCCGAATCGGGATCGGCCCAGCAATACGAGGTGCCCACGCCGCCGTGGCCGAACGTGCGTGGAGAGGCTATTGCCCCCAGGCCGCGGATTTTTTCAGTGAGCCCGCGCGTATGCACACCCAGGCCGCGATGCATGGGCATGCCCATGCCGCCATCGTTCATGTCGCCGGTGTGATTGCGCGTGACAAATTCGATCAGCCGCCGCGAAAAAATACGCGTGCCGTTAAGCTTGCCGAAATTCGCCAGCATCTGGTACAGCGCCGCCATGCCGCGCGCGGTGGCGTAACCCCCACCGCTGGGTACGCCGGCGCGGCGAAAGGGCGCCGTGTTTTCTTCCTGCAGTGCCTTCTGCCCGCCGCTGGCGTCCGGTTCGTAGATGGTCGCCGCGCGCGCGTGCTGGGCGTCGGGCATGCCGACAAAAATATCGCCACCAAGACCCAGCGGCTCGAGGATGCGTTGCCGCAGAAAATCACGGTAGTCCATGCCGCTCACGGTCTCGATCAGTGCCGCGGCCACCCACAGCGCCGAGCGGCCGTGATAGTGCAGCCGCGTGCCCGGCGTCCATTCCAGCGTGAAATTGCACACCTGCCGGCGCATTTCCGCGTGGTCGGTCCACACCGCCGGCGTGACATTCTGGCTGGGAAAACCGCCACGGTGGCTGATCACCTGCGCAATCGTGATCTCGCCTTTGCCGTGTTGCGCGAATTCGGGCATGTGCTCCGCGACGCGGTCGCTGAAGGTGAGCAGGCCGTCTTCGACCAGCGCCCAGATGCCCATCGCGGTGACCACCTTGGTGTTGGAAAACAGCAGCCACAGCGTGTCGTCCGCCGCCGCTTTGCCATCGAGCGACGCGCTGCCAAAACTCTCGAACAACGCCAGTTGGCCGTGCCGTGCCAGTGCGATCTGCGCGCCGGGATAACGGCCGTCCGCGATGTGCTTTTTGATCACCGCACCCAGCTTTACCAGGGCGGTCTCGTAAAAACCCAGCTGCGCCAGGCTTGCGCGAGGCAGCGGATAGGCTGGCAAAACGCTGCCGCCGGCGGATTGGATCGAGGTCATGTCGTTCATGCTGCTCTCCTGGTTATGCAACCACCCGGTTGCGGCCGGCCGATTTTGCCCGGTAAAGGTTTTCGTCGCTGCGTTTGATCCACGTCTGGCGGTCTTCTCCCGGCAGCAGCGTCGCTACGCCAATGCTGACGGTGACTGGATGATCAGGCAAAAAAGCGTGTGCGGCGATCGCCGCACGCATATCCTCCGCCACCTGCCTGCCGCTTCCGGCATCGGCGCCGTACAGCAACGCCAGAATCTCCTCGCCGCCGGTACGAAACAGGCGGTCGATACGCCGCACGCGATGCCGCAGCAGTTCGCCGACGCCGCGCAGCACCGCATCGCCCGCGTCGTGGCCAAGGGTGTCGTTGATCTTCTTGAAGTGATCGAGGTCGAGCGCGGCCAGGGTCATTGGCACGCCGCTGCGCGTACTGTGCTGGATCGCGTCGTCAAGGGTGTCGTTGAGCAGCGTGCGGTTCAGCAGTCCGGTGAGGGTGTCGGTCACCACCAGCTCGTGCAGTCTGCGCTGCTGATTGGTAATGATGCGGATAAACATGGCCGAAAATGCGCTGACCACCAGCAGCGTCGCCACCACCCGCGCCGCGATCGCGGGCTCTATCATCATCCACGTCCGGGGCAGCACGATGGCCAGCAACACGGCGTTCGCCAGCCATGCCTTGCGTTCGGGCAGCATGAAATAAAACGAAATCAACGCGGGATATGACCACAATGCGCCGATGATCCCCTGGTCGTTCAACGCAACGGTGAGGAAAAATATCATCGCGGGCACCAGCCCGATCAGGGTCAGCGCCGGACTGAAGCGGCCGCGCAGGATGGTCCAGGCATTGATCGCCAGTATGACGAGGACCAGGGCGGACCAGAGACCGGGACCGTAGCGTCCCTGAATGAAATTGTTGACGGTAAACGGCGCCACGAATACAAACGCGATCAGCGCCACCCCCAGCGTGGACTTGCGCCGGAAATCAAATACGTCGGCGGATTCCGCGGCGGGCAGGTTCACGGCGAACGATACGGCGCGATACGACGGGCCCGGGACATGCAATCGCTCACTGCGGCTGGATCCCCGCCACCTGAGCCACTTGCTTCCATTTGGCGATTTCAGTACGAACGCGCGCCGCAAACTCATCGGGCTGTTCGCCACTGGGTTCGCCGCCGATGTCCAGCAGCTTTTGGCGGATACTTGCCACTTGCATTACCGCGGCCACATCGTCGCGCACGCGCTGCACCACCTCCCGCGGCGTGCCGCGCGGCGCGAACAGGCCGAACCAGGTGTCGGCATCAAAGCCCGGCACATCCTTCGAAATAAGCGGCACCTCCGGAAACGCCTGCGACAGCGAAGTGGCGCCCAGCATGCGCACGCGGCCGCTGCGCACCGCGGCCTGCACCGAACTCACCGCGCCAATGGCCAGATGCACGTGCCCGCCCATCGCATCAATCATCATCGGACCGGCGCCTTTGTACGGCACGGTTTCGATTTTCACCTTGGCCAGCATGTTGAAATAGTGGCTGGGCAGCGATGTGCCGGCATTGGCCATGTTGATCTGCCCCGGGCGCGCGCGCGCCAGCGCCACCAGTTCGCGGATGTTTTTCACCGGCAGCGAGGGATGGGCGACGATTACTTGCGGTGAACGCGTGACGCGCGTAACCGGGATTAAATCGGCAAGCGAATCGAACGGCAGCCGGGCGAACATCGCCGGACTCTGCGTGAACTGCGTGGAAGTAAGCAACAACGTATGGCCGTCAGGCGGACTTTTTGCCACCAACTCGGTGCCAAGCACCGTGGCAGCGCCCGGACGCGGCTCGATGATGACCTGCTGCTTCCAGCGCTCGGTCAGCGGCGGCGCGATGATGCGCCCGTTGGCGTCGCTGCTCCCGCCCACCGCGAACGGGATGACCAGACGCACCATTTTGGCGGGAAAAGTCTGTCCGCCCACGACAGCGGCGGTTTGCGCACTGACGGTGCCCGCAAACCCCAGCACGGCGATGGCGGTGACGGTTACACGATAATTCATGGCTGCCCTCCGACGGCTGACGGCGGAAAATCGCTGTCAATCCTGCGGATTATTGCGCGGCAGCACCGCAATGTCGATGCGACCGCTGGCGCCGTGAATTGGCGCTTACGCGGCCCCCGCCGGCCAAGCCCGCCGGTCAGATATGACGACTAATCGTGGATTTCGGACTTGGCGGGGGCGTGCGATTTGGGCTTGCGGCCGGGCGCGGCCTGCGGAATATAGCCGGAAATACGGCACAGAATGCCGTCGATCTCTTTGCCATCCTGATAACGTATCGATTTACACACCATGATGGCACCGCGCGCGTGCAGATCGGTCACGCTGCTGCGTACGTTCGCCAAAGAAAGGCCGGTGGCGGCGGCAATCTCGGAATCGAGTTTTTCGCCAGTGTTTTTCAGATAGTCCAGAATGACTTGCATGTGGGATGTCTCTTCGAAGGGTCTAGTGTCAGGCCGGGACGGATACTCCGTTGCCGGGGGCGAATGATACCCTAGTTCGACCCTTTTTGCCCAAAAAAGCAGCAGCGGATTACGTCTGGTGAACCTCGATTGGATGTCCGGAAAACAAAAATAGCAAATAAAAACAAATAGTTATGTTTTTTCTGCTGATTTGACTCGAAACCGCCATGCGCAGATATCGCAAACTGGACTCGTGGCCACCGCTCAAGGCCTCAGCGCACGGTACAGAAACGGCAAGCTGACATCCATGCGGTAATCGACATCGGAGTGGTTATCGTCAAATTCCTCATAGGTGTGGCGCACCCCGGCTGCCGCCAGACGTTTGGCGAGGATACGCGTGCCGAAGTGGATGTGATACTGGTCGCGCCAGCCGCAGTCAATGTAGATACCGCGCATGGTTTTCAGATTGGCCCGATAGCGCGCAACCAGATTGACGGGATCATGGCCACGCCATTTTTCCCAACGGCCCGTGATCAATTCACCCGTTTCCAGATTAAACGGCACCCGGAACCCCAACGGCGCGCCGGGATCCGGGTCGTACGTAGCGGCCATGCACAGGTTCATGATGCAATGACCTTCGGCCGACGACAGTTTTTCTTTTTTCCATGCCTGCGCCAGAAAGCGCTTGATGCGCCCATCGTCCTGGCCGGACGCAAGATTTGCACGGCTGGACTCACGTGACGCGTTGTAAGTGCCCGCTTTGCGCCGGGGCAGGCGGTGTTTGGCCAGTTCGTTGATGGTATTGGGCCAATCGTGCCAATAGACGAAGTCGAAATAGGCATCGCCGGAATGATCGGCGATCGCGCCCCAGTACTGGGGGTATTTCATGGCGTGAATAATGGCGCCGTAACCACCCGATGATTTGCCAAAGCAACCGCGGTGCTCGCGGCCGGCGAGGGTGCGAAATTCGCGATCCACAAACGGGATGATTTCGTGCGTCAGGTAATCGGCGTAGCGGCCAATCGCGGACGAATTGATGTATTGATTGCCGCCCAGCGCAGTAAAACAGTCCGGAAAGACAATGATTACCGGTCCCATCTTCTTCTCCTGCATCAGCCGCGCCGCGCGCTCCGGCACATTGTCGCCAAACGGTTTCCAGCCGGTGTGGGACAAACCCGAGCCGGTGAACCCCACCAGATCGTAGAGCACCGGAAAACGGCACTTGCCGGAGCTGTCGTAGCCCGGCGGCAGCCACACGGCGAGTTTGCGCACGTGAGGATCGCCGAGAGGATTATTCTTGAGAATCTTCGAAGTGTGTTCCAGCACGACCAACTGGCCGGACATGCCGGGCGGGCGTTTCAGGGCCATATTGCCTTCCGTTTGGAGTGGGATGCCGTCAAACACCACATTGTACGAGCCTGGGGGCCGCTTCCGTTGACGTGGGTACCGCTGCAATGCCCCGGCGGACGGCAGTTGCCGGACTTCTACGTTGCGGTCCACCATGTCGTCTAACTTGCGCGGGGATTCTCCGCACTGCCGCATCGCCTTCTGGATACCTGCATTTTGTGCTTGAATAGCGTCTGTCTCACTATTTGATCCCGATTCACATGGCCGACCGGCGTCTTCAGGTATTTCACGCAGTGGCGAAGCACCTTTCCTTCACCAAGGCGGCCGAGACGCTGTTCATGACGCAGCCGGCGGTCACCTTCCAGGTCAAGCAGTTCGAGGAGCATCTGCACACGCGCCTGTTTGATCGCGCGCAGGGACGCATCGCGCTGACGCCGGCCGGCCGCATTGCATTCGACTACGCCGAACGTATTCTCGCCCTGTCCAACGAGCTCGATACCCGCCTGAAGGATGTCAGCGGACAGATCGCCGGCCCGCTGTTGATCGGGGCCAGCATGACCGTCGGGGAATACGTATTGCCGCAGCTGATCGGCAAATTCAAGGCGCGTTATCCGGACGTGGTGCCGAACTTGTTTGTAGGCAATTCCGAAACCGTGCAGGATCGTGTCGCCGAGCACACGCTGGACGTGGGCTTTATTGAAGGGGACTCGCATCTGTCGTCGCTACAAATCGAAGTATGCTGCGAAGACGAGTTGCAAGTGGTATGCGCACCGTCGCATCCGCTGGCAAAGGAAGCGTACGCGCGCCCAGCCGCGCTGTCACGGCATCCCTATGTCAGCCGCGAGGCGGGCTCCGGCACCCGTGCCGTGGTCGACCGTTATCTGCAGCAGGTCGGCGTCGCGCCGGAATCGATGAACGTGGTGGTCGAACTTGGCAGCCCGGAAGCGCTCAAGGGTCTGGTCGCCACCGGACTGGGGTTCGCGATCATGTCGCGGGTTATCGCCGCCAAGGAATTGCAGCTCGGCCAGCTGGTTCAAGTGCCGCTCAGGCCGCCGCTGATTCGCAATTTCTCGGTGGTCTATCCCAGCGCGCGCTTCCACTCGAATCTGGTGATGGCTTTCCTGCATTTCGCAAAGGACGAGCTCGCAGGGGCCAATCGCCTCGCGGCGTAGCGCCGCGCATCATCCCGGCACCGGCCGGATGTCGAACGCCAGGGTTTCGAGGTCGCCGAACACGTAAGTCGCGGGCGCACTCACGCCGGCAACCGTCCCGGGATCGATGCGCAGCGTTTCCTGCCCCTTGATATTGCGAACGCGCTCGATGGCGGCGCGGTGCTCATGGCCGTTGCACACCAGATCGTAATCACCGGTGAGCGCCATCGCTCTGGCGTAGTGCGGATAGTGCACCATGAATATGCGCCGTTGCGCGAGTTCCAGCGTGGCGTCCTGCCCGTGGTAGTGGATGCCGTTTGCGGCATTCTGCGCCATCCGGCACAGGGCGACCAGGTCGCCCGTGTTGTTGCCGTGAATCACGTGCAGCGGCAGCCCCACCCCGATGATCGCGTGCAGCGTGGACGGCGCCACCAGGTCACCGCAGTGCAAAATCACCCGCGCGCCCAGCGCTTTCGCCTCCGCGACGGCAGCGGTAAGCGGCTCGCGATGATCGTGGCTATCCGAAATGATACAGATTTTCAAACGAAACCCTTCCTGCCGGCAGGCGATGTCCGCATGGTATCGCATATCCCGCTTTCGCTGCGTGCACGGCCTCACACGTTAATGGGTATCAGTTTTTTCGATGCCGCCATAATAATTTTTTGAGTCCGGCGCCGGCGGGTATCTCTTACAATCAATTCGCTCTGCAAGCGGCACGACTCCGCCGTATCGAACAAAAACACGCGTGTTGTTGGTGCTGCTGCTGCCCCGGCAACCGCGACTTGAAGCGGCGACACGCGGCCTTGAGCAGATGCCCATTCACATTGCCCGAGGAATCAATGTTCACAATCAATCCCTTTGCCGCGTTGAGCGAGGCTTTGCCCGCGGGCGCGATGCAAACGTATGTAATTCTGATGGTGCTGGCGGTGTTTGCAGGCACGCTGTTCGACATCATTCACAAGGGCAGCGCGAAGTATTTTTTTGCCAATCTGCAACGATCGAAGAGCAAGGCCGCGCGGCAGGTTGACGGCGGCGAAATGATGTCGATTGCCATCAAGACCGGGGTCGTGGATGTACTCGCCTCCGGCGAATTCTGCAACGTGCGCCGCCGTATCGCGCATCTGCTCACCATGTACGGATTCCTGATCTACGTCATCACTACCGCGATCATGGTATTCGCCTATCCCACGCCGGCAATCCCGACACCCGGCATTCTGCCGTTGCTGTGGTGGATCGGCGGCTTGATGATCTGCCTCGGCGGCTACTGGTTCTGGTTTTTCATCCGCGTCGATGTCGCCGCAGAGGGCAATTCGCCGCTGCGCATCATGCGGGCCGATCTGTTCATCCTGTCGCTGCTGGCCAGCGTCACGCTGGGCCTGATCTGGGCCTTCCTGCAGGCGAACGGCGGCGCCTTCTCCGGCTTGACCTTTGGCCTCTACATCCTCGCCACGACCGTATTGTTCGGCTCGGTGGCGTGGTCGAAATTCGCGCACATGTTCTTCAAGCCTGCCGCGGCCTTCGAGAAACGGATGTCCGAGGCCAACGGCACCAATCAGAACTTGCCGACGCAGACCCGCGACGATCCTGAACAACAAAAACGGCACTCCATGGAACTCCTGCAGAACGCTCCGATGGACATGGGACTCGGCATCAAGCGCGAAAAGCCCCATCACTATTAGACCAGCGCAACAAATCAAGGAGCTGACTTATGCCTACCTTCGTCTATATGACACGGTGCGACGGATGCGGACACTGCGTCGATATCTGTCCGTCCGACATCATGCACATCGACAAGACCTACCGCCGTGCCTACAACATCGAGCCCAACATGTGCTGGGAGTGCTACTCCTGCGTCAAGGCTTGCCCACAGAATGCGATCGATGTGCGCGGCTATGCCGACTTCGCGCCGCTCGGCCACAGCGTGCGTGTGAAGCGCGACGAGCAAAAAGGCACCATCGCCTGGCGCATCAAGTTTCGCAACGGCACGGAAAAAAACTTCCTGTCACCCATCACCACCAAGCCGTGGGGCACGGCAATACCGAAGTTGAAGGAAGTTCCCGCGCCGAGCCAGGAAGAACGCAACAGCCAGTTGCTCTACAACGAGCCGAAATGGCTCCGCATGGATGATGGCGGCCTGCATACGCTGAAATCCGCCGGTCTCAAGTTGAAGAAAGGCGTGTACTACTAATGGCTTACAAAACGATCATCGAAGACGGCATCGACGTTCTGGTCGTCGGCGCGGGCCTGGGCGGCAGCGGTGCCGCGTGGGAGGCCCGCTTCTGGGGGCAAAACAAGAAAATCGTGATTGCCGAGAAGGCCAACATCGACCGCTCCGGCGCGGTCGCTCAGGGCTTGTACGCGATCAACTGCTACATGGGAACGCGCTGGGGCGAGAACAAGCCCGAAGACCACGTGCTCTACGCCCGCATCGACCTGATGGGGCTGGTGCGCGAAGACCTGCTGTTCGACATGGCGCGCCACGTCGACTCCACGGTGCACCAGTTCGAGGAGTGGGGCCTGCCGATCATGAAGGACCCGAAAACCGGGCGCTATCTGCGTGAAGGGCGATGGCAGATCATGATTCACGGCGAGTCCTACAAGCCGATCGTGGCCGAGGCCGCCAAGAAATCCGCGGACAAGGTGTTCAACCGCATTTGCGTCACCCATCTGTTGATGGACGACAGCAAGGAAAACCGCGTGGCAGGCGCCGTGGGCTTTAACGTGCGCACCGGCGACTACCATGTGTTCAAGTCGAAGGCCGTGATCTGCGGCGCGGGCGGCGCCTCCAACATCTTTAAACCGCGTTCGGTGGGTGAAGGTTCCGGCCGCACGTGGTATGCGCCGTGGTCGTCTGCGTCCGCCTATGGGCTGATGATTAACGCCGGCGCGAAAATGACGCAGATGGAAAACCGCATCGTGCTGGCGCGATTCAAGGACGGGTACGGCCCGGTCGGCGCGTACTTCCTCCATCTGAAAACGTACACGCAAAACTGTCTGGGCGAGGAATACGAATCCAAGTGGTTCCCTGCGCTGCAGCAAATGGTCGGCAAGGAATATCTCGATCCGGAAGCCTCGCACCTGACCCACAGGCCGATCCCGACCTGTCTGCGCAACCATTGCATCATCAGTGAGGTGAACGCCGGCCGCGGCCCCATACACATGGTGACCATGCAAGCGTTCCAGGACCCGCATCTGGAAGAGGTCGGCTGGGAGAACTTCCTCGGCATGACCGTCGGCCAGGCGGTGTTGTGGGCGGCCACCGATGTGGACCCGAAAAACGAGAATCCCGAAATCACCACCTCCGAGCCGTATGTGATGGGTTCACACGCGACCTGTTCGGGCGCGTGGTGTTCCGGGCCGGAGGACGTTTCCCCGCCGGAGTATTTCTGGGGCTACAACCGCATGACGACCATCGAAGGACTGTTCGGCGCCGGCGACGCTGTTGGCGGCACGCCGCATGCGTTCTCGTCCGGTTCGTTCACCGAGGGCCGTCTGGCCGCGAAAGCCGCATGCAAGTACATCGACGACGGCAAGGCCGAAGGCATTGTCGTATCCGAGGCGCAGATCAACCGCCGCAAGGAAGAAATCTTCAAGCCGCTGGAACATTACCGCATTCACCGCAACGCGATCGTGGCGGGCGATGTCAACCCGCATTACATCAATCCCCGGCAGGGCCTGGATCGTCTGCAAAAGCTGATGGATGAGTATTGCGGCGGCGTGACGGTCAGCTATATGACCAACGAGAAGCTTCTCAACATCGGCCTGAAGAAGCTCGCGATCATGGAAGAAGACCTTGAGAGCCTCGCTGCGGAGGACATACACGAGTTGTTGCGCGCCTGGGAATTAAAGCATCGTCATCGCGCCGCAGAATGCGTCACGCAGCACACACTGTTCCGCAAAGAGACCCGTTGGCCGGGTTACTACTACCGGGGCGACGCCATGAAGGTGGACGACGAAAACTGGCATGTGTTGACGGTGTCGCGCCGCGATCCGAAAACCGGCGAATACACCATGGAGAAGGCGCCGTGTTATCACCTGGTGTCGGAGAACGAGTAGCCATCCCGCAGCCGGAAGCGCGTGTTGACCGTGTTGAGCTTCCGGCCGGCACGGGAGAGGTCTACATGAATATCATCGAAAAAACCAATGAGGAGATTCTCGCGATCGCCAATCCCCTGTGGCGCGACCTCGTGAATCATTCGAACGACGGCAAATACGGGGAATTCGTCAAGAACTTCTCCGCCGGGCTGGCGCGCGCCATGAATCAAGTCGTGGCGGGGCATCAGTTTGCCAACAGCGAGCTGGCGCGAAGCCTGTCTGACGATTTCGAAGCGCTGGGTACCATTCGCCGCGGTGAGCATGTGACGGTGCTGTACCGGCAACGCAGCACCAAAAAGCCGGGCGAGTGGCTGGGCCGGCTGGTGCTCGGCTATGAAGACGGCAAGGTCAGGATTTTTGGTGCCTCGATCTTCTGAGCGGGTTGGCCGGATTAAACATGAGCGAAACCATCCAGGACAGCAAGTTTGTCGAACTCACCTACAAGGTGACCGACCGAAAGACGGGGCATGTCTTGACGTCGGTCGAATTCCCGTTGGGTTATGTGCACGGACACAATGAAATTCTTGCCCCGTCCGTCCACGCGGCACTGGAGGGGCGCTCGGCGGGTGACGTGATCGAGGTGCCAATCGACGGCAATCAGATTTTCGGCGCGAGAGACGAGTCGCTGGTGTTCACCGACCGCATCGAGAACGTGCCGGAGGAGTACCGCCAAATTGGTACCGCCATCCTCATGGAGAACGACAACGGCCAGACCCGCAGCTTTCTCGTGACGCGCCTGGACGACGAAACGCTGACCGTCGATGGCAACAATCCGTTGTGCGGCCGGGAGGTCGTGTTCCGGCTGGAAATACAGACCGTGCGCGATGCAACGGACGAAGAAATGCAGGCCGGCGGGGCGATGGCGGGGAATGTTGAAATCGATCCGTCACGGATGCGGCCCATTTGATCGGCCTTGTGAAATCGGGTATCGAAACTTGCGCCACCATTCTGACTGTATGAAAAAAGGTGACTTATGAGCGAACAAAAACCGCCTGCCAAGGTGCCTGACGGCCAAACGCGTTTTTATACTACGCGCCAGATGGCGCCGAACGCCAAAGGCTTTGTCGGCTATGAAACGATCTGGAAGCCGTTGCAAAAAGTAGCCGAATACAAGACGCCGAAGCAGCCGTAAGCCGTACGCTAATCCGCCGGTTTATCGCATCATCGAGAGAGCCCCGGCTGGTTGGCGCGATCCATTCGCGCCCGGCCTTGCGCCGACGGCAAGCGGCGCTGACTCTGCTGGCGTATGTTCGAGAGTGGCGAACCGCCGCGCCCGTGTCGTACATTGCCGTTTTTCAAAAAATATCAACAAAAACAGATACTTATATATATTCCGCACAGGCCCTGCGACAAATCCACGACGAGCGGCAGCTTGTTGATTCTGTTCACGGTTCCTTTGTCGAACGCTATTCGCGATCGTCCTGTTCCGCGCTTTTGACATAAATCGCCGTGGCGATACCGCGATATCGATCGCGCTGATTTAGTGGCGCCGTTACTTCAGACAATTGCGAGCGCTGCGTTGCCGCGAGTCGCAACCGCTCCTGCTAAAAACTCAGCCGGCAGCAGCCTTCAAACGGGCATACAACGCGACACTTTTCGGGTCGTCAGCATGAACATGCTCCGTGGGCTGCGGCGTGACAGTCACGATCGTAACCCCGACCGGCGCTTCGAACAGATGCCAATGGCCTTGCGGCACCACCACCATCATGCCCTTGGTCAGCTCGAATTGCTGCGGGCCGTCGTCGTTCATGATGGTGAAGGTTGTCGCGCCATCGAGCACCTGAACGATTTCGTCACCGTTCTCATGGCGCTCCCACTGACTGACGCCGGAAAAACTTCCGGTGAAAATTCCACCGTCGCGATACTTCGACAACGTCGTAAACGACCTTGATTTCTCCTCATCCGTGGTATTGGGGCCGCGGTTGTGCAGAAAAGTGAGCTTCGACAATTCCGCGTTGATGTCGATGGGTTTCAACATACCGAAATCCTCCGCCGTGACGTAACGTTGTGATCATTCGTTGCCCATCCTGCCGGGCCCGGCCAGGCTGCATTCATCATAGCGCGATTCGACGGCGAATGTCGCGACAACGGGAACGCCTGCGAACTAATCCGGGATAAAGGCGATCGCGTCGATCTCGATGAGGGCGCCCTGGAGCAGGCCCGCAACCTGCACTGCGGCGCTCGCGGGTAGATTTGCGCCGAAGCGCTCGCCGCGCACGCGGGCGTATTCGGCGTACTGGTCCAGACTCGTCAGCCACGCGGTAATGCGTACTACATGCTCAAGCGAGCCGCCGACGGCGCGAATCGCGGCCTCGATCTGGTCGATGCACCCGTTTGTCTGTTCCGCCATCGAGCGGCCGGGGGCAAGGTGCCCCGATACGTACACCGTCTTTCCCGCACCACTGACCGCGACCGCCTTGCTGAAGCTGGCGCCTTTTGCGCCCGCAACACGCTGTATGCTCATGTCTGCCTCCTGGAATTGGATTGTCGTGCCGTAGCTTGTGCGTATTCCGCAAAGAATTTTCGTTCGCTCATCCGTACTTGCCAAAGGCTGCGGCGGGAAAGTCAAATCAACCCTGCCTGCGCACAACGCACGGTATCCGCCATGCCGTAGCCCTGTCAAATCCCTGCCCCGCATGCCCTTCCGCTGTACAGCCGGCTATGCGTGGGCGCTGCGTCACGCCGGCCGCTGTCCCGGGCGTTACCCTACGCCGGCAAGCTATCGTAATACTCGCGCAGAATTTCGAGCACTTCAGGCCGCGAAAACTCCGTGGGCACGGTCTCGCGCTTCGACAGCCACGTTCTGAGCTGCGTGCCCGACACCTGGAGCTGATCCTTTTCGCTGTGCGGGCAAGTGCGGTTGGACGCCATGCCGCCACAGGCGTAGCACCAGAAAGTGACATTCATCTTGAGCGGCTGCGTTTGCAGCGCGTCTTTGGGGATGGTGTCGAAAATGTGGTGCGCGTCAAACGGTCCATAGTAGCTGCCCACGCCGGCGTGATCGCGCCCGACGATCTGGTGCGAGCAGCCGTAGTTCTGCCGGAACACGGCATGCAGCAGCGCTTCGCGCGGCCCGGCGTAGCGCATGTCGAGCGGATAGCCGGCCTGAATCACGGTTCCCGGACAAAAGTACCCGTCGACCAGCGCCGCGATGGCACGCGTGCGCACGTCCGCGGGAATATCACCCGGCTTGAGATTGCCGAGCAGCGAGTGCACCAGCACCCCGTCACAGACTTCGATCGCCACCTTGGCGAGATACTCGTGCGAGCGGTGCATGGGATTGCGTGTCTGGAATGCAGCGACGCGGGACCAGCCCAGGCGCTCGAATTCGGCGCGCGTCTCGGCAGGGGTCATGAACAGCGCGCCGTAGCTGGCCTTGAAGCCGCCGTCGGACAGCACCTTGACCGGCCCTGCACGGTTCACCTCGGGCTGCTGCATCACCATTTTGACGCCGGGATGCGCGGCATCTTCGGTGCGAAATACGCTGCGGCACTCATGCGCCTTGTCGATGGCGTATTTTTCCGTCACCGTCATGGTCGCCAGAAAGTCGCCGCCTTCGGCATCAACCAGCGCAATCTCGCCGCCGGCCGCTATCGAACCTGCCGTAACCGCGTCCACCGACAGGGTAATCGGAATCGGCCAGAACAACCCCGCGGCCGTGCGATAACCATCGCACACGCCCTGCCAATCGGCATGCGTCATGAACCCATCCAGCGGCGTGAAGCCGCCGATGCCCAGCATGATCAGGTCGCCCTTCTCGCGCGAACTCACGCGAACCGCGCGCAATGTTTTGGCGCGGGCACGTTCGGCGGCCAAGGCATCGCCGGACAGCATCAGGGATTTGAGGACGTCGCTTCCGTGCGGCGGGACTAGATTAGGCACGTGCTTTTCTCGCAGATGAACGCTGTGGATGAAAGAATCGGGGATTGTCTATCGCGGCGCGCAATGACCGTTGCAGGAACACGCCGCGCCACAGCCCGCTAGTTTACGCGACGGGCGCGGGCAACGCCAATCCCCGCGACGTCATGCGGGAAGCGGCGTTCCGCCCAGCGCCTGCACGCGATGCATTTTACGAATGTACTTTTGCATATCGAACGGCGTCGCGCAATGCAGCGTGACACAGTTGTCCCAGATCACCAGATCGCCGGGCTGCCAGGTGTGCGAATAGACAAAGCGCGGCTGCGTGGCAAACGCTTCAAGTTCAGCGATGAGTTTGCGGCCTTCTGCCACATCCATGCCGGGAATATGCGAGCACGAGCCGGCGGAAACGTACAGTGCTTTCTCACCCGTCACCGGATGCACGCGCACCAGCGGGTGCGTCACCGGCGGCACCGCCGCTTTTTGCGCGTCGGTCAGCGGCGGACGATTGGGATAGAACTCGCTGTAGCGGTAACTGCGGTCGCGCACAGTGGCAAGCCCGGTAATGCGCTTGCGCATATCGTCCGGCAGCGCGGCGTACGCGGCCACCATGTCGGCGAACAAAGTGTTGCCGCCTTCCGCCGGACAGGTGATGCCGTAGAGCAGCGTCGCGCCTGCCGGCTGCGGCCGATACGACAGGTCAGAGTGCCAGTACATGCCGGCGTTCACGGCGCCGGTGTTTTTGCCGTTGACGATTTCGTTGGACAGGACGCGCACCTGCGGCACATCGGGAATCATGTAATCGGCGAGATGGTAGTCCTCCAGTTCGCCGAAGCGGCGGGCAACGTCGGCAAGTTGCCGCGGCGACAACTTCTGGCCGCGCAGACAAATGACGCGGTATCGATAAAAAGTCTCGAGCAAGCCGGCAAAGGCATCGGCGTCGAGCGAGTGCGCCAAATTCACGCCGCTGACGATTGCGGCAAACGTTTCACCGGCCTGCAGTATTCGGCGCATTGCCTGATCACCCATGGATCACCCTAAATATCATTCAAAAACAGATACTTAAATAGATTTTAATTTGCCGTGATGCCCACCTGCTTGATGATACCGCCCCACTTGTCGTACTCCGACCGGATATGGGCTGCGAACGCTTCCGGCGTGCTGGTCCACGTTTCCAGCCCCACCTTGAGCAACGCCGCAGTCGTGTCGGGGCGATCCAGAATCTGCACCATGGCCTTGTTCAAACGCGTGACCATTTGCGGCGGCGTTTTTCCGGTGGTCACAAAACCGTACCATGTTTGCGCCGCGTACCCCGGCACACCGGCCTCGGCGACGGTAGGCAACGCGGGCAGGAACTTCGAGCGCTGCGCGGTGGACACCGCCAGCGCGCGCAGGCGGCCCGCACTGACGTTGGGCATGGCGGTGGGCGGCGATGCAAAAATAAACTGCACCTGCCCGGCCAGCAAATCCACCATTGCCGGGGCACCGCCTTTGTACGGCACGTGCAGCATGCTGGTCCCGGTCATTGACTGAAACAACGCTGCGGCAAGATGGCCGGCGCCACCCACCCCCGAGGAACCGTACGCCAGCGTGCCCGGCCGCGCGCGCGCCAGGGCGATGAACGCCTTTACCGTTTTCGCCGGCAGCGACGGATGCACCACCAGTACACTGCCGCTCGAAATGGCGGACGTCACCGGCGCCAGATCCGTGAATGGATCGTAATTCATAGTCCGGATGAAAAAGCGGTTGATACCCAGATTGCCCGCCGCACCGAGCATCAGCGTATAGCCGTCAGGCGGCGCCTTCGCCACCAGCTCCGCCGCGAGCGAGCCGTTGGCGCCGGGACGATTGTCGACGATGACGGATTGTCCGGTGGCCTCCGCAAGGCGCGATGCCACCAGGCGCGATACGGTATCGATGCCGCCGCCGGCGGATTGCGACGCGATGATGCGTATCGGTTTCGACGGCCACGATTGGGCGCCGGCTGATAGCGCAACCGCCATCAGCATGCACGCGCTTGCTGCCATCAACCGTCTTGCCACACGCATCCGGCACCTCCTACGTACCGGCGATCATACAACGCATCGCCAATCATCGACGCACGGAACACCACCATGGGCCTCGGTCTCGCCTGCGCACAGCGTGTTATTGCCCGGAAGCGCGACATGCCTATTGCTTCGCACAACGCACAAGCTGTGCACGCCTTGCGGTTCAAGCGCCCGGCACCATGCCCAGCGCCCTGTAAATGTCCGCCACTTCCGGCGAGGCGAAGTAGGCCAGCAAGGCGCGCGCGCCGTCGCGAAATGACACCGAGCGTGCGCCGAGCAACATGTGTTTCACCGCCGCCGCCGTCGCGATGTCGGGCTTCGCGGCGCCCTTGCGCACTGCCACGGCGACCGGCACCGAAGCCAGCGGCGTTTCGCTGGCAGCCATCACATGGCCGCTGGCCACCACCACCGGCAACGGCGTCATCGAGCGCAGCGCTTAAGCATTTTTTATAAAAATTCATTTAAAAACATATAGTTACATAATTTTCGTAGGCGACGATGCCGTCAACTGTGCGCCCGATACCGCAGCGCAGTCCTTTGCCATCCGCTGCAATCGACCATGAGCCTCGCCACATGAGGTTGGAACACAGCCGATGCAATGGTTATACAAATTCTTGGGGTCGCCCGCAACGCCGGGACGAACACTTCGCATGGCGTTTTACAGGCGTTGACCGGTGGCGCCGGTGTGAGTGGTGGTCAGGGGCAATCAGGGGTGGGCGCATCCGCGGCCGCGTTTTTCGGCGGGCTTACGCGCCGCCTCGTCAGGAGTAGGATAGGCGGCGTTACCAACCCACGAGGGAGTAGACCATGGCACGAATCCGGCATATCGCAATCCAGACCCAGGATGAAGAGGCGACCAAACAGTTCTACGTCGAGAATTTCGGTTTGAAGGTGGTGAGAAAATTGGACAGCGACCGGACGTCCGGCTATTTCCTCACCGACGGCCACATCAATCTGGCCATCCTGCGCTTCAAGAACAACGTCGTCGCAGGCGCCGAGCGTGGCACAGGCTGGAGCGGCATTCACCACATCGGCTTCCAGGTCGACGACCTCAAGGACGCCACCGCCACGCTGGCGAAGTCTGTCGCCAGACCGCGTGACGATATCAACGTGGCGCTCGGTCTGGGCGCAGGCGGCGCACCCGCCGGGCACGGCAATGTCGAGGTGCGTTACATCGGGCCGGACAACGTCAACTTCGACGTTTCAGAAACCGGCTGGATCGGCACGCCCAGCAACAGGGTCAAGCACGACGAAGCGGTCGCGGCGGAAACCAGCATGTAGTACCCGGTGACGCGGGGCCACATGCTGAAACCCCGCGCCGCCCGCA
>CADECM010000006.1 GCA_902825845.1 uncultured beta proteobacterium
GTCGGCCAGCCGCTCGAGATCGACAACCACGCCTTGGATATTTCCTGCAGCATCGTCGGCAGCATCACCGACTCGGTGCATGCCCTGGAGTCCCTGTTCAATGAGTTACTCGACATTTCCAAGCTCGACTCCGGGTCCATCAAGCCGCGGCTGGCCGGATTCGAGATCCAGGATGTGCTCGCGCGGCTGCGCACGGAATTCACGGTGGAAGCCGAAGCCAAGAACATCCGCATGGACATCAGCGCCGACGCGCACGTCGTGCACAGTGACGCGGTGCTGCTGGAACGCATCATTCGCAACCTGATCAGCAACGCGCTGCGCTATACCCCGGCGGGCACCATCAGCCTCTCGCTGGAACGCCATGATGGGCAACTGCGCATCGCCGTGCGCGACACCGGCATCGGCATCCCGGAAGAGCACCAGCAGCGCATCTTCGAAGAGTTCTTCCAGGTGGGCAATCCCGGCCGTACCAGCAAGAAGGGCCTGGGCCTGGGGCTGTCAATCGTGCAGCGCATGTGCGAACTGCTGGGCTACACCATGGAACTGGAATCGGCGGCCGGACGCGGATCCACTTTCAGCTTCGATGTGCCGATCGGCGAACTGGCGCCGCAGGCCGCGGCCGCCGAAGCGCCGGCCCCGCCGTCGCCGAGCGATCTTTCCGGCAGGCTGATCGTGGTGGTGGATGACGAAGAAGCCATCGTCGGCGGCATGAAGGCGCTGCTCGCGGGCTGGGGCGCGCAAGTGATCGGCTCCACCAATGGCGAGGACGTACTCGCCACCGTGCACGAGCTGGGACGTTTGCCCGACTTGCTGATCGTTGACTTCCGCCTCGGCAAACTCGAAAACGGCATCCAGGTCGCGCAGCGACTGCGTGAAGAACTCGATCCGGAGATACCGGCGATACTGATCTCCGGCAGCATCACGCCCGATCTCGGCGAGCAGGCACGCACGCAGCGTTTTGAGTTTCTGCTCAAGCCCGTGCTGCCCGAGAAACTGCGCGCGTGCATTTTTAGCGCGCTGGGAAAAGGGGTGGCGGGCGCGCCAGCCCCGCCAGCCGCTGCGCCCGGCTGACTGCATTCGCGGCATGCGATGAAGACGCTTGCGGCCGACGCCATCCTCGTGCTGCACTTCGCCTTCGTGCTGTTTGTGGTGGGTGGACTGGCGCTGATCTGGATCGGCCACGCCGAGGCGTGGCCCTGGGTGCGCAATTTTCGATTTCGCATGGCGCATCTGGCCGCCATCTTTTTCGTAGCAGGTGAAGCGTTGCTGGGTGTGGTGTGTCCGCTCACCCTGTGGGAAGACGCGCTGCGCGGCAACGCCACGGACAAGAGCTTTATCGCGCGCTGGGTGCATCAAATGATGTTTTACAACGCACCTGAATGGGTATTCACCGCGCTGTATCTGGCCTTCGCGGCAGTGGTTGCGGCAACCTTCTGGCGCATTCCACCACAACGAAAAACTTCAATAAAAACATATACTTAAGATAAAGAGTCTGCCCAGATATTGCGGGCCCAACCCCACGCATAAGTGCCTTCGAGTTCGCTCGGCTTGTCAGACAAACCACCGGCGCCCTTCACCGGCAACATGGTTTTGTTTGCCGCGCTGTAGTGGTGCACCGATGCGACGTGAATCACGTTCCTGGAATCCACGAAGCTGTAGCAGGTGTTCATCATCATCGGCCCGGGATTGACCGGCTGTCCCTTGAGCAGCGCGATCACCGCCGCCGCACACACCTTGGCGTGTTGATTCGCCATGCTGGCCGACTTCGGCATCGCACTGGCCGACAGTGTCGCATCGCCAAGCACGTGCACGCCCTTGACCGCGGTGGATTCGCACGTCTGCCAGTCCACGCCACACCAACGGTTGTTTGCGGTGACAAGGCCTGCCTCGCGCGCGATCTGTGCCGCGCGCTGCGGCGGCACCACGTTCAGCACGTCGCCTTTTACATCGTCGAATTGCAGCTTGACCGTCCTGCCCCTGACATCCACATCCGCAATTTCGCTGTTGGGCCGGTAATCGATCATGCCTTTGTACTGGCTGTTCCACACCGCCTTGAACAGGCGCCCCTTGGACACCACATCCTGATTGCTGTCGAGCGCGATGATTTTCGACTTCGGTTTGGCGCGCTTGAAGTAATCCGCAATCAGGCAGATGCGCTCATAGGGTCCCGGCGGGCAGCGGTACGGCGCCAGCGGAATATGAAACACGAATACCCCCCCATCGCGCATCGACTCCAGTTGCTTGCGCAGCGCCAGCGTCTGCGGCCCCGCCTTCCACGCATGCAACACCTCGTTTTGCGCCGCCGTGTTATTTAGCCCCGGAATGGTGTCGTACATGAAATCCACGCTCGGCGACACGATCAGGCGATCGTAGTCAAGCGCGTCACCGCCCGCCAGCCGTACCGACTTGGCGACCGGATCGATCGCCACTGCGGTATCACGCAAGACCCTGACGCCGCGCGCGGCAAGTCCGCCGTAGTCACGCGAAATGTCCGCCAACGTTGTGCTGCCCGACAACACCAGATTGCTGATCGGGCAGGAAATAAAACGGGGTTCGCGTTCGATCACGGTCACATCAATGTCCGGCGCCCACAATTTGAGGTATTTCGCCGCCGTGCCGCCGCCGATGCCGCCACCGATCACCACCACGCGTCCGGCACTGGCGCCGCCACTGGCGGGCGCCGTGCTGCAACCGGACAGCGCCGTAGCGCCCGCCGCGGCGCCCCATTGCAGAAACTCACGTCTGGAAAGATTCATGGCTCGTCCTGCCTCACGGTTTGACCGCGGCAAAGTACGCCGCGATCTGTTCAAGTTGCGCGTCGGAATAGCCCTTGGCCTGCTGCGGCATGATGGTGCCCGGACGCTTGCCCGACTTGAAATCCATGAGCAGTTGCAGCAACTCCCCGCGTCCCCTGCCGGCGAGGCCCGGGGGCACGCCGCCCACGCTGCGCCCGTCGGTACCGTGGCAGGTGGAACAGGTGGCGGCAAGCGCGCGCCCAAACGAGGCGTCCTGCGCAGACAGCGGCGTTGCCGCCACGGCCAGCAACGCAGCAGCACACGGGCCAATCCATGGATGTGTCATGTTTTTCTCCGTTGCAACGGAAAGGTGAGCACCCTAGTATAACAACGCAAAGACGGATACTATCAAGCGTACATTGCGATGGGTTTCAGTGCACGGTTTGTGCGTTTCGCCATATTCGAAGGTCTCCGCAGTCCCGATGGTTCGTATTCTCGTCATCTGCTATACGCAGACCGGTCAACTTCGGAGAGTCGTGGAATCAATGCTCGCGCCGCTGATGCCACGTTCCGACGTGGAGGTCATCTGGCATCAATTGTTGCCGCAGCCTGCGTACCCGTTTCCGTGGCCGTTTTTTTCATTTCTCGATGCCTTTCCCGAGTCGGTGTATCTCGATCCGCCCGCCGTTGCCGCCGGGAATTTCGATCCCGAAGGCGAATTTGATCTGATCATACTCGCCTATCAGGTGTGGTTTCTCGCACCGTCGCTGCCGATGACCGGCTTCCTGAAATCACCCGGGGCAAGGGTGCTGCGGGACAAGCGCGTCATCAGCGTCATCGCCTGCCGTAACATGTGGATCACCGCCCATTGCACTCTGTTGCGGGAGCTTGATCGTTTGGGCGCCCGACTGTCGGACAATGTGGTGCTCACCGACAACGGCCCGCTGTGGTCGACCTTCATCACCACGCCCTGGTGGTTGCTGAGCGGCAACCAGGGCCCGCTGTTCAAGGTGTTGCCCAGAGCCGGCGTCAGCGAGCGCGACATTGCCCGGGCGGCGCGCTTCGGCAGCGCATTGGCCGATGCGTTGCCGCGGATCAAAGCCGGCGACCCCGGCCCTTTCCTCACCGGCCTGGAGGCCGTGCGTGTCAACCCGTTGACCATGCTGGGCGAGCACATCGGTCACCGCAGTTTCCGCATTTGGGGCCGCCTGGTGCGCCTCGCCGGACGCCCGGGACAGTTTGCGCGCAAGCCGATCCTGTTGATCTATGCGGTCTTTCTGGTTGGAGCGATCCTGCTGGTATTGCCTGTCACAATGACGGCCGCCGCCATCGCCGCGCGCCTGAGCCGGCGCATCCTGCAGAGGGCGAAGGCCCTCGAGTTGCCGTCGGGGTCATCCGGCGAACGACTCCCGCGTTATGACCCGGAGTAGAATGCCAGCCCCATAAATCAATTGCGCCGCGTTACGAACCATGAATGAGGTCTTTATCGTCGACATGGGCAGCTTTCTACCCAATGCCGCGGTCGACAACGACACGATGGAGTCGGTACTGGGCGTGGTGGGCGACCGCCCATCGCGCGCGCGCCGCCTCACGCTGCGCAACAACGGCATCCTGCTGCGCCACTACGCCATTGATCCGGCGAGCGGAAAGACGACCCACAGCAACGCCGAATTGACGGCGGCCGCCGTGCGCCAGGGACTGCGGCGGGCGGGCTGGCACCTCGGCGACGTCGATGTGCTGGCCTGCGGCACCTCCTCACCCGACCAGCTCAAACCCGGCCATGCCGCCATGGTTCATGCCGAACTGGGTGACGCGCGCCTGGAAGCAGTTTCCACCGCCGGCGTGTGTTGCGCGGGCATGGCGGCACTCAAATACGCCTACCTCATGGTCCGGACCGGCGAGTCCCGCCGCGCGGTGGCAACCGGTTCGGAACTGTGCTCAACTTTCATGGTGGCGCGCAACTTCTCGGCTGAATCGCCGGACCAGATTGCCAGGGCGGCTGAGCGTCCGGGCCTCGCGTTCGAGAAAGACTTTCTGCGCTGGATGCTGTCGGATGGCGCGGGATCGGCGCTGCTGTCGCCGGCACCCAACGACGACCGGTTGTCGCTGCGCATTGAGTGGATCGAGGGTACCTCACTCGCCAACGAACTGCCGGTGTGCATGTACACCGGCGCTGTCAAGCTCGCGGATGGCCGCCTGCGCGGCTGGCGCGATGCGGAGAATCCGCAGGCGCTGGTGCGCGAACATTACTTCGCCATCAAACAGGATGCACGCCTCCTCGACGAGCACATTGCGCGGCTGGCCGCGGCCGATACCATCGGCGTCATCCTGAAAAAGCGCGCGCTGCAGCCGGCACAAATCGATTGGTTTCTGCCGCACTATTCATCGCACTATTTTCGTCCGGTGCTGGCGGCGGCGCTGGCCGCGGCCGGCGTCGCGATTCCCGAAGATCGCTGGTTTTCCAATCTTGCCACCGTTGGCAACGTCGGCGCAGGATCCATCTATCTCATGCTCGATGCGTTATGGCACGGCGGCAAGTTGGCGCGCGGCCAGCGCATTCTGTGCCTGGTGCCGGAAAGCGCGCGCTTTTCGGTGTACTACATGCTGCTGACCGTGGTGTAAGTCGATGCGCATAGAAGACATCCCCCAAGAACCCTCCATCCTCGACGGGCGCCTGCGTGCCTGCTACGCACGGAACGCCGCGGGCCGCTACGAAGTGGCAACCAGCAAAGGCTGGGAGGTGGAGCGCATCGCCAACCAACTGGCGGTGGGCGAGGTCAACGCGCATATCGCGTGCGCGCTGGCCGCCGTGCGCGCCGGCAAAGCCAGCGCGCTGGCCTACCACATGGCGCGCGCACACATGGACGCGCGGCTGCTGGCGGCGCACAGCGGATTCTGGGTGTGGCAGGTGAAACGCCATATGCAGCCCCGCCATTTTCAACGCCTGGGGGAAAAGGCGTTGCGCCGTCACGCCGACGCCCTCGGCATTGACCTGGCCACGCTCACCGGCCCAGTGCCCGCGTGAACAAACCCGCGCGCGAGTTCGAGCACGCGCATTCCGCGCACTGCGAGAGCGGCGCATTCACGGCGCTGTTGCGTCACAACGGCCTGCGACTCACGGAATCGCTGGTATTCGGCATCGGCAGCGGACTGTTTTTCCTCTACTTCCCGCTGTTGAAAATATATGGTGCGCCGCTGGTGGCGTATCGCGATGCGCCCAATGCCATCATGACCCGCGGCGCGCGGCGTCTGGGCGTGCGTCTGCATAAGGCGCGCTTTCGCGACGCGGACCGCGGCATGCGCGCGCTGGACCAGGCGCTCGCGGAGGGCGTGCCCGTGGGCATGCAGACGGGCGTATTCTGGCTGCCGTACTTTCCGCGCGATATGCGTTTTCAGTTTAACGGCCACCACGTGATCGCCTACGCCAAGGAGGCAGAGGAGTATCTGCTCAGCGATACGGTATTCGAAGCGGCGGTACGCTGTCACGAAGCCGACCTGCGCCGTGCGCGTTTCTCCAAAGGCCCGCTGGCACCGAAGGGGTTACTCTATCGCATCGTCGGTATCGATGGCGAACCTGATCTGGCCGCCGCGGTTCGTGCGGGCCTCAAGACCACCACCTGGCGCATGCTCAAGATTCCCATTCGTTACATGGGCGTGAAAGGCATCGGCACGCTGGCTCACGCGCTGGCATCGTGGCCCGCCACACTGCCGGACACCACTGCACGCAGTTGGCTCGCCAACATCATCCGCATGCAGGAAGAGATCGGCACGGGGGGCGGCGGCTTTCGCTACATGTACGCGGCGTTTCTCGATGAAGCCGCCGACATACTGAAACAACCGGCATTGCACGCCATCTCGGAGCAGTTCACCGACATCGGCGATCGTTGGCGTGACTTCGCGGTCGCGGGCGCCCAGGTGATACGGGATAACGACGCCTGCGCCGCCGCGTACGCCGCGCTTTCCGCGCGCATGCTTGACTGCGCCGCTCGCGAACAGCGGGCGTTCGAGGAAATCGGCAAGCTGCTCCACCGTTAAAGGCGCTCTGCCGTACGCTGTCAGCGCAAAGCAACGGCGCCGACCACTGCCGCGCCACCACGTGTCAGGTGCACAGCGTTGCGCGCGCGAACTGTTAGGCCTTCCGGATTCCAGTGTCGCATCGGGGATCCAAGAATTATTCAATAAAAACAATAGGTTATAGAGACCTATCGCGCACCGGCCTAGCCCGTGGTCTATACCATCCGTTGTATTTTGCAAATGCGCAATGCGCCGCATCATGCGCCTCATACGCGGAATCATTTGATGACGCGCATCGTAACAACCTGTGGAGGGTATATGAACACGCTGAACATCCTTTTCACCAGCGGCAAGCGGGGCGCAACGGCCGCATGTTTCGCCGGCTTTTATTTGATCTCGCTCGGTGCCGTGCTCGGCATGATCGAAGGCACGCAGATGCTATTGGGTCTGATCTGAACGCAACGCAGCCGGGAAATTTAGCCATGGACATCGATCCCATTTTGCTCGCGCGCGTTCAGTTCGGACTGACCGCGTGTATTCATATCGTATTCCCCAGCCTGCTGATAGGTCTCGCGTCCTACATACTGGTGATGGAAGCGCTGTGGCTGAAAACCCGACGCCCCACCTATCGCGAACAATGGCTATTCTGGCTGAAGCCGTTTGCCGCGGTGTTTGTGGTCGCGGTGATTACCGGCGCCGTGCTGTCGTTTCAGCTCAATACGTTGTTCAGCGGACTGTATGAAAAAACCGCCGCGGTACTGGTGCCGATCCGCCGCATCGAGTTTGCCAACGCGTTGTTTGTCCTCGCGGGCTTTTTTGGCATCATGGTATGGGGCTGGCGGCGCTTTGCGCCACGCGCGCATTTTCTCGCCAGCCTGATTGTGCTGCTGGGCATCATGGTCTCGGTGGTGTGCGTGCTGGCCCGCAATTCATGGCTGCAGACGCCCGCGGGGTACGCGTTGGTTGACGGCGAAATTCAACTGACCAGCCTGGCGCAGGCCCTGTTCAATCCCTCGCTGCCCTACCGGCTGGCGCACATGGTCGGCGCTGCCTTGAGCAGCACGGCCTTTGTCATCATGGGCGTGTCGGCAGGCTATCTGCTGCGCGGCCGTCACCGCACATTTGCAAGCCTTGGCCTTCGCGCGGGCCTGCTGGCAGCAGCGGTATTGGTGCCCCTGCAGATGTTCTCTGGCGATTTGCACGGTCTCAATACCAGGGATTACCAACCCGCCAAACTTGCGGCAATGGAAGGTTTGTGGGAAACGACCCGCGGCGCACCGCTGGTGCTGTTCGCGTGGCCCGATGTCGAAGCCGGCAAAAACCGCTATTCGGTCGAGATTCCACGCCTGGCAAGTCTGATCGTCACCCATGACCTTAACGGCAAAATCACCGGCCTCAACGACGTACCCAAGTCCGAGCGCCCCTATGTGCCGATGGTGTTCTACAGTTTTCGGGTCATGGCGGGATTGGGGTTGTTGATGCTGGCCACGACAATCGCCGGCTTGATCCTGTTGCGCAGAAAGCGCCTCTACGATAGCCGCTGGTTTCTGCGCCTGGCCTGCTGCACGGCGCCCGCCGGCCTTGCCGCCACCATTGCCGGCTGGTGCGTCACCGAAACCGGCCGTCAGCCCTGGGTCATATACGGTCTGGTCAAAACAGCGGATATCGTCAACCCGTCGCACGCCGCGCAGAGCGCCGACTTCATCTTCTATGTGGCGATAGCCTACGTCGGCATCCTTGCCGCTTTCGGCCGCTACCTGCTGGGCGTGCTCCGGCGCGGGCCGGCGGCCACGGACGATGCGCGATTGACTCGCCAGACGACGACGCCCGAGCGGCCTGCCGCATCACGATTGACGTGAACATAAGTGGAGCCATTTCGATGGTTCCCGGCGACAGTGCCAGCCACGGCAAGTGCCACAGCCGTAGGCAGACATCCGGTAACCCCCTGATAGTTGCAAAGTGCCGCAAGGGGTAAGCATGCCTGCAACGCCGTCGCCTGCGCCGGTGTCACGCGCAAACCGGGCATGAGCGCGAGCGGCGCGCCGGATTCGACGAAGTGGCGGATACTGGCGGCCACGCGCGCCGCCCAGTCGTCATCCGCGATTGATGCGCCTGTTGCGGCAATGACGCGAACGCCGACCACTTCCCCAATAGCGTCAGCAGGCATCGTGCCCAAAACCAGCCATGCGCTGCCCTCGCCGATACATCGGTCCGCGCTGGGCGGAAAACGCCGCACGTAGAATTCGCGCGGTCGCGTGGTTTCGTCTACGCCGCCCAGAAGTGCCATTGTCGAGACACCTGCGGCCATATCGTCGAGCGCCAGCTTAAGCGCATGCTCGAAAGACAGATCATGCTGCGATATCGTAACGTTTCGGGATAACAGGCCGAGTTGCTGCGCCACGAAAAACGCGGCCATGTTATTGCCGGATGTTGCAAATTGCGCCGGGGAAGCCATTTCACCGCTCGGCGGCATGACCTGATAGTAAAGCGCATCGGTACGAGCGACGTCGCCCAGACCCGTGGCAAGGTAAACGGGCGTGGCCGGCGCCAATGGTCTATCCCCTTGGCCAACGCACTGGCGGGCGCCCAGAACGGCCAGTTGCACGAAGCGGGATGCGAGCCGCGGCAGCGGGATGTTCAGGGCCTGTGCGGATTGCCGCAGATCCACGGGACTGGCATCGGCGTTCAACGGCGCCGTTGCGCCAAGCGCCGCCGCCGGCACGGCATTCGGACCAATACCGCCGGCCGCATGAATGAAGGCGCTCGCAGGCACGCTAGGAAAACGCCATCACCAGCGAAGTGTAGTTGCCGCCAAATCCGAAGAAATTCAGCAGGTAAAACCCTTCGGACGCCGGCAATTGCGTGCGGTTTGGCGCAACGCTGATTTCAGGATCAAGCACGCTGAATCCCGCCGTGGGCGGCACGAAGCCGTGCTGCAGGCAACCGATCAATGCCGTCGTTTCAACAGCGCCACACGCCCCCAAAGTATGGCCAAGGAAGCGCTTCAATCCCACGACAGGCGGCAAGGCGTCGCCAAATACGCTGCGCAGGGCGCTGCCCTCGGCACGGTCGCTGTCGACACTACCGGTGCCGTGAGCCTTGACCGCGACAATGTCAACGGGCCGGGCGCCGGCGCGCGACATCGCCTGTAACATGACCTCATGCATCACACGGCCGTCGGGACTGGCGCTGGTCAGGTGATGCGTGTCGCACAAATTGGCCCCGCCGCATATCCTCGCGCCGCGTTGCCCTTCGGCATGCGCTTCCAGCGCTTCCAGCATAAGGGCCGCAATGCCTTCGCCGATCTGCAATCCCGCGCGATGGCGATCAAACGGGCGGCAACCTTCGGGGTCGAGCAGCATTAGCGATGCAAAGCCACTCAGGGTAACGGCGCTCAATCCCTCGGCACCCACCACCAGTGCGCGGCGGGCATGGCCACGCTGCAGCATTTCCGTCGCCACCAAAAGCGCATTGGCGCTGGACGAGCAGCCCGTACTCAGCGTCAAGACGGTGCCGCGCATTTGCAGATGGGCAGCAATCAGATCGCTGCCCCAGGCCGGCCCGCGCACCTGAAACGGCGCATGCGGCGCATGCGCCTGCCGGGACCGCGAGTACAGTTCGGCGCCGGAAGCGTAAAGGAAGCCGCCGCCACCGACAATAAGCGCCGTATCCTCGCCGCGCAAAGCATCGGCTTGCCCATTCCAGCAGGCTAAGAGTTGGTCAATCACGGTCAGCAACTGCGTTGCCGCACCCGCCTCTCCCGGCGGCCAAGCGCATGCAGGGTACCCGCTCACCCGCGGCGGATCGGTCTCCGGATAGCCAATGTCCGTAGCCGCGCGCACCGGACAATGGCCGGCGCGCATGCCTTCGACCATCACCGGAACGCCCGCACCATATGCGGTCAGCGCACCTACCGCCGCAATGCGCGTCGCAGCCGTCACCATGCCTCAGACGGTCTGCTGCCGGATATACTCGGCGAGACTATTGACGCTGGCCATGACACGGCGAGCGTGATTGCCGTCGCGTATGCGGATGCCGAAACGCTTGCTGACCGCAACCGCCGCCTGCAGGGCGTCGAGCGAATCCAGGTCCAGCACGGAGTTCGCGCCCACCAGCACGCCCTGGTCGTCAACGGCCTCGGGCGCCATTTCGCGCTCACACGCGGCAATGATCACGCGCTTGATCTCCAATCGCAGTTCGTCTTCGTTTTCAGGAATGGGTATCATCGCAGGTGAGCACGGGTTGAATAGCGCCAGAGCGCAATCGCAAAACACATCGCGGCGAACGCCAACAGACGTCCAATGTGGGGCAATAAGTCGGACAGGCCCGCATCCCGCACAAAAAGTTCAAGGAATCCGTCCAGCGCCCAACCCAGCGGAGAGTACGCGGCGATCATCTGCAATGTCGCCGGCATCAGCATTTTGGGTACCATGATGCCGCCCAGTGCGGCGAGCAATAGTATCGCAGTTGCGCCAAAGGCCGTTGCCTGTTCCGTGGTCCGGGCGAACAGGGCAACCAACAGGCCAAAACCAATGGCCGCCAGACTGGCGGCCATTGACAGGACGACGATGCCCGACAACGAATGGCCAAAGCGCAGCGCCTCGCCGCCGAGCAGCGGCAACAGGAATATGCCGACAGCAAAACACAGGGCCATCTGCAGCAAATTAATCGCGAGATAGGGCAAGACCTTTCCACCCACCACCACGCCAGAAGACACTGGCATGGACTCGAGCCGCAACAAACTGCCCTGATCGCGTTCCTTGATGAAGGTGGTGGACAGCGGCACCACCAGCAGAAAGATCGCGAGCAGGCTGTAGGCAGGGACATTTTGCTGCGTTGCGTTCGGCTGCAACTGGCGTTGCGACGGCGCGTTTTCCGCCTCGCCCAGCCGCAATCTGCCTTGATGACGCCCGCCGTCGCGGAAAAACGCGGGATCAAACGCGACGCCGGATACGGCGGCGTTGATGCGCCGCGCCTCTATCGAGGACAACAGACCCGCCAGCGCCGTGCGTGCCAGTGTCAGATGGTCCGAACGCAGCGTCGGGTCGGCGATGAAGGTTACTTCGATGACCGGCTTCGCTGGTGCGGCGCGTGCCGGATCGGCGCCCGCGCCAATCGCCGCCGCATCGAAACGCCGAGTCACGCCGGGCGGCAACAACAGCGCAAAGCGAACTTTGCCGCCCTTCACCTCATCCCGCAGCTGTTGTTCGGCTGCCGCATAATTGCCCGGCGTGCGATGCTCAACCTTGAAGTAGGACATCGCTGCCGCGCCGTAACCGATGGCTTGCGCCAGTTGGCCGCGATCGCCGTCGAGTACCGCGAGGCTGAATTGCGGGTCCGAACCCTGGCGCAGAAAATCCTGCAGCGCAAGGGACATGATGATTACGAAGCCCACCGGCATTACAAACAGGATCGCCAGTCCCTCGCGATCGCGCAGGATCACGCGCAGCTCCTTGGCGGCGCTGATGAGCAGCTTACGCAGCATCACGGTTGGCGCCGCCGTCGCGCAGGGCTTTGCCGGTCAGCTGGAAAAACAGCGCCTCCAGATCGCGATGGCCCATGGTCGCTTCGGTGGCGATCAGGCCATGGCGCCGGCCCAGCGCCAGTGCCGCGGACAGCGTCGCTTCCGGATTTACGGTAACCAATGCAGCCCGGCAGCCGTCGTGACGCACGTCGGTGACGAAGGGGATCCCGCCCAGCGCGGCAATCAGCGCGGCTGGCGGGTAGACTTCCCAGCCCAGCGTCACCACGTCCTGCCGCAGCAACTCGCGCAGATCGCCGTGCGCGATCACCCGGCCATCGTCGATCACAGCCACGGTGTTGCATAACTGCTGCACTTCGTCGAGGTAATGCGATGTGTAGATTATCGTCATGCCGGCGGCGTTCAGCCGCTTCAACTCGTCCCCCAAGAACCGCCGCGATTGCGCATCGACGCCTGCAGTCGGCTCATCCAGCACCAACACACTCGGCGAGTGTACAACGCCGATGGCAAGACTGAGCCGGCGTTTGAGGCCACCTGACAGCGTTTCGGCGCGCCGATCCTGCAGCGACTGCAAACGCCCCACGGCCAGCGCGGCGTCAACGCCACGACTCAAGGCCGCACCGGCCAGACCTTGCATGGCGCCAAAATAGCGCAGATTTTCCATCACAGATAGCGTCGGATAGAAGGCAAGCTCCTGCGGTACCAGTCCGAAAAACGAGCGCGCCGCGCGCGGGGCCAACCAGACGCCATCGGGTGCGCGCAGTCGAATCCGCCCCGAGCTTGGCGCAAGTAGCCCGCAGAGAATGGATATCAAGGTTGTCTTGCCGGCGCCATTGGGTCCCAGCAGGGCAAAGAAGTCCCCCTCCGCTATGACCAAGTCGACACTGTCCAGCGCGGCGCGGGGTGCGCCGCGATAAGTCTTGCATAGCGCCTCAACCGCTATCCTGGATGACGTGCCCGTACTCATGCCGCGCGCCGCTACACCGGGACCTGCGCTTCGATGATGCTTGCCGATGCCGCCGTCGGGATCAGGTTCAATTTTCCAAATCCGGCGTCTCGCAGCAACGCCTGGTACTCCTGCACCGTGCGCTCCCTGCCGCCGGTGACCAACATCATTTCGAGGTCGATCAGCTTGCCGGGGTGCGGTTCGTCCCCGCCCGGCAAGACATGCTCCACGATCAGCAGGCTTCCGCCGCCGCTCATCGCGGCGCGCACGTTGCGCAGCACGGCAGTAGCCTCGCGGTCCTCCCAGTCATGCAGGACCGACGACAGCACATAGATGTCGCCGCCCACTGGGACAGTTTCGAAAAAATCCCCCGCGATGGTCCGGCAGCGGCCGGCCACGCCACGGTGTTGCAACAGTGCATCCGCGCCGGCAAGCACCTCGGCGCGATCAAACAGGATGCCCCGTGCCTTCGGCGCCTGTTCGAGGATGGTCGCGAGCAGCGCGCCCTGTCCGCCGCCGACATCAACGATTTGCGCGGCGGTTGCAAAATCATAGGCGTCGATCACCGCGCCATTCACCTGCGCCGCATAGCCGCTCATCGCCGCATTGAATAGGGAGGCGGACCGCGGGTGGTGCGCCAGGTAATCGAAGCAGTTGGGCGAATCGTGACGCAATACTATCGCTGGTGTTCCACTGCGAACGCTGTCAACGATCGCGCCCCAGGTATTCCAGTGCCAGGCATCGCCCTGAAAGCGCGAGAAGGCGGCAAGATTGCCCGGCATGTCACGGCGCAGCAGCGCCCCCATCGGCGTCTGCACAAACCCCCGAGGAATCGCCTCGGAAAAAATACCCGCGCTGGCCAGTGCGCGCATAACCCGGTACAGCGACGGGCCATGAGCGCCTGTCGCCTGCGCCAGTTCATCGACGGAACGCGCGCGCCTCCCCAGCAGATCGGCGATGCCGAGTTCCGCGGCGACATGGATCGCCTGTCCTATCCAATAACCGCAGATCAGGTTCAGCAACTGGCCGGCCGGCGAAAAACCCTGTACGGGATCAGCGTCGCGCAGCACGTCGCCAGCAAATCAAACGACGCTGGCTTCCGGATTCTTCTCTTCGGAAAAGAGCAGTTTGACTTTCTCGTCAGCATCGAGATCGACGGTGACCTTGCCGCCGCTCGCAAGTTTTCCGAACAGCAATTCATCCGCCAGTGCGCTGCGGATGGTGTCCTGTATCAGCCGCGCCATCGGCCGCGCGCCCATGGCAGGATCGAAGCCCTTTTTCGCAAGATAAGCCTTGAGCGCCGGGGTAAACGTGATTTCGACTTTCTTCTCGTGCAATTGGTCTTCCAGCTGCATCAGGAACTTGTCGACCACGCGCAGAATGATCTGCTGATCGAGCGCCGCGAACGATATCGTTGCATCCAGGCGATTGCGGAATTCCGGCGTGAACAGGCGTTTGATCTCCCCCATCTCATCACCCGTCTGTTTGCTCGGCGCAAAACCCATGCTGGTTTTCGACAATTCGGATGCGCCTGCATTGGTGGTCATGATGATCACCACGTTGCGGAAATCGGCCTTGCGCCCGTTGTTGTCGGTGAGCGTGCCGTGATCCATCACCTGCAGCAGGATGTTGAAAATATCCGGATGCGCCTTCTCGATTTCGTCGAGCAGCAGCACCGAATACGGCTGCTTGGTGATCGCCTCGGTCAACAAACCGCCCTGATCGAAGCCAACGTATCCTGGCGGCGCACCGATCAGTCGCGACACCGCGTGGCGCTCCATGTACTCCGACATATCGAAGCGGATCAACTCCACACCCATCACGTACGCCAGCTGCCGCGCCACCTCGGTCTTGCCCACGCCCGTCGGACCCGAAAACAGGAAGCTGCCAATCGGCTTTAATGGATTACCAAGGCCGCTGCGCGCCATCTTGATCGCTGTCGTCAGCGCATCGATGGCCTTATCCTGACCAAATACGGTGGCCTTCAGATCACGGCCCAGCGTCTTCAGGGAATTGCGGTCGTCGGTGGACACGGTCTGCGGGGGGATGCGCGTGATCTTTGCCACCACCTCCTCGATTTCGTGCTTGCTGATGACCTTTTTCTGCTTCGACTTCGGCAGGATGCGCTGTGCCGCGCCCGCTTCGTCAATCACGTCGATCGCCTTGTCTGGCAGATGGCGGTCATTGATGAAGCGCGCCGACAGCTCCGCCGCGGCGGTCAACGCAGCCGCCATGTACTTGACGCCGTGATGCTCCTCGAAACGCGACTTCAGCCCCTTGAGAATTTGCACGGTTTCTTCCACCGACGGTTCCAGCACGTCGATCTTCTGGAAGCGCCGCGACAGCGCGTGGTCTTTTTCGAACACACCGCGAAACTCGGTGTAGGTTGTGGCGCCGATGCACTTGAGTTGGCCGTTGGACAGCGCAGGTTTCAACAGATTGGACGCGTCGAGCGTGCCGCCCGACGCCGCGCCCGCGCCGATCAATGTATGAATTTCATCGATAAACAAAATCGCATGCGGGTTTTCCTGCAACTGCTTGAGCACCGCCTTAAGCCGCTGCTCGAAATCGCCGCGATACTTGGTGCCCGCCAGCAACGCGCCCATGTCCAGCGCATAAACTGTGCTTTTCTGCAGGATATCGGGCACGCTGTCCTCGACAATGCGCCGCGCCAGTCCTTCGGCAATGGCCGTTTTGCCCACGCCGGCCTCGCCCACCAGCAGCGGGTTGTTCTTGCGGCGGCGGCACAGAATCTGGATGGCGCGCTCCAACTCCTTGTCGCGCCCGATCAAGGGATCGATTTTGCCCTGCTGCGCCAGCGCATTGAGGTTCAGCGTGTAATTTTCCAGCGCGCCGCCGGCGCCGGGAGATTCCTGCTCGGCCTCGGCTTCGTTATCGGCCTTGGCCGGCGCCGCCTGCGCGGCCTTGCTGATGCCGTGAGAAATGAAATTCACCACGTCCAGCCGCGTCACGCCCTTCTGGTTCAGGAAAAACACCGCGTGCGAGTCCTTCTCCCCGAAAATCGCCACCAGCACATTGGCGCCGGTCACCTCCTTCTTGCCCGAGGACTGCACGTGAAGGATGGCGCGCTGAATCACGCGTTGAAATCCCAGCGTGGGCTGGGTATCGACTTCATCACCCGTCAGGATCGGGGTATGTTCGGTAACGAAATCCTGAAGCAGTTTGCGCAAATCATCGACATCCACAGCGCAGGCCTTCAGCACTTCGGACGCAGACGGATTATCCAGCAGCGCCAACAGCAGATGCTCCACGGTAATGAACTCGTGGCGCTTCTGGCGGGCCTCCATGAAGGCCATATGCAGGCTGACTTCCAGTTCCTGAGCAATCATCGGCGTCCTTTATCGGCTTCTGTTACAGATAAGATACTACGAAATACCGCTTCCACGCTTTTAATTTTCTTCCATCATGCACTGTAACGGATGTTGATGCTGTTTGGCGTACGCGCGCACCTGGTCCACCTTGGTCGCCGCGACATCCTTCGAGTAGACACCGCATACACCCATGCCTTCGCGATGCACTTTCAACATGATCTGCGTTGCCTTCTCGCGCGTCAGGCCGAAAAACTTCTGCAGCACTATCACCACAAAATCCATCGGCGTGTAATCGTCGTTGAGGATCATCACTTTGTACATGGGCGGCGGCTTTGTCTTGGCCCGCTTCGCCTCCAGCACCGTGTCTTCACGTTGTTTACCTGCCATAGCGCCACCCAAATCCGCCCGATTCCACCCGTTTATCCACAACCTTCAGCCACCTGCGCCCGCGGCGCGGAACATAACTGCTTGATGGCGCGAAAAAATCCAAAGCGCAAGTGCTGTATTTTGGACGGAATCCGGGAAAATTCAAGTACCTTGGCGGGCGCGTCCCTGTCGTTTGCAGGGTCAATTATGGTGTATGCTTTATATCCGCTTGCGGCAAAGAGCGATAAGGAAGTATTTCACTTCAGGCGTTAAAGTTTGCGGGTGCGGGTACCATTGCTGTCAGGTTTCATTGCTTTATACCCTCCCGGTTTTCTGGCCCAGGCCCGCTCATTTGAAGAAGGATGACGCATGGCGACAGGCACTGTGAAGTGGTTTAATGATGCCAAAGGTTACGGATTCATCACACCCGACGACAAAAGCGAAGATTTATTCGCGCACTTTTCTGCCATCCAGATGAACGGATTCAAGACCCTCAAGGAAGGCCAGAAGGTGTCGTTTGAAGTGACGCAAGGTCCCAAGGGCAAGCAGGCTTCGAACATTCAGGCAACAAATTAATCCGCCGGCGGCGATGTTGCAATAGTCCGACAGCTGCCCCTCAACCCGCACGGCACGGCACTGCCGGACGCGCGCCACCCTTGCGACCATGATTCGCAGCGCGCTGCGCGTTTTTGTCAAGCCGCGGCCGCCGGGTGCGATTCTCCGCCAGCGCCGGCAGCTCGACGATGCGGCGAGTCATGCATAAGACAATCAATAAATGCGATAATTGCGTCACGCAACCGAAGGGGCATATGCAGTGGGAACAGGCGTTTTGATCCCGCGCCAAAGTCCACTTTGGAACGCTCCGGCGGGGCAAAGCTCTTGCCGGCCGCCTTTGATCATCATCCGAAACATCCCCTCACACCCTCGTCCCACGGAGACTCTGCACCATGACCGCAAAACTCGATCTCTTCAAAATCGCCAAGGAAGAACAGGATGGCGATTTGTTCAAATATTTGGACAGCATTTTCAAACGCTCGAAAATCCAGCCCCGGGGAATCAGCGACGCGGTGATCTGGGAGGGCGGCAGCACCGAGGGGGGCGTCAAACCGGTGGCGCACGCGCTGACCGACACCTTTGCCCTGAATGGCACGATCATGGCGCTGGACGTTCTGGGCCTGCCGTTTCTGGGCATTCCGATGATGGCGCAATACCGCCACGACACCAAACTGAAACCGCTGGAGTGGTTCGGCAAGATGGACTACACCTGCCTCAAATGGTCGACCGCGGGCGACTTCATGGTGAACGAAGGCGGCAAGAAAGTCGTGGTCGCGGGCAAATCCGCCAACGCGCCGTTGCGCACCGCCGCCGGCGTGTACTGCAATGTGCGCCCTTACGGCTCGATCACCAGCATTCGTTTCATGCCCGGCCTGCCCTATTCGCAGGACAACAAAAAATTCGTGGTCGACAAAGCCACCGGCAACATTCACTCCGAAATGAACACGCCGGGTGTGCGCATGGCCTACGCTGCGCGCCTGTTCCTGAAAATGGTGCACGAGACCGGGCAGATTGGCCGCGTCGCCACCAAGCCGACACAAGCCAAGGAAGACGCGGTCAACGCCGGCATCATGCGCTGGCTGTTGCAGGGCACGAAGTTCAAGATGATGCGCCAGTACGCTGTTGATGCCTACGAAGAACACAAGGAAAACGTGGATGCCATTGCCGCGCTGCTGCCGAAAGACTTCAAGGCCGGCATGGAAAACTGGGGCGGCGAAATCTACGAACACATCTCGGACACCAACTTTGGCCTGCTGCTGCACGACATGATGAACCAGCGCGGCTGCGTCGTGTACGCCACCGACCTCGACGGCGACCGCCTGACCGACCTCATGGCCGATGCGCCGGATGTGCTGCGCGCGTGGGGCCAGCTTGTGCTCAAGCATGTCAAGTCCGACAAGGACATGAAGCAGGTATGGAAGGACATGGGCTTCACCATGACCAACGGCAAGGACATGACCAGCGTGATGTACCGAATGGAAGGGGCGCCGATTTACGAACAAACCCTCGGCTCGGCCGATGCCATGCTGCTGCGTTTGCTGGCGGGTGACGAGACCGTAGGCGGCACCAAAGACCCTTACGATCCGCGCATCCATTTTGTGCTGATCAACGAGGCTTATAAGGCCGCCAACCCCGGCAACAAGCAACTGGCCGACTGGCTGGATGCACAACTGGCGACCTTCGACAAAATCTACGCGGGCAAGCGCCCACGCTATCTCGACGGCTATAACAAGCTCAAGGAAACGATCAAGCCCTGGGGCACGAAGTAAGCCTGCGGCACGTCGTTGATTGACAGCAACGCCCGCCCCGCGCGGGCGTTGTCATTTTGTTGCGGCGGTGCCCATGCTGATCCTGTTTAACAAACCGTACGGCGTGCTGTGCCAGTTTCGTCCAGTCGCGGGCAAACGCACGCTCAAGGACTTCATCGCACATCCCGGCGTTCATGCCGCCGGCCGCCTCGATGTGGACAGTGAAGGTCTGCTGGTTCTCACCGACGATGGCCAACAACAGCACCGCATCACCGATCCACGTCATAAACTGCCCAAGACCTATTTCGCGCAAGTGGAAGGCGTCCCGGATGACGCTGCGCTGAGGCAGCTGCGCAATGGCGTTCACCTGAACGATGGCTTCACGCGCCCAGCCGAGGCCGGTCTCATGGATGCGCCCGCATGGCTGTGGCCGCGCGACCCGCCCGTCCGATTTCGCAGGCACATTCCCACCGCCTGGCTGCGCCTGACGTTGCACGAGGGCAAAAACCGCCAGGTGCGGCGCATGACCGCGGCAGTCGGTCACCCCACGCTGCGCCTCGTTCGCTTCCGTATTGGCCACTGGACGCTGCGGGATTTACCGTCTGGCGCACTGCGGGAATATACGTAAGTATCTGATATTATTACATTTTTTCCATATGTCATAATGCAGTCAACCAATGTTTCCGTAACTCGTTATTGGACAAGACCGCTTTCACGGTCGGTCGCTACAGCGACTCTTCAATCAATCTAGTGAGGAATCTAAAAATGAGCAAATTGTTCGCAACGCTTCTGGCTGCTGTTTTTGCTGCTGCGACCGTAACCCCGGTTATCGCTGCTGACACCAAAGGCGACGCCAAAATGGAAGCCAAGGACGATAGCAAGAAAAAAGACACCAAGAAAAAAGCTGACAAGAAAGCTGAAAAGAAAGCTGAAGACAAGAAGTAATTTTTCGCTTGCGCAGCACAAGGCAGGGTCCGACAGGACCCTGCCTTTTTCATTTGCGGCGTTGCTGGCGTTACAATAGCTCCCTTTTGTAGAACTCCCGCTGAAGCCACCGCCCCATGAGCGCCAAGCAGAAAATCGTCGTCGGCCTGTCCGGCGGCGTTGATTCCTCGGTCGCTGCCTTGCTGCTGAAACAGCAGGGCTACGACGTCGTGGGCCTGTTCATGAAGAACTGGGAAGACGACGACAGCGACGAACACTGTTCGTCGCGCCAGGACTTGATCGATGCGGTATCGGTGGCGGACACGATCGGCATCGACATCGAACAGGTGAATTTCTCCGCGGAATACAAAGAACGTGTCTTCAGCGAATTCCTCTCCGAGTATAAAGCCGGCCGCACGCCCAATCCCGATGTTCTGTGCAATGCCGAGATCAAGTTCAAGGCGTTTCTCGATCATGCGCTGGCGATGGGCGCCGAACGCATCGCCACCGGGCACTACGCGCAGGTGCGCGAACGTGACGGCCTGTTCGAATTGCTGCGTGCCGATGATGGCAGCAAGGATCAAAGCTATTTCCTTTACCGCCTGAATCAGGCGCAACTCTCCAGAACCGTGTTTCCGCTGGGGCACCTGAACAAGACCACAGTGCGCGACATTGCACGCAAGGCCGGGCTCGCCACGCACGACAAGAAGGATTCCACCGGCATCTGTTTCATCGGCGAACGGCCGTTCCGTGAATTTCTGAACCGCTACATACCGGCCAATCCCGGCGACATCTGCATGATCGACGGCACCACCGTGGGCCGCCACAACGGCCTGATGTTTTACACCCTGGGCCAGCGCCAGGGTCTGGGCATCGGCGGCACGCGCAGCGGCGACGGCGACGCGTGGTACGTCGCCGAGAAAGACTTGGTGAACAACCGCCTGATCGTGGTGCAGGGTCACGATCATGCACGGCTGTTTACCGACCACCTCACCGCGGTGAATTTGAGCTGGGTGAGCGGGCGTACGCCGCACACGGGCTGGGTCTACGGCGCGAAAACGCGCTACCGTCAAAAGGATGCGCCGTGCGTCATCGCCGCCGCCACGCGCTTGAGTTGTGCCGTCGAGTTCGCCGAGCCGCAATGGGCGGTCACACCCGGCCAATCCGTGGTGGTGTATGAAAGCAACGTTTGCCTGGGCGGCGGCATCATTGAATCCGCCACGCTCACCGATGCGGCCGCCGAGGCAATCCGCCTGCGTCAGCAATCCTGCCCCTAAACCCTTGCGCCCAACCTGGCCCGGGTTTTCCGCCGACAAACTTGACTGTTTTTGTCCGGCAAGAGTAGTCTTCTCCCCTCACCCAACCGGAGAAACACCATGAACGCACCCGCTGAAAAATTCATTCTCTTCCTGCAGCCGGGGTGAAGCTCCTGCCTCCGAGCGAAAGAGTTTCTTTCGAAAAAGAAGATTGACCACGAAGTTGTTGATGTACTGAACGATCCGGGTGGGCGCGAGCGCCTGCTGGCACTCGGGCTGCGCAATGTGCCGGTGGTGTCCAAGGGCAAGAATTACGTATTCGGCCAGAAGCTCGAAGACGTTGCCGAGTTTGTCGGCCTCGAAGGAACGGGCCACACCCCGCTGCCGCCCGAGCAACTCGTCAAAAAATGGCTGATCGCGCTGCGCGCTGCACAGCGTTACGTGCGCCAGCTTTCGCCGCAGCAATTGCAGGAAGACGTGATTCCCAATCGTCCGCGCAAGATACGCATCATGAGCCATCACATCTTCCGCATCTGCGAGTCGTATCTGGACAGCGTGGAAAAAGGCATCGACTACGCGGTGGGCGATGCCAACAAGCCACCGGCGGACGGCACCTGCACGACTGGCGACCAGATTGCCGCTTACGGCGAAGGCGTGATCGCGCGTCTTGAAAAATGGTGGGCGGGCATGGCCGACAAATCGTTGAAGGCCGACGTGTCCACTTACTACGGCAAGCAACCCATGCACGTGGTGTTCGAACGCTCCACCTGGCATTCGGCACAACATGGCCGGCAACTGATCCATGTACTCGAACGTTATGGCATTAAACCCGACCAGCCGCTCACCGCGGATGATCTGGCGGGCCTGCCGCTGCCGGAACGCCTGTTCGAATAAATCGACGGCACTGGACGCAAAAAGCCGCGCCTCACCGCGCGGCTTTTTGTTTCGGAAAATATACGTAAATTATTGATTTTAAATATTTTTTTATGCCGACCCCTTTGGCGCCATTTCGGCACGCAAGGCGCTCCAATTGTCCGGCAGCACCACCCTGCGACTGGTCGGCACGCCCTGCACGTGGTTGCACACAAAACCCTTCGATTGATTGCGCCCCGCATCGCCCGCCACCACGATGCCGATCCACTCCGGCTTTTGAAACACCGGTACCAGCCGATCGGGATCCTCCGACAGCGCGTATTCCAGCGGCAGCAAACCCTGCTTCACGTTGTTGGCAATGCGGAACCCGGTGAGCCCCGCGCCGTAGGCATAGCGCTCCGCATCGCGCGCGCTGATCTTCACGTGTTGGTAAAAATAGTTGCGGATATCGTCCTTGCTCCAGCCATTCTGCGCAAACACTTTGGCGATCGACGGCCCCAGCATGATCAGCGGATGCCAGTTGGCGTAACACATGCCGATTGCGGTCCAGTAACCGCACGCGCGCTGGCCAATCACGTCCGCCAACAGCGCTGCGTGTTCGTCGGCGCGCTCGCTTTGCGAATACACCGGCGCGCTGATTGCCACCACGCTCTGCACGGTCACCACATTGTCGCCCGCTTCAAAACCGCGATCCACGCTGTACGGCTGCCAGCCCAGTTCCGCCACTGCGTCTTCGTTCTCCGCTGCCGCCACCAGAAAACTCTGGCCGATACTGCCCTTGTCCGCGCCTTCCGGCCCGTGGGTAAAGCCCGCGATATTACGCAGCAGCAGCCGCAAAAACCGCCCGACGCTGGTGTTGGGCTGGCGCCCCATGCGCATCACGCCCTGTCCCGCATTGAACCCCAATTCCTTCACGATGGGTCCGCTCAGCACGATCAACGACTCCCAGCCCGGCGTCGAACCGGCATCCTCGATCTTGTATTCAGGGGCGCATACCGCCTCGACCACCGCCAGCAGTATGGGCATGTATTCGGGACGGCAACCGGCCATGACGCCATTCACCGCAATGTTCCACACCGTCGCCTCGCGATTGGCCGGCGGCATCACGCCGATTACCTCGTCGGGATCGCGCGCGGTAAATTTCAGAAACCTTGCAATGCGATCCAGCGTAGGCGGCACCACCGGCATGCCATCCGACCAGCCCATCTCATGAAAATGTTCCTGCACGTCATCGAAACTGCCGCGAAATATCGTGTCACGCGGTTCCGGCGTCAGTGTTTCGGGTTCGGCTTCAGCGCGCTGAATCGGCCTCGACAGCCCCGCAATCACGCGTGGCAGCAGTTGCGAAATCACCTGTTCGCGTAATTGCGCCTTGCTCTGCGTCATCGGCACGCCGGGGAATTCCGCGATTGCCATGTCGGGCAAGCCTAATCCCTTGGCCACCACTGCCGCCTGCTTCAGGAATCCGCTCGAAATCACCGACACCGACGGAACGCCTGCGCGCTCCACCGCCGCACTCGCCCGCAACACGGCGGGCGTGCAGGCGCCTCAAGCCCCTATGCCGGAAATGACCGCATCGATTTTATGTTCCTGCAGCAACGATGGCACTTTCGCCACCAGTTCACGCTGATTTGGCCCGTGCAGATTGCCAAAAGTATCGTAAGTGACAAAACGGATGCCGGGATAGCGACGCGTCAGCTCTTCGCGCAAAATCGGAAACCACTCCTCGCCCCGAAACAGGTAATCCCAGGTTTCGCCGATGACCTTGTTGCTCAGATCGGCCACGCGCTCGACCGGCGCGCGCGTGGCATAGGCGGGTTTGCCGAGCGGCCACACCACATCGCATGCGGGCTCGCTCGAGTAAGAATGTTCAGTCATGGTGCATACACGCTTGAAAGTTGCCAATAAGTGACGAATTTGAGCATAGCATGCACCCTGTTCTTTGCGCTAAAATTGCCTTCCCTTTCGAACCTGCACTGACACACCTTTCCTCCATGTTCGCGCTGCGCATTCAGGCATTGGCCGTTCCGGAGTCACCACCCGCATGGTGAATCCGGATCAAGCCGCGCGTCGCGCGCTTCCCTCGGTAGACCGGCTTCTTTCCACGGAAGCGGTATCGGCGCTGATCGGGCAGTTCGGCCGCATGCTGACGGTTGATGTGATTCGCGATCTTTTGCAGGCGCAGCGCGACAAACTGGCGCAGGACAACAACCATTTCGCGTTCGACGAAGCCGCGTTTGTTGCCGCCTGCCGCGACGAAGTCGGCAAACGCAATCAGCCGTCGTTGCGTCCGGTGTTCAATCTCACCGGTACGGTATTGCACACCAACCTCGGCCGCGCACTGATGCCGCAGTCGGTGGCCGACGCGGTGATGACCGCGATGACGCGTCCGGTCAATCTCGAATTCGATCTCGGCGGTGGCGCACGCGGCGAACGCGACACCCATGTCGAAAAATGGATCACACGGCTCGCCGGCGGCGACGGCGCGGTGGTGGTCAACAACAATGCCGCGGCGGTGTACCTTGTGCTCAATACGCTGGGCGCAAAAAGGGAAGTGCTGGTGTCGCGCGGCGAGCTGATCGAAATCGGCGGCGCATTCCGCATCCCCGACATCATGAAGCGCGCGGGCGTCAAACTGATTGAAGTCGGCGCCACCAACCGCACGCATCTCAAGGATTTCGCCGAAGCGATCACCCCGCGCACCGCCGCGATCATGAAGGTGCATACCAGCAACTACGCGATTCAGGGCTTCACCTCGGCCGTGCCGGAGCCCGATCTGGCTCAACTCGCGCACGACCACGGTATGCCGTACATCGTCGACCTCGGCAGTGGCATGCTGGTCAATCTGGAAGACTACGGCCTGCCGCATGAACCCACGCCAAAAGAAGCGCTCGCCAATGGCGCCGATCTGGTCACCTTCAGCGGCGACAAATTGCTGGGCGGCCCGCAAGCCGGCCTGATGGTGGGGAAAAAGGATTTGATCGCGCGCATTCGCAGGAATCCCATGAAGCGCGCGCTGCGCGTGGACAAGATCACGCTGGCCGCGCTCGACGCACTGCTGCGCCTCTACACGCATCCTGAAAAACTGCGCGAGGAAGTCACCACCCTGCGCCTGCTGACACGCACACGCGACGACATCCGGGTGCAGGCCGAACGCGTGCTGCCGCACCTGCAGGCGGCACTTGGCGAACGCGCTCAGGCCGCAGTCATCGACTGCGGCAGCCAGATTGGCAGCGGCTCGCTGCCGGTGGACTCGTTACCCAGCGCCGGCATTGCAATCACGCCGGCTGGAAAACGCCGGGGATCCTTTGCGGACAAACTATCGCTCGCGTTCCGCGCGTTGCCGGTGCCGGTGATTGGACATATCCGCGATGGCGCTTTCATACTCGATCTGCGCTGCCTGGATGCCCGGCACGAAGCGGAGTTCCTGCACCAGTTACCGCAACTACGCTTTTCATAAAGTTGTTTAAAAACAAATACTTACAATAACACAATGATAGTCGCCACGGCAGGCCATATCGATCACGGCAAAACCCTGTTGGTGAAAACGCTGACCGGCGTCGACACCGATCGTCTGCCCGAGGAAAAGGCGCGCGGCATTTCGATCGACCTCGGCTTTGCCTATCTGCCGCTGCCAAACGGCGAGCTGATCGGCTTTGTCGACGTGCCGGGCCACGAGCGGTTTGTGCGCAACATGCTTGCGGGTGTGTGCGGCATCGATTACGCGCTGCTGGTGGTCGCCGCCGATGACGGCGTGATGCCGCAGACGCTGGAACACCTGAACATCCTGAATCTGCTGCACATCCAGCGCGGCGCGGTAGTCATCACCAAAGTCGACCGCGTGGACGAAACGCGCGTCAACCAGGTCGGCGAAAACGTCTCGGCACTGCTCTCGTCCACCCCGTTCGCCAACGCGAAAGTGATGCCGGTTTCTGCCGTCAGCGGCGCCGGCATCAGCGAACTGCGCGAGATGCTCAAACGTGAAGCCGCCGCGCAGACCTCGCGTACCAGCGCCGACCAGCATTTCCGTTACGCCGCCGACCGCGCCTTCAGCGTGCCGGGCAGCGGCACCGTCGTCACCGGAACCGTGTTCAACGGCAAGGTCATTCCCGGCGACCGGCTGGTGATCTCGCCTGCCGGCAATGAGGTGCGCGTGCGCGGCATACAAATTCAGGGCAAGGCCGCACAGCAGGCCGTTGCCGGGCAGCGCTGCGCATTGAATCTCACCGGCACCGATCTTGAAGCCGTAAGCCGCGGCGACTGGGTGCTGGCACCGGCAATTCATCAGCCCACGCAACGTATCGCTGGCCGTGTCAGCGTGCTGGCGAGTGAAACGCAATCGCTCAAACACTGGACGCCGGTGCATTTGCACCTCGCCACCGCCGATGTCACCGCGCGGCTCGCCATACGCCGCGGCGAAAGCATCGCGCCCGGCGCATCGGCCATTGTGCAATTGCAGCTCGACAAGCCGATCGGCGCCCTGCATGGCGATCGCTTCATTCTGCGCGACCAGTCCGCCACCCGCACGCTGGGCGGCGGCATCGTGCTCGACCCATTTGTCACCACCCAGCGCAAGAGTCGCGACGCGCGGGAGGCCGAACTCGCCGCGCTCGAGCAACCGACGCCTCAGGCCACGCTGGACGCGCTGATCAAACTGAATCGTCCAGTGGATCTGCAACGCTTCGAAACCCTGTTCAATATGCCCGCAGCGCACGCCGCTGCGCTCTATGAAAAGGCAGCGCTGGTACAAATCGGCAAAGACACCCGCATCGGCGTGCCACGCGCGCGGCAGCAGCAAATTCTCGACGCAGTGGTGCCGCACCTCTCGGCGTTTCACAAGGCGCAGCCGCAGGCCGCGGGCGAAGAGGCCGAAACCCTGCGCAAGGCGCTCGCGCCGGAGTTATCCGGCGATGCCTTTGGCACGATGCTGCGCGCGCTGGCCGACACCCGCAAGATCGAAACCAGCGGTTCCATCGCACGCTTGCCGGCACACAGCACCACAGCCAACACCGCCGACGAAAAAATGTGGCAGTTGGTGCAGCCCGCACTGGAGGCGGCCGGCTTCAATGCGCCGGTGATCAAAGACCTTGCCGTGCAGCTCAAACTCAAGGATGCCATCGTCAAGGATTTCCTCTATCGCAAGGCCAAAAGCGGCGACGTGATGCGCGTGCCGCCGGAGCGTTTCTACACCAAAGCCACGCTCGCCAAATTGGCCGCAACTGCGCAAGCCACGGCACAGGCACAGCCCAATGGCGTATTCACCGCCGCCCAGTATCGCGACTGGACGGGCCTCGGCCGCGGGCTGGCGATTGAAATTCTCGAATTCATGGACACACTGGGCGTCACCCAGCGCATCGGCGACACGCGCAAGATGCGCAAGGATTTCGTGCCGATACTGGGCGCGGCGGAAATCCCCGCCAAGCCGCTGCTGGCCGCGCCGCGGCCGGCACAGCTGCCGCCGTCCTCGAACAAGCCGGCGAACCAGCGCCGTCCGAACAACTACTACCGCAGATAATTTCACAGAGGATTTTGCAATGGCAACCGATTTTGATGTGATTGTGATTGGCGAAGGTGTCGCCGGACTCACCGCCGCCGGCGAGCTCGCACAAGGCGGCCTCAAGGTGGCGACCATGGAAGCGCAGATTTTTGGCGGGCTGATCCTCAACATCAATGAACTGGATCCCGCGCCGGCAGGGGCCACCAGCGGCGCCGAGTTCGCCTCGTCACTGGTCGAAGCCGCCGCCAACGCCGGCGTGGAAAGCATCAACGAGCCGGTCACCGGCCTCGAAGTCGCGGACGGCACGGTCAAGGTTCTGACCGACGGTGGCGCGCGCACGGCTCGCGGCGTTGTCATCGCCTCCGGCGCGCGCATCAAGCGCCTCGGCATTCCCGGCGAAAGCGAGTTCGAAGGCAAGGGCGTTTCGCAATGCGCGGATTGCGACGGCCCCATGTATCAGAACGAAACCGCCGTGGTGGTGGGCGGTGGCGATTCAGCCCTGCAGGAAGCCTTGGTGCTCGCGCAGTACTGCAAGGAAGTGCGCCTGGTGCACCGTGGCGCTGCGTTCGACGCGCAGGCGCATTTTCAGCAGGCGGTCACCGCGCAGCCGAAAATCAAAACCACCTTCAGCGCCGAAGTCACCGCGGTGGGTGGCGGGCAGATGGTGGAGAAAGTCGCCCTCAAGCATGCCGACGGCCGCAGCGAAGACGTGCCCTGCGCGGGCCTGTTCGCCTACGCAGGACTCGCCGCCAACGCCGAATTCCTGCCGGACACTGTCAAGCGTGACGCCAGCGGCCGCGTCACCGCCAATGACAAGCTGGAGACAGGCCTGCCCGGCGTGTGGGCAGCAGGCGCCGTGCGCAGCGGGTGCGGGGGTCTCATTGACGACGCGATTGCCGATGGCAAAAAGGCCGCCGCGGAGATCCGCGCGCGTCTGGCGTGATGAATAGTACTGAATGAAACAGGCGGAACCGGCGCTAACGAATTACAATTCCGCCTTCAGCAGCAAAGCAGCAAGGGAAGGGAATCGCTCCCGGTGGGGCGGCCGGACTTCAAACCCGGTGAGGGCTGTTATCAGTTCTGTGTGGGTTCGACTCCCACTCTCTTCCGCCACTCATACACTACAGCGTCGGCATATTGACGTCGCCCCCCAGCGTTGCCAGCCCCCAAGTCGCCGCCTGTGCGTCGAAATTCAGGCTGATATGCGCGGCCAGCGCGTGCGCGTCGCGAAAGATGCGTTCCAGCGGGTAGGTGTTGTAGATGCCGGTGGCGCCGGTTACGGTGTGCAGCATGTCGACGGCCTCGGTGGCGAGTTGCGCGACGTAGGCTGCGTTGCGCCTGTAGCGCAGTTTGGTTTCGAGGTCGGGCATGACGCCGCAGCGCGCCGTCTCCATCGCTTCCAGCGCATCGCTGCGCAGCATCTGCCGCCCGGCGTCGATGCGTGCGCCGGCCGCGCCCACGCGCAACTGCACCGTCTGAAAATCACGCATGCGTGAGCCGGTATAGTTGGTGCTGCGTTCCTTCACCATGTCACGGGTGAATTCCAGGGCCGCCATGGCGTTGCCCACGGCTGTTGACGCGATGCCATGGCCGCCCATCGCCGCCAGCGAGACCCGATACAAGGGGTTCGGATTGGTCCTGGCACCGGGAAAGGTATCGCCACCACGCGCATCCAGCATGCACAGCGCGCGATACTCGGGCACAAACACCTCCTTTGCGGTCACCGTCATGCTGCCAGTGGAACGCATGCCCATCACATGCCAGTCGTCGATCACGTCGTATTCGGACTTCGGCAACAGGCACATGCGGTAATCGACCGGTTGGTCACCATCGCGAACAATGGCCGCCAGCATGCACCAGTCGGACACGTGCACGCCACTGGAGAAATTCCAGCGGCCGCTGAGGACATAGCCACCATCCACCTTGCGCGCGCGCCCCTGCGGAAACGCGATGCCCGCGGCAATCATCACCGCCGGATCGGCGCCCCACACGTCGGCCTGCGCGCGCTCGTCGTACAACGCAAGCATCCAGTTGTGGATCAGCAGATTGACCACGCACCAGCTGGTTGATGCGCAGCCGCGCGCCAAAGCCATCGGGATGTCGATATAGGAGATGTAATCATGCTCCATGCCGCCCCAGCGTTTGGGTTGCAGCACGCGTAGTGCGCCCATCGCCTGCAGGTCGGCCACGGTTTCCGGCAACACCACGCGTTCGGCTTCCGCGCGCGCGGCGCGTGCGCGCAGCGCGGGCACCAGCGCATTCGCATTGTGCAGCGCTTGCGCGACGCTCACGGCGGCGAAACTGCGCGCATTCGGGTTCGGTCCATTCATGGGGTGATTGTGGCTGAAAGCGGCGCGCGCGCACCCTGGTGCTCGTGCAGCCTGGTGGAAGCGAGTGGATCGGCTATAAAATATTAAATAAAATCATACGGTTACATAACAGCGCCAACGTCATACGGCGGCAGGAACCGGTCAGTCGATCTTCATGCCGGTGGACGCCACGACCTTGCCCCATTTGACCGTCTCCGCGCGGATGTGCGCGGCGAATTCCTCGCCGCTGCTGCCGACGGGCTCGAATCCCATCCCCAGCAATTTCTCGCGCATGTCCGGCGCGCGAATGACTTTGACGAACTCGGCATTCAACCGGGTCATGATGTCCGGCGGCGTGCCGGCAGGCGCCAGCACACCGTTCCACGACGTCACCTCATAGCCCGGCAGACCCGACTCCGTCACCGTGGGCAGTTGCGGCATCCCCAGCGAACGGCGGCCGCTGGTGACGGCAATGGCGCGCAACTTGCCCGCGTTAATGAACGGCACCACGCCGGCCGGTTCGCCCAGAATCACCGGCGACTCGCCGGTGAGCACGGCCAGTGACGCCGCGGCGCCGCCCTTGTACGGCACATGCACTATGTTTATTCCGGCCATGCTCTTGAACAATTCGCCCGCCAGATGGTTGACCGCGCCGTTGCCGCTGGAGCCATACGAGAGTTGCCCCGGCCGCGCGCGCGCGAGCGCAATCAGATCCTTGATGTTCTTCACCGGCAGCGCGGGATGCACCACGACGACTTGCGGCACCTGCGACAGCCATGAAATGGGGGCGAAGTCGCTGCCCTTGAACGGCATTTTCCGGTACAGGCTGGGATTGATCGCATGCGTGCCGGAGTAAGCGAACACGATGGTGTAGCCGTCCGCCGGCGCACGCGCTGCGATTTCGGTCCCGATGTTACCCGCAGCACCGGGGCGGTTCTCGATGATGAAGTTGCGGCCGACGAACTCCGACAATTTCGGCGCAAGCAATCGCGAGAGCACATCCGCGCCGCCACCCGGGGGCCAGGGAACAATAAAGCGGATAGGCTTCGATGGCCACGGCTGCGCGGTCGCGCAACTGGCGGCAGTTGCAAGCGCGACGGCAATCGGGCACATGATGCGGCGCGCAAACAATTTCATGAAAATCACTCCTCGCTGTTTAACGACGTATGGATGGCTCGACCCCCGGCAGCCGCCTTCTTGACGCGGGATTTTCTGCAGGCATCCTCACGGCTCCGCCACCACGCGATCGGGATTTACGCAGCCCAGAGAATACCATTCCTTTTCCCTGTGCCGCGATACCGCGCGGCGGCAAGCGGAACGCCACGCACCCGATCGCGATGCGGTGTACAGCGCCCCATACACAGGACGCAAGGGATCGCTCGTGCCTCCAGCGCGATCCCTGCAACAGGCCGGGCTATTGCGGAAGCGTTATGCCCGACGCCTTCACGATATCCCCGTATTTTTTATACTCGGACTTGAGCAAGGTCGCGAATTCGTCCACGCCCATGTGCATGGGATCCAGCGCCTGCGCCGTCAGGTTGCCCGCAACGCCCGGATCAGCGACCGCCTTTTTCAGTTCTGCGTTGAGCTTCTCCACGATGGCCCTCGGCGTGCCTGCCGGCGCAAAGGTCCCCATCCACGAGGTAAATTCGTAACCTTTAACGGTTTCACCGATCGTCGGCAGATTGGGATACATGGCGTAGCGTTGTGTAGTCGATACGGCGATCGGACGCAGACGGCCCGATTTGAGATGGGGAAGCAGTTCCGAAATCGGCGTCAGCATCATTTGCGTTTCGCCGCCGGCCAGCGCAACGCCCGCCGGGCCGCCGCCTTTGTACGGCACATGCGTCAACCTGATGCCCGCCATGTTGGCGAACAACGTCGTCGCCAGATGTTGCAATGCGCCCACGCCCGCCGTCGCGTAGGCGACATCGTTTGGCCGCGCCTTGGCCAGCGTAATCAATTCCTTGATCGAGCGCACCGGCAGCGACGGATGAACCCCCAGTATAAGCACCAGCCGCGCCACGGGTGTTATGCCGGTGAAATCCTTGAGCGCATCGTACGGCAGCTTCTTGTACAAATGCGCGCTGGCGATCAGCGTGGTCGAATAGACCATCACGGTGTACCCGTCCGGCGGACTCCTGGCGGCGATTGTGGCGCCGATGGTGCCGCTGGCACCCGCCCGGTTATCGATAATAAACTGCTGGTTGAGTTGCTCACCCACTTTGGCATACACCAGACGTCCGACGATGTCTGTAGCCCCGCCCGGCGCAAACACCACCACCACCCGTACCGGCTTTGACGGATAGGCCTGTGCCCGTACCGTACCACCGCAGGCCAGTAGTGCAATGCCCGTGCACACCCCCATCATGCGAATCAACTGCATATCATTTCTCCTCGTCGTATGCGGCAATTGCCGCCGAATTTTTCTGGGCCGCTTACTGCTGTTCGCCAACTCCATGCAAGTTTGCCATCCTATGCGTATCACATCGCGTGGATCGGAGCACATTGGTGAAATTACTTAACCCTCGGCATAGCCCTGCGCTGCTCATGCCGGACAAATATGAAGAATGAAAATGGCTGTTTCCCATGACGCCGCGGGCGATCGCCGCGCAGCGCTTGCGGCGCAACGCCATCACACCGCGGCGGCGTCCCCCATGCGCCATGCCGCATCGCGGGGCGCCCTGTCCCCGCGCGGCACCGCCAGGCTGCGCGCATCAGCGGTTCACCGGAACTTTTGCAGAATGCCAACAGCGTGCCGCTCTATGCCACAATACAGGGGTGCGACAGATTCTCCGGCGTGCGCGCAGAGCCTGCGCGGACATCGGCCAGGCCGGTGCGCGCTGCCGTGGCCGCCCGACCATTCCCATTCATAGCCAACCAAAGGAACCACCATGAAACTGATGTATTTCAATGATTTCAAGCTGGGTGTCGTCAAAGGCGACAATGTGGTCGATGTCTCCGCGGTGGTGCAATCGATACCGCATACCGGCCCGCACGATCTCATCAACAACCTGATCGCCGACTTCGACGCCTGGCGCGGCAAGCTGGAAGCAGCGGCCGCCGCCGGCACCGGCGTGCCGCTCGCCAGCGTGCGCATCCGTCCACCGCTGCTGCGCCCGCAAACCATCGATTGCATGGCGGTCAACTACATGGAGGACGGCACGCGCGATGCGCCGGCGCCGATCAATGCCTTCCAGAAGCTGCCGAATTCGATCATTGGCAATGGCGACACCATGGTGCTGCCGGACGTGCCCGCGACGCTGTTCGAAGGCGAAGCTGAAATTGCGCTGATCATCGGCAAACGCGCGACCAACGTCAGCCAGGCCGATGCGATGAAGCATATCTTCGGCTATATGTGCTTCATCGACGGCTCCGCGCGCGGCCTGCCGCCGCCGGGCAATGTGTTTTTCCAGATGAAGTGCCGCGACACGTTTGCGCCGATTGGCCCGTTCATCGTCACCGCGGACGAAATTCCCGATCCGCACAAGCTGCAAATCAAGTTGTGGGTCAACGGCGCGCTCAAGCAGAACTTCAACACCGACGACATGGCGCACAAGATTCCGCGCTGCATCGAGTGGCTGAGCTCCATCCACACGCTGGAGCCCGGCGACATCATCGCCACCGGCACCAACCATCGCGGCCTGTTCGGCTTGCAGGATGGCGACAAGGTCGAACTCGAAGTCGAGCGCTGCGGCCGTCTCACCTTCAACATCAAGGACGACCTGAAGCGCACCTGGGACCGCAAGACGCGCCTCGAACGCGCCGAATTGAAACTGGAGGGCCTGTCGCCACAGCTCAGCGGCAAGTACTCCAAAAAATAATCAATAAAAACAAATAGTTACGTTAATCACACGAAGGGGCGCCACTGGCGCCCCTTCTTTTTTCAGAACGACTGACGATTAACCCGGACCCGACCAACGCGGCGCGCTACTCGATGCGCGCCCCGGATAACCGCACCACCTCCTTGTATTTATCGTAGTCGGCTTTGAGCAATTTGGCGAAATCATCGGCACTCATGTGCATGGGGTCGAGCGACTGTGCGTTGAAGTTCTTTACCACGCCCGGACTGAACACGGCCTTTTTGAGTTCGGCGTTGAGTTTGTCGACGATGGGCCGTGGCGTACCAGCCGGAACGAAACTGCCCATCCATGAGGTAAATTCGAAGCCCGGCAGCGTTTCCGCGATCGTCGGCAGCTGCGGATACAACGGCACGCGCCTGTCGGACGATACTCCGATCGGACGCACGCGTTTGGAATTCATGTGCGGCAGTGCCTCGGCAATCGGCGTCAGCAGCGCCTGCACCTCGCCGGCCGCGGTAGCCGTCGCGGCCGGACCGCCGCCCTTGTAGGGCACGTGCACCATGTTGATCCGCGCCATGCTGGCGAACAGGCTGCCCGCCAGATGCTGGTAGGCCCCTATGCCGGCGGAACCGTAACTGATCTCGCCGGGCCGCGCCTTGGCCAGCGCGACGAACTCCTTGACCGTGCGCACGGGCAGCGACGGATGCACCGACAGCACGCCGACCAGACGTGCCAGCGGCGTAATCCCGATGAAGTCCGTCAGCGCGTCATACGGCAGCTTCCTGTAAATGTGCGCATTGGCGACCAGCGTCGTCGAATACACCATGACGGTGTAACCGTCGGGCGGGCTCTTCGCTGCCAGTGCGGCACCAATCGTTCCGCCCGCGCCGGCGCGGTTGTCGATGATGAACTGCTGGCCGAGCTGCTCGCTCACTTTCTGAAATGCAAGTCGTCCCACGATATCGGTGGCGCCCGCCGGCGGAAATACCACCACCACGCGCACCGGCCGCGACGGATACGACTGATCCTGCGCCAATGCCAAGCCGCAGGTAATCAGAACAATACTCCCCGACAGGGCAATCGACCGCAAAACGCTCATATTCATTTCCTCACAAATCGTTTGAATGGATCGGCGGAATATCGCCATGGCATTTTAGTGCGACAACTTGCCATCATCATACGCCCGGTCTGCGCTGGCTCGCACACACTATCGCGCACACGTTCCGCGCAACGCGCGAAGCCCCCCCCCTTGAAACCGCAACCATCACGCAGCGAGGAACCCCTCCCATCCCTGTCTTGCCTGTCCCGCACGGCGATCCGGTTGCAACACTCAAGCGCAGCGGCTTGCATCAAACCCGTAGTGCGCCGCAACAAAATTGCTTGAAGCCCAGGGCTTAGCCATTAAACCGGGAACTTGGCGACAAACCGTACTCGCCGCTCTGTAGGTGGATTTACCTGAGTATTCGTCCGGGCAGACATTTATGGCGTGCGGGCTATCATGAATTCAAACAGTAACCGATAAATTTCCGCATCCGAGGAGGCATAGAACCGACATGCCAGCACTCCTGGAAGTCGATAATCTTCACACGCAGTTCGACACATCGGCCGGTACTGTGCGTGCGGTTGACGGCATTGCCTACACCGTCGACGAGGGCGAAACGGTCGGCATCGTAGGCGAATCGGGTTGCGGCAAATCCGTCGGGGCATTGTCGATTCTGCGCCTGATTCCCGATCCGCCGGGGCGGATCGCGAGCGGCAGTATCCGCTTCGACGGTCAGGACCTGCTCGCGCTGAGTGATGCGGACATCCGCGCCGTGCGCGGCGGCCAAATCGCCATGGTGTTTCAGGAACCGATGACCTCGCTCAACCCGGTGCTCACCATCGGCCAGCAGCTGTGCGAAGGGATGCAACTGCACCTCAAAATCGGTGCGGACGCGGCACAGGCGCGCGCGGTCGAACTGCTGGACATGGTGGGCATCTCCGAAGCCGCGCGGCGGCTGCAGCAGTACCCCCACCATCTGAGCGGCGGCATGCGCCAGCGTGTGATGATTGCACTGGCGCTGTCATGCAAGCCGAAGCTGATCATCGCGGATGAGCCGACCACGGCGCTGGATGTAACCATCCAGGCGCAAATCCTCGAATTGATGCGCGACCTCACCCAACGTTTTGGCGTGGCGCTGATCATCATCACGCACAACCTCGGCGTGGTCGCTCGTTACGCCCAACGCGTCAACGTCATGTACGCCGGCAAGATTGTGGAAAGCGGCACCGCCACCGATATTTATCACCGCCCGGTTCACCCCTACACGCTGGGGCTGCTGCGCAGCATTCCGCGCATGGACCGGCCCCGCGGCGAACGCCTGATCCCGATCAACGGCCAGCCGCCCGACCTGACGCAGGAGATCACCGGTTGCGCCTACCGGCCCCGCTGCGGTTTCGCCACCGATCAATGCGCGCGCGAGACGCCAAAGCTCGAAACGGTGGCCACCGGACATGCCACCGCGTGCTTCGAGAAAGCGCAGCTTGAACGCCTGCTCAAGGTGGCATCATGACGGTGGTTGCTGAAGCAATGGTGCTGCCCGGCGCGGCGCTGCCGGCGGCCGCGCCGCTGATCGAAGTCAACGATCTCAAGATGCACTTCACGATTGCCGCCGGCATAGTGCGCAAGCGGGCGGCAACCGTCAAGGCCGTGGACGGCGTGAGTTTTACCATCGCGCGCGGTGAAACCCTGGGCCTGGTGGGCGAATCCGGCTGCGGCAAGACCACCACCGGGCGCTGCATCCTGCGCCTGGAGAATCCGACATCGGGCTCGATCCTGTTCGAGGGCCAGAACCTGTGTGGCATGGATCGCGGCAGCCTGAATGAAAAACGCCAGCGCATGCAGGTCATCTTTCAGGACCCGTTCAGTTCGCTCAACCCGCGCATGAAGGTGGGCACGATTATCGGGGAGCCGATGAAGGTGCATGGCATTCACCCGAATCAGAAGGAACGCGAGGCGCGGGTGGCGGAGCTGCTGTCGGTGTGCGGCCTGAATCCGAAGTTCATGGACCGCTATCCGCATGAAATGAGCGGCGGCCAGCGCCAGCGCGTGGGCATCGCGCGCGCACTGGCGCTCAAGCCCGAGTTCATCGTGTGCGACGAAGCGGTGTCCGCGCTTGACGTCTCGATCCAGGCGCAGGTGATCAACCTGCTGGAAGACCTGCGCGATCAATTCAACCTTTCCTACCTGTTCATTTCGCATGATCTGAGCGTGGTGCGCCATTTGTGCCACCGCGTCGCCGTGATGTACCTCGGGCGGCTGGTGGAAATTGCCGACGCGGACGAATTGTTCAACAACCCATTGCACCCTTACACGCAGGCGCTACTGGATGCGGTGCCGATTCCCGATCCGGAACTCGAAAAGGGACGGACCCACAAAGCCATGAAGGGCGAAATACCCAGCCCCATCAACCCGCCCGGCGGCTGCGTTTTTCATCCGCGCTGCCCGCTGGCGGTGGACAGTTGCCAAAAGGAAGTGCCTCAGCTGCGGCAGATGACAGCTGGGCATTGGGTCGCATGCCCGCGTGTTTAACAACAAGTTTGGCATCCTGCACAGCATCCAGGGAACGCTGATTATCGAGGAGCCCCAGGCAGTCTTATCAAGTGAGGAGGCAATATGAAACTTGCGCGAATCAAGGCAGTATGTGCCGCTGTACTGGGCATTGCGGCGGTCCATACGGCAATACCGGCCGCGGCGCAGACCCCCAAGCGCGGCGGCACCCTCAATTACGTCGTACCCGCCGAGCCGCCTGGCTACGACGGACACCGCGAGGGCACCTTCGCGATGCTGCAGCCGATCCGCCCCTATTACAGTGTTCTGATCCGGGTCGATCCGAATAATCCCTCCACGACCACGGACTTTGTGTGCGATGTGTGCGCGGGCAAGGTGCCGGAGCCGACTGACGACGGCAAGGTTTACACCTTCAAGCTACGTGACGACGTGAAGTTTCACACCGGCGAAACGATGACGGCAGACGACGTGGTGGCGTCGTTCAACAAGATAATTTTCCCGCCCAAGGGCGTGAGGAGCCTGCGCCGCGGCATGTTCAGCATGGTCGAGAGCGTGACCAATCCGGACAAAAGCACCGTGGTATTCAAGCTCAAGTTCGCGACCAACGCCTTCATTCCCGTGCTCGCGATACCGTTCAACTGGATCTACCAAAAGAAGATTCTGGACAAGGACATCCACTGGTACGAGACGAATATTGGCGGCAGCGGACCGTTTATCTTCAAGGAACGCCAGGCGGGTGCGTTCATGCGCGGCGACCGTAATCCGAACTACTACCACAAAGGCCAGCCTTATCTCGACGGCATCAGGGCCATCTTCGCCACCAAGGAGTCGCTGCGGGTGCAGGCCATTCGCGGGGGCCGCGCGGACATCGAGTTCCGCGGTTTCCCGCCCGCGTCGCGTGACGACCTGGTCAAGGCCCTCGGCAAAGATGTCACCGTGCAGGAGAGCACCTGGAACTGCCCAATCATGTTCTCGCCCAATCACAAGCGCAAGCCCTTCGACGATGCGCGTGTGCGCAGAGCGCTGTCACTGGCGGTGGACCGCTGGGGCGGGGCGAAGTACCTCTCCAAGATCGCGCTTGTAAAGACCGTGGCCGGCATAACTTTCCCCGGCCATGCGCTGTCCCCCAGCGACGAGGAACTCAAGCAGATTGCGGGCTGGTGGCCGGACCTCAAGAAATCCCGGGCGGAGGCGCGCAAGCTGCTCAAGGAGTCGGGCGCGGACTTGTCCAAGACCTACCTTTTCATTGTCCGCGGCGTCGATCAGCCCTACAAGATCATCGCCACCTGGCTCATCGACCAGTGGAAGCAGGTCGGGATCAACTTCAAGATGGAAACGCATCCGACAGGGCCGTTCTATGCCATCCAGCGCGGGAGCAAGGAATTTGACGTTTCCACCGACGCCTCGTGCAATACCATCATCAACCCGCTGGTCGACGTCACCAAGTACCTGTCCGATGACCGTGCCAGCAACAACTACTACCAATACAAAGACCGCGAAGTCGATGCCCTCTACGACAAGATGCAGCGCCTGACCGATGTCAAGGCGCAGCGCAAGCTGATGTTTGAAATCGCAAAGCTCACGCTGGACACACATGCCAACCAGTTCCCCGTGCTGTGGTGGAACCGCATCGTCGTCCACCGCTCGTACGTGAAAGGATGGAAGGTCAGCCCCAGTCACTACCTGAACCAGGCGCTCGATAACGTGTGGCTGGATAAATGATGCGTCGGGAGGATCGGGCACGCGCCAACCGCGTCCGCCTGGCGGACACGGCTGGCGGGCCGCTCGGCTAAATCATGCGCAAATACATACTCAAACGCCTGCTGCTGGTGATCCCGACACTGTTCGGCGCGGCGGCGCTGGTGTTCATCATGCTGCGGCTGATTCCCGGCGACATCTGCGAAATTCGCATGTCGGGAGACGGCGGCTATTTCGATCAAAGGGCCCTTGACCAATGCCGCGAGGATTCGGGAACCAACCTGCCGATGATGACGCAGTTCATCAATTTCATATGGGGGCTCATGCGTTTCGACTTTGGCACGTCCATGTGGACGGGTCAGCCGGTACTCACGGAAATTGCACTGCGCTTCGAGCTGTCGCTGCAGGTGGCCATCATGGCCACGATCATCGGGGTCATCATCGCCATCCCGCTCGGCACGATTTCAGCAGTCAAGCAAAATACCTGGATCGATTACGTTGTACGGGCCTTCAGCATCGCGGGAATCGCCACGCCGTCGTTCTGGCTCGGCATCCTGATCATCCTTGGATTGCTCATGTCCACGCAGTATGTTCTTGGAACCCCGTGGATGCCGCCCATTACCTACAAGCCGATCTGGGAAGCTCCGCTTTACAATCTCAGCATGCTGATCTGGCCGACGGTGGCCACCGGCTATCGCTACTCGGCGGTGGTCACGCGCATGACGCGATCGGCCCTGCTCGAGGTGCTGCGCGAGGACTACGTGCGCACCGCGCGCGCCAAAGGCCTGTGGGAAAAGGTCATCATACGCAAGCATGCCCTCAAAAACGCGCTGTTGCCGGTGGTGACCATCGTCGGCATGGAGTTCGCGTTCCTGATGGGCGGCTTGGCGGTGACCGAGCAGGTGTTCAACCTGAACGGGGTCGGCAAACTCTTCGTAGACTCGGTACTCAACAACGACTACACCATGACCCAGTCCCTGGTCATGCTGGTGGTGATGATATTCGTGATGGTGAATTTCCTGGTGGACATCTGCTACGCGTGGATGGATCCGCGCATTCGCTACAGTTGAGGAGCGTGCCATGAACGAGGAAGCGATTCTTGCAAAGCTGCCGGGTGCGCAAGCGGTGGCAGACGTTGTCGCGCCCAAACAGTCATTTCTGGCGGCGCTGGGCACGTGGGCGCGCAACCAGCCGGTCGGCGCCGTAAGCGGGCTCATGGTGATTTTTCTGATTCTGGTCGCGGTGTTTGCGCCACAGATCGCGCCGTTCGACCCGGTGGAAACCAATTATGGCGCAATGACGCAGGCGCCGAGCGTCCAATACTGGCTCGGCACCGACCAGTTCGGGCGCGATTTGCTGTCGCGCATCATCTGGGGCGCACGCACGGCGCTGTTCATCGGCTTTACCTCCGCTATTCTGGGCGCGACACTGGGACTGGTGCTGGGCGTGGCAAGCGCCTATTTCAGCGGTTGGGTCGACCTTTTGTTCCAGCGGATCATGGACGTGTTTCTCGCGTTTCCGCTGATTATCCTGGCGATGGCCGCGGTCGCGGTTTTCGGCACGGGCCCGGACAAGGTGATTCTTGCGATCATGCTGCCGTTTGTCCCGCGCTGCGCCCGCGTGGTGCGCTCCGGTGCGCTGGCGATTCGCGAGATGCCCTACGTCGATGCGGCGCGCGCACTGGGCTATGGCCACATGCGCATCATTCTGCGGCACATGGCACCCAACTGCATGGCGCCCTACCTCATCATGTTGACCACCTTCCTCGGTCAGGCGATTCTGATCGAGGCATCGCTGTCCTACCTCGGCATGGGCGTGCAGGAGCCCACCGCGGCGTGGGGTCTGATGTTGCAGGGCGGCGCGGAAACCTACGCCGAGACCGCGCCATGGATTGCGGTGTTTCCGGGACTGGCCATCACCCTGGCGGTTTTCGCGTTCAATCTGTTCGGCGATGCCATGCGCGATACGCTGGATCCCAAGCTGCGCTCGCGTTAGCGCGACGCCGTTCGTAACACCATAACCTGTCCACTGACGGTGAAAACCAGGCGCGCTCAATGCATTAAATTCAATACAGCCAGTCCGCACCATGCGCCCGCTGGCCGCACGGGTCATCCGTGTCGCCCGTGTGCACCCGTCAGGTCGTCATTGCCGTCCGCGTGATTCGCCGCCCACGCGCATACACCCGGAATTAGGGACAATTCCCGATGGAAAGAGTAATGGCTGAACGCCCTCCCGCCGCCGACGTGGTAGCGCCGCTTGCCGCGGCGAGACGGCCCTTTGTCCGTGCACTGTGGACGTGGGCGCGCAACCAGCCGCTGGGAGCAGTGAGCGCGTCGGGCGTGATGCTTCTGATCGTCATGGCGGTGTTCGCGCCGCAGTTGGCGCCCTTTGACCCGCTGGAACCTCACTACGATACGATGCTTGCGGCGCCCAATGCCGAATACTGGTTCGGCACCGATCAGTTCGGACGCGATGTCCTGTCGCGCATCATCTGGGGGGCGCGCACAGCCCTCTACGTCGGCTTTACCTGCGCCATTCTGGGTTCGACACTGGGGCTGGTGCTGGGTGTGGCCAGCGCCTACATCGGCGGCTGGTTCGACCTCGTGGTGCAACGGATCATCGATGTGTTTCTCGCGTTTCCGCTGATTATCCTGGCGCTGGTCGCGGTCGCGGTGTTCGGCACCGGAACCGACAAAGTGATCATCGCCATTGCCCTGCCTTTTGTCCCGGAATGCGCCCGTGTGGTGCGCTCCGGCGCGCTGGCCATTCGCGAACTGCCGTACATCGATGCCGCGCGCGCGCTGGGCTTCAGCAACCTGCGCATTATTCTGCGCCACATGGCGCCCAACTGCATGGCGGCCTACCTCATCATGCTGACGAGCTTTCTGGGCCAGGCCATCCTCACCGAGGCCTCCCTGTCCTATCTCGGCATGGGCGTGCAGGAGCCCAATGCAGCATGGGGTCTGATGCTGCAGGGCGGCGCGGCGTTATACGCCGAGAGCGCCGTGTGGGTAGCGGTATTCCCGGGGCTCGCGATCACGCTGGCAGTATTCGCGTTCAACCTGCTCGGCGACGCCTTGCGCGACACGCTGGACCCGAAGCTGCGCTCGCGTTAAACACGCATTCGCTTTACAGCTAAAGCCGCGAAACGGCAGTCGACAGGGTGAAGCGTGCAGCCTTGCATGCGGCGCCGCTAGTGTCGTGTTGCAGGCTGTTCGGGACTTAAGGGCACGGCTTACCCACGTCGGTCGTCCCAGCGCAGGCTGGAACCCAGGTTGTTATTTCCAGTGCGCAGCACTGCCAAATTGCGCCTGCGGCGCAGGTTATCGCCTGGATTCTGGCCTTCGCCAGAATGACGTTCCGGGTTTTGACAGGACCGCGTGCGAAGGTAAGCACCTGAATGTTCCTTCAGGAATGCAACACTACACTAGAATTGCGGCATGGACAGATATCCTGGATTGACCCTGCGCGTGCTGGGGACCGACTTTCCCGCGATGGGGCCGGGCAAGGCGCGCCTGATTGAACTCATCGACGAGACCGGCTCGATTTCCGCCGCGGCGCGCGCGATGGATATGTCCTATCGCCGGGCGTGGCAACTGGTGGATGCGCTCAATCAGAGTTTCACCGAACCGGTGGTGCTCACGGCGATTGGCGGAAAGCGCGGGGGTGGCGCCGCGGTGACCGCCTTCGGCCGCGAAGCGACCAGGGTCTTTCGTCAGATGGAATCCAAGGCTTCGTCGGCGATTGCGGCCGATCTGCGCAAATACAATCTGCGCCTGCGCAAGTCCTCCCGCCGCTAAGCGCGCCGCGCGCATGCCTTCGCGGGATGCCTCCCGGCGTGCGCGGCCATCCATCGCTATATTTAATGGAATATAATGACCGCCACGTTGAATCGACCGGAGCGTTCATGATGTTTCATCCGCGATATCGCGTGCCGGCACGGCGTTTCACGCGCGGCCTGGCCGCCGTTTTCCTGCTGTTGGGATTGCTGCCGACGGCGCAATCGCAAAATTTGACAGTGTTCGCCGCGGCCAGCCTGAAAGATGCGCTGGACGAGGCCGCGGCGCGCTACCAGAAAGACAAGGGCCACGGCGGACGCATCGCCATTGCGTATGCGGCAAGTTCGGCGCTGGCGCGCCAGATCGCAAACGGGGCGCCCGCGGATCTGTTCATCGCGGCCGATCTCGATTGGATGGATTACGTGGCGCAGCGCAATCTGCTGCGGCCCGGCAGCCGTGTCAACCTGCTGCGCAATGAAATCGTGCTGATCGCCCCGGCCGCCAGTACGGTTGCGCTCGAACTCAAGCCGGGCGCGCCGCTGGTGCAGGCGCTGGGCAGGCAGCGCCTGGCGATGGCCGATCCCGATGCCGTGCCCGCCGGAAAATACGGCAAAACGGCGCTGGAAAAGCTGGGGTTGTGGGCGCCGGTGGCGAACAAGGTGGCGCGTACCGAGAACGTGCGCGCGGCATTGTTGTTCGTGTCGCGCGGCGAGGCGCCGCTGGGGATTGTCTACCGCAGCGACGCGGTCGCGGACAAAAACGTGCGCATCGTGGCTGCATTTCCCGCGCATTCGCACCCGCCGGTCATTTACCCGGCAGCGTTGCTTTCGGGCGGGAAGAACGCCGAGGCTGCCGCCTTTTTCGACTTTATCCGGTCGCCGGCTGCCGCCGCGATCTTCCGCAGGCATGGCTTCGTGCCATACTGAATGCCTATGGGAGGATATCTGTCGGCCGACGAATGGGAGGTTCTGCGGCTGAGCCTGAAAATCGCGTTCTGGAGCGTTGCTGGCAGTCTGCCGCCGGCACTGCTGGTGGCGTACGTGCTGGCGCGGCTGCGCTTTCCCGGCAAAAGCCTGTTTGATGCGCTGGTACATCTGCCGCTGGTGCTGCCGCCGGTGGTGATCGGCTATTTTCTGCTGCTGCTGCTGGGCCGGCACGGGCCGCTCGGCGCATTCCTCGAGGCCCATTTTGATATCGTGCTGGCGTTTCGCTGGACCGGCGCGGCAGTGGCCTGCGCGGTGATGGGCTTCCCGCTGATGGTGCGCGCGATACGCCTGTCGCTGGAAAACATCGATGAAAAGCTCGAAGCCGCGGCGCGCACGCTGGGCGCCAACCGTGTGCGGGTGCTGGCCACCATCACGCTCCCGCTGGCACTGCCCGGCATCATCACCGGCGTGCTGCTGTCGTTTGCACGCAGTCTCGGGGAATTCGGCGCAACGATTACCTTTGTGTCGAACATTCCGGGCGAGACGCGCACGCTGCCGCTGGCCATCTACACCTATACCCAGGTGCCCAACGGCGATGCAAACGCGCTGCGCCTGAGCCTGCTGGCGGTGCTGCTGTCGGTGGCGGCACTGTTTATTTCGGAGGTGCTGGCGCGTCGCGCCACGCGGCGGTTGAAAGGCCGGGATGCTGAAGGTTGACATCGCGCACCGTGTCGGCCGCCTGTCACTGGCCATCGCGTTTGAAGCATCGGCGCATGTGACGGCGCTGTTCGGCCGTTCGGGCGCCGGCAAAACGTCGCTGGTGAATATCATCGCGGGTCTGTTGACGCCCGATGACGGGCATATCGAGATCGACGGCGAGGTGCTGTTTGACCGCGCGCGAGGCATCAATGTGCCGGCGCACAAACGCCGCATCGGCTATGTGTTTCAGGAAGGGCGGCTGTTTCCGCACCTCACCGTGCAGCGCAATTTGCTCTATGGGCACGATGCTGCCGCGGCAGCGCATGCGCCGGATCTGGCGCAGCCGCGGCATATTGTCGAACTGCTGGGTCTGGAACCGCTACTCGCGCGTTACCCCGCCGATTTGTCCGGCGGCGAAAAGCAGCGCGTCGCCATCGGCCGCGCGCTGCTGTCCGATCCGCGGCTGTTGCTGCTGGATGAGCCGCTGGCGGCGCTGGATGCGCAGCGCAAGGATGAAATTTTGCGCTATCTGCGGCTGCTGCGCGATCGCATGCGCATTCCCATGGTGTATGTGAGCCATGCGGTGGAGGAAGTACTGCAGCTCGCCGATCAGGTGGTGCTGCTCGCGGACGGCCAGGTGGTAGCCGCCGGGCCGGTGGAGGCGGTGATGGGGCGGCCGGACCTGCGCGAGCGCGCCGGCATATTCGACGGCGGTGTGATCATTGAAGCCCGCGTGCAGGCCATTGACGCGGCCGATGGCGTGGCCACGCTGGCGTTCAACGGCGGCACGCTGACCGTGGGCCGCAGCGATGTGCAGGCGGGCGAGGCGGTGCGCGTGCGCATACGCGCGCGCGAGGTGTCGCTGGCACTGGAGGCGCCGCGGCACATCAGCATCCAGAATATTTTGCGCGGCACCGTGCGCGAAATCGATACGTCGCGCGGCGACAGTGTGAGTGTCACAATAGCGGTCGGCGCGGCAACGCTGCGTTCACGCGTGACGCGGCGCGCCGCACGCGCGCTGGCGCTGGCGCCGGGGATCGATGTGTACGCGCTGATCAAGGCGGTTTCGCTCGAACGGCACGGCGCGCGCGTTGAATAAACTTATTTAAAAACAAATAGTTAAGAGACGGCGTCGGTATGAAAATATTTGGCTTCGCCGGTTACAGCGGCAGCGGCAAGACCACGCTGATCGAGCAATTAATTCCGCTGCTCACGGCGCGCGGGATCAAGGTGTCGCTGATCAAGCATGCGCATCACACCTTTGATGTCGACACGCCGGGCAAGGATTCGTACCGGCATCGCCACGCGGGCTGCAGCGAAGTGCTGGTGACCTCATCGCGGCGCTGGGTACTGATGCATGAACTGCGCGGCGCGGCCGAACCGGACCTGAACCAGCAGCTGATGCACTTGTCGCCGTGCGATCTGGTGCTGGTGGAAGGCTTCAAGCACGAACACATTCCCAAGATCGAGGTCTACCGCGCGGCGGTGGGTGAGCCGCTGCTGCATCCGCACGATCGCAATATTGTCGCGGTGGCGAGCGACGCGCGGGTGGATACGCCGCTGCCGCAGCTCGATCTGAACCAGCCGCCGCGGATCGCCGATTTCGTGCTCGGCCATCTGGGCCTTCTCCGGTAAGCACGGCCTGGTTTCGCCTGCGCGCCGGGCGCATGCGCGGCGCACGATGTTACGGCTGAACGCCGGCGCTCAAGCGACACGCACCGCCCGCCCATGCCGGCTGGAGGCCAGCATTGCACTCGCAATGCGTATCATCTGCAATCCGTTTTGCGCGGACATGTGCGTCTGCTCGCCGTGCGTGAGGGAACGGCCGAAGGCGTCGATCAGGCGCGTGGTATGGGTGATCGGATTGTCGTGGGGATACGGCAGTCGCTCCTGCCGGCCGGCACCCGATACCACCACTTCGGGCGTTGCGCTGCCCTCACTGCGGCCCAATGTGCCAAGGCAGGCGATCTTGCCGGCGCTTCCATACAGCACGGCATCATTGTCCGAACGCGGCACGACAGCGCCCGATGCCACGTGACCCAGCGCGCCATTGGCGAACTTGAACACACTGACGGTCGCCTCCTCGAACAGGCGTTCGGGCGGATTTTCATCGGTGATGCAGCGCACCTCGACGATTTCGCTGTCCATCAGGTAACGCAGCAGATCCACCGAGTGCACCGCCTGCGCGACGATGGAGCCGGAGCCGGCGAGCGCCGCATCGTTGCGCCAGCCCGGCTGATGGGGCCAGTACGGGCGCGTGCCGCCCCTGAAATTCTGCGCCCGCGCCAGCTGTATCTCGCCCAGCACGCCGGACTGCACTCTGCGGCATGCCTCCTCGTGCGCCGGGTGGTAGCGCTGGCGATAGGCGACATCGAGGCGCACCTTGTTGTCGTCGGCGGCGCGGATCATGCGTTCGCCGTCCGCTTCAGTCAGCGCCATCGGCTTGTCGCACAGCACATGTTTGCCCGCGCGCGCGGCGGCCACCGCCTGATCGGCGTGAACAGCATTGGGACTGGCGATGTACACGGCATCCAGTTCGGGATCGGACAGCATGCGCTGGAGGTTGTCGAAGGCGCGCGGGACGCCATACTTTGCGATAAACGCTTTGCCCTTTTCCGCGCTGCGCGAATACACCGACAGCAGTTGCGCGTCGGCGGCCTTCGCCAGTGCCGGCACAAAATTGTTCTCCGCAATGTCGCCCAACCCGATGATGCCCCAGCGCACGCTCATGATGCCGTCTCCCGTCGTGTTACGGCCCGCAGTGAATTCTATAAAATATCATTTAAAAACAAATACTTATGAAATTCACTTTGAGCCAATGCCCGCTGCCTTGATCAGCTTCGACCAGCGGCTGCTGTCGTTCACGGTATAGCGTTTCAGTTCCTGCGGCGTCATGGTCGTTGGCTCCAGTCCCTGATCGCCAAAGCGCTTCTGGATATCGGCATCCTTCAGCACTTTGGCGGTTTCCGCGTTCAGCCGGTTGATGATCACGGCGGGTGTGCCGGCAGGCGCGAACAACGCGTACCAGGTCACCAGTTCAAACCCGGGCAAGGTCTCGGCGATCGGTGCGATACCGGGTAATGCCGGCGAGCGTTTGCTGCCGCCCGTGCCGAGCATTTTCAGGCGTCCGCCCTGCACATGCGCAAGCACGGTGGGGATGCTGCTGAACGCGAGCTGCACGCGGCCCGCGATCAGGTCCGTCATCGATGGCGCGGTTCCCTTGTACGGCACATGCAGAATGTCCACGCCCGCCAGCGCCTTGAACAGCTCGCCGCCCAGATGCGGCGAGGTGCCGGTGCCGACCGACGAAAAATTCAACTGCCCCGGTTTGGCCTTGGCCACGGCGATCAGCTCCTTCACCGAATTTGCGCCGGTTGACGGATGCACCACCAGCACCTGCGGACTCATCACCAGCATGGCCACCGGCGCAAAATCCTTGTGCGGATCGTACGGCACCTTGGGCAGGATCAGCGGCGCGAGAAAGGTGCCGCCGCCGGTGCCGAACAGCAGGTTGTAGCCGTTGGGCGCGGCACGCGCGATCATCTCGCTCGCGATCACGGTTCCGGCGCCGGGGCGGTTATCCACCACCATTTGCTGGCCCAGCAATTCGGAGAGCTTGGCCGCGACGGCACGCCCCACGAAATCGGTCGGCCCGCCCGGCGGATACGGCACCACCAGACGGATCGGCTTGGACGGGTAGGACTGCGCGGCCGCCATCGGTGCCACGCCACACAACAGGAGAAATAGCATGCGCTTCATCGAAATCCTCGGGGCTGAAATAGAAAGGGCGCTATCGTAACCCCATCGCAAGAAAAGCGCGCGCTTGCGCCGCGTGATCGCCGCCGCGTCTTGCGCATCGCATCGCAATATGAAATCCTAGCTGGACGCGGTATGCGCGTCTCCAGGGTACACGCTCTTCATGCTCTCCTTCGTTGTCCGCCGCCTGGCACAAAGCCTGCTGGCGCTGCTGGTCATGTCCGCGCTGGTGTTCGTCGGCGTTTACGCCATCGGCAACCCGGTGGATATCCTCATCAATCCGCAGGCCGATCAAGCGGAAATCGCACGTGTCACCGCGTCACTGGGACTCGACCGGCCGGTGTGGGAGCAATACGGGAATTTTGTCACCGCCGCCTTGCGCGGCGACCTCGGCAATTCCTTTGCCGCCAACGTGCCGGCGCTGCAGCTGATTCTGCAGCGCATGCCGGCGACCGTCGAACTTGCCCTCGCCGCGATGATCATCGCCATCGTCATCGGTCTGCCACTGGGCCTGTGGGCGGGACTGAAGCCCGATTCCGCCGCCGCCAAGAGCATCATGGCCGGATCCATCCTCGGCTTTTCGCTGCCGACGTTCTGGGTGGGACTGATGCTGATCATGATTTTTTCGGTATGGCTCGGCTGGCTGCCGTCGACCGGGCGCGGCGCCACCGTCGACGTGCTGGGACTGCAACTGAGTCTGTTCACCCGGGACGGTTGGCTGCATCTGCTGATGCCGGCCACCAATCTCGCGCTGTTCAAATTGTCACTGCTGATACGTCTCACGCGCGCAGGCACGCGCGAGGCCATGCTGCAAGACTATGTGCGCTTTGCGCGCGCCAAGGGCGTTCCCGAGCGGCGCGTGGTTTCCATCCACGTGCTGAAAAACATCCTGATTCCCATCGTCACCGTGGCGGGGCTGGAATTCGGCTCGCTGATCGCGTTTGCCATCGTCACCGAAACCATTTTCGCGTGGCCCGGCATGGGCAAATTGCTGATCGATTCGATCAATGTGCTCGACCGGCCGGTGATCGTCGCTTACCTGATGATCATCGTATTTCTGTTTATTCTGATCAATCTGGCGGTGGACATTCTGTATACGGCGCTCGATCCGCGGGTGCGCCTGTCGGGTGCGCGCGCATGAACACCGCGGTGCTGCCGGCATCGTCCCCCTTGCGCGAATTTACCGCCGGCTACGCGCGCAGCGGCATCGCGGTGGCGGCATTCATCGTATTGCTGCTGATTCTGGGCGCGGCGCTGTGTGCGCCGCTGATCTCGCCGCAGGACCCGTACGACCTGAAGCAACTCGATATCATGGACAGTAAGCTCGCACCCGGCAGCAAGAGCGCCGCCGGCTGGCCCTACGTGTTCGGCACCGACGATCAGGGACGCGACATGCTGTCTGCGATCTTTTACGGCCTGCGCATCAGTCTCGGGGTCGGCGTTTTCGCCACCGTGGCGGCGCTGGCCATCGGCGTCATCGTCGGCCTCGTCGCGGCCTACGCCGGCGGCTGGGTCGAAGCCGTCATCATGCGCGTCGTCGATCTGCAACTGTCGTTCCCATCGATTCTCGTCGCGCTGATCCTGCTTGCCCTGCTGGGACAGGGCGTCGACAAGATCATAATCGCGCTGATCACCGTGCAGTGGGCCTACTATGCACGCACTGTGCGCGGCGCGGCGTTGGTGGAAAAACGCCGCGAATACGTCGACGCCGCGGTGTGCCTCGGCTACAGCCCCATGCGCATCGTGCTGCGCCACATCATGCCCAACGTGCTGCCGCCGCTGATCGTGGTGGCCACGGTGCAGGTCGCGCATGCAATTGCACTCGAAGCAACGCTGTCGTTTCTCGGTCTGGGCATGCCGATCACCTCGCCCTCACTGGGCCTGCTGATCTCCAACGGCTTTACGCATCTGCTGTCGGGCAAATACTGGATCAGCTTCTTTCCCGGCATCGCGCTGCTGATCACCATCGTGGCGATCAATCTGGTCGGCGATCAACTGCGGGATGTGCTGAATCCGCGGCTCAAATAATGGCTGGGCGCGCGGCGCGCTCAGCCGCCGGACTTGGCGTACAACACCATCTGCGTGCAACGAAACAGCGCGATCGTCCGGCCGCTTTCGCGATGCGTCACCTTCGCATCCCACACCTGCGTGGTGCGGCCCAGGTGCGCGGCCGTCGCCACGCAATCGAGGTTGCCCTCGCGCGCCGTGCCCAGATGGTTCGACTTCAGTTCGATGGTGGTGTAACCCGAAGCGCCTTCGGGCAGATTGGCGGCACAGCCGCAGCCGCACGAGGTGTCGGCCAGCGTGACGACCGTACCCGCGTGCAGAAAACCATTGGGCGCGATGTTGAACGATTGAATCGCCAGCTCGGCGCGCACTTCGCCCTTGCCGATGTGTTTGATGTCGACGCCGATGTGTCCGGGCAGACGGCCTTCGCCGCGCTGGTTGAATTCTTGTGGGGTGAGCATGTGCATTTCCGTGAGGTTGATCGTCAAATTCCGCCGGTACGTTACCCTATCTTCGGGCACAATGCTTTTGAATTATATTCATTTAAAATCAATAACTTATATTTATGCGCGGAGCGCGTTCCGCGCGTGCCCGGCATTCTGAAACAACCTGGACGACTCGTATGGCCCATCGCGTTGCGCACAAACAGGACACAGCACACAGGGAGCGCCTGTCGCTCTGGCGCATGGCCCCGGTGCCGCCGTTCGACACACAGCAGTCAATCGCATTACCGATGCTGAAGGCCATGGTTTTTTCGGCGTTGGCAATGCCGTTACCCTCACGCGCAGCCGAGCCATGGTTCCTCATGGCTCGCCACGGTGAGTGTGCGAACGTGGCGTCACTCAAACGCAAGGTGCCCGATCTCGGCGGCATCAATGACCCGCAGACCTTTGCCGCGCACATGCGCAGGCATGGACACAAGGTCACGATAAGTCCGATGTCTGTGCCGAAGGGGAAAGCGTATGAGGTGGCCGTGCCGGAAAAAAGCCTGCACCTGCTGTTTGTCACATCCGAATTGTGCACCAGGACAGTTGAACGGTGACAGATGCCTGTTCAATTGAACCCGCCGGTGCCTTTGCATGCGCCGTGCCATTACCTGTTGAACGACACCCTCGGAAACCCCCTGGCCGCCTCATACCCGGTCATTGCACCGTCCTGATTTCCCCTGTATCGGCCGAATGCGGTGTGCCCGCCTGACTGTCGACCCATTAGAACCGAACCAACGACCAAAGTGCCCGACACCTTCCCCGCGATCCTCGCCATCACCGTCATCTTCCTGCTCGCCGGTCTGGTGAAAGGCGTGATCGGCATGGGCCTGCCGACGGTCGCCATGGGCCTGCTGTCGCTACTGATGCCGCCGGTGCAGGCGGCGGCGCTATTGGTGGTGCCGTCGCTGATCACCAACGTCTGGCAGCTGCTGGCCGGGCCCGCCGTCGCGGCGCTGCTCAAGCGCTTCGCCGGCATGATGCTGGCGATCGTGCTCGGCACGCTGGCCGGCATCGGCTGGCTCACCGGCAACAATAGTGGCATCGCGAATATCGCCCTCGGCGCGGTGCTGGCGATTTACGGTGCCGTCGGTCTGCGCGCGCCGCATGGGGTGATTCCGCGGCGTTATGAAGCGCTGCTGTCGCCGGTGATCGGCCTGCTCACCGGCCTGCTCACCGGCGCCACGGGCATCTTCGTGATACCGGCGGTGCCGTACTTCAATTCGCTCGGTCTGGACCGGGAGGAACTTATCCAGACGCTCGGCCTGTCGTTTACGGTCTCGACGCTGGCGCTGGCGGCTGGCTTGTTGTCGAGCGGCAAATTTGAGTTGTCGGTGGCAGGCACATCCCTGCTCGCGCTGCTGCCGGCACTCGGCGGCATGTTCCTCGGACAGCGGCTGCGGGAACGGCTGCAGCCGGCGGTATTTCGCCGCTGGTTTTTTGTGGCGCTGATTGTGCTCGGCGGTTATATGGTGGCGCGTGCGCTGGGCCGTATCGCCTGATGCGGCAAACGTATGGCTGTTGCCGATTTAAAAAATATCGTTTAAAAACAGATACTTATGATGACATCTGCGCAGGTCACAACGCGCACTACTGCGGCTGAATGCCGACCTGCGCTGCAACCTTCTTATAGCGCGCGCCGTCGCTGACGATGCGCGCGTTGAACGCCGCTCCTGCTGTTGCAACGGCATCCGCCCCACCGACCACGGCCAGCCGCTCCTTGACGTCCGCGCGCTTCAACACACTGGCCGATGCGTTGTAGAGCTTGTTGATGATCGGCTGCGGCGTGCCGCGCGGCACAAAGAATCCCACCCAGATCGACGCGTCCACGCCGGGCACGCCCATCTCCTGCGCCGTGGCATAGTCGGGCCACTGCGGCGAGCGTTTGGCGGTGGTGATGCCCAGCACCTTGACGCGCTTGGCCTGCAAATGCGGCGTGACGCCGGGCATGCCGGCAATGGTGAACATCACCTCCCCGGTTGCGACCGCGGCCACCGCCGGCGCGCCGCCTTTGTACGGCACGTGCAGCATCTTGACGCCGGCCGCCGCCGCCAGCCATTCGCTCGCCATATGATTCACCGAGCCTGTGCCCGGCGAACCAAACGTGACTGCGCCGGGCTTGGCCTGCGCCGCGGCGATCAGCGCCTTGATGCTGCCATGCGGAGACTGCGCGTTCACCACGATCAGCATCGGCGCATCGCTCAACATGATCACCGGCAGGAACGTCTTTTCGTCATACGGCATGCTTTTGAACATCACCGGGTTGATGGCAAATTCGCCGGTGTGCGCCGACAGCATGGTGTAACCATCGGGATTGGCCTTCGCCGCGGCAGCGGCGCCGATAAAGCCGTTGGCTCCCGGGCGGTTATCCACCACGAAATGCCAGCCCATGACCTCGGAAATTTTGTTGGTGACAATGCGCGTTGACGTGTCCACCACGCCGCCCGGCGCGAAGGACACCAGCACGCGAATGGATTTGCCCGGATATTCCTGGGCTTGTGCCGATGGCGCAAGCGCGCACGCGAGCATGATGCCCGCCGTTAATGCTTTCACGTTCTCTCCCTGTCCCTATTTGAATAATTCTTTCCACTTCGCCCGCACTTCATCCTGCAGCGCCTTGCTCGCCTCGGCCACTTCCGGGAAAGCCTGCAGGCACTCATACGGGCGGCACGCGTCGATCACCGCTTTTGACGTGAGCGGCGCATCGTAGCGGTAGGCAATCGACATCGGATCGTTCTTGGATCCCATGCCGCGCTTGATGATATCGATGTCGCATTCCGGATCGGTGCGCGTGGCCACCGCCCACATCACTTCCTGCAGATTCGCCGGGTCGATATCCTCATCCACCACCACCGAATAGCGCGACAGGTACGCGCCCACCCCGCACTGGCTCAGAATGTGGCCCGCCTGCCGCGCGTGGCCCGCGTAACGCTGCCTGATCGCCACCACATTGAACATGCGCGCGCCGCCGATCTCGTGCGCCCACACATTCGCCACATCGGGCACACCGGCCGCTGCCAGCGCATCCAGCAGCAGCGCCGAGCGCATCACCGCCTTGGAATAGGAGTAATCGTTGGGCGGCTTGGCCGGCGGGCTGCCGACGATGATCGGCTGGTTGCGGAAGTAGATTTTTTCGATCTTTACCGCCGGCGCGGTGGCGGCCTTGCCCGGGTAGTAGCCATGAAATTCGCCGAACGGCCCTTCGATGCGCTCGTCGCCGGGATGCGCCCAGCCTTCGAGCACGATTTCGGCGCCGCTGGGAAACGGCAGACCGGTGAGTTCGCCGCGCACCACTGACACCGGCTCACCGAGTATCGCGCCAATGTAGTTGTACTCGCACATGCCGTACGGCACTTCAATGCCGGAAATCAGGTAGCCCAGCGGATCGGCGCCGCACACAATCGCCACTGGAAACGGCTTGCCGGCCTTCATATGCTTGTCGTACTGCTGCGCACCGTGCTTGCCCGGAATCATGTCGAGCCCCACGGTGTTGCGGTCGTGCATCTGCACGCGGTAGGTGCCGACATTGACCCAATCGCTGTCGAGGTCCTTCGTCACCACCATGCAGCCGGTACCGATGTAACGTCCGCCGTCCTTCTCGTGCCACAACGGCGCGGGGAAGGTGTTGAGATCCACCGCGTCGCCCGACTGGATGTTCTCGAAAATCTCGCCCGTCTCGACGATCTTGGGTTCGAACTTCGGCGCGTCCGTCTGCCAGCCCTTGGGCTTGCCGCGCAGCTTGTGCACCAGACCCGCATGTGATGTCGCTTCGCCCAGCCGCAACAGGCTGGACAGCCGCGCGGGGCTGGCAGTGCTGCAGGTCAGCACGCGGAATCCCGGTGCATATCCCTTGATGTCGTCGAACAGCAGCGCCGGCGCGGAATCGATCTTGACGTTGAGTTCGCTGATGGTGCCCAGCTCCAGATTCCAGTCGGCGCCGCGCACGTCTTTCAGTTCGCCCAGCGCGCGCGCGGTATCGAGCCAGGCACGAAGATCGAGCGGATTGCCGTCTTTTCGCGTCATGACTTGTCCTGACGCTTTTGCGCAGCCAGTTTCACCGCCTTGATGATTTCCGGATACGCCGCGCAACGGCACAGATTGCCCGACAGGTAGTGCCGGATGTCGTCCTCCGAAGGATCGGAATGCGCATCCAGCAGCTGCCGCGTCATCAGGATGAATCCCGGCGTGCAGTAGCCGCACTGAAAGGCGCCGCATTCGATGAATGCTTCCTGCACGGCATCGAGTTCGCCGTTGTTGGATTGTTCGATGGTGCGCACCTCCGCGCCATCAGCGAAGGCGGCAAGGTACAGACACGCGGACACCGCCATGCCGTTGACCAGCACCGTGCAGCAGCCGCACAAGCCCTGCGCGCAGCTCTCGCGCGCGCCGGTCAGGCCGCGCGCCTGCAGCACTTCGACCAGATTCTGGTGCGTGCCGATTTGCGCGGAGACAGGCTCGCCGTTGAGGGTGAAATGGATGGTGCGGGTGGTCGTCATTACGTCAAAACCCTTTTTTGCCACAGATTTACGCGGATTTACGCGGATTAAACCCAAACCTCACGACAGATGATTGGTCGCACGCATAAGCGCTGGGCCGACCAAAAAAAGAATCCGCGTTCATTTGCGTAAATCTGCGTCAATTGTCTATAAGCGGCTTGCCCGCCTTAACCCGCAAGGCACGGTAAACCGCCTCCGCTGTCAGCGGCAGACTCGTCAGCCGCACGCCCACGGCATCGTCAATCGCGTTCGCAATCGCCGGCGACACGCCGAAGGTGCCGCTTTCGCCCACGCCCTTGGCGCCGAACGGACCGCTTCGCTGGTTGGCATCGACTGCTTCGTTTTCCATTGCGGGCGGAATATCGCGGATGCCCGGAATTTTGTAGTCGGCGAGCGAGGCATTGGTGACCTGACCGGCATCGAAATTCATCGCTTCGGTCAGCGTAAATCCGAGTTGCATGATGGTCGCGCCGGAGATTTGCGTTTCGACGATGGCGGGATTGATCGCCTTGCCCACGTCAACCAGATTCACCAGCCGCGTGACCTTGAACTCGCCGGTTTCGGTATCGACTTCGACTTCCGCGCCGGTGGCGCCGATCATCCAGAACGGCGTGGCGTCCGTGGTCTGGCCGTTGGCATCGGGCGAGATGTAGGGCGGAATGAAGCTGCCGACACCGACGATGTTGCCCGCCTGCATGCCGTATTTCTTTTTGAAGATATCGGGAATCGGCGTGGTTTCTGCTGACAGCCCCAATTCACGCGCCAGGGAAAATAATTTGTCGCGTGCGTCCTCGGCGGCATTCTTCACCGCGTGGCCCATGTGATACGTGGAACGCGAACCCAGCGTCGCCATGTCGTACGGCGTGACGTCGGTATCGGGGTGCACCACGGTGATTTTTTCCACCGGCACGCCGGTCACCTCGGACACCATCTGCGCCATCGCGGTGTCGGAGCCCTGCCCCATGTCCACCGTGCTCGAATACAGATTGCAGCTGCCGTCGGCGTTGATGTTGACGATCGCCATCGAGGTGGTGGGCGAAATGCTCGCCTTGAAGCCGATCGCCATGCCGCGGCCGCGGCGCACGGTTTCCGTGCCGCGATCCAGCGGCTGGCTCCACTGCATGCGGGTGGCGAGCCGTTCCAGCACCAGATCCAGCGCCGCATCGTGCATCAGCGTGCCGGTGGCCTGCGGGCGGCCTTCGCGCAGCAGATTTTTGCGGCGGATTTCCAGCGGATCGATGTTGATGCCGCGCGCGATCATGTCGGTGTGGCTCTCGTACGCCCACACCAGTTGCGGAATGCCGAAGCCGCGCAGCGCGCCCGCGGCCGGCAGGTTGGTATACAGCGCGTAGGAATCGATCTTCACGTTATCGATCTCGTACGGCCCCGCGGCGGTGAAGCCGGACTTCTGCGTCACGCGCGGGCCGATGTCGGCATAGGCGCCGCCGTTCCACCACACCTCGCACTCGCGCGCGGTGATCTTGCCGTCGCGCGTCACGCCGCTCTTGATGCGCAGCGTGGTGGCGTGCTTGGTGATCATGTAAAACTGCTCTTCCATCGTGCACGCGAATTTCACCGGACGCCGCGCCAGCATCGCGCACGCCGCGGCCAACGCCTCGGACTTGACGTAGACCTTGGCGCCGAAGCCGCCGCCGAGATACGGCACGATCACCCGCACCTTGTTCTCGGGCCAGCCGAACAGGCGCGCGATTTCAATGCGCACGAACGACGGACTCTGCGTCGAACTGTGCAGCGTCAGCGTTCCCGTTTTGTGTTCCCCCGCGGGAATCGCCACGGTGGCAAACGCCTCCAGCGGCACATGCAGCACCTGCTGCGTGCGGAAGGTGTGTTCGAACACATGGTCGGCGGCGGCAAATGCCTGCTCCACGTCGCCGCGGCGCAAATGAAAATCCAGCGCGATATTGGTGTCGCGCTTGTCCTTGAGATGCTTGAGGTCCGCAAACGTGCCCGCGGGCTTCAGCACCTCGTGCACCACGGCCTTGGAGGTCATGGCTTCGACTTCGTCATACACTGCGGGTAATTCGTCGTACTGGGCCTCGATCAGACGCGTGGCCGCTTCCGCCACGTGTGCATCGGCCGCCAGCACCACCGCCACCGGCTCGCCGGCGTAATGCACCTTGTCGAGGGCCAGTATCGGCTGGTCGTGAAACGCAGGACCGTAATACGGCTCGGCGATGACGCGGCGGATGTCCTCACCCGTGTAGACCGCGTGCACACCGGGCAGCGCGCGTGCCGCGCTGACATCGATACCGCGGATGCGCGCGTGTGCCAGCGTGCTGCGGTAGACCTTGGCCACCAGCATGCCGGGCACGCTGAGGTTGTGCACGTATTCGGCGCGGCCGGTGACTTTGGCGCGGGCTTCCAGTCGTGGAATCGAGCGGCCCACTGCTGCCGTGCTGATTGTCATAAAAAACTCAATAAAATCATATAGTTATGTTTTTTCGATCTGCCGCAGCGCACGTTGCACGTAGACGCGAAGCAGCTCGCGTTTGTAGGCCGAGGAACCGTGGGCATCGGCGGCGAGTTCGACACCCGAGGCCGCGGCATCGCCGCAGCGCGCGAGCGTGGCGGCATCAAGCGTCGCGCCGCGCAGCACGTCTTCCGCGGCGGTCAGTCGCAGCGGCGTATTGGTTGCCGCGCTCACCACGATGCGCGCTGCCGCCACGGTGTCCGCGGTCATCTGCAGCGCTACCGCAATGCCCAGCGTAGGCCAATCGTCCGCGGCACGCGTGGTCACCTTCAGGTATGCCGCGCGCCAGCCGTCCAGCGGCGGCACCGTGACTTCGCTGATCAGTTCGTTGTCGGCGAGCACGGTTTCAAAATAGCCGCGGTACAGATCCCCCACCGCCAGCGTGCGCTCGCCCGCGGGCGACAGCGTGCGCACCTCGGCACCCAGCGCGGTCAGCAGCGGCGGCAGATCCATGTGCGGATCGGCATGCGCCAGATGTCCGCCCAGCGTAGCGACATTGCGCACGCGCACGTTGGACAGCGTCCTCAAGGTTTGGGTAATCACCGGCGCGGCCCGCTTCACCGCCGCCGACGACGCCAGCGACGACAGCGTGGCCATCGCCCCGATGTGCAGGGCGCCTTCGCGGTTAACGCGAACAGCAGCGTAGCGTTTTTCGACGCGCCGCAGACTCACCAGCCGCGCCGGCTCGAATACGCCGGCCTTCATCATCAGCATCAGCGCGGTGCCGCCGGCAATGGCGCGCACTGGTTCATCGCACGCGGTGCCCGCATCGAGCAACGCAACGGCCTTGCGCAGCGTGCGCGGCTCGTCCAGTTCAAACGGCGACATGGGTTGCGCGCAAGGAAAATGCGCCAGTGATGGTCATGGGATTCGAAGCTTGTGAAGGCGTCTTACTGTAACGGCAGGTCGATTGAAATGCAATCCGCGCCGTTGGACATGCCGCCGCATCAGCCGCAAAAAATCCTCCGCAACCGCAGGTGGCGGAGGATGATGTTGCCGCCGTCAGCGGCTAACGGGCAGTCGCCGCCAGCCGATGCGCACGCAGGAAGCTCCGCACCTGGCGCACCACCAGCGGAATGCGTTCCTTCGGTTCCTTCCACGGAAACAGGCTCACTTCGGCATTGGGCGCGAGCATCGCGGACTCCATCGCGACCGCGTACGGGTGCGCCGGCACGTCGTCGGGCAGCACCAGCACCGGCGTCTGGCAGGCGCGCACGAAATCACGTGTCACCGTGAAAACGAAGTCGGGATTGGCGCGATACATTTTGGCGAGGAACGCATCGACCATCGCCATCGTGATGTCAGGCCGGCCGGCGCACAACTGCGGCGCCCAGCCCTTGATGTTGTTCTGGTAAAACAGGTCAGGCATCTCCGGCCGGAAGCCGCTGGGCTGCGCCAGCACCGCGGCCACAATGCGCCTGGGCGCGCGCTTGAGCAGATTCCAGATCATCGGCCCGCCGATGCAGAATCCCATCACCATGAATTCCTTCACGCCGAGGTGATCCAGCAGGCCGAGCTGGTCGTCGCTGTGCGCATCCCACGGCCGGTCGACCGCCAGCGGGCCCGACGATTCGCCGCCGTTGGCGTTGCGCAGATCCATGGTGATGCAGCGGTATTCGTTGCTGAATTCCGCGAGTGCGTTGAAGGGTGCGCCGCTGGTGAAGAACGAAATGGTCGAATTCAGCCCGCCACCGGGAATCAGCAACAACGGGAAGCCGCTGCCAGCCTCTTCATAGCGGATGCGAACGTCGCCATTCTGATAAATCGGCATGCCGGTTTCTCCTTGTCGGGGGTGGACCGGCATGGTAGCGCAGGCCCCGTATGGCGTCCATGCGGGGCCCGGACAACGCCGAAAACAGATGCGCGATCAGCGCCCGCGAAACGATGAGTACGAGCGTTCCGGTTTGCCGCGTGATGCAGCGGGTCCACCCGCGGGCTTATTCCAGCGTCCTGCGGCGCCGGCCGGACGGCCGCCGAATCCACCCTTGCCGCTCTTGCCATTTTTGCCGCCATTGGCGGGACGACCCGAGGGTTTGTGCGAGCTGCGCTGCGTGACCTTGGGTTCCATACCCGCCACCACGTGCGGCGCGATGCTGTGACCGGTGTAACGCTCTATCTGCCGCACCTGCCAGCCATCATCGGGCGCCGCAAACGAAATGGCGATGCCGTTGACGCCGGCACGGCCGGTGCGGCCAATGCGGTGCACATAGTCCTCAGCTTGCTTCGGCAGATCGTAGTTGATCACATGCGAAATGCTTTTCACATCGATGCCGCGCGCGGCGACGTCGGTGGCCACCAGCACGCGCACGTTGCCGCTGCGCAGTTTGGCCAGCGTGCGATTGCGCTGCGACTGGTTCATGTCGCCGTGCAGCGCCGCGGCGGCGTGGCCGTCTTCGTAGAGCTTGCTGGCAAGGCGGTCGGCGCCGCGCTTGGTGGCGGTGAACACAATCGCCTGATCCAGCTCGACGTCGCGCAGGAAGTGATCGAGCAAGCGGCCTTTGTGGCTGCCGTCATCCACATAATGCAGGCGCTGCTCGATGTTCTCGTGGCGCGCCTTTTGCGCGGCAACTTCGATCAGCTTCGGGTTGCGCAGCAGCCGCTTGCCCAGTTGCGCAATGCCGCCGTCGAGCGTGGCGGAAAACAGCAGCGTCTGGCGCGTGGGCGGCGTGGCCGCGGCGATCATTTCCACCGGTTTGATAAAGCCCATGTCGAGCATGCGATCCGCTTCGTCCAGCACCAGCAGTTCCAGACGCGAGAAATCAACCTTGCCCTGCTCCATGAAATCAATCAAGCGGCCCGGTGTGGCCACCAGCACGTCGAGCGGGCTGTCGAGCAGCTTGCGCTGCTTCGGATACGGCATGCCGCCGAGCACCGTACCGGTGCGCATATGGCGCGTGCCCTTGCTGTATTTGAAAACGGCGTCGGTGACCTGAAGTGCGAGTTCACGCGTGGGGGTCAGCACCAGCACGCGCGGGCCGCGGCCGTTTTTGGCCGGGTTTGCGAGCAAGCGTTGCAAGGCCGGCAACACAAACGCGGCGGTTTTGCCGGTGCCGGTGGGGGCCGACACCATCAGGTCATGGCCGGCGATGGCTTCAGGAATGGCCTGCGCCTGCACGGCGGTCGGTTCGGTGTAACCCGCAACAGTCACCGCTTGTGCGATGGCGGGATTAAGATTGAGTGAAGCAAATGTCATTGTGTTCTTTCAATAAACAAACGTACAGCAGACCGCCAACCTGGCGGTCACAATAAGCGCGGACAATTATGGATACGGCTGTCGCCGAAGGTTCGGCAAACAAGCGAGCACGGTCAGCGCACGGGTATCGTCGCTAACCGTGGCAGTAACAGCGGCTCGATAAGAGGAAGCTGAAACAAATGGTCAGGGACAGATGCAACTCAGCAACCGCGGAAATCACTACAAAACGGCTGCGAGGTGCGCGGATGATACAGGTAAGCGGCTGAAATTGCTTGTATTTCGGATCGGCGCGTCCAATGCCCCGGGTTACGTCGGGCCAATTCTGATTACGTTTCAAATATATACATACAATCATATACTTACACAGACGGGACGACACCGACCTTGGCCTTCATGGTGCACTTGCAACTGGAATCCACCCCACGCCGCACAGGTGATTTTCAATATCTTCAAACCGGCTGCAGTAGACCGGCCGCCCACCGGAAGAGAATCGAGGTGAATCCAGAGCGCAATAAACCCGCCATGAGCGGACGGGATCAGGAAAGGTACACCGCAGAAACCGTCCAGCAATGCCTGCGGCGACTGGCAGACCCGAAGCGCGCGGCCGCTTCAGCCCGGTTTTTCAAGACCGGTCGCGGCCAGTATGGCGAGGGCGACCAGTTTCTCGGCATCCGTGTGCCGGCACAACGCAAGGTCGCCCGCGCCTTTCGCGATCTTGCACTCGATGACGTCACACGGCTGCTTGCGTCGCCGGTGCATGAAGACCGCTTCACCGCGCTGGAAATTCTGGTGGCACAGTACGAGACAGGGAACGCTGCGCAACGCGATCGCGTGTACCGCATTTACCTTCGACACACGAACCGCATCAACAACTGGGATCTGGTGGATACCTCGGCCCGATACATCGTCGGCGAGCACTTGCGCCACCGCCCGCGGCAACCCGTCTACCGCCTGGCGCGTTCCAGCAATCTTTGGGAGCGGCGTATCGCCATGATTTCGACGCACGCGTGGATCGCCAGAGGCGACACGGCCGATGCCTACGCCATCGCGTCGTTACTGCTTCAAGACAAACACGATTTGATCCACAAGGCAGTCGGCTGGATGTTGCGCGAAGCGGGGCGCCATTCGCGCGGCACCTTGCTCGCGTTTCTGCAGCGGCACTACGCGCACGTGCCGCGCACCGCGTTGCGTTATGCCATTGAACATTTGCCGGCCACCGAGCGCAAAAAAATTCTTGCCGGGAGGTTTCCCGGCCGAAGACACGAAAGTATATAACTATTTGATTTTATTGATTTATTTTTGGTGTCGCTCGAAGCCACGGCGCCACCGTTCCGGCATGCCAGCACGACATTCAGAATTACGCTGAAAATTCAAAGTATTGCAACCCCCGCATGCTACAATCGCGCCCTTTTTTCGAGCTTGGAAGTTTATGTCACGCGCCATCCGCAACATCGCCATCATCGCCCACGTTGACCACGGCAAGACCACGCTGGTCGACAAGCTACTGCGCCAGTCGGGCACCTTCGCCGCGCATCAGCATATCGAAGAGCGCGTGATGGACAGCAACGACATCGAGAAAGAACGCGGCATCACCATTCTCGCCAAGAACTGCGCGGTAACGTGGAAGGGCACGCACATCAACATCGTCGATACGCCGGGCCATGCCGATTTCGGCGGCGAGGTGGAGCGCGTGCTGTCGATGGTCGACGGTGTATTGCTGCTGGTGGACGCTGTTGAAGGGCCGATGCCGCAGACGCGCTTTGTCACGCGCAAGGCGCTGGCGCTGGGGCTCAAGCCGATTGTCGTGGTGAACAAGGTGGATCGGCCTGGTGCGCGGCCGGACTGGGTGGTGAATCACACGTTCGATTTGTTCGACAAGCTCGGCGCCACCGAAGAGCAACTGGATTTCCCGGTGGTGTTTGCCTCGGCGTTGAACGGCTACGCCAGTCTCGATTCCAATGCCCGCGAAGGCACGCTGGAGCCGTTGTTCGAAGCCATCCTGCAGCACGTGCCGGTGCGCTCCGACGATCCGGACGGCCCTTTGCAGCTGCAAATTTGTTCGCTCGACTATTCCAGCTACGTGGGCCGCATCGGCATCGGCCGTGTCGCGCGTGGACGCATCCGCCCGGGCCAGCCGGTGCTGGTGATGCGCGGACCGGACGACACCGCGCCCAAATCCGCCAAGGTCGGGCAAGTGCTGGTGTTCAAAGGCCTGGAAAGAACGATTGCCGAAGAAGCGCAGGCCGGCGACATTGTGCTGATCAACGGCATTGAAGATGTCGGCATCGGCGTCACGCTCACCAGCGTTGAGAAACCCGAGGCGTTGCCGCTGTTGAAGGTGGACGAACCCACGCTGACCATGAATTTTCAGGTCAACACCTCGCCGCTCGCCGGCAAGGAAGGCAAGTTCGTTACCAGCCGCCAGATTCGCGAGCGGCTGCAGCGCGAACTGATGAGCAACGTCGCGCTCAAGGTCACCGATACCGAAGACGCGGACGTGTTTGAAGTATGCGGCCGCGGCGAACTGCATCTGACCATCCTGCTGGAAAACATGCGGCGCGAAGGCTACGAACTCGCGGTGTCGCGCCCGCGTGTGATCATCAAGGAAATCGACGGCATCAGGCAGGAGCCGTATGAAATGCTCACCGTCGATTGCGAAGATGCCAATCAGGGCGCGGTGATGGAAGCGCTCGGCACGCGCAAGGGCGAATTGCAGGACATGCAGTCCGACGGCAAGGGCCGCACGCGGCTCGATTACCGCATCCCCGCGCGCGGGCTGATCGGTTTCCAGTCGGAGTTTCTCACCATGACGCGTGGCACCGGCTTGATGAGCCATGTGTTTGACGACTACGGTCCGCTGAAGCCGGACATGGAAGAACGTCGCAACGGCGTGTTGATTTCGGCGGAAAACGGCACGGCGGTGGCCTACGCGCTGTGGAAACTGCAGGAGCGCGGCAAGATGTTCGTCAGCCCCGGCGACCCGCTGTATGAGGGCATCGTCATCGGCATCCACAGCCGCGACAACGATCTGGTGGTGAACCCGATCAAGGGCAAGCAGCTGACCAACGTGCGCGCCTCCGGCACCGACGAAGCAGTGCGCCTGGTGCCGCCGATTCAGGTCACCCTGGAATCCGCGATTGAGTTCATCGCCGACGATGAACTGGTGGAAATCACGCCCAAGTCGATCCGCATCCGCAAGCGCTTTCTGGTGGAACACGAGCGCAAGCGCGCGGCACGCGCCGCCTGAGCGGCGGCGCTACGTACGCGCGGCGGCTTAATCACCTCCGCGGTGCGCGTGGCACGGATCCCCCTTGCCGCCATGGCGGCGGTTGGCGACCACGCCGCCGCCACTTCTGGCACAATGCTCGCTGGCTGCGGCTTCCGCCCGTGCGGAAGCGTGGCGCCATCCACTTTGCGGAGGACGCGATCATGGCAGAGATTCTGGGCATCGGCGCAACGCACTATCCGCCGGGACTGGTTCCCGACGAACACAAACCGTGGCCGCTGGCGACCATGCTGCACAACGACCGGCGCATCCCCGAGCGCATGCGCGATCCGGCCAACTGGCCCGAAGCCATGCGCGCGGAATGGGGCGAGGACGAAGGCATCACCGCCCACGGCGCGCACCGCAAACGCGTGCTGAGCGCGTTCCGCAGAATCCGCGAAGAGATCGACGCATTCAAACCGGATCTGATCGTGATGTGGGGTGACGATCAGTACGAGAATTTCAAGGAAGACATCATTCCGCCGTTCTGCGTCCTGGCGTACGAACAGCTGGTCTACAAGCCCTACCAGCGGCTGCGCGGACGGCCGAATATCTGGGGCGAGCCCGCCGACAAGACCTTCACCCAGCGCGGCCACCACAAGGCGGGGCGGTTTCTCGCGCGGCGGCTGCTGGAGGAAGGCATCGACATGTCCTATGCCTACAAGCCGCTGCATGAGGACGGTCTGGGCCATGCGTTTGCCAACACGCTGCTCTACCTCGATCTCGACCGCAAAGGCTTCAACTACCCGGTGCTGCCGATTGCCGTGAACTGCTATGGCAGTTCGGTGATCCGCTACCGCGGGGGCTTTTCCCAATATGCCGACGAGCCCGATCCGCCGTCGCCCTCGCCGCGCCGCTGCTTTGAAGTCGGACAGGCCACCGCGCGCGTGCTGAAGGACAGCCCCTACCGCGTGGTGCTGATGGCGTCGTCGAGCTGGTCACACGCCTTTCTCACTGAGAAAAACCACTGGATCTATCCGGACCTCGAATCGGACAGGGTGATGCTCGAGCAACTGCGCGCCGGCGATTACACCGCGTGGCGCGACAAGCCGCTGGCACAAATGGAACAGGCCGGCCAGCAGGAAGTGCTCAATTGGCAATGCCTCGCGGGCGCGATGTCGGAACTGAAGTACAAGGCGGACATCGTTGACTGGGTGGAAACCTGGGTGTTCAACGCACCGAAGTGCATGGCGGTATTCAAGGCAGCCTGAGTCTGCCGCATCTGACAGGGAGATCGATCATGAGCAGTGTCATCGCGCAAGCCGAAACAGCAGCCACCCGTGCCGCCGCCGCGCCGCGTCCGGCAATCACCATACCCGCGCACCTCAAGCGCCTGCTGTGCCTGGAGGACTTCGAAGCGCCGGCGCGGCGATTTTTGCCGCGCCCCATCTTCGGCTTCATCGAGGGCGGCGTGGAATCAAATACGGCGCGCAATGGCAACCGCGCGGCATTCGACGAATATGGCTTTCTGCCGCGTGTGCTGGTGAACACCCGCGCACGCCACCAGAAGACCACGCTGTTCGGCAAAACCTACGATCTGCCGTTCGGCTTTCCGCCGATGGGCGGCTCCGCGCTGGCCGCCTACCGCGGCGACCTCGTGCTGGCGAAAGCCGCAGCGGATTTGAATACGGTGATGATCCAGAGCGGCGCCGCCTTGACGAAAATGGAAGACGTCAAGGCCGCCGGATCGACGGCGTGGTTTCAGGCCTATCTGCCGGGCGATCCCGCAATTATCACGCCGGTGGTGGAGCGTGCGCAGCGCGCCGGCTTCGAAGTGCTGGTGCTGACGGTGGACGTGCAAGTGTCGTCGAACCGCGAGAACAACGTGCGCACCGGCTTCAGTTCACCGTTAAAGCCTTCGCTGCGCCTCGCATGGGACTGTGCGCTGCGGCCGGGCTGGACCTTCGGCACCTTCGGCCGCACGGTGGTAAAGCACGGCATGCCGCACATCGAAAACATGGGCTTCGAACGCATGCCGGTGCTGGGCAACCTCGACCGCCCGCGGCTGGCGCGCGATGCACTGTCGTGGGAACACGTGGCGCTGATGCGCAAACTGTGGAAAGGCAAGCTGGTGCTGAAGGGGGTGCTGTCACCGCAGGATGTGCGCATGGCGCGCGAAAGCGGCGTCGACGGCATCATGGTATCCAACCATGGCGGGCGCCAGCTCGATCACACCGTGGCGCCGTTTCGCATGCTGCCGGCGGTCGCGGCCGAAGCCGGCAACATGACGATCATGATGGACAGCGGCATCCGCCGCGGCACGGACGTGCTCAAGGCGCTGGCCATGGGCGCGCATTTTGTGTTTGTCGGGCGGCCGTTTTTGTTCGCGGCGACCATCGGCGGCGAGGCCGGCGTGCACCATGCCGCTCATCTGCTGCGCGACGAAATCAGCCGCAACATGGCGATGCTCGGCATCTCGTCGGTTACCGAGATGACACGCGATCTGCTGGTGCCGAGCCGCGGGCCGATCGCCTGCTGACAACCACGCACAGACGATGGCAATATCCCCGTGCCCGATCGCCCGGCGGGACGTCCATGCCAGCGTCAATGCCGGCATGATTCCCCAGTCCCTTGCGTCCCGCGCGAATCCGGCACGCGGTGCAGCCATCGCCGGCGCGCTGTGGCTGACGCTACTCTGCACCGTGGCGCACGCCCAGGGCTATCCGGCAAAACCGATCCGACTCATCGTAACGTTTCCGCCGGGCGCATCCAGCGATGTCGTAGGCCGCATGCTGGGCCAAAAATTGGCCGAATTTCTGGGAACGCCGGTGGTACCCGACAATCGCTCGGGCGCTGGCGGCAATGTCGGACTGGCCATGGCGGCCAAGACCGCGCCCGATGGCTACACCATTGTCATCGCCACCGGCAGCATCGCCGTCAGTCCGTCACTCTATTTGAATCCTGGCTACGACGCGGTGAAGGACCTCATGCCGGTTGCCCGCCTTACCGCCATGTCGCTCATCATGCTGGTACACCCCTCGGTGCCGGCGAGAACCTTGCGCCAGTTCATCGATCTGGCGCGGGCCAATCCCGGCAAACTCAATTTCGGCTCCGGCGGCGCCGGCACCACCAATCATCTGGCCAACGAACTGCTCAAGCAGCTTGAGAAAATCAACCTCGTGCACGTGCCCTACAAGGGCGTCACGCAGGCGATGGCCGCAATGTTGGGGGGCGAGGTAGATGAAGTGGTGATGCCGGTGACCACCGCCATAACCCAGGTGCGGGCGGGAAAAGTGCGGGCATTGGCCGTGTTAGCCGACAAACGCAGCAGCGCGCTACCCGAAGTGCCCACCACAAAGGAAGCTGGGCTCGACGGTTTCGAGCTGCCCGTGTGGTATGGGATGTTCGCGCCTGTCGGCACGCCGCGCGACATCGTATCGCGGCTGAACCGCGAATTGGTGAAGGTACTGAATGCCGCGGACATACGCGAGCGTCTCGCCGCCCTCGGCGTCGAGCCGTGGCCCGGCACGCCGGAGCAATTGGGTGATTTGCTGATCGCGGAGATCAAGCGCAACGAAGCCATTGTGCGCAGCGCCCACCTGACCAAACAGTAGCCTACAGACAGGCACAGACCTCACGCCACGCCAAACGCCCCCGAAATGCGGTTCATATAGGCAAAGAATGCGCAGACGTGGACAGTGGCCACAATCTGCGGATCGCTCCAGCCCGCCGCGCGCAGACCATCGATATCCGCCCGCGTCATGTGCGACGGCGTTCGGGTCAGCTTCCATACATAGTCGAGCAGCGTCACTTCCTGGGCGGGCAGGCCCGCACTCTTGTAGTCGTTGAGGACCGCCTGCGCGAACGACTCGTCGCCGGTCACGCGCGCCAGTTGTCTGGCATGCGCCGGGCCGCCCTGGGTGGATCCATTCGCTGCCGACGCCACCGTGGCGATCATCTCCGCGAGGCGGCGGTCGATGGAACGGCAGGCATAGTTGTCTTCCGGATAGAAATACGCAAAGCCCTCCACCACCAGTGGCTCGCCCGCCATCACGGAACGGATATGCGGCATGCGTCCGCGCGTGGCGAGTATTTTGTCGTAGGCGCGCTTCAGGTCGCCGCTGGCTTCCTCCACCGGCGCGATATCGATCCAGGGTCCGTCGGTCATGGCATGCCTCCGCTTGTGCGCCGTCAATCCACCTGCGTCTTGAGCGTCTTCGCAATCAGCGCGTATTTCGCCACCTCGCGCCGGATCAACTCGCCGTACGCCTCGGGTGTGCCGCCGACGGTCTCAACGCCATTGGCGGCGTACTTTTCAACCAGGCCGGGTGCGACCATGGCTTTGTTCACCGCATCGTTCAGTTTGGCAATCACGAATTTGGGTACGCCCACCGGCGTGATCAGCCCGGCCCATACCGTCACCTCGTAGCCGGGCACCCCGGATTCGGCTATGGTCGGCAGATCGGGAAAAGCGGGCGAGCGCTTCGTACCGGTGACGGCGATCCCGCGCAGACGCTTCGCGCGATGATGCGGCGAACTCGAGCTCATGCTTTCGAAAATCAGATGCACCTGCCCGGCCATCATGTCGGTCATCGCCTGCGCGCCGCCCTTGTACGGCACGTGCGCAATGCTCACCTTCGCCATTTGCTTGAACAGTTCGCCCGACAGGTGCCCGGGCGTTCCATTGCCGGATGAGCCATTGAGCAGTTTGCCGGGGTTGGCTTTGGCATAGGCAATCAGTTCACGCACGGATTTGACCGGCAGCGAATTCGACACCGCCAGCATCATGCTGCCGGAATTGGTTTGCGCGATCGGCTGCACGTCCTTCAGCGCGTCGTAGGGCACTTTGGGCAGAATGCTGCGATTGATCGCAAGACCGCCGATATTGCCGTAGCCGATGGTGTAGCCGTCGGGCGCGGCACGCACCACCATGTCGATGCCGATGGTGAGTCCGCCGCCGGGCCGGTTGTCGACCACCACCTGCTGGCCGAGTATGCGCGTCAGTTCGTGGGCCACGATGCGCGCCGAGGTATCCGACGCGCTGCCGGGGGCCTGGGGCACGATGTAGCGCAGAGCGCGCTCGGGATATTCGGCAGACGCAGGGGTTGCCGCAACACACGCGGCGGCCAGCATGGTCGCGAAGCCTGCGCGTGCCGCAGGTTTGATTACATTAAGATATTTTCGCTTCATCGGACGTGCTCCAGGATCGGCTGAGTTAAAACGACAGGCTACCAGAAAATGCGCCGTCCACGGCCACATCGGTGCGCGACACGCCCCTGTGGACGACGCTGTAAAAGCGCGGCAGCGCGCAAGCGACAAGGCGGTGCTCATCATGGCAGAGCAAGGCACACGCACGCTGATGACCGGCGGCGACATCGGCCCGATCCATGCCCCCACCGAGGAATTTGCCGCCTTGATCGCGCCGCTGCTGCAGCACGCGGCCCATTCGCCTCGGTCAATGCGGGCGCACCAATACGCTGCGCGTACAGGAACAGCAATGTTCCCTGGAATCCGGCGGACGGCACAGCCGTCTGCATCCGGATATGTCGGGGGTGCGGGAGCGATGCCGACGAAGCACGCAACCGTATGCGGTGGCGCCGGACAATCCGAAGTTTGAGGAGATCCTGTAACTCACCGAGTGGGCGTCCGATCAGCATCCGCACCGCTTTCGCGTCGGCGGCAATGCGGTGGTGGTCGACGTCGAACGGTCGTAAGCGCGTGCTAAGTCAAGCGCTAACGCCATCACGACCCGCGCGCGTCAGGATTATGTAACTATTTGTTTTTATTGATCTTTATATGAAATAGAGTCGTAGTGCCGTTTCGCCGCCGATGATGCGCCGCGCGCTGTCGTCCGGCACGCAGCGCTTGAAGGCTTCGAGGGTGTCGCCGTAGCGCACCGTCGTTTCGAACGCGGCGAACGGCCAGTCGCTGCCCCACAGCAGGCGCTCCGGCCCGCAGTGCTTCACCAGTTCGCGCGCGCACGCTTCGGCGATTTCGGGCGACTCCAGACGATACGCTGCTGAAAGTTTGACCCAGGTACGCCCGCGTTGCACCGAACGCATGATCACCTCTTGGCCGCTGCACGCCGCGCCTTTGCCGCGCTGCGGATGGCCGAAGTGATCGACCACGATTTTCACGCCGGCGGCTTCCAGCGCCGCGAGCGGCGCTTCCAGCAAATCGCCCGACTGGTTGATGTGCACATGCCAGTCGAGGTCGCGCACGCGGCGCAGAAATTTGCGGTACTCCGGCGCGGTGATGTCGGGCAGATTTTTCACGTTGCGCCACTGCAGGCGCACACCCACCACGCCATCGTCTCGCATCATGCGCATGATGTAGGGATCGATGGTCGGTTTGACGATCGCCGTGGTGCGCAGGCGCTGCCGGTGCTTCACCGTGGACGCGATCATGTAGTCGTTATAGTCGTCATACAGGCTCGCCGCCGCCATCACGGCATAACGCACGCCGTGCTGGTCGAGCGTGGCAATGTATTGTTCGATGGTGGCGTCGTGCGGCGGGTGATGCCACGCGGTCGCGCTGAGCGGCATGTCGGTGGTGTAGACGTGGGCGTGGCAATCCACCAGCGGCGCATCGGTTGAATCGGGATGGGTTGGCATGGGCTGTTGCGCGTTATTGTGTCGTTGCTGCAATCGGCTCCACCACGGGCCGCCATTTGGTCAATTCACTGCGCACGAACGCGCCCAGATCGGCGGGCGAGCCGCCAATGGGTCTTGCGCCCATGTCGCGCAACCGGTTTGTCCCGTCCCGACTGGCAAGCCATGCGTTGGACAGCGTGTTGATCTGGGTAACTGCTGTCCGCGGCATACCGGCCGGCCCCACGATACCGAACCACCCCGCCGCCTGATAGCCCGGCACACCAGCTTCAATCACCGTCGGCACATCGGGCAATGGTGCGAAGCGCGTCGCGGTGGTGATGGCAAGCGCGCGCACCTTGCCGCCATTCAGATGCGGGATATAAGTCGAAGCAAGATCCATGGCGACATTCACCGCGCCACCCAGAAAATCCGTCAGCGCCGGCGCCGAACCCTTGTACGGCACATGGGTCAGCCGGATACCGGTGCTGCGCTGGATCAGTTCGGCGGTCAGGTGTGCCATCGACCCATTGCCGGGGGACGAATAGGAGACTTTGCCAGGATTGGCGCGCGCGTAGACGATCATTTCCTGCAGCGATTTCAGCGGCAGAGTCTGGTTTGCCACCACGATCAGCGGCATGTCGGCAAACAGACTCACCGGGGCAAAGTCGCGCAGCGGATCGTATGGCGTGGACTTGTACATCAGACGATTCAACGCCAGCGGACCGGTGGTGGCGAACATGATGGTGTAGCCATCAGCGGGCGCCTTGGCCACCAGCGCGGCGCCGATATTGCCGTTGGCACCGGGCCGGTTGTCGACGACAAATTGCTGCTTCAATGCCTCCGAGTAGCGCATCGCCATCACGCGCCCCAGCACATCCGCAGGCCCGCCGGCAGGAAACGGCACCACCACCCGCACCGGACGCGCCGGCCAGGATTGCGCCACTGCCTGCGTGGCGGCCAGGATGCCCAGGCATGCCAGCAAAGCCTTGCGGTGCATGCGCGCGGCCAGGTGCCCTACGGCTGGATGCCCAGCAGCTTCGCCGCGGTGCCGCCAAGCATGGCAATACGTTCCTCGTCGGTAAAGCCAGGCGTCTCCATGATGTGCGTCACCGGGTCTTCGTGCCACGGAATCGGATGATCGGTACCGATCACCAACTGGCTGACGCCAACCATCGCCGCCAGATGGCGCAGCATTTCCGGCGTGAATACCAGTGTGTCGTAATACATGGTCTTCAGGTATTCGGTCGGCTTCTTCTTGAGCTTGATTTCGGGCGTGCAATGCCACGGCGCCACACGGCACGGATGATCCGAACGCGGCGCATACGAGGGCAGAAAGCCGCCGCCATGCGCGGAACACAGTTTCAGGTTGGGAAACTTGTCCAGCGTGCCCTCGAAGATCAGCTTGGATAGACAGATGGTGGTGTCGAGCGGATTGCCAATGGTGTTGGCAAGCCAGCCGTTACCCTTGAAACGCTTGGCCAGTTCCGGCGTGCTCTGCGGATGGATGAAGATCAGCACGCCCAGCGCTTCGGCCTTGGCCCAGAACGGATGAAACTTCGCGTCCGAGAATTCTTCGCCGGCACAGCTTGCCCCCACCGCCGCGCCACGCAGACCAAGCTTTTTCACGCCGTGCTCCAGTTGCTCGGCGGCGAGCTTCGGGTCCTGCAGCGTGACCGAGGCAAAAGCGACGAAACGATCCGGATAGGTCGCGCACATCTCGGCAAGCTTCTCGTTCTGGATGCGGCAGATTTCCGCCGCCAGATCGCGCTTTTCGCGATACCAGCTCGGATTGATGCTCAGTGCCTCGATATCGACACCCTGCTTGTCCATCGCGGCGATGCGCTTGGGGCCCACCTCATCCATGTCGGGAAATTGCTGGGCCGTCACCGTTTCCCCGGTCAGTGCCAGCGCCTCCGGCACCACGCAGTGTGCGTGCACGTCGATGGTCTTGATGCGTTTGCCGCCGATGGACACGTGGCGCCGTTGCCCGCCGGCGGCGGTCTGCATGCCGTCGGTCATTTCACAACCGGTAAAAATCACCGGAGATGTTTTTCGGCCCGCCTGGTTGCGCTCTTGCATGAGACTATCTCCTGAGTTGATGGCTGCTGCCGGATTCCGCCGGGAGGAAGCGCAAGGTTATCAGAAATTCGGCACGCACAAAGGTGAGGGTCAGGGCGCGGTTGCGGCATGGCCATGCCGCAACCCAGTTCTGACCACGGTCGAACGTCAGTCGACCCTGTAGCGCGCGACGATTTGCGGATCGGGATCGCGTCCCAGGCCCGGCGCGGTGGGCACCGTCAGGCGTCCGCCGCGCACGGCAATCGCATCGCCCAGCGGGCTTGCGCCCAGGTCCACAAACGAATACTCGATCATCGTCTCGTGTTCGAAGGCCGCCGCCATATGCAGGGTGGCCAGCAATCCCGGTCCGAAGTACGGCGAGTGCGGCACCAGTTTCACGCCGCATTCCGCGGCGAGACGCGCGATGCGCATCAGTTCGCTGATGCCGCCGATCTTTGTCACGCTGGGCTGCGCATAGTCGACCGCGCCGGCGGCAAACATCGCGCGAAAATCGGTTGCGCTCATCGCGTTTTCGCCTGCGGCGACCGCTATGCCGCCCTCGCGCCGCACGCGCGCCAATGCGGCGAAATCTTCCGGCGGATACACCGGTTCCTCAAACCACAGTAGATCGTACGGGCGCACGGTCTTCGCCGCTGCCAGCGCTTCGTCCACCGTCCACGGACAATTGGTATCCATCATGATCGGAACGCCGGCACCAACGGCCTCGCGCGCGGCCCGCACCTCGGCCGCGCTGATCTCATGCAGTTTGATCGCGGTGTAGCCGCGTGTAATGGCGGCCGTCGCGTTGCGCGCCACCAGCGCCGCATCGCCATAGCGCACCAGACTCGCGTACGTGGGCAACTGCGTGCGGCGCGCGCCGCCGAGCAATGCCGACACCGGCTTGCCGGCCTTCTTGCCCGCGATATCCCACAGCGCGATGTCCAGCCCTGACAGCGCATACACCACCGGCCCGGTGCGGCCAACGATGTGCAGCTTGCGTTGCAGATCGTCCATCAGGCCCGCGATGTCGTCTTCGTTGCGGCCGAGCGCCATCGGCGCCACCAGCTTTTCCAGGGCGACGCGCGTCACCGGCCACACCGCGTAACCGAACGCTTCGCCCCAACCCACAATGCCGTCTTCGGTTTCCACTCTGACCAGCAGCATCGCCATCTGCCTCGGACGCCCCGCAAACTGGGACTTGGGGCCGCCGACTTCAAACGGCAGGTCGAGCGCAATCGGTGTGATGGCGCGTATGGTCATGGGTTGTTATCCACTCTGGCGCCGGAGTCCCTGACCGCCTTGGCCCACTTGACCATTTCGGTGCGTATCCACACGGCAAATTGTTCGGGGGTGTTGGTGGCGAGCTCGGCGCCGAAGTCGACCAGCCTGTCCTGCTGTTCACGCGTATTCATGGCGCGCATGACGCGCGTGTTCACGCGTTGCACAAAATCCCCCGGCAATCCCGCCGGCCCGACCAGGCCGTTGATGGTGGCCGCCTCCACCATGGGAAAGCCCGCTTCGGTGAAGGTCATCACCTCGGGCATGGCGCGCGAACGTTTGGCGCCGGTGTGTGCCAGAGCGCGCAGCCGGCCGGCTGCGACATGCGGCTTGCCCGTGCCCTGCACCATGAACAACATGGTGATCTGCCCGCCGACCACGTCGCCGATGGCCTGCCCGCCACCCTTGTACGGTACGTGCATGATGTCGATGCCGGCGGCGCTGCGCAACTGTTCGCCCGCCAGATGCACCGCGGAGCCGTTGCCGGCCGAGCCGAATACCAGCTTGCCCGGTTGCGTTTTCGCCAGCGCCACCAATTCCTTCACCGACTTGGCCGGCACCGCCGGGTGCACCACCAGCATCAGCGGCGCAATCGCGATCAATCCGATCGGCGTGAAATCCCTGGGCGTCTCATACGGCACTCTGTTGAGCAGGGCGGGATTGATCAAAAACGCGGCATCGATCATGCCGATGGTCTGACCGTCAGGCGTGGCACGCGCCATCAACTGCGTGCCAATGGTGCTGTTGCCGCCGGCACGATTGTCGATCACCACCTGCTGACCAAATTCCTTCGCAATATGCGGGCCGACGATGCGCGACAGGATATCGGTAAGCCCGCCCGGCACATAGGGCACGACGAGGCGTATCGGGCGGGTGATTAGGGTCTGTTGCGCCTGCGCCAGCGGAGCGCAGAGCGCGGTGGCGGCGAGCAACGGCGTCAATAGTACACATCGTGGCAAGCGTATTCGGAATAACGGCATTGGATGGGGCTTCTGACAGAGAAATTGGAGGGCAAAGGCGGTGGACGGTAGCGCCACGGACCGGCGGGTGTCAAGGCGCGCTCATCCCGCGCGGCATGGCATGCAAGTGTCGCGCACTGGTGATACGATGCCATCAGGCCTGTCCACGGGAGAACAAACATGCTCGAGATTCAGCGTAATACGCCGCAGGTCGGTGCGATTGCCGAAGGTGTCGATGTGCGCAACATGGATGAAGAGACGTTCGACCAACTCTACCGCGCCTGGCTCGACTGCAATGTGCTGGTGGTGCGCGGGCAGAATCTGCAACTGCACGAATTTCTCGCCTACAGCCGCCGCTTCGGCAAGATCGATCCGCATCCGTCAAAGAGCACGCGCCACCCGGATTGTCCGGAGATCACGCTGCTGGGCGTCAACAAGTACAACCCCGACGGCACGCTCAACATGGACATCTACGCGCGCGGCGCCTCGGGCTGGCATACCGACGGCGCCTATGATCCGGTGCCGTTCAAGGCGACACAACTTTACGGCGTGGCGATTCCCAGCCGCGGCGGCGACACGCTGTTCACCAGCATGTATGCGGCCTATGACGCATTGCCGGACCGTCTGAAACAAAAAATCGAAGGCCGCATCGGCGCCTATATCTACGGCGGTCGGCGCAAGCACGTTGCCCTGCTCAATCCGGAAGACCGCAGCAAGCCGCCCGCGATGCATCCGCTGGTGCGCACCCATGGCGAAACCGGACGCAAAGCGCTGTATTTCGATCCCGGCAAGATCCTGCGCGTCGAAGGCCTGCCGGAAGATGAAAGCAATGCCATCATCGACGAGTTGACGAACTACATGGTTCAACCCGCCTCCGAGTACCACCACAAGTGGAAAAAGGGCGACATCGTGATCTGGGATAACCGCTGCTCGTACCACAAAGCTGCCGGCGACTATCCGCCGGAAGAAGACCGCATTCACTGGCGCGTCTCGATCAAGGAGCCCGCGGCGGCACATTAGGTGAGAGCGCCGATGCGGCGCATCATCCCGCCGCGGCTTGTGTTTGCGCTTGCGTTGACGCTGGCCGCGTCAGCGGCATATTCCGCGGAGCCGCGCGCGTGCAAGGTTGCCGAATACGGCACTTCCGATGCGGCGCGGGTCGACAAGTTTGTCGCTGATTTCACCCGTTTTACTAACGCCGGCAACCCGCTGGCGCCATCGTCCCCGGAAAAGCGCGCCGCGGTGCTGGACGAGCGCATTCGCCACCACGCACTCAGCCTCGCCGACAAGATCGCGGCCTTCCGGCTGCTCGCGCCGCGCGAGAGCGCAACCGATGAGCACAAAGAGTTGCGCATGGCGCGGCTGCTACTCTCGATCGCTCCCAAAGATCTGTCGCGTTTCAAACTCGCGCTCGAGTACGACGGCGACTACAAGGATGTCGAAGAATACCTGTTTCATGACATCGACAATGCAACCCATCGCGAGCAGATCCTCGCGCATTTGCGCCGGGCGCCGTCTCACAACGGCATCAAGGTGCTGTCGGATGTGGACGACACGATGTATGCCAATCTGCTGGATCGACGCTACCCGCGGAAGACCATGTATCCGGGCGTGCTGGCATTCTATGCGGCGCTGAAACACGAACCGGCCGGCACGCTGGCGACGCCGGTGACATTCCTGTCGGCGCGGCCCAATCCCATCGCCGGCAAGCTGGAAGAAGACAGCCTGCAAAAACTGATGATTTTGACCGGGGGAAAACTGTGTCCCAGCGCATTGTCGGGGCACGTCGGCAGTTCGGCCGCGGGCACCCTCCAGAGCCTGCTGCGCGACAAGCTCGACGATTCCCTGCACGATGCGATCCCCGACGACAAGGAACGCGAGATCGGCGAGGTCAAGTTCAAAAATTTCCTGAATTTTGCCGCAGTCTATCCGGATTACCGTTATGTTTTCGTCGGCGATTCAGGCCAGGCCGATGCGCTGACGGCGCGCCTGATGCTTGACGGCCCCGCGCGCTCAACGGCGCGAATGGTGACCACCTTCATTCACGACGTCAACAATTCAAGCCGGTCCTTCAACGCGTTGCGCGCGGCGGAGAAAGTGGACAGGACTTCGCCCGCCGGGCGCGGTGTGGTCGTTTTCAGAAATTACATCGATGCCGCGCTCATTGCCTACAGGCACTCGAAGACGCTGGGCAACCTGATCACGGCCGACGAACTCGCGCGCATTACCCAAGAAGCCCTCACGGCATTCAAGGCAATACGATTCACCGCGGACGCACCGGCCGTCAACAGGCTTCGTGCTGAATACCGGCAGGACGCCGAAGAGGCATTGCAGCTGCTGAGCGCGGACACCCGCGCACCATCGCCCGACGTCGCAATAATCCGCGGCCTGCTGAATCAGGGACCGTAACGATCCCGCCCGCTCGCCGGCTGCCCGGCAGCGCCGATCAGGAGCCGCGCACCGACGGCGGGTTGGTGACCTCGAACAATTCGCCGCCGTAGTCCGCTTCGAGCGGCAGGCGCATCAAACGCTTGCCGTCGCCGGCCCGCTCCTGCTTGGGCACCACCGTCACCACGCGGCTGTCTCGCGCGGTCGCCATCGCCGGCGCCGACAGCGTATGGCGCGCAAGTTTCTCGAGATTCATCTGTGTCGGGAACACCAGCTTGTAGGTGCCCGCCCGCGTTCCCTCGATCGCATTCGCCGGGGTCACCCACACCGAATCCACCGCCTCTTCGCCGTCGTGCAGCGCGATCTGATCGGTCGGCGCAGCCGCGAGAAAAAAATGCGTGTCGAAGCGCTTGGGCACATGTTCAGGCGTGATCCAGTGCGCGAAATGCACCATGGTATCCGGCGCCAGCACCAGGTTCTCCGCCGCCAGGATGGCGCCGAACGTCCGTTCGCCGCGGCTCATCGCGGCACGATGCGCGGCCTCGATCTCACGCAGGCGGGCGGCACTGACCAGCGCCTGTTCGCCGCGCGTGCGCGCCAGCAGCACGCCGCATTCCTCGAAGGTCTCGCGTATGGCGGCCACACGCAGCGCGGCAGCAGCAGCATCGAGGCGCTCCCGCGGCGCAAACACCGCCGCATCCGCCGCCAGATCGTGATCCTCCGGGTCCACCCGCCCGCCCGGAAATACCAATGCGCCCGCGGCAAAATTGCTATCCTGATGACGCACGATCATGAACACTTCCATGCCGTCGCCGCCATCGCGCAGCAACATCACGGTGGCCGCCAGCCGCGGCGTGGCTATCGTATCGTTTCCCATGGCGTAAGCCGGTGCTCCCGGTACTGTTGATCAGGATGTCGAGTATAGCCCGGCGGCGGCGAGCCTCGGTCGTCATCCTTCATCAATCGCACCAGTTCGTCCACGGACATCGCGCCGCCGAACTCCTCGCCGGCAACTGCACCAGCGTGGAATAGCGCGTGCGCGCGTCAGGCTGCGGCGGGCTGTCGTTTTCGAACAGGTCTTTCATTGCTGCCGCCCCACGCGGCCCTCGTACGTTTGATGGAAAGTGCAGACGTTCGAGGCAAGCCTGAGGTATCTGCTATCCTTCGCGCAAGGAGTACGGCGTGGACGATACCTGGCAGCAGAAAATCGGCATCATCGTGCCGTCGTGGAACACGGTGATGGAATATGAAACGCAGCGCCTGGCCGGCCGCGGCGCGTCGGTGCACGCCATGCGCATCGCGCATACCGCCGATACCGAGGAAAATCTGATCGGGCTTTCGGTGCAGGCGCCCGCGGCGGCGCGGCTGCTGGCGCACGCCAAGGTGCAGGTGATCGGTTACGGCTGCACCGCCAGCGGGTTTTTGCACACGCCCGCACAAGACCGCGCGCTCGCGGATGGCATTACCGCCGACACCGGCATCCCCTGCGCCACGTCCTCGCGTGCCATCGTCGACGGGCTGCGCGCGCTGGGCGCGACACGCCTGAGTCTCGCGTCGCCGTACGCGCCGTGGCTCAATACGCGCCTGAAGCAATATCTTGATGCCGACGGCTTCGAGGTGCTGGCGATGCAGGGTCTGTCCACGGAAGCGCATTCGACCATTACGCGCGAGCGCATTCTGGCGCTGGTGGACGAGGTCGTGCGCCCGCAAACGGAAGCGATTTTCATCAGTTGCTCGAATTTCCGCACCCTGGAAATCATCGACACGGTGGAGCAGCAGTACGGCCTGCCGGTGGTCACCAGCAATGCGGCGATGATGTGGCGCATGCTGCGCCTGATGCACGACCGGCGCGATGTGGCGGGCGCGGGCCGCTTGTTCAAAATCTGATGGCCGGCGACTGGCGGCCCCGGCGCGAGATTGAGATTCTCGCGGGCACGGCGCCCGGCGGCGGTCTGGATCGCACGGCGCGCGCGCTGCTGGCCGCGCTGACCGAACAGGCGTTGCTCGATGTGCCCGTCCGCGTGCTGAACGTGCCGGGCGACGGCGCGCGCCGCGTGTGGGCGGGCGTGGACGCGCGCGCCGGCGACGCGCATGTGCTGTGTGTGAGTTCGCCCAATCTCACCACCGACTTTCTGACCGGCGTGGCCGCCTTCAGCCACCACAGTTACACGCCGCTGGCGATTCTGTACAACGAGTACATCGCGTTCGTGGCACGCAGCGATGCGTCGTACCGCAGCGCGGGCGATCTGGTGAAGCACCTGCGTGACGGCGCCGGCGAGGTGACGGTGGCGCTGTCCACCGCGGCGGGTAATCCCAACCATATCGCGCTGGCGCAGGTGACGCGTCACGCCGGCGGCGACGTACGCGCGCCGGTGATCCGCGTTTTCGATTCCGCGCGGGATGCGGTCGCGGACGTGGTGGCGGGCAACGCGCACATCGCCGCGGTAACCGCCGCCAGCGCGGTTCCCGAGTTGCAGAGCGGGATGCTGCGCGCGCTGGCGGTTTCCGCACCCGCGCGCCTCGCCGGCGTGTATGCACAAACGCCTGCGTGGTGTGAATTGGGCGTGCCGTGCACGCTGGGCGCATGGCGCGGCGTGCACGGCGCGCGCGCACTCAATCCGCGGCAGATCGCGTTCTGGGAATCGACGCTCACGGTTGCCACGCACAGTACGTCATGGGGTGCGGAACTGGCACAACACTATTTCACGCCCATGCTTGTCACCGGCGCTGCGCTGGGAGAACATCTCGCTCAGGAAAAGGCGCAAATCAGCGAAATGCTGAAGGCACTCGGCTTTTGTTAAGTAACTATTTGTTTTTATTGAATTTATTTTGGATGCGTTATAATGGGTCCCGTCCGCGCGCGAGTGGATCGACCCCATTGGAAATGTCATGAGAACGGAAGTACACGTACACGGTTCTATTTTTTTGTGCAAAGGCGTGCGTCTGAAGCAAGTGGAGCAAGCGCTGCGGCCCTGGCTGGAATATCTCGATGTCGAGACGCTGGCCGATGCGCACAGCCTGGAGCGCGAAGAGCCCGGCATCGCATTTGATGTGCGCGAGCGCACCATCAACATCTGCTGGACCGGCGAGGTCGGACGCAATTTTCAGGAAAAGCTGGGCAACGCATTCCAGAATGTCGGCCCGCTGACGGAATACGCGTCGGAAGTCGAGGTCACCTATTACCCCGATCATGGCGACGACGAATTCTTTCAGGTGTTCGTCGGGCCGACACCGGAAGCGATTCACGAGTTTCGCCGTCAGTGTGTGGTGGAAGATGCAACGCAACTGCTATCGCGTCATCTGGGCAAGGCCGAAGTCGACCAGGTTGCCACCCTGATCAGCGACATGTTCGGCAAGTCGCAACCCGCCGCGCAGCCGGTATCCGATGCCGTCGGCTCATCGACGGTGATACCACTGCATCCGCGCAACAAGCACTTGCATTAGCCGCCGCCTGCGCCCGCGTCCGGCACTCGTTGGCGCGCAACATCAGCAACCGCGCGGCCGCATTTAACCCCGTCACGCGTGCCCCACCGTTTATAGCTGCAGCATCGCCATGATGCGCAACGGATAAGGGCGCCAAAATGAAAATATTAAGTAAAATCATATACTTAAGTATTATGACGGGGTTCGCAAGTTCGGCAGGCGCGATCGGCAGCCTTGCCGATGTGACGGTGTACGACCGCGTGGAACAGCGCGCGCTGCCGCTGTACCAGCACAACGGCCGCTACTACGTGGTGGGTAAACCCGGCAATGAATATCAGATCCGCGTTGCCAATCGCGGGCACCAGGACATTCTGTCGGTGGTGTCCGTGGACGGTGTCAACGCGGTGTCCGGCGAAACGGCCAACTGGACGCAGACCGGTTACGTGCTCAGCGGCCATCAGGGTTTCGACATCCGTGGCTGGCGCAAGAGCATGGACCGCATTGCCGCCTTCTACTTTACCGAGCATCGGAATTCGTACGCGGCACGCACCGGGCGGCCGGACAACGTCGGGGTGATCGGTGTCGCGGTGTTCCGCAAGAAGTTCGAACCGCCCGTCAGCATCCGCCCGCCGCTGCGGCCCTGGCCGCGCCCGCACCGGGAATCACCGTTCGCGCAATCGGATGAAGCCGCACCCGGCGCTGCAGCCGCAGAAGCCGAAAGTTCGGACGCGGTGGCTCAGGATCGCGCGAAAAGCTACGGCGGGATTGCGCGCATGCCGCGGAAATCCACCACGCTGGGCACCGGGCACGGGCGCGGCGAAACCTCGCAGGTAACCTACACCAGCTTCGAGCGCGCCACGGCTACGCCAGCGGAAATCATCACCATTCACTATGATACCCGTGACAATCTGCTGGCAATGGGCGTCATCCAGCAGCCGCCCGTGTATGCACAACCTGCGCCGATGCCGTTTCCGGGCCAGTTCGTGCCGGACCCGCGCTGACGGCCGGACGGCGGCAGGCGTGAAGCGCCGGCACTGAAAAGGCCGGGGGCCAGTGCGGTTATACTGGCCCCCGATATGCCGTGGGATGCCAGCGACAGCGACGAAAACCTCATGCTTGCCTATGGCGGCGGCGATGCGAGCGCGTTCGACGCGTTGTACCGGCGGCACAAAGGCGGCGTGTATCGCTATATGCTGCGACAGTGCAGCGATGCCGGCGTCGCCGACGAATTGTTTCAGGATGTGTGGATGAACCTCATCCGGTCGCGCGCGAACTACACCGTGCAGGCCAAGTTCACCACCTATATATATAGGCTCGCGCACAACCGGCTGATCGACCACTACCGCAGCCATGGGAAAGCAGCGCTGGTGTCGTTCGACGACGATGGCGACGACGTGCCGGCGATCGCAGAGCCGGCAGCCGCGCCGCGCGACGAGCCGGAACGGCACCTTGACATCAAGCAGCAGGCGGCACAATTGCTGCAACTGCTCGGCACGCTGCCCGAAGCGCAGCGCGAGGCGTTCGTGATGCAGTACGAAGGCGGCATGAGCGTGGAAGACATCGCGCAGGCCACTGGTGTCACCCGCGAGACAGCCAAAAGCCGCCTGCGCTATGCACTGGCAAAATTGAGAGAAGGACTGGCGACATGGCGATAAACGACGATTCGCCACAACGCGACCCGGGGCTGGCCCGCCTGATGGCGGCCGCTGGCGATGAGTCGCCGCCGGCCGCACTGGATGACGCGATACGCGCCGCGGCGCGGCGCGAAGTCAGTGCCCGCCCGTCGCCCGCCAACGGTGGCGCAAGCCCTGAAAGCGCGACGCCGCGCGCCCGGCGCAGCTGGTATGTGCCGGTTTCAATCGCCGCGGTACTGGTATTGAGTGTCAGCCTGGTGACTCTGGTGCACGAGGAAAAGGGCGGTGAACTCGCGCAACCGCCCGCCGTGGCGGGTGTGCCCTCGCCCACACCCGCACCCGCGCAACCGGCAACGGGAGCGCCGCCCGCGGCGGCACCCCAGGCGGACGCCGCTCCGGGCAGCAAGGCGACAGCGCCAAAGCCGCAGGCGGTTCAGGAAAAGCCCACCGGCCGGCCCATTGCCGCGCCCGCGTCTGAAGCGTCCCGCGAGACGGCCGAGCGGCGTGCGGACAACGTTGCGCCAACCAGTCCGGGCACAATACCGACGAATGATGACCGCCTCGAACGCAAGAAAGCGGACCTCGGGCGGCAGCATTCGCCCGCAACCCCGCCCCTCCCGCGCATGCGCGACGAAGACCGCGCCGCCGGCGCCGTCGCGCCGACATCACCCGTGCCGCCGCCGGCGCCCAAGCCCACTGCGGAGCCCTTTCCCGCTGCCGCTTTCGAGCGTGAGGCGCCGGCGGCAGCCGCGCCACGACCAACGCCACCCGCAGCAACCGCGACACCCGCCCCAGCAGTACCACCGTCAGCGGCAAGCGCGGAAGTACTGGAATCGCGCGCGCGCCAGCAGGCTGAACGCACACCGGCACGCGGCGCGCGGCGGGAAGCACCCGTCGCGCAGGCTGACGCAACAGCGGATGCACCTGCTGCGGCGGCGCAGTCTGCGGCTCCGTCTATCGCGGGCGGCACCGGTTTTTCGCTCTCAAAGCAGGCGGCAAGGCCACCAGCAGCGGCGGCACTAAAGTCCGAGCAAGCGCTGGAAGACAGGCGCGCATCGCTGTGGCGCGATCTGGAAAATCAACCCGCCGAAAAATGGCTGGCGCGCATCGCGCAGTATCGGCGCGACGGACGCGGTGCCGATGCAGACCTGTTGCTCGGCGAATTCCAGCGGCGCTTTCCCGATCATCCCGCAGCCGCGCGCTGAGTGCGCCGACTGCGATTCAAGCCTCACACCGGTGTCCCGGCGACAGCCTCGAAAACCCGCGCTCCATGCCGGGTAAATCACCTAAGTATTTGATATATTGCATACAATTTTCAAGCTATTGATAGATAACAGGAAAATTTTTGCGCCGCCAGCGCGGCACTTGGCGCGCTTGCACTGCTTTTGTCATTTACGCGCGGATTCGGCGTGACGTGCACTGCACGAAAATATAATATAACTGTTTTAAATCAATACAATATAAATTGTTGCATTGCAATATATTCGATGGCACAATGGCCATGGTCGACGCAGTGACTTGCTTTTCGGCTTGCACGCCAGCCAAGCGAACAATAGAATTGCCCGCGCATTGGGATTCCAAAGTCATCAAACACTACTAATAGTGGTTATTGGACTGTAAGACCACAAAGGATGAAAGTTACCCAAGCGAGGTAACGCGCCGTTCGGATTCCGCAACGGGACCACACTAAGGAGGTTTTGCATGTACGCAAAATCGATTATCGAGTACGTTCAGGCACGCGCGGTTGCAAACGCCTGGTCGCAGCATCTGATTTTCCTTCCGGTGGTAATGGCACTGGGCGTAGCCACCCTGCCGTTCACGCTCAAGTCGCCGTACGGCGGACCCTTGCAGACTGGCGTGCAGCAGATTCCGGCCGAGATTCAGGAATCCCAACCGCTGGAGACGGCAGAAAATCCGTTTACCGGGCTGGTACACGCCAGCGTGGTGAAGTCGCCCAAACGCACCGCCTTGCCGCTGGACGCCCAGCAACGCGCCATCGCCGGCTATATCAAGCGCAAATATGGCGTTTCCACGGATGTGGTGCAGGACTTGGTGAAGACCGCCTTCGCGGCAGGCAAGCGCTATGGCGTGGACCCTCTGCTGGTGGTGGCGATGATGGCGGTGGAGTCAGGCTACAACCCGATAGCCGAGAGTTTTGCCGGCGCCAAGGGTCTGATGCAGATCATCCCCAAATACCACCTCGAGAAATTTGCCGAGTATGGCGGCGAGCAGGCGGTATTCGATCCACGCGTGAATATTCTGGTGGGCGCGCGCATCGTGCGCGAATATCTGCTGATGAATTCCGGCGACCTGATGACGGCGCTGCAGACCTACGCAGGGGCATTGGCCGATCGCGGCGCGGTCTACACCCAGCGCGTACTCAACGAAAAAGACCATCTCGACGCCCTGGCCGGATTTCCCCGTACCGAACGCCGCAACCGCATTGTGGTGCAGCTGGAACCCGAACGGCCCGGCGCGATCACGGTACCGTCGCCCAAGCTGAACCTCATATTGGCGCCGGAGACGGCCACCGCCATAACCGTTGCGGAACCCCTGCCGGCGAAGCCGCTCGCCGCCGCAGAACCGCCGGCACACACGCCGCCCACCCAGCCGCAAACGCCGGCAGTGCCCACTGTCGGTTTGACCCAGGTGGTACCCGAGGTCGTCAGCTTCTAGCGTTCAGCACTGCGCACCGGCCGCGCCGCGTGCGTGGCCGCGTCCCGGCTGCAGCGCATCTGCTATATAGTAGTGGCTTGCGCGCCGACCTGCCCCGGCGCGGGAGTCAGGCCATGACCACACCCGAACTGCCCAAAGACTTCATGGAGTTCATGCAGAAGATGTGGAACCCCATGTCGTTTCCCGTTCCCGGCATGTTCATGCCGACGGCCAGCGTCGAAGACATCGACAAGAAGATCGCCGAATTAAAAGGCGTTGAAAACTGGCTGACCATGAACATCGGCTTTATCCAGATGACCGTGAAGACGCTGGAAATGCAAAAGGCGGCGCTGGCCTCGTTTAACGCGGCGGCAAAAAAAGAGTAGCACCGGCGTGTCCGGTTCCACCACGCAGCTGGAGTGCTCCCCTCTCGCCGCCTTTGCGATGCTGAATGTCGTGGCAACCGGATGCAGGCGAGGTGCCGATCCCCCGCCTTGCGAGCGGCGACATCGTCGGGAGCGGTTTGTCGTGAGCAACCGGAATATTCATAACTATTTGTTTTTATTGATATTTTTATTTTCACCTACAGCGCCTGCACAAAAACTGCAGACATCTGCGTATCCCGCCAAAGGCATCCGCGTCATCATCCCCGGCACCACAGGCGATACCTGCGACACGCTGCTGCGGCTGATCGGCCAGAAATTCATGGAGAAGACCGGCTACAGCTTCGTCATGGATAACCGGCCTGGGGCAGTCGGACAGATCGGCCTCTCCTTCATCGCCAAGGCACCGACCGACGGTTACACCATCGGCTGCGGCCAGGGCGGCAACATGGTGATCGTGCCGCTGGCCTACAAGAAAGTCGCCTACGACAGCCTCAAGGATTTCGCGCCGATCACGCTGATGGCGTCGAACTACCTTGCGCTGACAGTTCCCGCCGCGTCGCCGTTCAAGACCACGCGCGAGCTGATCGCCCATGCCAAGGCCAACCCCAACAAGCTGAATTTCGGTACCAACGGCGAGGGCGCCTTCCTGCACTTTGCCACTGAGTTGTTCCGCAAGGAAGCGGGCTTCACCTACTATCACGTGCCGTTCAAGAACGCGGCGCTAATTGTCAACGACCTGATCGGCCAGCGCATTGACGCGCTGCTGGGAGCCTTTATCACCGTTCAGCCGCATGCCATGTCGGGACGGCTGCGCATACTCGGCGTGGCGCGGGAGACACGGGCGCCCAACTACCCGCAGTTTCCTACCCTGTCCGAGAGCGGCGTGCCGGGCTTTACCTCCGGCGGCTGGTTCGGCGTAATCGGGCCTGCAGGCATGCCCAAGGCCGTGGTCACGCTGCTCAACCGCGAAATGAACGCTGCCATGAAAATGCCCGATATCCGAGACAAGGCCGGCATACTCGGCCTTGACCTGCACACCGAGCCGCCGGAATTTTTCACCAAGACCATTCGCGACGACTTCGAAAAATGGGGCAGGCTCGCGCGCGAAATCAACTTCAAGCCGCAGTAGGGCGCGCGCCGGCGGCGTTGAAGGCGGAGCCAGATGTGAAAAGCCCCCCCCTGCAGGGGAGGGCCGTTGCCGTGGCCGCGCCATTTAGAAACGCCGCTGCCGGTCATGGGCTTCGAACACAATGTGCCGCGAAGCAATATCCAGACGGCGATTCAGTTCCATGCGCTCGCGCGGGGCGAGAAACCCGTCCGCCACGAAAGCACGCTGCAGCGCCCGAATGTCCTGATGCTCCGCCATCAGACGGCGATGCTCCCAACGGGTGATGGCCCCGCGGCGCAAGCCGGCCTCGATGCGCGCGCGCTGCTCATCCATGCGCGCGTTGATTTCGCGCAGGCCCGCCAGCGGCGGCTGTCCGACATAGACCGGTTGCACGAAACCGCGATGATCGCGCCAGCCGTCGGCCATCGCCGAAGTTGCCAATGCCAATGCCGCCGCTGCCGTCAATGCGCCGATGATCTTTTTCATGATGCACCTCTCCGTTTCAGATGATTGGGACGCAACATGCGCGTCCGTAGGAGCAAAAACGGAGAGGGGGCGGCATGCGCCGACCTGCCGACGGGCGAGTTTGTAAGCGGCTGTTACGCAGACACGCCGGATGTAACCGCGTGTTGCCGTACGGCCGTCAGCAACAAATTCTTACATCCAGCCGCTTACTTGATCGCCTGCGGATTGATCGGCGACCCCACCGCGCGCGTGATCGGCAGCGGCGGCCCGCAGAAGAAGAACTCATACACCTTGTCTGTCGCGCAGTCGTCGGCCAGATCCTTGAGATAAAAAATCTCGCCCATGGTGATGCCGATCATCGGTATCACCACCCAGTGCCACGGCTGCGAGGCATCATCCGTTTCGTTGGGACGAACTTCGCAGCCCCAGGTGTCGGTGCAGATGGCGGCGATTTCCTTTTTGTGTATCCACTCGGCGGTCTCGAACGCAAGGCCCGGCGCGTCGCCGCCAGCGTAGCCGCCCCACTCGCCGGTCTTCAGACGCTGCTCCATCTGGCCGGTGCGCACGATGACAAAATCGCCGCGGCGGATGGCAACACCTTGCGCCGCCGCACAGGCGTCGAGATCGGCATTGGTGATCGCTTCGCCGTCTTCCAGATAGTCCTTGCCCAGATGCCGCGCGACGTCGAGCAGCACACCGCGCCCGGCCATTTTGTCGCGCGTCTTGTGGATGCCGTTTTTTTGCGCGCCGTTGGCGTCGACGAGCTTGGCGTCGTAACCGTTCCACATCTTATCGTCGTAAAAGATGTGGCCCAGCGCATCCCACTGCGTGCCGCACTGCAGCGGCAGCGACACCATGTCATCCGCGTAGCGCAGGCCGCCCTTGTCCTGATTGCCGGCCACCGCATCGGTGCCGGTCGCCAGCATGGTGTGGATCGGGTTGAAGCGGTTGCCCCACAGGCCGCGCTGCGGACCGGTGCGGTCGAAGTTCAGCCCCAGCGCAAACACCTTGCCTTTTTTCACCAGGCGCGAGGCATCGATGATGTTCTGCGGCGTAACGTAGTTCAACGTGCCCACCTGATCGTCAGGCCCCCACTTGCCCCAGTTCTTGCATTTCTCGGCAGTGGTGCGCAGGTGCGCGATGGTGAATTTCTGGGCGTCGTAGCGGCGGGTCATATTCCTCTCCAATAGTTCGTCAAAAAACTTTCGACACAGATTCACGCAGATTTACGCAGATTTTTCATCCGTAATCCGCGCGCATTTGCGTATATCTGTGTCGAAATGGGGTTGAAGCCTTCAGAAAAATGGCGTCACCGCAGTGACGCCATTCTACAACCGAACAGAGAACGCTTACGCCGTCGGCTTTTGCATATACCCATAACGCAGGTTGGTGCGCCCCTCGCCGAACTGCTCGTAGTTGGCCTTGGCCACCGCGACCACGTCGCCGTCCAGCGCGGCACGCTGTTGGGCAGTGAAGTTATAAAGGCGTGCCGAGTTGTCGCCGAAAATCGCCTTCTTGACCGGGCCATCGGCCGCGCCGAGCGGGGCAAAGCCGTATTTCTTCTGCATCTCCGCGGGAATCTCCAGCCGCCGCAGCGCCTCGATCTGCCATTGCGGCGCGCCGGTCCAGATCGCATCGGACCCCCACACCACGTGATCGGCGCCGAGACCCTTGATCAACTGGCCCAGCATCGCCGCGCACAAGCGCGGCTCCGCGATCGTGCTCTGCGCGAACAACTGGCCCACGTCGCCATAGACATTCTTCACGCCGTACTTGGCCGGAATATCCGCCAGGTCGGTGACCCAGTCGATGCGGCCGGTCTTTTCGAACTGCTCCCAGCCCACGCTCCACGCGCCGCCGGTGTAGCGAAAACCCGAGTGATAAATCACGAAGTTCAACTGCGGGAAATCCTTCGCCGCCTTTGCCACATCGCGCACGTCCGCGTATTCGGCCAGATGCGGAAACTTCGCCGAGGTCGACGGCGGAAACAGCCCCTTGTGGATGCACACATTGGCGAGGCTGGGCGTGGTCTTGCTCCACTTCACCAGCTTTTCGTAGAACGGGTAGACGACCTTTTCGTCATCCAGATGCCACGGATGCTTGGCCAGATGCTTGTTGGTGTTATCGCCGACGGTGTAGCCCTTGAACGAATCAGGCTTGTTGGTCTCGTAATCCTTGTCGACCTTTTCCAGCCAGCCCGGCGTGCCGGGCATGAAGATGGCGTGCGAGAACATGCGCTTGCTGCCCGCCTTTTTGTTGACGTCGGTGCGCGCCTTGGCCTTCATTTCATTGGTCAGGAACCAGTCGCGCGGGTCTTCCGAACCCGAGCCGGAAATCAGCGCCACCTTGGTGTCGCTATCCATGTAGATTTCCTTGAAGTAGTTGGCGAACTTCAGATCGTCGATGGTCTGCGGCTTGCCCACCAGTGCTGGGTTCCACGAGGCTTTGCCCACCGCTTCGCGCGAGCGCACGAAATTCTGCAGCCGCGTGTCGTCGCGCAGAAAGTGCGTGTGCATGTCCATGATGAACTGGCCCTTCAGTGCGTTGGCACGCTCGTTCGCCATCTCGGGCGTGGCCGCCTCGGCCTTGCTCACGCCATACATCGGGCCGTAGGTTTCGTTCATCGCCACGAACGCGGCAGCCATGCCCGCCGCGCTCTGGAAAAACGCGCGGCGCGTGATCCCTTGCTTTTTGGCCAGCTCGGCGCCCAGTTGCTTGACGCGCGCTTCGAACTCGCGCTGCCTTTCGGTTTGCGGGCCGGGCACGAACTCGTCGCTCGACACCGGCTGCGTCGGAATCGGCGAACGAAAGGTTGCGGTTTCCGCCGGCACCAACCTTGCCATTTCTTCAGGTGACATCATGATCGGACTCCTATTGGGTGAGCTGCGCCATGGGGTAAAACGACAACGCACGACTTAAGGTCGTTGTCCTGTGCAATGAGCGCGCGTATTTTACGGCAACCGCATCAGGCGCAGCATGTATGCGTAACTTATTGTTTTTATTGTATTTTTTATGGCTCGCTGCCGCGCGGCGACCGCGGCAGCGTCATCCCCACGCCGGCCGCTGTCAGCCGGCGCGCAACTGTGCCCAGTTTTTCGGCAGCTGAATCTTCTTGCAGGTCGGGAAGCCCAGCACGCCGTTGTGCGCAAACACATAAATGCTGTTGCGCGCCGGATCGCCAGTGACGCAGGTCAGATAGTCTTCGGGCTTCCACACCAGCGGCACCAGACGATTGGCATCATCCGACTCGTGATAGACCTTTGGAATATCACCCTTGGCCGCGGCCGCCGTTAAATCCCACAGCGGCTTTTGCGTCCAATCGCGCTGAATGCGCTCCCATTGGTGCGCGGGAACGCGCGCACCTTCCCACAGCGCCTTCTGGAAATCCCGTTTGCTCCAGCCCGACGCCGCAATGGTTTCGGCGATCAGCGGCGACAGCAGCAATTGCGGGCGCAGCGTATTCAGCCCCTGCCCGGTGGAGAACATCAATTGCCAGGAGTACTGCTTTACCACCGCATCGCAAATGTACGGCATCAGCTCCTGCGCGGTGGCGCCTGACACCGACGAAATGTGATTGCCGCCAGTGTGGCGCGAAATCATCACCGTGCTGTCGTCCGAATAAAACCCGAAATCCGCGGCAGTGTTGGTCCAGCCGAGTTTCTTCACCACGTCTTCGTTTTCCGCCACCACCACGCGCCAGGTGTTGCCGAAGGTGGCCTTGTCATTCTTGTGCGGCAGGAAGCCCGCGACGTTACGCAGATACAGCCGCCAGAAGCGGCCCACTGACGTGTTGGCCATGAAGCCGTCACGCATCACGCCCTGCGTGTAGTTGAAGCCGAGATCCTTGATGATCGGGCCATTCAGAATGATCAGCGTCTCGCCACCCGGCGTGTTGCCGCTGTGCTCGACGCCATAGCCGTGATCAGCCATGGCTTCGATCAGCGCAATCAGCACCGGCATGTACTCCGGCTTGCAGCCCGCCATCACGCCATTGACCGCGATGCTCCAGATCGTCGACGCGCGGTTGTCGGGCAACACCGTGCCCAGCGACTCATCCGGCGCGCGATCGGTGTAGCGCAGGAACTGCTCGACCTTCTCGATCGTCGGCGGCACGATCGGCAGGCCATCCGACAATTCGTGTTCGTAAAAATAGGCGTTCACCTCATCGAAGCTGCCCTTGACCACGATGTCACGTGCCGCGGGTTCGTTGTCCACCGTGCCGGATTTGGGCGGCTGCAGCAGATTGTCGATCACATGATCGAGCGTGACACCCAGCACGTTGTGGCGCAACTGCTCCTTGCTCTGCACGCCGGGATGCCCCACCACGCGCGCCACCGGCAGATTGGGCATGCCCAACCCCTTGGACGCCGCGGTGGCAAGCGTCATGAAGCCCTCGCCCACCAGCGTCGACGACGGGATTCCGGCCGCTTCACCCGATGCACTGGCCCGCAACACGGCGGGCGTGCAGGAGCCTCAACACCCCATGCCGCTGATGACGGCATCCACCCCGCGTTCCCTGAATTTGTCCGGCAATCCGGCGACGATGGCGCGCTCGTCACTGCCGTGCGTGCTGCCGAATTCGCTCCAGCGCACGAACTTCACATCCGGGTAGCGCGCCTTGATGCCCTCCTCCAGAAACTCGAACACCTCATCGCCGCGGAACACGTAGTCCCATACCTGCGCGATGGTCTTGCCGTTGAGCGTGTCGAGACGCTTGGCCAGCGGCTTGACTTTGGACTGGCGCGGGCTGCGCGGCCACAGGGCTTCGTAATAACCGTCGTTGGTGGGCATGGGCGTCTTTCTGCGTGATGAAGTGGAATGTGTCGGCGATTATGCGGCGCGGCAGGGCGGGGCGTCCAGCGGGGTTCCATAACGTGCTACCACGCCAGCCACGCTCCGCGGCGAATCAATATTTCGTTGTGCCGCATTGAGGGCTTGGGCCTCAGCGCCAGGTCTTCCGCCATGACTGATATTGTTATGGACGCAGCCGGTAGCGAGCGATATTCCCCTCGTGCAGACTGGATAATTCCGTCTCCACCACTTCGATGAATCGTGCCCGATCGTCGGCGTCAATGACGTCAGTCGCACGCTGACGGATAAGGGCAAGCGCTGCCGTTTTGTTCATTCCGCCCGCGACCACCGCGGCGACCGCCTCGGCCACCAGTGCGCGATAACGCAGGCGGAAGGGGTCCGGCTCGCCGAGCGAACGGCGTACCGCGGCGTACCGCGCGCACGATCGTTCATACGCCCATACGAAAACATCGCGCAACAGTTCGATGCGATTCAATTCATACACACCCGAAATGCCATCGACGTACGCACGCTGTGGTACATCGACGAACGACAGCGGACACAGGTTGTGACGAATAAAAGGCAGATTGGCCGAAAGTCTGGACACCCGCTTGTTGACATCCTCGAACGGTTGCAAATAGGGCAACTGCACCATCACAAAAAACGCCTGCTCAAAGGGGTCGCGGATCGCATCTGCCGTATCCAGCACTTGTTGAAAGCATTCTTCGATCAATTGCGGCACCTCCAGCGGGTGATACACGGTGCCGTCAATGCCCACCGGTATTTCGCGCAGACGTCCGCAGGCACGCGCATCGATAAGATTGTCCGCCAGCAGCGCGTGCAGGTTCAGCAGCGTGTAACGGTTAAAACCGACCTCACGCGCCTGGTCCACGAGCAACTCGATGGCCGCCTTGTGATTCAGGATCATCTGCGCTTCGCGCGCGTCCTTGCCCTCGGCGCTTTCACCCAACGACAGCAGGCGCTCGGTTTCGAGCAGCGAATAGGTGTTGCCTTCGAGCCGGCTGGAATTCCACGACAGATCGATTAGCAGGCGGTCGAATACCTTGCGTACATAGGTGCCGGCCGGCTGTTCGCCGCCGGGCGCGCGCCCTGCGTCCAGCAGGCGCTCGCGTATCGCCTGCGGCAAATAGAACGTCTCGTTGGGCCGGTAGCCGTCCAGAAACGCGCAGTTGTAGCCGGCCGGCTTGCGCGCATGCAGCGGGGCGCGCACGGCCAGCTTGATGGCGTCGCCCGCCGCGGATACCGGAAAATACTTTTCGACTTGTGCCTCAGCGGTTACTGGGGCCAGCACCGCATTTAAATGGCCGGTAATGCCGGGCAGCCGATAACGGCTACCGCGCGCGCGGCCCTCGACCACCAGCAGCGCGAGGTGGCGCTGCAGGGTGCGGCGCGGCAATGCACCCGCCATTGCCTGGGCGATCCCATCCACCGATCCGCCGCCGGGCAGGCGGGCAACTGCCTCAAGCAAGGCATCCAGCGTCTGCGGCGATACGCGTTTGGGCATGGAGAGGTCTTTTTTTGGCGCGATATCTAACTATTGCGCCACATCAGGCGATATGCAAGCGCATCGTTATTTCATATGTATTTGTTTTTAAACGATATTTTTATACGTTTGAGGTGCGACAAACCCCCATGCGGCGCGCTTGCACCTTTCCGGTTGCGCTGATTACACCGCCCGCGTCCCCCGGCACCCCGGAAACGTCGAGCAGCCCCAGAACGCGCTGCCGGCGTTGCTGCCCTTGCGTGCCGTGCGCAGCACCATCGGCGCGGCGCTGGTGGGGCAGGCGGGCGCAGGCGTCGCAGCGGGCGCGGGGGCGGGGACGGCCGGGGCATTGACGCCCGATGTGCTCGTGCGCGGCGCGGGTGCGGCGGCCTGCTCGCGGATCATGCGCGCCAGCGCGTCGCCGGCGATCAACTCGATCTCGCGGCCGGCGGCGAAGCGCCGAGCTTCCTCGGTGAACGTGCCCGACGTCACCACATAGCCGCCTGCGGCGCCCGCGGCGGTCATCACACCCAGCAGCTCGCGCACCGGCGCCACGCCCACCTGCCGCGCGTGAGCAACCAATCCACCCCGCCATCCGGCCCGCCGCCGGTTTCAGACACGGCAAAGCCCCTGCGGCGGAAATCCAAGAACGTTTCATTCAGCCGCGTGTGTAGGATGATTCTTTGATTGCTTTTGTTAAACCGCCTTACACACAGAAACGCTGACAGGTCCTTTGTGAGCAGTTTCCCGTACATGACAACTGATACACCAGTGCCGTGATACCCTGCCACGCGTCGCCAATACAGGATCGTCTTATGCGCTATTTTCAGTATGCTGCCATTGCAATCGCGCTGTCATCACTTCCCGCCTTAGGCCAACAATACCCCACCCGCCCCATCCGCATGCTGATCCCGTTCCCCGCCGGCAGCGCGGCGGACATTATTGCGCGGGCGATGGAGCCCGCCATGCGCGAGCGCCTGGGGCAGGCGCTGGTGGTCGACAATCGTGGCGGCGCGGGCGGCAATATCGCGGCCGAGCTGACGGCGAAAAGTCCGGCGGACGGTTACACGCTGATGATGGCGACCATCGGCACGCATGCCATCAACGTCAATCTGTATTCGAAAATCAACTTTAATCCGCAGAAGGATTTCACGCCGATCACGCTGGTGGGCGACAGTCCCAACGCGCTGGTGGTGCATCCCACGGTGCCGGTTAAAACGGTAAAGGACTTCATTGCGCTCGCCAAAGCCCGCCCCGGGGTGCTGAATTGCGGCCACTCCGGCGCCGGTACCACGGTGCATTTGTCGGGCGAATTGTTCGGCGTGATGGCCGGGGTGAAGCTGGTGCAGGTGCCTTACAAGGGCGCGTCGGAATCGCTGACCGCGCTGCTTTCGGGCGAGACCGATCTGCAGTTCGCCAGTCTGTCGTCGGCGATTCCGCTGATTCAGGCGGGGCGCCTGCGCGCGCTCGGCGTGACTTCGCCCAAGCGCTCGCCGTCGCTGCCCGATCTGCCAACGATCGCGGAGGCGGCGCTGCCCGGCTTCGAGGCGGTGGCGTGGTACGGCGTGGTGGGGCCAGCGAATCTGCCTGCGAATGTGGTGGCGACGATTCACAAGAGCGCGCTCGCCACACTCGCCCAGCCCGACGTGAAGAAACGGCTGTTCGGTTCCGGCGTCGAGGTGCGCACCCTCGGCCCGGACGAATTCACGCGCTACATCGCAAGCGAAACGCAGCGCTGGGCAAAAGTGGTGAAGGCCTCCGGCGCGCGCGTGAACTGAACTTAGCCGCCGGCCACGATTGCAGGCCGAGCGCCGTTCCAGCGTTTAGAACTTCACCACTTTCGGGTCGAACTCCAGTCCCAGACCCGGCTTGTTGGGCACCGTCAGCATGCCGTTTTTCGGCACCGGCACTTCCTTGTAGCACTGGAAGGTCCACGGCATATATTCGACGGTGAGGCCGTTGGGAATGGCGGCAATGGTATGCACCTGAATCTCCGGAACCAGGTGGCTCACCACCGGCAGATTGAAAGCTTCGGCCATGGCGGCGATTTTCATAAAACCGGTAATGCCGCAGGAACGCATGATGTCGATCATCGGGATGTCCACCGAGCGCGCTTCCATCATGTGCCGGAACGGCACCGAACCATAGACATACTCGCCGCCCGCCACCGGCGTGTCGAGCGCCGCCGCGACGCGCGCGAGGCCCGGGTAGTCATCGGCGGTGGTCACGTCTTCCAGCCAGAACAGGTGGTACTTTTCGATCTGCTTGCCAATGGAAATCGCCTGCCGCACATCCCAGCGCTGATTGATGTCGCACATCAGGTCGATCTTGTCGCCGATGGCTTCGCGGATCAGTTTGATGCGTTCGACTTCCAGCGGCGGATTGGTGTCGCCGGGCAGGGCGAGCTGCGTTTTCATCTGGCGAAAGCCCTTCTTCACCAGCTTCTCCGAGGCCTTGACCACATGCTTCAGCGGGAAGCTGCGCATCAGCGCGCCGCTGGCGTAGGTGGGCACGGTCTTGCGGTAACCGCCGAGCAGTTCCGACACCGGCTTGTCGAAGGCCTTGCCCTTGATATCCCACAGCGCGATGTCGATCGCCGACGATGCGAGCGTGAACACGCCGCCGGGGCCCGCGCCCAGTGCCGCTTCACGGAATTTGCCGTGAACCGCCTCGATCGCCAGCGGGTTCATGCCCACCGAGAGCGCGCCCAGCGAATCAATCGCCGACTTCAGCGCCGGCGTGATGGCACCGCCAAAAAACGCAATTGAAATGCCCTGTATGCCCTGATCGGTGGAAATCTTCACGCCGACCAGTTTACGTACTTCACCCTTGACGGCGGGCCCATCGGCAAGCGGCTCCACGGCGGGCACTTCAACAAAAGCGGTCTGGACTTTGGTGATTTTCATGCGGGCTACCTGGAAGAAGAACGGACTCTGGAAATTGCTGAACGCGCTGAAGTTTACACGCAAGCCCGCACACCGGCATCATTCCTCGTAGCGCCACTCGCGCCAGCCGCCCAGCAGCGGAAAATAAAGTCCCAGCCGAATTTCGCCGGCTTCGCGCCGCCGCATCAGCGCGCCGTAGCGCTGCAACTGCGCGGCATAGCGCTGGCGTTCGTTGTCGAGAAACGCTTCGCGGTCGGCGCCTTCGTGTGCACTGGTTTTGAAATCGACGATCCAGCGCACGCCGTGTTCATCGACGAAGGTGCGATCAATGACCACATCAACGGTTTGCGCGCCCGCGAGGCCTGTCAGCCGCAGTTCGGCGCGCGCATCGCGATGGGCATTCAGTAACCAGCGCCCGCGCGGGTCGGCGAGGCTTGCACCGAGGGCTTCCGTCACGCGCGCCGTGGCGTGCGGCATTTCCGTGTCGGGTACGCCCAGGCGTTTTAACTCGCGCTGATACGCCGGTTGCAACGCCCGTACGCGCGCTTCATCCCACTGCACGAGGCCCGCCTCGGCAATATGCTGCAAAAAGGCGTGGACCACCGTGCCCACATGTTTGGCGGTTTCGGAGGCCCATGAAAACTCGACCTCGTCCACCGAACCACTGCGCGCGGCGTCCGCAACCGGCGCATCGAAATCCACGCGTGGCGGCGCAGGCGGCGCTGCCCAGTCCGCCGGCAGCCGCCGCAGGGTTTGCGGCACGACGGGCGCGGCAGCCGCGGGCACGGCGGCAATTGCGGGCGCGGTCACGCCGGCAAAATCGTCGGCTACCGCTGGCCACAACCGCGCCAGCAGCGAGCCGCCGCGCGGCCTGGGTTCCTTCGCCGTGGCATCGATTTGCCCCACCATATGCAACCGTGATTTGGCGCGCGTGGCGCCCACGTAAAGCAGACGCGCGTCTTCGTGCTCGCCTTTGCGCTTTTCAAGCGCATCGAGATATTGATAGATGGGATCGGCAGCCTCACTGGCTTCGCGAATCGGGGCCAGCAGCAGCTCGGTGCCGCCGTGCGCGCGCGGGCGCACCTGCCACGCCAGCAGTTGCAGGTCATTGCGACGCGGCACGTAACCCAGACCCGGCGCGATCACCACGTCAAATTCCAGGCCCTTGGCCTTGTGCAGCGTCATCAACTGCAGGCGCGCGTCAGCCTGGGCATCAGGGGCGGCAAACAATTGGCTGACCTGCTGTTCGAGCGCGATGAAGTCGGTCACCTCGCCGCTTTCATCCATCGTCTCCAGCAGGCGCAAGTAGGCCTGCGCATCGCCCAGGCTCGCAGCGTCGGCCACGCATGCGGGCCCGCCCAGCGCCAGCCACGCCCCTTCGATCCAGCGCGCCGGCGATTCGCGTCGGCGCGCGGCAACAAACGGCGCAAGCGCGTCACGCACCCGCCGCAACCGCCGTGCGCCGTCGGCGGACAACGATTGCACACGCGCATCATCGCCCATCAACGACCATAACACCGCGTGCTGATCGTCGCCCGCAAGCGCAGTCAGATCGGCGAGCGTCAAACCGCACCACGGCGCGCGCAACAGCGCGAGCCACGCAATGCGATCGGCCGGATGAAACAGCGCGCGCGTCAACGCTGCCAGGTCCTGCACCACCGGACGCTCGCCCAGTGCTTCGATTTCAACTGCCTGAAAGGAGAGGCCGGCAGCACGCAAGGCCAGTGCGATGTGTACCAGATGCCCACGCGAACGAACCAGTAACACTATGTTTTTATTGAGATTTTCAGAGCGTTCCCAGAGCACGATTTCGGCCACGCGTTGTGCTTCCACGGCGCGATCCATGGTGCCCAGCGCGTGCACATGCACCGCCGCATCACCATCCGCGTCGGATTCATCGCGCGCTTGCGAGGGCACGTACGGCACCGCGCCGCTGGCGAGGTCTTCGGTGTCGGGCATCACCCGCGCAAACACGCCATTCACCCAGTCGACGATGCCGCGCCGCGAGCGGAAGTTCACCGTCAGCGTAAGTGGCGTGAGGCCCACGCTGCCGATGCCCTCGTGCCGCGCGCGCAGATAAAGGCCGACCTCGGCTTCGCGAAAGCGGTAGATCGACTGCATCGGATCACCCACCACGAACAGCGTGCGGCCATCATCCGGCTGCCAGCCCGCGGTGAGGTGCTCCAGCAATTCGTACTGCGATTGCGAGGTATCCTGAAATTCGTCCACCAGCAGATGGCGTATGCGGTAGTCGAGTGCGAGCGCCAGATCGGTCGGCGCATCGGTGTCGCCCAGCGCGCGCAGCGCGGCCTGCGAGACCGCGGTGAAATCCGCCTGGCTGCGCTCGCCGAACAGCACGTCCAGCAGGGCCGCCGCCAGCGGCAGCAGTGCCACCAGCGCTTCCAGCACGCGCCACTGCGCTTCGCTGTACGTGGCGGGCGGCAGCGCGCGCGTGAAATGCAGGGCGTCGACGAAGGCGCGGCAGGGTTCGAGTGCAGCCATCAACGCCGCATGACGTGCTTTGGCTTCCGACGCGGCGCCCTTGCCCGGCGGGAAGCCGGTATTTTTGTTGACCTGCTTGCGCAGCGTGCCGTCTTTGGTTAATGCCAGTTCGGCGACACCACGCCACGCGTCCAGATCCACGGCCGGCGCGCCCGGCAGTGCGGTCCACCCATCACAGGCGAGGATCGGCGACGGCGCGCCCGCCGCCGCCAGATGGCCGCAGGCGTAACGCAGCAGCGCCACCATCTCGCTGCAGAATGCTGCAGGCGCACTGGCCGCCAGGTGTTGCAGCGCCGCCTCGATTTCATGGGCCAGCGCCGCTTCGAGTTGCGCGCGGCGCGCCGGTGGCGGCAGCGGCGCGGCGAGATGGCGTATCCACTGGTCACGTTTGGCCAGCATCCCGGCAATCAGCGCAATGGCGCTGCCCATGTTGTTGTCCAGATGCGACAACAGTTGTGCCACGCGCGCGCTGTTTTCACCCGGCGTGTCCAGCAGCGCGAGCGTGCGGCGCGCGGCTTCTTCATACAGCGGCTGCGCGTCGGTGACGGTTTCCGGTTGCGCGCCGAAGCGCGACAGCACCGGCATCTGTCGTGCCAGCGCATGGCACAGCGCGTCGATGGTGTCGATGCGCAGCCGGTTGGGATTGGCCGCGAGTTCCCAGCCCTGCGCCGCGTCACGCGCGCGCGCAGCGCGGGCTAACTGCCACGTCGCCTGCTCGTGTGCGGCATCCGGTTGCGCGTCGCTGGCGCCCGAGGCCAGCGCCGCCAACACGCGCGTACGCATTTCGGCGGCGGCCTTGCGCGTGAAGGTGATGGCAATCACCTCCTCCGGCGCTTCCACGCCGGCGAGCAGCGCCAGATAACGCTGAATCAGCAACCCGGTCTTGCCGGAACCTGCGGGCGCCTGCACGATGAACGATTCGCGCACATTGAGCGCGCGCGCGCGTTCGGCGTGATCGGCGATGGGTTTGGCGCTACTCATGCTGCCTCGCCGTTGTCGCGATCGTCGCCATCGTCTGGCGCAGTATTCGCAGTCAGCTCGCGCACCCGGCACAACGCCTGCAGGTCGCAATACTCGCAGGTCCTGTGCAAATCCTTTGGCGCGACTTCGGCGCTGCCCGCCAGATAATCCCGCGCCAGTTGTTCCAGTACCCCGCGCCACGACTGCAGCAGCGCGGGCCAGTTGGCGTACTGTTGCGCGAAGGATTTCGACGCCGCGAGCGCGCTGACGTCCGGCAACACGGCGTCGTCGCGTGTCACACCCTTAAAGGCGATTTCGCGCGCGCGCAGTTGCACAAAGGCGATACCGCTGATGTCAGTCTCGCTGCTGGTTGCATACAGCGGCAATTGCGGCTCATCGGGGCGCTCGCCCAGCCAGCCTCCGGTGTGGGCAAGCCCGGTTTTATAGTCGAGAATGATTTCGCTGCCGTCGGCCAGACGGTCCACGCGGTCGAGCCGCGCATTCAGTTGCACGCCCGCGATTTGCAATGCGCGCGGCTGTTCCCGCGCCACCACGACAAACGGCGCCCGCGATTTTTCCAGTTCTGTGAGGCGCAGCAGCAGGGCTTTGAGGCGATCGCGTTCAAGCGCGGCGAACGCCTCGCTCATCAGGCCGGGCTGCGCGCGGCTGAGCGCGGCGACCGCGGTGTTGACCGCGGCGCTGATCTTGGGATCAAGTTCGGCGGCACTCAGGGCCAGCAGTTGCGCGTGCGAGCCGAGGTCCTGCCACAGCGCCGACAAGGCGTGGTGCACGAGACTGCCACGCTCGCGCGCATCGAGGCCATCACCGCCTTCGTCGAGTGCCGAGGCGCCGAGGCGATGAATGGCAAACGCGCGAAACGGGCACGCCGCCTGATTCTGAAACAGCGCCGCGCCGCCGCCGACCCGCGTGCCGGCCGTCAATGGCGGCGCCTGACTGTCAGACAGCGTTTCAACGCGGCGAGCGGCGTACAGCGCGTCACGCAACAGCGCCAGTGTGGCCGCCGTTTCGCCGCCGTCGGGCACGGCATCGAGCAAGGGGCTCATGCTCAGTTCGCGTTCGCCGTCACGGCGCGGCCAGGTAAAGGTAACCTGCGGCGCCGCGCCGCACCACGCCTGCGTCATGCGCCGCGCAAAATCCAGCTCCCACGCCGCCGAGGCATGCGGCACATCCAGCGCGCGCTGCAGGGCCGCGGGCAAAAACGGGTTGGCGCGCGGCGCGGTCGGCCACGCTTCGCCCGCAAGGCCGGTGACAAACAGCGCATCAAAGGTGAGGCCGGTGGATTCCAGCGTGCCAAGCACTTGCACCGGCGCATCGGTGCCCTCGGGCTGAAACACGGTGTCGGCCGTGATGCGCCGCAGCGCGCTCAGCGCATCGCCGAGCCTCATGCGTGCACGCAACGGGTCGAGCGCCGACAGGCTCGATACCACTTCACGCCATTTTTCGAAGGTCTGGAATTCCGCCGAATCCAGCGCGCGTTCACCGGGCCAACCGAGGCCCTTGAGCAATGCAATAAACGTGGCGCTCCACGCCGAGGGTGGCTGGCGCAAGGCACGTGCCGCACGCGCTGTGGGAATCCATGCCTCAAACAAAGCTGCCAGCCGCGGCGCGTGCGCTTGTGCGGCGAGCAGTAGCGCGCCGGGGGTCACCGGGTTGCGGCGTCGCCGGCGCAACGCGGCGTCGGCCAGCGCGCGCGCGCCCATTTCACCGTCTGCGCCGCCCAAGTGCGGGCTGCGCAGCAAGGCGCCGGCTTCATTCAGAGTGATTTCACCACCCGCCAGTCGAAGCAACAAAAGTCCTGTAAAAACAATGGGATAGCTCGTTAGCACCAAACCCAGGGAACAATCAGCCAAACGCGGCACAGCCACACCCGGTGTCACCACACGCAGCGGCTCGAGCGCATCGTCGAACACGCGCATGACGGCGCTGCGGCGCGCGGCAAGATCGGGCACCACCACACCGATGCGCAAGTGCGAGGTGTTGCCGCGCGCGGCGAGCATCGCGCGCGCGCACGATGCCACATGCGTCAGCTCGGCTTCGCCGTCGTCGCAGGCGATGCGAGTGGCCGAAGGTGCGGCGGCACCGGCGCAAGGCAAGTCTTCAACCGTGCATCCCGCATGCGCCAACGCATCAAACAGCCGTTGCTGTTGCGGCGTGTACGTATCGTAGCCCGCGCGCAAAATGCGCCGCACACGCGGCGTGGCATCCGCTTTGATGGCGGCGACAATCGCGCCGGGCAATTGCGCGCTGTCGATCCAGCGCGCGGCGCTCAGGCGTTCGGCATAGACGCGGCGCCACTCGCTGTACGCCGTGGCATCTTCGTTGACCGCCTCCCACGCCGCGCGATGGCGCGGGTGATCCATCGCGAACGCGTGCTGGATGATCCACGCCTCGCGCGCGTTGCGGGCCGCGGCGGATGGATTCAGCAGCAGGCCCGCGTGGCGAGAGCCTTCGATGACGGTTTCCCACAACGCCACTTCCTGCATGGGCGAAAGCAGCATCGCGCCATTGCCGGCCAGCGCCAGTTCCCGCCAGGTACGTTCGAGAAATGCGCCGTAAGGCAACGCATCGGCGCTGGGCCAGACGGTATTGCCACCTGCGGCCTGTGCAGCGTCGTACTCGTATTTAATGAATAGCGCGAGGCGCCGGTTGGGTGTGACGACCGTGGCTCCGGCTGCAAGCGCCTGAACCCGATCGGGTGACATGCTCTGAAACTACTTTTCGATCAGATGCTTCTTGGCCTTGGTCTTGGCCCACTCGTCAGCGTCCGCAGGCGCATCTTTCTTCTCGATAATGGCCGGCCACACCTTGGCCAGCTCGGCGTTCATTTTGGTAAACTCTTTCTGATCATCGGGCACGTCGTCCTCGGCGAAAATCGCTTCCACCGGACACTCGGCGACGCACAGCGTACAGTCGATGCACTCGTCGGGGTCGATCACCAGCATATTCGGCCCTTCGCGAAAGCAATCCACGGGGCACACATCGACACAATCGGTGTACTTGCACTTGACGCAAGTTTCGGTCACTACGTAAGTCATTGGGCGTCCTCGCCGGGAGGCGATCTTGAATTCACGAAAAGTGCCACTATTTTAACAGAAACAGGTGGTTATCGGCGATTTGCGGGGCATAAGAGCCGTCTTGCTTTCCAAATGCCGTTTTTTTCGTTAGCATGGATTCCACCACACCTGCAGCCGCCCAGTCAGCGCGGCAATTTGCCATTTTCCCTTGAGAGGTTTAGCAGCAATGAGCGAGCATATACATCACGTTAAGGATGACACTTTCGATGCCGAGGTTTTGAAGTCGGAGACGCCGGTGTTGCTGGACTACTGGGCCGAATGGTGCGGGCCGTGCAAGATGATTGCGCCGATCCTCGACGAAGTCGCCAAGGACTATGCCGGCAAACTGAAAGTCGCGAAAATCAACATCGACGACAATCAGGAGACGCCGTCGAAATTCGGCGTGCGCGGCATACCCACGCTGATGCTGTTCAAGAACGGCTCGGTCGAAGCCACCAAAGTCGGCGCCCTGTCCAAATCGCAACTCAAAGCGTTCATCGACGGCCATATTTGACAGCCTCCGCGGATCGCTATACCCTAGTTCTCAGCGCTTGAACCGCGCTGCACGTTGCGGCACGCAACACTGTCCCTGGTTGTATCCAGTCGTTACCTTCCGCAGCACGTAGTCAACGGCAAGTTCGCGGTTCTGGCGCCGGCGAGGATTCCTTCCCGCCCTCTGCCCCACTCCCCTGACCTACCCTTCGTAGCCTTTGCAGCATCCCGCACCATTCAGCAGCACTGCGGCACCCCTCACGCAACCACCACAAGCGGCACCCCAACGCCATGAATCTATCCGATCTCAAAAACCTCCCCATTGGTGAACTGGTCGAGATGGCCGTCACCAACGAAGTAGAGGGCGCAAATCGCCTGAGAAAACAGGAACTGATCTTCGCGCTGTTAAAAAACCAGGCGAAAAAAGGCGACGCCATATTCGGCGGCGGCACGCTGGAAGTGCTGCCCGACGGCTTCGGCTTCCTGCGGTCGCCGGACACTTCGTATCTGGCCGGCACCGATGACATCTACGTGTCGCCCTCGCAAATTCGCCGTTTCAACCTGCACACCGGCGACACCATCGAAGGCGAAATCCGTACCCCCAAGGACGGCGAGCGTTACTTCGCGCTGGTCAAGGTCGATAAGGTCAACGGCGAGTCTCCGGAAGCCTCCAAGCACAAGATTCTGTTTGAGAATCTCACCCCCTATCATCCGACCGAGCACCTCAAGCTCGAACGCGAAATCAAGGCCGAGGAAAACATCACCGGCCGCATCATTGACATCATCGCCCCCATCGGCAAAGGCCAGCGCGGCCTGATCGTGTCGCCGCCCAAGGCCGGCAAGACCGTGCTGATGCAGCATATTGCGCACGCGATCACCGCGAATCATCCCGAAGTGGTGTTGATCGTGCTGCTGATCGACGAGCGTCCCGAGGAAGTGACCGAAATGCAACGCTCGGTAAAAGGCGAGGTATTGTCCTCGACCTTCGACGAACCCGCCTCGCGCCATGTGCAGGTGGCGGAAATGGTGATCGAAAAAGCCAAACGTCTGGTTGAACACAAAAAAGACGTGGTGATTCTGCTCGACTCGATCACGCGCTTGGCCCGCGCCTACAACACGGTGGTGCCGGCCTCGGGCAAGGTGCTGACCGGCGGCGTCGACGCCAATGCGCTGCAGCGCCCCAAGCGCTTTTTCGGCGCCGCGCGCAACGTGGAAGAAGGCGGCTCGCTCACCATCCTCGCCACCGCGCTGATCGACACCGGCAGCCGCATGGACGATGTGATCTACGAGGAATTCAAAGGCACCGGCAACATGGAAATCCATCTCGACCGGCGCATGTACGAAAAACGCATCTTCCCGGCGATCAACGTCAACCGCTCGGGCACGCGCCGCGAGGAACTGCTGCTCGCGAAAGACGTGCTGCAGAAAATCTGGGTACTGCGCAAACTGCTCTACCCGATGGACGAACTCGAAGCCACCGAATTCCTGCTCGACAAGGTGCGCGCCACCAAGACCAACGGGGATTTTTTCGATTCCATGCGGCGCGGGTAAACTGCTGCGTCAGGACGGTTTGCGCCGCCGGATTTCCTCGATCACCGCGGAATTGTCCAATTCGCCTTCACCTGCCGCAACGCAGCCGTCGACGATACTCACGTAGGTTTGTGCCAGCGGCAATCCCTGCCCGCGCGCCTGCGCCTGCTCCAGCATCAGCAGAAAATCCTTGCGTGTCTGGGTAATGAAGCCGTGCGGCGTGTAATCGCCGCTGACCATTTTCGGCCCCTTGATATCCATTACCTGCGACTGTGCGGCAGACTCGCGCGCAACCTTGAGGAACGCGCCGGGATCGAGACCCAGCGTTTGCGCAAACACCAGACCCTCGGCCAGCGCGGCTCGATTCACGCCCAGAATCAAATTGATGGCCAGCTTGGCACGCCCGCCGTTGCCTGCCGCGCCAAGATGGTGGCGGCGCGGGCAGATGGCATCCAGCACCGCTTTCGCTTCTTCGGCCGCCGCCGGGTCGCCGCCGATCAATCCCAGCGCGTCGCCTTTTTCGGTCTGGCCGCTGGTTCCGGAAACCGGGGATTCCACATAGCGCAATTTGTCCGCCGGCGTGCGCGCGACCAGGGCGGTGATGCGGTCCGGATCGCAGGTGCTGACGCACAGCGCGATCAGCGGCGCTTTGCCGGCAGGGTGTGCAGCCACCAACGCAGCGACGGTTTCTTCAACCTGCGCGGTGTTAAACACCGCCAGCACCACCTGGCGGCAGGTCGCCGCGATGTCCGCGACCGATGGCGACGCCTTGCCCCCGAGCGCAACGAACGCTTCCAGTTTTTCCCGGTCAACGTCGTAACCGAGCAATTCAAAGCCTGCGGCACGCATGCGCCGCGCGCATGCCATGCCCATCAAGCCGATGCCGATGACACCCACTGGTGTGGCCGGATGCATATTGTTTACCGTTGAGCCCATTGATATTGTTGAACAGCGAACGCGGATTATATCGGCCGGCGCGAAGCCTACAGATTGAGCAGCGCGGGTATAATTCGCCGCTGCGCCGGTATAGCTCAGTGGTAGAGCAACCGCCTTGTAAGCGGTAGGTCGTCTGTTCAATCCAGACTACCGGCACCAGCCTGCTCGGCGAATAAGCATAAAAACTAAATAAAATCAAATACTTATCAGTAAGCTTCCGATCCATCTCCATGGCGCGCGGAAGCTCTTGAAAGTAATTGCGTTCAGCCCGATATGGGCTGATGAACCAAAAACCGGACTGCGGGTCAGCATCCGGTGCAAATGCAGTTTTGAGGAGGATTCGAAGTGATCAAGGTTGAAAACCTGTGCAAGAGCTTTGGCGGCAAGTTCGCGGTGAACGATGTCTCATTCACCGTCGACAAGGGCGAAGTTCTTGGCTTTCTCGGTCCCAACGGATCGGGCAAATCGACGACAATGCGTATCATCACCGGCTTCTATCCGCCGACCTCGGGGCGTGTCAGCGTCGGCGGATTCGATATCACCGAAAAACCGATTGAAGCCAAGCGCCTGATGGGCTATCTGCCCGAGAGCGCGCCCGGCTATGCCGACATGACCGTGCATGGCTTTCTGGGATTTACCGCGGAGTTGCGCGGCCTGTCGGGCGGCGCCAAAAAATCCGCGATCGAGCGCGTGATCGAAACCTGTTTCCTGCAGCACGTCGTATATCAAACCATCGACACGCTGTCCAAGGGCTACAAGCATCGCACCTGTCTTGCGCAATCGCTGATCCACGATCCGCAGGTGCTGATCATGGACGAGCCCACGGACGGCCTCGATCCCAATCAGAAGCACGAAGTGCGCGCCCTGATCCGCCGCATGGCGCCGGACAAGGCGATTATTTTCTCCACGCATATTCTGGAGGAAGTCGAAGAAGCCTGCACCCGCGTGATCATCATCGACCGCGGCAGAATGGTGGCCAGCGGCACGCCGGCGGAACTCAAGGCGCGCTCGCCGTCGGGCAAGCTGGATGAAGTGTTCCGCGCGATTACGCTCCCCGACACTGTGAAGGCGCACTGATCATGAATGCCTGGGCCAATATCAAGACCATCATGAAACGCGAACTGGGCGGCTATTTCACCTCGCCCATCGCCTATGTATTCCTGATCATATTTTTGCTGCTGACCGGTTTTTTCACCTTTACCATCGGCAATTTTTTCGAGCGCGGCGAAGCTTCGCTGGTGTCGTTCTTTACCTGGCACCCGTGGCTGTACTTGTTCCTCGTTCCCGCGGTGGGCATGCGGCTGTGGTCCGAAGAACGGCGGCTGGGCACCATGGAACTGCTGCTCACCATGCCGGTCACCACCTGGCAGGCGATTGTCGGCAAGTTCCTCGCCTCGTGGGTGTTTCTCGGGCTGGCGCTGACACTGACGTTTCCGGTGTGGATCACCGTCAACTGGCTGGGCAGACCGGACAACGGCGTCATTCTTGCCGGCTATCTGGGTAGCCTGTTTCTGGCGGGTTCCTATCTCGCGATCAGCTGCATGACGTCGGCACTCACGCGCAATCAGGTAATTAGTTTCATCCTGTCGGTGGTGATCTGCCTGTTCCTGATCCTCGCCGGCTACACGCCAGTGACGGATTTGCTGACGCGTTTTGCCAGCCCGGTGGCGGTGGACATCATCGCCGCCTTTTCGGTAATGACACACTTCGAAGGATTCCAGCGCGGCGTGATCGATCTGCGTGATTTTCTGTTTTTCGCCTCGGTGATCGGCTTCGCGCTGTTCACCACCGGCGTGATTATTCGCAGCCAGCGCGCGGGGTAGATCATGAAAAAAAGCAATCTCGATACCTTGTTTTATTCTGCCGGCGGCCTGGTACTGCTGGCCATTATTCTGATCGCGGGCAATTTCCTGTTCAGCACCATCAAGGCACGCTTCGATCTCACGCAGGGCAACGTCTACACCCTGTCGCCGGGTACGCGCGCGATTCTGGGCAAGCTCGACGCCCCGGTGAGAATCCGCTACTACTACACGCAGGGCGGCAATACGGTGCCGGTGGCGCTGAAAACCTTCGCCAAGCGCGTGGAAGACCTGCTCGCGGAATTCAAGGCGGCGGGAAACGGCAAAATCATTATCGAGAAATTCAACCCTGAACCGGATTCGGATGCCGAGGAATCCGCGGCACTGGACAACGTCGAGGGCCAGCAGACCAACACCGGCGAAAAATTTTACCTCGGTCTCTCGGTATCGTTTCTCGACAAGAAGGAAGCCATTCCCGTGCTGTCGGCCGATCGCGAACAGTTACTGGAATACGATCTGACCAGCAAGATTTCGCAGGTGACGCAGGCGAAAAAACCGGTGATCGGCCTGATGGCGGGCCTGCCGGTGCTGGGCCGGCCGCTCAACCCGATGACCAAGCAGCAGCCCACCGAGCCGTGGGTGCTCGCCTCGGAACTGAAGCGCACCTTTGAGGTTCGCAAGATCGAACTCGACACCAAGAAGATCGACGACGACGTCAAGGTGCTGCTGGTGATCCACCCCAAGAACATCACCGAGGAAGCCGAGTACGCGATCGACCAGTTCGTGCTGCGCGGCGGCAAGCTGGTGGCCTTCGTCGATCCGTACGCCTATTTCGACCAGCAGCCGGACATGCAAAATCCGTTCGGCGGCAACCAGGCTGGCAGTTCGACGCTGTACAACCTGTTCAAGGGCTGGGGCGTGGAAATGGACGGCGGCAAAGTGATTGCCGACATGACCTTCCCCAGCGGCGAGGGACCTCGCCTGCTGCCCACGCTGCTGATGCTGACCAACGACGCATTCAACACCAGCGACATCGTGATGAGCCAGGTCGGCACCATGCTGATGCCGTTTGGCGGCACATTCAAAGGCAAGCTGGCCGAAGGCCTCAAGGAAACCGTGCTGATACATTCGTCGAAGAACGCGATGCCGGTGGACCTGATAATCGCCACGCTATCGGGTGAACCGTCCACGCGCGGCTTCGCGCCCACCGGCAAGGAAGAGCCGATCGCGATCCGCCTCAGCGGCAAATTCAAGTCCGCGTTCCCGAATGGCGAGCCGGTGCCGCCGCAGCCGCCCGCCAAAAAAGGCGAGCCGCTGGTCGCGCCGCCGCCGCCCTCGGGCAAGCACATTCGCCAGGCCGCGGCCGAAAATTCAGTGGTGCTGATTGGCGATGTGGACATGCTGACCGACGGCGCCGCGGTGGAAGTGCAGGATGTGTTCGGACAAAAGGTGGTGGTACCGCGCAACGGCAACCTCGCGTTCGCCCAGGGTCTGGTGGAACAACTCGCGGGTGACCAGAACCTGTTGACGCTGCGCAGCCGCGCGGCGTTTACCCGGCCGCTGACCGTGCTGCGCAAAATGGAAGCGCAGGCGCAGCAGGCCTATCTGGGCGAGATCAAGAAGCTGGAAGATTCGCGCAACCAGATCACCGAAAAGCTGCAGGCACTGCAAAAAGGCCGCTCTGGCACGGCAGCAACCGCCGCGGCCGCGGTGCTCACGCCCGAGCAGCAGGTGGAAATCGAGAACTTCCGCAAGCAGGCCGCTGAAACCGGCAAGCAGCTGAAAGTGCTGCGCAAGAATCTGCGCGTGGATACCGACCGCCTGGAACTGTGGACCAAGGTGATCAACATCGGCGCGGTACCCCTGCTGGTGGCGATACTGGGGCTGGTGCTGGCATTGCGCCGCCGCAGCAAGCTGAGAAAGGCGGTGGCCGCATGAACCGCAAGCAGTTTCTGATCCTGCTGCTGGCCGTGGCCGTGCTGGGCGGCGCGGGCCTGGCGGTTTTCTGGAAAGGCCTTTCGGGTTATCAGGAAAGCGGCGCGAAGATCGGCGCCAAAGTGCTGCCCAACCTGAAGGCAGCGGATGCCGCGGTGATTCACATCAAGGACGCCAAGAACGACCTGACGCTCGAAAGCAAGAAAGGCTCGTGGAGCGTCAAGGAGCGCGGCGGCTACCCGGCAGATGTCGGCGAGGTCAGCGAACTGCTGGCAAAACTGGTGGAAGCCAAAGTCGTTCAGGCGGAATCCGTGGGCCCGTCGCTGTATTCGCGCATCGACCTGAATGAACCCGGCAAGGGTGAAGGTGCCGGCACCCTGGTCGAACTCAAGGACAAGGCAGGCGCACAAATTGCGAAACTGATCTTCGGCAAAGTGGTACTAAAGAAGGACCCCGGCAATCCGCTGCCGAATGCGGTGAATGGTGTTCCCGCGGGGCGCTACCTGCTGGCGCCCGGCAAGACGCCGCAGGTGGTGGTGGTCTCGGACCCGTTCGCCAATGTCGAAGCCAGGGCGGGCCGCTTCCTCGCCAAGAATTTTTTCAAGGTCGATCGCGTGAAATCGCTGAGCGCGGGTGAAGGCAAGGATCAGTGGAAAATCAGCCGCGAGCTCGAATACAGCCAGTGGCAATTTGCCGCTGGCGGCGGGCGGCTGGATCCCAGCGCCGCAGTGAGCGCTGCAAACGCGCTCGGCCAACTGGCGTTCAGCGACGTCGCCACCGATGCCAAGATCGAAGGCGGCGGCGTGCAAACGATCGTCGCGGAAACCTTCGACGATTTGACCTACACCATCAAGTTGTCCAAACAAAAAAGCGGCGACGATTACTTGATGAATGTGGTGCTCACCGGCACCCCGCCCAAGACGCGCGCCCCGGAAAAAGACGAAAAACCGGACGAGATCAAGCGTCGTGCCGAGGAATACGCCAAGACGCTGAAAGGCCTCGAAGCCCGCGTCGAGTTTGAAAAGATCCTCGGCCAATGGACTTACGTCGTGGCAGCCAAGTCGCTGGAGCCCATCCTCAAATCGCGCGAGCAGTTGGTTGTGCAGCCGCGCAAGCCGGGCGATGACAAGGGCGGCCCGCCGCCGGGATTCCCGCCCGGCATGATGCCCGGCATGCCCAGATAAAATACCAATAAAATCAATTAGTTATTGAATTTCATCGGCGCTCGTCTCCCTGCAGAACGTCGCCGCTGGCTTCACCCGGCGCATTTGCGCATACTGCATAACTCGCCGGTTGCGCCGGCACGAAACACCACACCACGCCATCAAGGGGAAAGCCATGCCGTTCTTCGAAAAGGGAAGCGTTCGTATTCGTTATGAAGAAGCCGGTAGCGGCTTTCCGCTGTTCATTATTTACGGCGGCGGACTGAACTCGAAAGTCACCTATGCCAACGGCCCGTTCGATGCGATGGCGGAATTCAAATCCGAGTACCGCTGCATTACCATGGACCTGCGCAACGCCAACGGCGGCCAGTCCACCGGTCCGCTGGATTTCGAGCAGCCGTGGAACGCACACACCGGCGATCAACTCGGCCTGCTCGAACACCTCGGCGTCGACAAATTTTTTGTGATGGGATTTTGCATCGGCAACCCGCTGATCTGGAATCTGATGCAGCGCGCGCCCGGACGCATCGTCGCCGCAGTGTCGGCGCAGCCCAGCGGGGTCGATCCAAAAAATCCGAAGTGGTTCTACCACAGCAACATCAAAGGGTGGGCGCCGGGCCTCATCGCCAGCCGGCCGGAAATCAACATGGGCATGGTCGAGCGCTTCCTCGACAAGATGTACGGCAATGTCGACTTCGTGCTCACCGCCACGCGCGATTACGTGCGCAACTGCCACACGCCGCTGCTCGTGCTGCCCGACAACACCGACGCGCATCCCTACGTCACCGCCATGGAAATGGTGCACACGGCGCCGAACGCACAGGTGAGCCTGTTTCCGTGGAAGGATTCGAAGCAGAACGTGGCCCTGGCCGTGCGGCACATACGCACGTTTCTCAAGGCCAACCGCCCCGCGGCAAACTGATTTTCGGGGAGCGCTTCGGCTATTGATCAGGCGGCCACGGCAGGCTGTGGCCGCGGCTGCGCCTCGCGGATCGGCAGATTCACCAAGGCCGCCATCAGTGCCAGCGCGATGTCTGCATACCACATCCACTGATAGTTGCCGGTGCTGTCGATGGCAATGCCGCCGAGGTAGGCGCCGAAAAATCCGCCGATCTGGTGCGACAGCAGCGTGAAGCCGAACAGTGTCGCCAGCCAGCGCGCGCCGAACAGTTTGCCGACGAGACCCGCCGTCGGCGGCACCGTGGCAAGCCAGGAAACCCCGAGCACCGCGCCGAAAATATAAAACGTCAGCGCGGTTTTCGGCGCGGCGAGATAGCACGCCACTGCCACCGCGCGCATGCCATACACCCAGAACAACAGCATTTTCATGCGGTGCCGCTGCGCCAGCCAGCCGACAGTCAGGCTGCCTGCGATATTGGCCACGCCGATGATCGCCAGCGCGCCCGCCGACACCGACGCCGGCAGGCCGCACAAACCCACTTCGCCAGGCAGGTGGGTCACCAGAAAAGCGATGTGAAAACCGCAGGTGAAAAAGCCTGCGTGCAGACACCAGTAACTGCGATCCTGAAATGCAATGTTGAGTTGTCGCTTGAGCGTGATCTCCTGCGGCGCACCGGCGACCGGCGCCGCGGCCGGCTTGTTGCCGAGCTTGAAGGCGAGCGGAATCGTTGCCAGGCACGCCACCGCCAATGACCACAGCGCGGCCATCCAGCCTGCCGCCGCGATCACCGCCTGCGACAGCGGCGCGAACACGAACTGCCCGAACGAACCGCCGGCATTGATAAATCCCGAGGCGAACGCACGCTTTTCCATCGGCAGACGCTGCGCTGACGATCCGATGAGAATCGAGAAACTGCCCGCGCCGGCGCCCGCGGCGGTCAGCACGCCCAGCATCAGCACCAGTCCGAAGCCACTCGACATGAAGGGTGTGGCTGCCAGCCCCAGCGCCATCATCAGTGCGCCGACGACAATAATGCGCACCGTACCCACGCGATCGAGCAGCGCGCCGAACAGCGGCTGCGCCGCGCCCCACACGAATTGCCCCACTGCCAGCGCGAAACTGACCGTGACAATGCCGAGCCCCGTGGACGTATTCAGCGGCGACACGAACAGGCCCAGCGACTGGCGCACGCCCATGGTGATCATCAGAATCGCCGAGGCACACAGCACCAGAATCCAGTAGTCGCGTTTGGTGTTCACGCGTCCTCACCTTGTGCCCGCACCAGCCGCACGCTATCGCGCACAGCAGGGACGTGCCGGTGCAGTGCGCCAATCGTCTTGAGCGCGCGGTGTTGCATGCTGGGTGGTTGCCGTGTAATGGGGAGCGCCATCCCTGCAGTCTAACGCACCGCGCAATTGACCGCTCGACGAACCGGCAGTAGAGTGAAAAGATGAATTTGAAACAGGGAATGCCCTGGCAAGGCAGACACAGGGCAGTCTTTCACGCAAACAGGGTCGGAATGACGCCAGGGGGCCAGCATGAGCGAGAGCATTGATCCACGCGCAAAACACCGTGAGTACATCCAGCAACGTACCGATTTTGTCCGCGGCAAACGCGGGCCCGTCTCCTTCGTGTGGGGCAATCATGTGGAGAAACCCGGCCAGCGCGTGCCGGGCGCGCCGGGCCTGTGGTCGCCATTGCCCGACGGTGAAGCCGGCCTGCTGGTCGAGGCGAGCGCCAGTGACGGCATCGTGATCGACGGCCACACCGTCGACGGCAGCGCGAAGCTGATGGCCGATCCGCAGCACCCCGCCTCAACCGTCTATTTCCCCAATGGCGCGGAAGGGGTCATCTTCAGCTACGACAAAAAGCGCTTTGCCCTGCAGGTGTGGAACCCGAAGAGCGTGTGGGCGCAACAGTTCAGTCATGTCGACGCCTTCGACTGGTCCGCCGACTGGATCGTCAAAGCGCGCATCGAGGCCGTCGCCAACGGCAAAACCGTCGCGGTCGCGCATCATCGCAACCCGATCCCGGTGGACAGGCCGGTGATCGCAAAAATGATGTTCGACATCAATGGTGCGGAACAGACTCTCTACGCAACCCGCTATCAGGACAAGCTGAACTTTCACTTCACCGACGCCACCAGCGGACACACCAGCTACGGTTCCGGCCGCACCGTGCGCATCCCGGCGGATCAGGCGGGCACAGTCAGCATCGACTTCAACTACGCCTCTCTCCTGCCCTGCTCGTTCAGCCGAGCGTGGAACTGCCCGATCCCCCCGCTGGAGAATCGCCTGCGCGTGCCCATTCAGGCCGGTGAGCGCTTCGCCATCGACTGCGAGGGCGTGCCGATGCTGTAGGTTGGTCCAGACTGTTGCGCGCTAGCCAACGCAGCGCGCCATGTACGTTTCGAAATCAATTCGACGATGCGGGAAATTTTTTCGGTCGACAACACCTTGGAGATGGCCGATCGGACCACGATGAGATTGGTAAGTGGTAGAGGATGAACGCAGTTGTTAAATCGCGCGAGTGTTGCGTCCAGCAGAAGGCGGCTTTCGGGAAAATCGAGGCGAAAGTCAATTGCTCGATGACGGCCAACAGCGGTAGTAGCGCAGACTGCCTCAAAGCCGACCTTGAGCGCTACCG
>CADECM010000007.1:0-39103 GCA_902825845.1 uncultured beta proteobacterium
CGGCTCACCGTCGTGTAATGCACATCGAAGTGTGCGGCAATCGCCGCCATCGTATGCTGGCCCGACAAGTACGCCAAAGCGATCGCGTCGTTGCGCGCATGCGATTGCGCAAAAGAAACCAGCTCGCGTTTTAGCGCCCGGCGTTGTGCGCGCGGGATTTCCGCCAGCGCGGGCTTCTTGCCCACATGCTTTTGCATGTTTTCGACAAACGATTCGGATCCCAGAAATATCTGCCCCTTCAACTGGCGCCAGACGCTCGGCAACCCCTTGCCGTCATGCACAAATGCCACGTACTTGGCGATGGCACGCGCACGCTGCGCGGCAAATTGCGAAAGGATGAAATCCACCCGCAACCATGCGGGCAGCGGCGCCTGTCCGCACGTCGCCGCATAACTGCTCCAGCGCCATTGCTCAAGCCGCCGCACCCGTTTCGCGCGCAACGGGTTAAGCACCACATAGCGCGCAAGCTCCAGCAGATAATTGCCCCTGTCCACCAGTATCGCCTTGAAGCGCCCCTGAAACACATGACCCACGCGCTGGTGCATGCGGTTCATGTACTGCGTATAGACGCCGTTCAACTGGCGCATGCCCTTGGAGAGATTGGCATCGGGCGTTTCGATCAGCAGATGATAATGATTCGTCATCTGGCAATACGCATGACACACCCAGTTAAAACGCGTGCAGACTTCGCCCAGTATGGCGAGCCACGTTTCGCGGTCGCCGTCCGAAAGGTAAATGTCCTCGCGCCCGTCGCCGCGCGAGGTAACGTGGTAGAGGGCATTGGGAAATTCAAGTCGCAGGGGGCGGGCCATGACGGGAAGGACTATAGCACGGCATTTGCGATAATAAAAGACCTGACCCCTTGTTGACCCCTTGACCACCAAAGGGGTCAGGTCTTTTATTATTACATCTGGCACTACAATTGCCGCTTGCCACGCTCCTTGAAGCGAAAGAATCCCATGTCGAGTACCATGCCCGCGCCATCAGAAACAGTTACGATGTTCCGGTTTACCGCTTGGCAAGCAACGTCGCCCGGCACACGGAAAACACTATAACTTATTGTTTTATTGAATATTTCATGCTCACGGACGAATTCGAATTCTTTCTCGACAAGGCCTGGTCCGATGGTCTGCCTGTGGTCACGCCCACGGAAGCGCGCGTGACGCGCATGCTGACCGGAACCACGCGTGACGCGGACGAATTGGTCGGCCACATTCCGCCCGCGATGGAACCCGCCACCGTGCGCACAGTGGCCATACACGCGGTGATGGCCGGCTGCAAACCGGACTATCTGCCGGTAGTGCTGGGGGGCATCACGCTGATGCTGCGCGAAGCGTTCAATCTTAATGGCGTGCAGGGCACCATGCATGGTGTGGCTCCGCTGATGATCGTCAACGGGCCCCACGCACAAAAAATCGGCATCAATGGCAGCAACGGCTGCTTCGGCCCGGGCTTTCGCGCCAACGCCACCATCGGGCGTGCGATCCGGCTGATGTTGCTCAACCTTGGCGGCGGCATCCCGGGCGTCGCGTCGGCCACCGTATTCGCCACGCCGCTGCGCTACAGCGCGTGCCTCACCGAAAACACCGGGCGCAGCCCGTGGGAAACGCTCTCCGTCTCGCACGGCTATGACGCGAACGACGACGTCATCACCTGCGCCATGGTGGAAAGCCCGCGTCTGTGTTACGACGACGCCAGCCAGACACCCGAACGCCTGCTCACCGGACTGGCCGATTCGATGAGCGCGATGTGCTCGTGGAACCAGCACGTGCGCTCCGATATGGTGGTGGCCATGGGGCCGGAACACGCCACAATCTGCGCGCGTGCGGGCATGAGCCGAAGCGACGTGCTCGCGTGGCTGGTCGAACACGCGGGGCGCAGGGTGCGTGATCTCAAGGGCGGCGGCAACTGGCGGCCGGAACGGGCACGCGCGCTGAATATCGATCCGGATGACGACGACTGCTTCGTGCCGGTGATCAAGGACGCGCGCGACCTGCATCTGATCGTCGCCGGCGGCTGGGGACCGCTGACGGCGATGTGCCACGGCTGGGGCGGCGGCAGCCGTGCCGTGCATGGCCAATACCTGGTGTGACGCGGTATGATTTGCACCCGAATCAAGGAAACATTATGACCGAAGAACTGGGTTTCATTGATCCTACGGCAGGCAGCGGCCGCAAGCGGATCGTGCCCGCGCCGCGCCCGGCCGATCTGGCAGGCAAAGTGGTGGGCCTGCTCGACAACACCAAGGAACAGGGCAGCCTGATTCTCGAAACGCTGGGCACGGCGTTGCGCGAAAAGTATGGCGTGGCGCGCGTGGTGCTGCGGCGCAAGGAACACTATTCCAAGCCGGCCACCGATGCATTGATCGACGAGATGGCAAAGGAGGTGGACGTCGCCATTGCCGCCTTGGGCGGGTGAGGTTCCTGCACGTTGTGCAGTGTGCACGACGCCATCGAATTTGAAAAACGCGGCATTCCGGCCACCGTGATCATCACGCAGGCGTTTCACAACGCCGCGCTGTTCCAGTTCAAGAGCAAGGGTATGGAAGGCCATGCCTACATTGAGATGCCGCACCCGGTAAGCAATCTGTCGGCCGACCAGATGCGCGCACTGACGTTACAATACGCCGCGGAAGTCGCGCGCCAACTCAAAGAATAACGTATTCATCACCTGGAGACATCCCCATGACCACCCACGACAAAGTCGCCGTCATTACCGGCGGCGGCACCGGCATCGGCAAGGCCTGCGCGCTCGCGTTTGTGAACGACGGCTACCGTGTCGTCATCAGCGGCCGCCGTGCCGAGCCCCTCGAGGACACCATCAAGGAAGCGGGCGTGGACGGCAAACGCATGATCGGCGTGCCCACCGACGTGGGCGACCCCGCAGCCGTCAAGAACCTGTTCGTCAAGACCATGGCGGCCTTCGGCCGCGTCGATGTGTTGTTCAACAATGCCGGCACCAATGCGCCCGGCGTGCTGTTTGAAGAACTGCCGTGGGAAAAATGGAAGGCCGTGGTGGATGCCAACCTCAACGGCATGTTCCTGTGCTCGCAGGAAGCCTACAAGATCATGAAGGACCAGACACCGCGCGGCGGGCGCATCATCAACAACGGCTCGATTTCCGCGCATGTGCCGCGACCCGATTCCGCGCCCTACACCTCGACCAAGCACGGCGTGTCGGGCCTTACACGCACCATCGCACTCGACGGCCGCAAATACGACATCGCCTGCTGCCAGGTGGATGTGGGCAATGCCATGTCGACACTCGCTTCGCGCATGGCCAAAGGCGTGAAACAGGCCAACGGCACCGTCGCGCCCGAGCCGATGATCAGCTGCGAAGACGTCGCGCGCTCGGTGCTGTTCATGGCCAACCAGCCGCCGGAAGTAAACATCTATCACCTGATGGTGATGGCGACTAAGATGCCCTACGCGGGACGGGGGTAGGCCCGCGTCGTTATCTTCGGGACGGGGGTAGACCCGCGTCGTTATCTTCGGGACGGGGGTAGGCCCGCGTGGTCCGGGTGCTGCCGCCACGGCAGCCTATTTCGGCAGCTTCGACAAATCGGTATCGAGCCCGGCCGGAATTTTGGCGCCCTGCATGTCTTTCATCACCAGCGCCGCCAGCGCCAGGTAGCGGTCAAAATCACCGACGGGCGCGAACAGGTTCATGCGAATCGCGGTGCGCGGATCGTCGGGATGCCGGCGAAACAGAATCACCGATGAATACGGATCACCCTCCGCCTCATGGATATTGGCCTCCCGCATGCCGAAGGTGCCGTCGCCCAGCCGTATCAGGCGCGCACTGTAGCGCGCATCCTTTTTCGCGCGCTGGGCCGCGGTCTGGCGCGCGAATTTCCACACCTGCTCGCGCGTTTCATCCCAGCTTTGCGTGCCGTCGAGCTGCATCGCGTTGATCACCATGCCGATGTTGGCCGACGGCGCGAATAGCCGCGTGCGTTTGCCGTCATCGAAACCGCGCCAGCCGAACGGTACCGGCACCAGCACGCGCGGCGATGTGGCATGGACATAAACGTAGCCGTCCCCGCGCTGGCGCACGCGCACCGGCAGGCCGAATCCCTTATCCACCAGTTCCCGGTTCTCGGCGCTGTCCGGCGCAAAGCTCGCGCTGTCGGCTGCCAGCGAAAAAGATGCGTACGGCGCGGAGGGCAGCGATGTTTCAATGGCGATCAGCGGCGTCTGCCCGTGCGCCGCACACGCCAACCACGCCAGCATCAGGCCACAACAGAATTTGCGCATGCGCGCTCCAGGATCGGAAGAGGCGAGCTTAGCCGCCGCGCCAGCGCGGTGCAAGCAATGCGCTAGAATCGCGGCTCACCACAGGGGGAGTTCAATGAAAGTCTGTATCTTCGGCGCGGGCACGCTGGGCGGCCATCTCGCGGCACGTTTCATTACGGCAAAAAACACGGACCTTTCGCTGGTCGGCCGCGGCGCACAACTCGCCGCCATCCGCGAACGCGGCATCAGCCTTACCACCGGCGGCAAGCAGTACGGCGGCAAGGCCGCGATCGCCACCGACAACCCCGCGTCGCTGCCGCAACAGGACATTGTGTTCGTCGCGCTGAAGGGGCAGATGCTGCCCGCCGCCGCGCAAGCCATCGGCAGGCTGGTCAAGCCCGACGGCTGCGCGGTGTTCCTGTTGAATGGCATACCGTGGTGGTTCAACCATGCGCTGCCGGGCAAACAGGGCACATTGCCCCTGCTCGATCCGGACGGCGCGCTGTGGCGCGAGGTGCGCCCGGAACGCGTGCTCGGCGGCGTTGCGTATTCGCCCAACACTCTCGTCGCGCCCGGCGTGATCGCGCACGCGGGGCACAATCGCTGGGTGTTCGGCGAACCGGACAATTCGATGAGCGCGCGCCTCAAATCCGTGGTCGATGTGGTCGGCGGCACCGGCATCGAAGCCGTGGCAAGCACCGGCATACGGCAGGAAATTTTCCGCAAGATGTCGGGCAATGCCTCGAACAACTCGCTGGGTGCGCTCACCCGGCTGGACACCGCCGCCATCGCCGAAGACGATGGACTGGCGGAACTGGCAACCCGCATTATCAGCGAAACGCTGGCGGTCGCCGCCAAACTCGGCTGCGACATGAGCAACGAGATCAATCCCGCTGAAGTTGCCCGGCGCTCGCGCGGCAAGCCCGGCCAGAAGCCGTCAACGGTGCAGGATGCCATCGCCGGCAAGTCGCTGGAAATCGACGGCCTGATCGGGCAGACGCAGGCGTTTGCGCGCGAACTGGGCGTGGCCACGCCGGTGATCGACGTGTGTTACGCGTTATTGCGCGGGCTGGACGCGTCGTTTCGGCTGAAATAAACGGCCACGCCACGCAACGTGCAATCAGGCGCTCGCCGGCACACCATCGAAAAAATCAACGATCCCGGTCTCCAGCGAATACTCCGCGCCGACCACCAGCAACCCGGCGTGTTGGATCAGATGCTCAAGCACCGCGGAGCCGTGCCGCAGGTGATTGGCCGATATGCGCACATTGGCCCTCACCGCCTGATGCAGCAGCGCCTCGGGACGCTGCGCCAGTCCGGTCTCCAGCAGGCCTGCAATGGCGGGCCGTATGCGATCCACGATCGCGCTCAGATTGCGTGACTGATCATGGGTGGGGCGGCCCAACTCCTCCAGCGTGGCCTGCACCGCGCCGCATTGCGAGTGCCCCATCACCACAACCAGCCGCGTGCCAAAGCGCTCCGCGGCGAACTCCACGCTGCCGATCTGCGAGGGCGCGACAATGTTGCCGGCGACACGTATCACAAACAGATCGCCCAATCCCTGATCGAACACGATTTCCGCCGGCACGCGCGAATCCGAACAGCCCAGAATGATCGCGAACGGCGCCTGCGCCGCCACCACTTCCAGACGCCGGCTCTGACTCAGCGAACCGTGGCTGCGCACTTCGGCCACAAAGCGGCGATTACCCTCGTACAAGCGCGCCAGTGCTTCAGCGGCGGCAATCATGCAGCACCGTGGATATCATATAACTATTTGTTTTTAAAGAATTTTTTAAATTTCATCTACAGTCTGCCATGGCGCCACACCGCCGACGCAAGGCACAACCACCCGCCCAGCAGCGCCAGCCCGCCCAATGGCGTGATCGCGCCCAGCCCGCGCACGCCGCTCAGGCTCAGCGCGTACAGGCTGCCCGAAAAAACCAGCGTGCCGATGACGAACAGCCAGCCCGCAACGTTCACCCATGTGCCCGGCCAGCGCGTGCCTGCCCACGCCACGGCGAGCAACGCCAGCGCGTGGTACATCTGATAGCGCACGCCGGTTTCGAAGATCGCCAGCAGATCGGCTGCCACGCGGCCCTTGAGCGCATGCGCGGCGAACGCACCGAGAGCGACGCCGAAGAATCCCGACACACTCCCCAGTATAAAGAAAAGACGTTCCATGTCCCGGGTTTGGGCCGATCATTTTGCTGCAGCGCCACCACCTGCGCCATCCGCCTGCGCCTGCTCCACCGTCCAGCCGCCGCCCAGCGCGCGCACCAGTTGCGCCGCGGCAGTAAGGCGGCGGCCCAGCAGCGACAGCGCCGTGCGTTCGTTGTTCAGCAGCGTGGTTTGCGCGCTGACCACATTCAGGTAGCTGACGATACCCGCCTTGTACTGATTGGTGGTGAGTTCCAGCGCCTGCCGCGCGGCAGTGACCGCGTCGGCCTGCACCACTGCCTCCTGCTCCAGGATGCGCAGCGCCGACAGATTATCCTCGACCTCCTGAAAGGCGCCGAGCACGGTCTGGCGATAGGTGGCAATCGTCGCCTCATGTGCGGCAATGGCCTGATCGGTCACCGCGCGTCGCGCGCCGGCATCAAACAGGGTTTGCGCCAGCGCCGGACCGAAGGCCCATACGCGGCTCGGCAGCGACAGCCAGTTGGCAAAGCTGGAACTGGCGAGGCCCGCGCTTGCCGACAGCGTCAGCGACGGATACATCGCAGCCATTGCCACGCCGATTTGCGCGTTCGCGGCCGCCACGCGGCGCTCGGCCGCGGCAATGTCGGGCCGGCGCTCGAGCAGCGCCGAGGGCACGCCGGCGGGTATCGACGGCAGCGCCGCCTTGAGCGGCACCGGCGCGATCGCCTGTTCCGCCGGCGCGCGCCCGCGCAGCACGGCGATGGCGTTCTCGAATTGCGCGCGCTGCACGCCGGTGTCGATCGCCTGCGCCTGCGTGCTTTTGAGCTGCGCCTCGGCCTGTGCCACGTCGACGCGGCCCGCGAGGCCGGCCTGGTAGCGGTTGCGCGTGAGTTGCAGGGATTTGGCGAAGGCTTCCGCGGTTTCGTCGAGCAACTGGCGCTGCGAATCGAGCACGCGCATTTGCAGGTAGCTCAGCACCAGTTCGGATTGCAGCGCCAGCCGCACCGAAGCCAGATCGGCCGCACTGGCCGCCTCCGTTGCGGCGCCCGCCTCGATCGATTTGCGTACGCGGCCCCACAGATCGGCGTCCCAGCTCACACGGCCCGACACATCGTAATTGGTCGCGCTGTCACGCCGCCCGCCGCCGCTGCGCGTCACCGAGACATCGCCGGTTACAGTCGGCATCAACCCCGCGCGCGCCTGCCGCGTGAGCGCCTGCGCGCGCCTGAACTGCGCTTCCGCAAAGCGCAAGTCCTGATTCGATGTTTCGATGTCCTGCGCCAGCGCGTCCAGCAACGGATCGCGAAAGATCATCCACCACTTGCCACGCGGCACGGCATCCGCGGGCGCGGCAATTTTCCAATCCTTCGATGCCTGGTATGCAGGCGGCGTGACGAGCGGCGGACGCTGATACGCGGGACCGACGGCACAGGCCGCAAGCTGCAGCGCGGCGGCAACGGCGAGCACAGTCCGCAACCGCGGGTTGCGCGCCATGGGCGCAGGGAGATGCGCTGTTTTATTATAAAAACTCATTATAAATCAATTACTTACATTCATGGATGGCTTTGGTGCGGACGGTATCCCGAGTTCGCGCTTGCCGCGCCGCCAGCGCAGGCACCACAGGCGGAAGCGGTCCAGGTACAGGTATACCACCGGTGTCGTGTATAGCGTGAGCAACTGGCTCATCACCAGCCCGCCGACGATGGAGATGCCCAGCGGCGTGCGCATTTCCGCGCCGTCGCCGCTGCCCAGCGCCAGCGGGATGGCGCCGAGCAGCGCCGCCATTGTGGTCATCATGATCGGCCGGAAACGCAGCAGACACGCCTGAAATATCGCGTCACGCGGCGTGAGGTTGTCGTGGCGTTCCGCCGCGATGGCGAAGTCGATCATCATGATCGCATTTTTCTTGACGATGCCGATCAGCAAAATGACGCCGATCAGAGCGATGATGCTGAATTCGGACTTGAACAGCATCAGCGCGAGCAGCGCGCCCACGCCCGCCGACGGCAGTGTCGACAGTATGGTGATCGGATGAATGTAACTCTCATACAGCACGCCGAGCACGATGTACACCGTGATCAGCGCCGCCAGAATCAGCCACGGCTGACTGTTGAGCGACGCCTGAAAGACACGCGCCGTGCCCTCGAAGCTGCCGTAAATGTTGCCCGGCACGCCGATGCGCGCCATGGTCTCTTTGGTGGCTTCCACCGCATCCGACAGCGACACGTTGAGCGGCAGATTGAACGACACCGTGGCGGCGGCGAATTGCCCCTGATGGTTCACCGCGAGGGCGGTGTTGGTGAGTTCGTAGCGCGCAATCGACGACAATGGTATCTGGCCCTTGGCTGGCGACAGCAGATAAATTTTTTCCAGCGCTTCCGGCCCCTGCCAGTACTGCGGCGCCACTTCGAGTACCACGCGGTACTGGTTGATCGACGTGTAAATCGTCGACACCAGCGCCTGGCCGAACGCCAGATTCAGCGCGGTGTCGATGGCGCGGATCGAGATGCCCAGGCGCGCCGCGCTGGCGCGGTCTATGGTGAGCGTGGTCTGCAGTCCGCGCACCTGCTGGTCCGTGTTCACGTCCGCGAACTCCGGCAACGCGCGCAATGCGCGCTCCAGCCGCGGCGTCCACGTGCGCAGCGCCTCGAGATCGTCGGAGCGCAGCGTGAACTGGTATGCCGTGTTGCTTTCGCGCGCGCCGATGCGGATATCCTGTACCGGATTCAGAAACAGGCTCGCGCCGGCGATCACGCTCAGCCGCGGGCGCAGGCGCGCGATCACCTGTTCGGCGGATTCCTTGCGCAGCTTGATCGGCTTGAGCGAAATGAACATGAAACCGCCGTTGCGCCGGCCGCCGCCGGTGAAGCCGGTCACGCTTTCCACCGCGGGATCAGCCTGCACGATGCGGATGAACTGCGCCAGCTTGACGCTGGTGGACTGGAACGAACTGGACTGGTCGGTCTGCAGCGATCCCACCAGGCGTCCGGTATCCTGCCGCGGGAAAAAGCCCTTGGGGACATTGATATACAAATAGATGTTGAGGCCGATGGTGGCCAGCAGCACCAGCAGGATCATCAGCGGATGACGCAGCGCGAACGCCAGCGAGCGTTCATAGCCGCGCAGCACCGACGCGAACAGGCGTTCGCTCCACAGATAAAGGTGCCCGCGCGCCTGCGTGCCATGGGGCTTGAGCAGGCGCGCGCACATCATCGGCGTGGCGGTGAGCGATACCACCATCGACACCAGAATCGCCACCGACAGCGTGACCGCGAATTCACGGAACAGGCGGCCCACGATGCCGCCCATCAGCAGAATCGGGATGAACACCGCGATCAGCGAAATGCTCATCGACACCACCGTGAAACCCACTTCCTTCACGCCCAGCAACGCCGCACGGAACGGCGCCACGCCCTTTTCGATGTGGCGCGACACGTTTTCCAGCACCACGATGGCGTCGTCCACCACGAAGCCGGTGGCCACGGTGAGCGCCATCAGCGACAGGTTGTTCAGGCTGTAGCCGGCCAGGTACATCACGCTGAAGGTGGCGATCAGCGATACCGGCACTGCCACGCTGGGGATCAGCGTGGCGCGCCAGTTGCGCAGAAAAATGAATACCACCATGATCACCAATCCCATCGAAATCAGCAGGGTGCGCTCGATCTCCTGGAGCGAGGCGCGGATGGTGGAGGTGCGCTCCATCACCACATTGAGATCGATCGCTTGCGGGATCGAGGCCTGCAGCTGCGGCAACACCGCGCGCACGCGGTCGGCGGTTTCGATGATATTGGCGCCAGGCTGGCGGTAGAGGATCACCAGCACCGCCGGCTTGCCGTTGGAAATGCCGGTGTTGCGCAGATCCTGCACCGAGTCCACCACCTCGGCGACGTCCGACAGCCGCACCGGCGCGCCGTTGCGAAAGGCCACGATCAGCGGCGCGTAATCGGCCGCCGTCAGCGACTGGTCGTTGGCGTAGATTTGCCACTGACGGTCACCCGCCTCGACCACGCCCTTGGGCCGGTTGACGTTGTTGGCGATGATGGCGGCGCGCACCTCGTCCAGGCCGATCGCGTACTTGCTCAAGGTGACGGGATTGACCTCGACGCGCACCGCGGGCAGCGAGCTGCCGTTGACGGACACCTGTCCAATGCCTTTGATCTGCGCCAGCTTTTCGCCGAGGATGGTGCTGGCCGCATCGTACATCTGCCCGCGGTCGTAGGTGTCCGAGGTCAGCGCGATGATCATGACCGGCGCATCCGACGGATTGCGCTTGCGATAGGTCGGATTACTGGGCAGGCTCGTCGGCAGTTCCGAGCGCGAGGCGTTGATCGCGGCCTGCACCTCGCGCGCCGCGACATCGATGTCGCGGCTCAGATCGAATTGCAGGGTGACGCGTGTGTTGCCGAGCGTACTCGACGAGGTAATCTCATTGACGCCGGCAATCTTGCCCAGCGCGCGCTCCAGCGGCGTGGCCACCGTTGCCGCCATGGTCTCGGGGCTGGCGCCGGGCAGCGCGGCGGACACCGATATCGTCGGAAAGTCCACCTGCGGCAGCGGCGCCACCGGCAACAGCTTGAACGCCAACGCGCCGGCCAGCACCAGGCCCAGCGTAAGCAGGGTGGTGGCGACGGGGCGGCGAATGAACGGTTCGGAAAAATTCATCAGCCCGACTCCGCAATCGCCTCGTCCGCCGGATCCGGATGCCTGGCGCGGTAACGCCGCGCCAGCCGGTCAAACGCAAGATAAATCACCGGCGTGGTGAACAGGGTAAGCACCTGGCTTACGATCAGGCCGCCCACCATGGTGATGCCCAGCGGCTGGCGCAATTCCGCGCCGACGCCTTGCGACAACATCAGCGGCAAGGCGCCCAGCAACGCAGCCAGGGTGGTCATCATGATCGGCCTGAATCTGAGCAGGCACGCCTGGTATATTGCCTCGCGCGGCGCCTTGCCCTCACTGCGCTCGGCATCCAGCGCGAAGTCGATCATCATGATCGCGTTTTTCTTCACGATGCCGATCAGCAGGATGATGCCGATGACGCCGATGATGCCCAGATCCGTGCGCGCCAGGATCAGCGCCAACAGCGCGCCCACGCCGGCGGACGGCAGCGTCGAGAGGATGGTTACCGGATGAATGTAACTTTCATACAGCACGCCAAGCACGATATACATGGTCACAATGGCGGCCAGTATCAGCCACAAGGTATTGGCGAGCGAGGCGCGAAACGCCAGCGCCGCCCCCTGAAAACTGGTGCGTATGGTGGCCGGCAGGCCTATGGCTTGCTGCGCCGTCTCGATGGCCTTTACCGCGTCGCCGAGCGCCACGCCCGCGGCCAGGTTGAAGGAAATGGTGGCGGCGGGAAACTGGCCGATATGGTTGATGGCCAGCGTCGCCGGTTTTTCCACCAGCCGCGTTACCGTCGACAGCCGCACCTGCGTGCCGCCTGTGCCCGGCACGAAGATTTCCGTGAGCGCCTGCGGGCCCAGTCGAAATTCCGGTTTCACCTCCAGCACCACGCGGTACTGGCTGGCCTGGGTGTAAATGGTCGATATCAGCCGCTGGCCAAAGGCATTGTAGAGTGCCGCGTTGATCGCGGCCGGGGTCACACCGAGCCGCGCCGCGGTATTGCGGTCGATATCCAGATAGGCCTGCAGCCCCTGCGTCTGCAAATCGCTGGTGACATCCGTGATCTCGCGCACCTGCCGCAGGCGCTCCACCATGCGCGGCACCCAGGTGCCAAGGTCCTCGATGCGCGGGGTATCCAGCGTGAACTGGAATTGCGTGCGGCTGACCCGGTCTTCAATGGTGAGATCCTGCACCGGCTGCATGTAGAGCGTGATGCCGGCCAGGCCGGCCGTGCGCTGCTGCAGGCGCCGCATCACGTCGGCCGCGTGCGGCCGCTGCGCGTGAGGCTTCAGGTTGATCAGCATGCGCCCGCTGTTCAGAGTGGCGTTGGTACCGTCGACCCCGATGAACGACGACACGCTCTGCACCGCGGGATCCTCCAGCACCGTTTGCGCCAGCAACTGCTGGCGCCGTGCCATCGCGGCAAACGACACACTCTGCTCCGCATCCGACACCCCTTGAATCACGCCGGTGTCCTGCAACGGAAAAAACCCCTTGGGAATAAAGACATACAGGACCACCGCCAGCGCCAACGTGCCGATCGCCACCAGCAGCGTGGCGAACTGCCGGTCGAGCACCCAGCGCAACATGCGGCCATAGCCCGCGATGATGGCATCAAACCATTCGCCGGTCCGGCGATAGAACACGCCCTGTTCGGCCGCCGGCGTGTGACGCAGCAGGCGCGCGCACATCATCGGCGTGAGCGTGAGCGACACCAGCGCCGAAATCAGGATCGCCACCGCCAGCGTGATGGCAAATTCGCGGAACAGCCGGCCCACCACGTCGCCCATGAACAACAGCGGTATCAGCACGGCGATCAGCGAAATGGTCAGCGAGATGATGGTAAAGGCGATCTGCCGCGAGCCCTTGAGCGCCGCGGCCAGCGGGGTTTCGCCTTCCTCGATGTAACGCGCGATGTTTTCGATCATCACGATCGCGTCGTCGACCACGAAGCCGGTGGCGATGGTGAGCGCCATCAGCGTCAGATTGTTGATGCTGAAGCCGGCCAGGTGCATCACGCCAAAGGTGCCCACCAGCGACAGCGGCACCGCCACGCTTGGAATAATGGTCGCCGGGATGTTGCGCAAAAACACGAAGATCACCATCACCACCAGCGCCACCGCCAGCAGCAGTTCGAACTGCACATCCCTGACCGACGCGCGGATGGTCACCGTGCGGTCGGTGAGCAAGGCCACATCCACCGCCGCGGGAAGCGCTGCCTGCAACTGCGGCAGCAGCGCCTTGATGCGGTCCACCACCTCGATCACATTGGCGCCCGGCTGGCGCTGGATGTTCATGATGATCGCCGGGGTGTCGTTCATCCACGCCGCGAGGCGCGTGTTTTCGGCGGCATCGATAATCTCCGCCACATCCGTCAAATACACCGGCGCGCCGTTGCGATACGCCACCACCACCTTGCGGTATTCCTCCGCTGACTTCAGCTGGTCGTTGGCATCAATGGTATAGGCGCGCTGCGGGCCGTCGAAACTGCCCTTGGCCGCATTGACGTTGGACGCCGCCACCGCCAGCCGCACGTCTTCGAGACTCAGGCCGTTGGCGGCCAGCGCGGACGGATTGGCCTGCACCCGCACCGCGGGACGCTGTCCGCCGGTCAGCGTGACCAGGCCCACGCCGGTGACTTGCGAAATTTTTTGCGCGACACGCGTGTCGGCGAGGTTCTGCACCTGCGTCATCGGCAGCGTGCTGGAGGTGATGCCCAGCGTCAATATCGGCGCATCGGCCGGATTGACCTTGCTGTACACCGGCGGCGCGGGCAGGTCCGCGGGCATCAGGTTGGCCGCCGCGTTGATCGCGGCCTGCACCCCCTGCTCGGCGGAATCGAGTTCCAGTTCCAGTGAAAACTGAAGCGTGACGACCGACGCGCCGCCGGAACTCGACGACGACATCTGCTTCAGCCCCGGCATCTGCCCGAACTGCCGCTCCAGCGGCGCGGTGATCGACGAGGCGATCACTTCCGGGCTCGCGCCGGGGTAGAAGGTCACCACCTGTATCGTCGGATAGTCCACCTGCGGCAGGGCCGATATCGGCAACAGCCGGTACGCGATCATGCCCGACAGCATGATCGCCAGCATCAGCAGCGATGTCGCCACCGGACGCAGAATGAAGATGCGCGAAGGGTTCATGTGGCGATTGTGCCCTTGCCTTATCTGGCGCTAACCCTGTTCACTTCGCCGCCGCCGCTTCCGCTTCTCTTTGTTTCCTGCGCCGCTCGCGGCGCTCGGCCCGGGCGGCATCGGCGGCGGGATCGCTCTTCGCCGCGTCACCCGACGCATCGGCTTGCGGCGCCCCGCCGTTGGCCGCGTCCGCGGGCGGTGTCGCGCGCCGCGGGCGCTCCCCTTTGGCCGCGGCACCATCCGCCGTGTCCGCTTTGACCGCGTCCCTGCTGGCGGCATCGCCAGCCGCTGCCCCCGGCGTGTCACCCGGGGCGGGCGCCGCACCGCCTTTTTGCGCGCCCTCCGGACGGCGGCCGCCCTTGCCGCCGCCCTTGTCACCTTTGGCGGCCCGATCCGCAATTTCGACGCGCATGCCGTCGCGCAGGCGGTCCATGCCGTCGATCACCACGCGCTCGCCGCCTTTCACTCCGCTTTCAATGACAATGCGGCTGCCTTCGGTGACGCCGGTCTTGACCTGACGCAGCGACAGCGTGCGGTCTTCTTTCACTACATACAGAAAAAAGCCCTGCGCGCCGCGCTGGATGGCCGAACCAGGAACGGTAACGGCGTCTTTGCGCGTGTCCACCAGCATGCGCACGTTCACGAACTGATTGGGAAACAACATGCCCGCACTGTTGGGCACCTGCGCCTTAAGGCGCACGGTGCCGGTGGTGACGTCGATCTGGTTGTCCGCCGTCAGCAGCACGCCGCTGTCGAGTTTGACCTTTTGTTCGCGGTCGAAAATCTCGACCGGCACACTTTCGCCGGCACGCAATTGTTTCAACACTTGGGGCAGGTTGTCTTGCGGAATGGTGAACAACACGGTGATCGGCCTGGTTTGCGTAATCACCACAATGCCGTTCGCATCACCGGCGCGCACTACATTACCCTGATCGACCTGGCGCAATCCCAGTTGCCCCGGGATCGGCGCGGTGACGCGGGCATAGGACAATTGCAGCCGCGCGTTGTCGACCAGCCCCTGATCCGCCTTGACCGTACCTTCCAGCTGGCGCACCAGCGCCTCCTGATTCGCCACCTGCTGCTCGGCGATCGAGTCCTGCGCGAGCAGGCCGCGATAGCGCTGCAGGTCGACACGCGCATTGGCCAGCAGCGCCTGATCGCGCTGCATCTGTCCTTCGACCTGCAGCAGTTGCGCCTGAAACGGCCGCGGATCGATTTCCGCCAGCAGATCGCCCTGGCGAACCTCCTGCCCCTCCGTGAAATTCACCCGCATCAGTTGGCCGTCGACGCGGCTGCGCACCGTTACCGTACGCAGCGGCGTCACCGTACCCAGGCCATTGAGATATATTTTGACGTCGCCCGAGCGCGCCCGTGTCACGGCGACCGGCGCCACCGGGCGGCCCTTGCCTTTGCCCTTGGCGCCCTTGCCCGGCATGTCACCCTTGGCGTCAGCGGCGGTTGCCGCGGCATCGGCGGGCGCCGCGTACCATTTCTGATAGCCCCAATACGCGCCTCCCCCTGCCAACGCGAGACCCGCCAGCCACGCTGCCCATCTGGAATTATTCGACATCGCCATAGGTGTGATGAAACTTGGTTGGTCGTTGCAGCTTATATCGTAGAACTACTTAACGCCTCAGCGGCGCGCACGAATACTGCGCGCGCCACGAGCAGACAATAAATTATCATTTAAAATCAATAAGTTACCAATTATGTTTTGAGCGCCTTATAGCGCAGGCGCCTGGGCCGCGCACCCTCCTCCCCGAGACGCTTTTTCTTGTCGGCTTCGTATTCCTGATAGTTGCCGTTGAAGAACACCACCTGCGATTCGCCTTCGAAGGCAATGATGTGCGTGGCAATGCGATCAAGAAACCAGCGGTCATGCGAGATCACCAGCACGCAACCGGCGAATTCCAGCAACGCATCTTCCAGCGCGCGCAGGGTTTCGACATCGAGGTCGTTCGAGGGTTCGTCAAGCAGCAGCACGTTGGCGCCAGTGATCAGCGTTTGCGCCAGATGCAGACGCCCGCGCTCGCCGCCCGACAGATTGCCCACCAGCTTTTGCTGATCGGGCCCCTTGAAGTTGAATCGCCCCAGATACGCGCGCGAGGGCATTTCGAATTTGCCGACGTTGATGATGTCAAGCCCGCCGGAAATCGCTTCCCACGCGGTCTTGTCATTGGGCAGCGCGTCGCGATTCTGATCCACCACCGCAATTTTCACCGTGGAGCCGATGACGATCTCGCCGCTGTCCGGCTTTTCCTTGCCGGTGATCATGCGGAACAGCGTGGATTTGCCCGCGCCGTTGGGACCGATGATGCCAACGATGGCGCCTGGCGGAATGGCAAAACTCACCTTGTCCAGCAACAGCCGGTCACCGTAACCCTTGCTCACGTTCTTGAGTTCAATCACGCTGTCGCCGAGGCGGTCCGCCACCGGAATGAATATCTCCTGCGTCTCGTTGCGCTTCTGATATTCGTGCGAGGACAGCTCTTCGAAGCGCGCCAGCCGCGACTTTGATTTGGCCTGCCGTGCCTTGGGATTCTGCCGCACCCATTCCAGCTCCTTCTTCAGCGCCTTCTGCCGCGCCGACTCCGCGGACTCTTCGATTTTCAGGCGTTCCTGTTTCTGATCCAGCCACGAACTGTAGTTGCCTTTCCACGGAATGCCGTGTCCGCGGTCGAGTTCCAATATCCACTCGGCGGCATTGTCGAGAAAATAACGATCATGCGTCACTGCCACCACGGTGCCGGGAAACCGCGTCAGGAACTGTTCCAGCCAGTCCACGCTCTCGGCATCCAGATGGTTGGTCGGCTCGTCCAGCAGCAGCATGTCCGGCTTGGACAGCAGCAGCCGGCACAACGCGACGCGGCGCTTTTCGCCGCCTGACAGCGGGCCGATCTTCGCATCCCACGGCGGCAGCCGCAGCGCATCGCCGGCAATATCGATTTCATGTTCCGAATCACCGCCACTGGCCGCGACGATCGCCTCATACTTGGCTTGTTCGGTGGCGAGTTTGTCGAAATCCGCATCCGGTTCGGCATAGGCGGCATAGATTTCATCGAGCTTCTTTTTGGCTTCGGCGACCTCACCCAGTCCTTCCTCGACCGACTCGCGCACGGTTTTTTCCGCATCCAGCTGCGGCTCCTGCGGCAGAAAACCCACGCGCAGATTGGGCATCGGCTCGGCATCACCATCGAAATCCGCATCGACGCCCGCCATGATCTTGAGCAGGCTGGACTTGCCCGAGCCATTGACACCCAGCACGCCGATCTTGGCGCCGGGGAAAAAAGACAGTGAAATATCCTTGAGGATGACACGCTTGGGCGGAACCATTTTGTTCACGCTGCGCATGCTGTAGACGTATTGAGCCATGTGATCTTTGCTGGTTGGTGTTGCCGCAATGGGAGAAGGCTCATGATAGCCGAAAAAGGCCCGCGTTCTCACCTGAAGCTTGCGCGCGCCGCAATCTGCAACACGGATGGCACACTCTGCCGACACGATTGTGCTCAAAGGACCGCGTCCCTGGCTTAAATGGCGCGAGCGATCACAGATCAATGGCCCATTTGTCGCAGAATTTCCGTAAGCACGCGGTCGGAATCAAAATACTGTTCGGCGATCTCGCGCGCTGCCCGGCAGTGACTTTTGTATCCGGCATTGATTGCCTCCACCCCCGCCATCGCCTCGTCCATCGTGGCAAATGTCAACAATCCCTTGCCGGTGGGAAGATGCCCGTCAATCCCGGTGGACTGCACCAGCACCGGCTTGCCGCTGGCGAGGTAGAGCGCGCTGCGGTCGCTGAACCAGCCCGTTTGAAACTCGACATAGCGGTTGTGCGCCACGCTGAACTCGGCGCGGGAGCGGCCGATGTAGTCGCGATAGTCGCCGAATTCCCGCAACCGCGACGGATCGGTAATGCGCCAGCCGCGATCCTCGAACAGCCGGCGGTCGCCCTGATGATCGGCGGATTCGATGCGCAGCGCGATCTCAAACCCTTGCCGGCTGGCCGCCGGGAGATCAAGGTAACTCAGCCAGTTGTCGGATTTCTCGCCGGAGTCGACGCCCTGCCACTGAAACGTGGCCCGGCCTTTCCAGGTGGAAACGGTGGTAAACGGCGCGCGCTCGCCGTTTGCGGCGTCAGGCCACATGGGCAGCAGCACCGGACGCGGCAGCGGCCGCCAACGAAGCCCGCCGACCGGCAGCGGGCAGCGCGGCGTGCCAATATTGAATCCCAGCGTGAACAAGGCATCATACCGATCGAGCGGCTCGTGGCCTTCGGCCCGCTGATGCCAGGCCATCTGCGTGGTGCCGGGATTGCCGTCGAAGAATGCGCGCTGCCGCGGCGCTTCGAATATTTCCTCAAGTTTGTGGATCTGCCCGCTGCGCGCAATCAACACGTCCGCGCCTCTTGCCACTGCGACGGCTTCGCGATACGACATGCCGTGGGTCGCTTCGCCCTGTTTGTAGATCAGGCAGCTGCGCGGCCACAAGCCATAAAATCGCGCCACCGACTCAAAATGCGCCCGCCCGTCCCATTCGGTGAACGGGACCAATTGCCCATTCGCGTTGCGACAGCGGCCTCGCCCCACGTACTCCATGAGAAAGACCTCGTGGCCAAGACGCTGCCACCCCGCCGCATACGCCAGCGCATGGTCGATGTGGCCCACCGTGGTGTTGGCTATCTTGCCGCTGCAGATAATGCGCACGGGTTGTCCGCCGTTTGCTTCGCGCCCTGCACTGGGAGATGCGACTCGATGAAGCCAAGCCAGTCGTTGACCTTGCGACGCCAGGCATAGCGTTCGGCCACGATGCGCCGGTTGTTCTCACCCAGCGCGCGAACCAGCAACCGGTCGCTCTCCAGCCTGCCTATCAGCGCCTTGATTTCGTCCAGATGTCTGCGGATGAAATAGCCGTTGCGTCCCTCGTCGATCAGGTCCTCGCACCCGCCCACCCGCGTTGACACCACCCCGCGGCCGCACGCGGACGCCTCCAGCACGCTCTGCGAAAAGCCCTCCGAAGTCGAGGCGCAGAGGTAAAGATCGATCTGGTTGTACAGCGCCGGCATCTCCTCGCGCCGGACTTGATCCGCGCCGCGTCCGCCCAGCACCTTGATGCGGACATTGGGCAAAGCCCCCAGCGGCTCAATGAATTCGCTGAAGCCCTTGAGGAAATCATGTTTGGCGATGTCCTTGCTGCCCGAAAACCCCACCACCAGCGGCACCTGCCGATCGGTATTGACCGGCGTGGACGGGCAAAACAGTTCGGTATCGACACCATTCTCGGTGAGAACAATGTTGGTCAGTCCCGCGCGTTCAAAAATGCCATACAGCCGCCGGCTGATGATATTGATGCCCTTGAGCTGCGACAGGCGCTCCAGCAACGCCGGCGGCGGCATCGGCGACGCATCCGGCATCGAGGCGTAGTCATCCCAGGATCGATGCGAATGAATGCCGGTGATCAGTTTGCGTCGATCCAGAAACGTCAACAACGGCTGGTACAGCAGTTTTTTCTTTTTGGCGATGATCTGCGTCCACCCCAGCGGGAACACCAGGTCGTAGCGATGGTGCTCGCGCTCGATATACGCCATCTGGTCGCTCGCCGCTACCACGTCCAGCACCAGGCCGGGGTTGTCGTTGTAGCGAACCAGACCCCTGGCAATGGTGTCGTACGACCAGCCCGGCTTGTCGGTGATGATCAGCACCCTGCCCGCGGCCCCTCGCGCGCGCATCAACGACTCAGCCATTCGCCGTGACCTCACTCAGCGACTTGAACCGATAATTGCGCCGGGCGAGCAGCGCAAATATCGATTCGATTCTTTCCAGCATCGCCTCGCAATCCGCCGCCGTTGCGCAATACGGGCTCTTGCCAGGCACCAGCTCAACGTTGTGGAACATGCAACACAGCACCGTGGGCGCGGTATTTTGCTCATACCAGTCGATCACCTGCAGGCATTGCGCCAGATCGGAAAAACGCGGCGTTGGACGCAGCCATTTGAGATCAGGCGTAATGGAGACCGGCACCTCCAGCACGGACGAATTCCCCGCCGCACAGATATCGTCTAATGACGGATAGTACGGCGTCAAACTGCCCGGCCTGGAAAAATCGGCGATGTCGTGCCAGTTGCGATGGGGTGTCACGCTGGTGTCATGCGTGTAGCCGAGCTGTTGCAGGCAATCGATGGTCCAGCCGCGCGCGCCGAAGCGTCCGGCCCTGAATGAAGTCGGCTTGCGGCCAAACAAGGCGGCAAAACGCCGGGTAAGGTTTTCCAGTTTGTCGAACTCCAGCGACTCTTCATACTGGCACTGCATCTCCGCGGGATCGCAGCCGCTGAAATCCGGGCCGGGAAAGCGGGCGCCCGGCCCGATATACTCTCCGTGCAGATGCGCGCCCAGTTCGCTGCGTCCGGGGTCCAGCGCATTCAGCGTGTCCACCGATCGCGCATCCACCATGACCGCAGGACTGATCAGGTAGACGGGCTTCACGCCATACCGATCACACAGGGTCTGCAGCCGCGGGATACCGGTGTAGACGCCCTCGTAAGAGGCCGGATTCGAGGTACGCCACTTTTTCCCGGCGTCAATCTCGACATCAATCGTCAGTACAAAGGTACCGCTCATTGCGTCAGTTCCGCCTGCACTGGTCTCTGCCGCGTCGCGTCCGGCGTCAACGAGCGGCCCAGCGCGTGGTACTCGCGATACCACTGCACAAAGCGGCGCACGCCTTCATCGATTCCGGTGCTGCGGCCCTGCAGGCCGGTCAGCGCCTGCAACCGCGTCACATCCGCATGTGTGACCGGCACATCGCCGGGTTGCATCGGCAACAGGTCCAGTTGAGCGCGCACGCCGAGCGCGCGCTCGATCGCCGCGATGAAGTCGAGCAGCGGCACCGGGTCGGCCCCGCCGATGTTGAGCACGCGGTACGGCACGCCCCCCGCCGCGTCCGCCACCGGCGGGCGCTCCAGCACCGCCAGCACGCCGTCGACAATATCGTCGATGTAGGTAAAGTCCCGCTGCATGTCGCCGCGGTTAAACACCGGTATCGGCTGGCCGGCAAGGATCGCCCGCGTAAACGAGTAGTAGGCCATGTCCGGCCGGCCCCACGGGCCGAACACCGTAAAAAAACGCAGCCCGCTGGTGGGCAGCGCGTAGAGATGGCTGTAACTGTGCGCCATCACCTCGTTGGCTTTCTTGGTGGCGGCGTACAGACTCACCGGGTGATCCACCGCATCGTCTTCGGCAAAGGGCACCTTGCGGTTGCCGCCGTAGACGCTGGAACTGCTGGCATACACCAGGTGCTTGACGACTTGTTGTCGACAACCCTCGAGCACGTTCAGAAAGCCCGTCAGGTTGCTCTGGCCATAGGCATGCGGATGTGTGAGCGAGTAGCGCACGCCCGCCTGTGCCGCGAGGTGCACCACACGCTCGAAGCCGCCGCCGGCAAAATGCGCCGCCGTGGCCGCCGCATCGGCGATGTCAATCCGCTCAAAGCGAAACCCCGCGTGTTTGCGCAGGCGTGCCAGCCGCGCGTGCTTAAGCGCCACGTCGTAGTAATCATTGAGGTTGTCCCAGCCCACCACTTCGTCGCCGCGCGCGAGTAACGCCTGAGCCACGTGCATGCCGACAAAGCCGGCGGCGCCGGTCACCAGGGTTTTCATGCGGCCCTCGCCAGCGCCAGCGGCCGCGACGACAGCTTTGCTTCCAGCGGCAGCCGCCGGCCGATGGGAAAGTAGTCGAAACCCGCTTCCCGCATCAGCACGGGATCGAACAAGTTGCGCCCGTCAAAAATCAGCGGCTGGCGCAGACTCTCACGCATGCGCGCAAAGTCGGGGGCGCGGAAAGCCTTCCATTCGGTAACGATCACCAGCGCGTCCGCGCCATCCAGCGCCTCGTGGGCCGAGGCGGAAAATTCGAGCCTGTCCGCATCCCCGAACACGCGGCGAGCCTCGTCCATCGCCACCGGATCATAGGCAACGACGCTGGCGCCACGCTCCAGCAACTGACTGATGATGACGCGGCTGGGCGCCTCGCGCAGATCGTCGGTCTCCGGCTTGAAGGCGAGGCCCCACAGCGCAAAGCGGCGGCCCTTCAGATCGTCGCCGAAGCGTTCGACAATGCGGTCCACCAGCACCTGCTTCTGCCGCTCGTTGGCGCGCTCCACCGCGTGCAGCAGGTGCAGCGGCTCGCCAACGTCCTTGGCGCTGTGCAGCAGCGCCTTTACATCCTTGGGAAAGCACGATCCGCCGTAGCCGCAGCCCGCATACAGAAAATGGTGCGAGATGCGCGGGTCGCTGCCGATGCCACGGCGAACTTCGTCGATGTCAGCACCGAGCTTTTCCGCCAGCAGCGCCAGTTCGTTCATGAAACTGATGCGCGTTGCGAGCATGGCATTGGCAGCATACTTGGTGAGTTCCGCCGAACGCACATCCATGATCACCAGCTTGTCGCGTGAGCGCTGAAACGGCGAATAAAGGGCTTGCATCAGGTGCACGGCGCGTTCGTCGTCGGCGCCGACGACGATGCGGTCGGGGCGCATGAAGTCCTCCACCGCCGCACCCTCCTTCAGGAATTCCGGATTGGACACCACGCAGTAGGGCACGGTCACGCCGCGCGCGGCCTGGCCGCGTGCAATGGCCTCGCGCACGGCGTCAGCGGTGCCCACCGGCACCGTGCTCTTGTCCACCACCAGTTTGTAGTCGGTCATGTGGCGGCCGATGCTGTGCGCGGCCTCCAGCACATGGCGCATGTCGGCGGAGCCGTCCTCGTCCGGCGGCGTGCCCACCGCGATAAACTGGATGGTGCCAAAGCGAACGCCCTCCTTGATGTCGGTGCTGAAGTGCAGTCTCTCGGCGGCGACATTACGCGCCACGATTTCCTTCAGACCCGGTTCGAAGATCGGCACCTCGCCGCGCCGCAGGCTGTCGATTTTTTGCTCGTCGACATCAATGCACAGCACGTCGTTGCCCATTTCGGCAAAACACGCACCCGTCACCAGGCCGACATAGCCGGTACCCACCACAGTCAGCTTCATAGTATTTCCTCTTTTGTTTCAAAGTGTTCCGACACACAGTCGCAAACCTCATCCATCGCCGTCCAACGCGCATGCGCATGACCGGCGGTGGCGGCAATCAATGCCGAGAGCAGCGCGAGGTCATGCGCGTCCATCACCGCGTGATGCAGCATCACGCCGACACTCCCCCCTCCGCCACATGCGCTGATGCGCCGCGCCAGCAGCAAACCTATGCGGTCGTCGCCGCCCGCGCGTTCCTTGCACCAATCGACATCCACCGCGACCTCGGGCAGCGCGCCTTGCGCGGGCGCGCCACGGTCGCGCGACAGCGCGCGGTAACCCAGCGCCGCCAGCAGCGGCGGCGTGGCCGGGCTGCAGCGATTCCACGGCGGCGTGAAGAACGTATCCAGGCGCGCGCCAAACAGCGCCTGCAGCCGCCGGCGTCCCGCGCACAGGTCGGCGCGTTGCTCATCGATGGCGCGTGCATCGCCGAATTCACACTTGCGCGCCGTCGTTTCATGATTGGCGTGCGCATAGCCGTGCTGATGCACGCCGACAAGTCGCGGCGAGGCGTCGATCCGCGCACACAGGGCACGGGCCAGCGCTTCGCTGCACGCCTGCGGGATCACCGCCAGATCAACAGGCACGCCGGCGCGCCCGGTACAGTCGAGCAACCTCAACAGGCGCGTGTCATCCCATCCCGCATCATCGTCGCGCAGAAATAAATGCACCGGCGCGCGGGCCGCATCGAGTGCCGCCTGGACGGCGATCAAGCCTGTGCGCATGTTGTCTCCACTGCGGGGTCGTTCGGAACGCAAGGGGCCGGCGCGGCACCAGGGGAACACAGCGCATGCAGGTGTTGCACAGTGATCGAGGCGCCGTTCAGGTTCAGAGCGGCAGGGCGCGGCGTGAAGGCAAGCAAGGCCTCGATCTCGCGCGCCAGCGTTTGCGCGCTGAGTGCCGCGGCGGGCAGATGTCGCAGCGCGCCCAGTGCGGCAACGCGCGCCGCGCGCTGACCCTGCTCGTTCTCGGTGCGGGTGGCATACGGCACCACCAGTGCGGGCACGCCGGACACCACGATATCGAGCGCCGTGTTGTAGCCGTATTGACTGAGCGAAGCGCGCGCGCGCCGCATTTCGGCGACCAGGTCGGGCACTTGCCGCACCAGTTCGACATCCGCCATGCCCTGCGCCGCCTGTTGCAGTGCCTGCCACTGCGGCTCGGGCAGGAAAGGTCCGGTGATGATGCGCATCGGCAGTGGCCGGCGCAACAGGGCACGCGCTTGCAACGCGGCGCGAAACAGCACCTCTCCGACGCTGCCGCCGCCGGCCGACACCAGCAGGTGGTCTGCGCGCGCAGCGGTGCCGGCCATCTCACGCTGCGGCACCACATAGCCGGTGTAATGCACCGGCGTGCGCAGCGGCTTGCGCGGGCGAAAACTCTCTTCCAGCCTCGCCAGCGCCGGATCGGCGTGTACCAGTACGGCGTCGAAGTAGCGGTCGGTCAGCCAGCGCGCGCGGTCATCATGATGTTGCTGATCGGGGCGTGCATCAACCAGGATGTCGCGCAGGCTGCATACCACCCGCGCCGGTGCGCCCGGCTGGCGCCGCGCAAGGCGTATCATGGCAAGAATTTCCGCTGCGAATTTCTTGCGCCCGAACGGGAACAACTCGACCAGCAATACCGCGGGTTTGTGTCTGAGCACCGCTGCCTCGATCAATGCGCGGCGCTGCGCCCGCGCCTCGGCCACGCCATGCTGCGCATCGCGGCTGATCACGGTGTGGCCATCGTCCATGCCCAGCGGCGGCAGATCGATGATGTCGATGCGCGCGGGCACCGGCAACCCCGGCGGCAGACGGCCGCCGTTGAGGAATACCACCCGGAAATGGGCCTTGAGCGCACTGGCCAGTGCGAAGGAACGCGTCAAGTGTCCGATACCCAGCGAATGCTGGCAGTAAAACAGCAGCGTCGGCCGCGCGCATGGCGGCGCTACGGGCTGGCCATTAAACATGGCGCCGCTCCACCAGAGCGAGGTAGGCGCCTCGGGTACGCAGCAGCGCGTGGTGCGGGCCCTCCTCGGCCAGGCGTCCGTCTTTCAGTACCAGCACGCGATCGTAGTTTTCCATGTCGCTGTAGTCGTGCGCGATCACGATCAGGGTGCGGCCGCGGTGAATGCGCGACACCGCTTCGTTGATCAGACGCGCCGACGCCGCATCGATGGACGCCGTGGGCTCGTCCATCACCAGAATGGACGGCGCCTTCACCAGCGCGCGTGCCAGGCACAGGCGCTGGCGCTGCCCGCCGGAGAGGGTGGCTCCGCGTTCGCTGAGTTCGGTGTCGTAGCGTTGCGGCAGGTCGACGATAAACTCATGCGCGCGCGCGGCGCGCGCCGCGGCTTCGACCGCTTCTGCGGGTGCGTCGGGCCAGCCATAGGCGATGTTTTCGCGCACCGACACGCCGAACAGAATATTGTCCTGCAGCACAATGCCGATCTCCCGCCGCAGGCTTTCGCGCGTAAAGCGGCGGATATCGATGCCGTCAATCAGCACCCGCCCCGACGTGGGCTCATACAGGCGCAACAGCAGATTGAGCAGCGTTGACTTGCCGGCGCCCGAAGGACCGACCAGCGCCACGCGCTCGCCGGCGGCAATGCGCAGATTCAGCGATTCGAGCACCGGCCGGCCGGGGCTGTAACCGAAGGAAACGTTCTCGAACACGATCTCGCCCGCCGGATTCTTCAGTTCCAGTGCGTCCGGCGCATCGGCGATGTCGGGCTCGATATCCAGAATTTCCGCCACCCGCTGCGCACTGACCGAGGCACGCGAAAACTTGGCGGACAGGCGGGCCAGATCGCGCACCGGCTTGTAGAGGCTGGTGACGTAGGTGATAAAGATCAGCAGCTCACCCGGCGTCAGCCGTCCCGCCAGTACCTCGCGCGCGCCCAGCAGCACGGTGAGCGCGGTGCCTGCCGCGCTGATCACGGCGATCGCCCTCACCATGGCGCCGGTGGTACGGGTGGTGCGCATGCCGCTCTGGTAGTTGGCCTCGACTTCGCCGCGGAAACGATCTTCCTCGTAGGTATGGCGGCCGAACGCCTGTACCAGGGCGATCGAACTCAATACCTCGTTCAGACGCGATGCCATCTGGCCCTCGTGCTTGCGCTGCACGCGCACCGACGCCTTGACGCGGCGGTTGAGCAGAAAGATCACCCCCAGCAGTGGCGGCAACGTTGCCGTCACCACCAGCGCGAGCTGCCAGTTGAGCATGAACATGATCGCCAGCATCGCCAGCAGCGTCACCGCGTGGCGTCCCAGCGTCAGCGCCCAATCCGAGAACATGTCGCGCAGCAGGTTGGTATCGCCGGCAACCTTGGTGAGCAGTTCACCCGAACGGCTGTCGCGGTGATAGGCAAGCGACAGGCGCTGCAGGTGCGCGAACAATTCGCAGCGCAGGCGCCAGGTGATGCTGTGCCCGACCTTGGCGCTGGTATAAAGCTGCACGTAGGCGAGCACGCCGCCGGCCAATGCGATCAGGGCAATGGCCAGCGCGGCCATCACCAGCGACGGCCAGGCGCCCTGATCCAGCAGCGGCTGCAACATGGCCAGCGCGGGCGGCAGGGGCTTGGCCAGCAGAATATGGTCGAAAATCACTTTCAGCGGCCACGGCGCGAGCACGTCGGCAAGCACCACGCCGGACAGGGCGACGGCCGCCACCCCCAGTGACAGCCGCTGCTGTTTGAGGCAGGTGCGCACCAGTGCCCGCAAACGGGGGCGCGGCGGATGGACGTCGCTCATTGCAGTTGCCTCATCGCATCGGCCGCACAGAGTGCTTCGGCCACCGTCAGCCGCCGCTCCAGTTCCGCGCGCCAGTCCGGCACCTGAAACACGAACGCGCGGCTGACCTGCAGCATCTGTTGCACCACCCGGTGCCACTGCAGCCGGTAGCGGCAGTATTGCGCCGGCGCGATCTGCTCGTAGGCCGCAAGGAATCGCGCCGCAAACAGCGGATCAGCGGTCAGTGTCCGCAGCCGGGCGAGAAAGGCCGCCACATCCTCCATGGGGTCGCCCATGGCAAACTCATCAAAATCGAACAACACCACCCGCTCGCCGTCCAGCCACGCCTGGCCCGCATGAAAATCACCATGGATCACGGTCAGCGGCGACCGCGGTAATAATGCCGCGCTCTGTTCGATCGCATCAGCCAGGCGCACCACCCGACTGCCGAGGTGCGGCGCGGCGCGCGAGACTTTTTTGCCGCGGCGGCGGACTTCCATCAACCAGTGTGCCGTGTCGTGCGCCTGCACGCCGGCCAGCGCGTGCGGTGCGGCATGCACTGCCACAAGGGCTTGCGCCAGTCGGCCCGGCAAAGCAGCGCCGTCGCGCCCTGCGAGGGCCTGCTGCAGCGGAATGCCGCTGGCCGGCGCCTGCCAGAACGCGCGGGTCTGTGCGCAATAGCCCAGCGGCCGCGCCACGGCCGGGCTGCCGCGGTCGCGCGCGGACTGCTCGTGAAAATGGGTGAATCGCCGCAACAGCGCTTCGCCGCGCGCGTCACTGAATGTTTTCACATACAGCTGCCGGTCATTGGCATTGGCTGCATCGCGCGAATAGCACAGCGTGGCGCGCTGCTCGGGTTCATAGCGCAATGCACTGACCGCGCGCGCCGGCTGCCCCCACCAGCGGCGGGTCTGCTCGGGGTCGAGCAGATGCGCCAGTTGCGGCAGGCCCGGGTCGGCGGGCCAGCGCCACAACAACATGTCGAGCTGCGGCAGATGCAGCGCGGGCGCATCCTGGCGCGCCTGCGCGCTGGCGCCGCCGCGATAGACCTTGCCATACAACTGCAGCGTGTCCGCGGCCCCCGTGGCATCGTCGTGCACCTCGGCTTCGTAACGCAGCGTGAGCGGATGCGGATTGCGGTGGCGCGAGGCATTGCGCCGCGCACTGAGCACGCGCAAGCGGTCCACAACCACGCCGCGGCCGGCGGCGCCCGGCAACGCCTGCTGCAGTAACGGACGCATGGCCTCGGGATCGAGACAGGAATCCAGGGTGTAGTCAACGCCTGCCGTATGCATCATGCCGCCTCCAGGGAACGCGCGCCTGCCACCTCGCACGCCAGTTCGATCAGCCGCGGCGCGATGGCAAAACGTCCGGGTTTGAGATTGACCACACAGCGCCAGGCACGCTGGCACAGCAAATGCCACGCGGTGGCCCACGCCAGCTCGTGCGGCAGCGGCGCCAGGCCGCCGCCACGCGCGTAACCGTCGAGCAGCGCCTGCCACGCCGCGCCGTCGCGCGCATGATCCGCACCCTCGAGCAGCGCGCGATACATGCCGTCCGCGATCCACGCCCCCAGTTCCATCACCGCCGGACCCCGGCGCAGTCCGTCGAGATCGATCAATGCCAGTTCGCCGCCGTGCGCAAGGACGTTGCGGGCATGCAGATCACCATGCAGCGTCGCCGGCGGCCGGCAGGCCGCCATCGCGATGCCGGCGCCGAGATGCCGCGTCGCACGCCCCAGGACATCGTGCGACGCCGGCAACACCGCCGCCAATGCACTGCGCACATCGTGCAGACGGTCCCTCAGCGATTGCGCGGTCACGGCGCGCGCGGTCGCCACCGGCGTGCGGTGCAGTGCTGCAAGCTGCGCGCCGAGCGGCGCCGCCAGCGCCGCGACTTGCGCGGGATCAAGGTCCAGCAGCGCGCGGCCGGGCAGGCCTTCCTGCCAGTGCAGGTCAAACGCGGGCTGGTACAACAAGGCGCGCGGCGTGCGCAGTTCTCCGCGCTGCCACGCCGCGCATGACTGCAGTGCGTGCAGATAACCGTGCGCGGTGGCGCCGTCGGGTTCGCGGCTGCTCTTTGCGTAAACGGTCTGCGTTACCCGCTCCCCGCCGTGATGCCACAACAAATCGACGCGCGCGCACAGGCGATGCTCCGGCACATACTGCACCACGTCGATGCGGTAATCCGTCAGCCGCCCGCCGCCCGCGCTCAGCGCCGCCACCAGTTCGGGCAACACCTGCTCGCGCACCACGCGCGCATCCGCCAGCACGCGCGGCGCGGCAAGTTTGGGATCGTTCGGCCACCACCAGGTGAGCATGTCCAACATCGGCAGCAGCCGCAACGCCGGCCCGGCCAGCGACGGCAGCAGAAGCGATTCGCCGGCGCGCTGCGCCCGCCGCGCTGAATCCCCGCCGCTGCACAGGCGCGCGCTCACCCGCTGCTCGAACACCCGGTCCGCCGCAGTGTCGCGCAGCCGCAGCAGGTAGGACAGCGTGCAGTTGCGGTGCGGCCGGTACTTGATGCGCTCGACGCTGCAGCGCTCCAGTTGCACGCCGTGCATGCGCACGGTGCGGCCGAAAATCTCCGCCATCGCCGTTTCATTCAGCGCCTGTCCGAGGTGCGGCAACGCCCGATCTTCGGGCCCGTCAAAGCGCATGGTCATCGGCTGTCCTCCCGCATCAGCGCCGGATCGCAGCCGCCATCGCGCAACACGGCGCCGGCATGGGACGCCGCGCGCAGCCAGCGGCCGTCGCGGTCTTCGCGCCAATACAGCCAGCTGCCGCTAAAGTTCGCACGGCCGATCTGCCCGTGGAAGGCACCCGCGCCGCGGCAATGCAGCCAGTGGTCCGCCACGCGCTCACCGGCGACCGTCAGCGTTACCTGAATGACCGCTACAGGTATTTCATAAGTATTTGTTTTTACACAATATTTTTTAACACACACTATCGGCTCGGCGTCGCGCCACGGCACCAGCACGGTATCGAAATCGGCATTGCGCGCATGCGTCGTGCTGCGTAGCGCAGGGGCCGGTTGTTTGTCACCGTAGCGCGCCGACACCCAACCTGCGGCAAGGCTGTGTTGCACGCCGGCGCACGCCGGCTGTGCGATCAGCAAACCCGGGCTCGACAGCTGCATGCCGCCGTCGATCCGCAGCGTGCTGCAACCGTGCGCCTGCGCGCCCAGCTGAAAATTGAGCGCGTAGTCGTGCGCGCTGTCGGCGCGCAGCCAGTCGCTGACGATCCAATAGCCGCGGTCGACAAACACGATGCAGCGGTCGTGCACGGCGTCGTATTCGTGGCTGCGCACGCGCGCGTGCACCAGGTCCAGTTGCGGCGCGTGGAAACGTTCCACCAACTGCGTTTCAGCCGCAGGTCCGCTGATCTTGTGGCGCACCGAGCCTTGCACATGGCGCGACACTTCCTTGATCGCCTTCGGCAGATAGCGTGTCTGCTGCCTGCCGTCGACACACACGGTGTTGTGCGCCGCCGTGCCGCGAAAATGCACGCGCCAATTGATGCCGTCCGCTGTAGCGGCCGCTTCGCTGTAGGTATAGCGGCCCGGATCCACGATCAGCGGGCGCCCGTGGGCCGCCAGTTCGAAACTCAGCGCGTCGAAGTGGCCGTGATTGCCTTCGCCCAGCGGCCCGCTGTCGAACACCAGATGTTGCGCCTCGCCGAAATCAGCCGCGCCGCCGCCCCAATGGCTGCGGATCACCGTGTAGCCGCCGTCGGCGAAGTGCGCGACGCGAGCCGCCGGCGGGCGGCCCCGCGCGCCGCGCGTGGCCACATACAGCATGTCGTCGCGGCCGAACAGTTCTGCGCCCTGCTGCAGCAGATCGAGGAAGCTGCGCGCATCGCCGTCCGAGAAACTCGGCACGATACCGACGGGATTGTGCACGTGCAGGCTGAATTCCAGCGCGCGGCACAGCGCCTCATCCATCGCCCGCGGCACCGCGATACCGTTCGCTGCCGCGAGGCGGCGCAGATTCAGGTAATTCTTCAGCACCAGGTGGTGATAGTCGGTTGACTGCTCGCAATGCACGCCGTCGGCCCGCAGGTCGCTCGCCATGTTTGCCACCGTCTGTTCCAGGGCGAAGGCGCGCCAGTGCGCGGCGCGGTGCATCTCGGGAAATACCACGCCCGCCAGAAAAATCGCATACAGTTCCAGCGTGCGATGATTGCGCTTGGGCGTGAGGTTGTCGCACAGATACTCGACCTGCTGGTGAAGCGAGTGCAACAGGCGCCGGTGAAACCCGGCGCTGACCGCGGCCGGCGCCGGGTGCGCGGCATGCGAGACAAACAGGTGATAGCTGTAGATCCAGTTCTGTACCCGCCGCCCGGTGACATCCGCCGCAATGAATCCCGGCGGCGTCATGCGTATCCAGCCGTCAATCAAGTCCACCCAACGCACGGCGTAACGCGATTGCCCGCTGCGCGAAAACGCCAGGCCGAGGCCGACCGCGTAGTAAAACTTGTGCAGCAGAATATGCCATTCGACGTCGGCGCTGGGATTGCGCAGCCAGTCCAGCGGATCGGGCAGCGTGTGTGTCTCGCCATTGAATTCAAAGCAACCGCCAAGGATGGCTTCGATTTTTTCCGGCCGCGTCTCGTCGGCATCGGCGACAGGGTAGTAGTGCACGGCACGCGGGCCGCGAAAGTGCGCGAGCAGCGCCGCATCGTCGAGACGCTGCCACGGCGGCAGGAAGATGGATGCCGGTGCCGGGGCACAGGCGGGTGCCGCGGATGTCGCCGCGGGCATCTGCGCAAGTGGGTTCATCATCACGCGGCCGCCCGCGGCCTGGCGCGCAATTGCGACAGGAACAAGTCGCGCAGTGCCAGCGTGGTGCGGCTGGAATCGAAGCGCTCGCAGATGCGCGTGCGGCCCGCGCGCGCAAGCCGCGCGTGCAACACGGCGTCGCCCAGCACGCGGCGCAAAGCCGCCGCCAGCGCGGCGCTGTCGCCACTGGCAACGAGCAATCCGTGCACGCCGTCGTCGATCATTTCCGGTATGCCCGAGATCGCGGTGGTGACAACCGGGATGCCCATCGCCATTGCCTCGGCCAGCACATTGGGAAAACCGTCGCGATCGCCGGCCTCGGTAATCTGGCAGGGCAGCACAAACACGCTGGCCATGCGATACAGGTCGCGCAGCTCGTCCTGCGTCACCGCGCCGCGCACATGCACGCAGTCGGCGAGCCCGAGCGCCTCGATCTGGCGGCAAATGCCGTCATAGGCATCGCCGCGTTCGCCCACGATCACGCAATGGCACTTCACGCCCTCGCGCTTGAGTTGGGCGCAGGCATCGATCAGGTGATCGAAGCCTTTTTTCTGTACGAAGCGACCCACCGCCAGCAGAATGGGCGTGCCGGTACGGCCGGCCGTCTGCGGCGGCGGCGAAAAGTAGCCCGTGTCCAGACCATGGTAGATGGCGTGCACCTCGTGCGGCCGCGCGTGGCGCGCGCGCAGTACGTCGGCATTGGCGCAAGTGCAGGTGGCGACAAAGCGCGCGGCGGCGAGCTTGCGTTCCAGCAGATCGCCCGGATTGAGGTCCGCCTGATAGATGTCCTTGGCGTGCGCGGTGAAACTGAACGGGATGCCGGTCAAGCGGCTGGCGAACCAGGTAATGGTCGCCACGCCGTGGCAGAAATGGCCATGCAGATGACCGACATCGCCGGCGCGCAACAGGTGCGCGGCAATCCCGCCCGCCTGCAGGAACTCCTTGACGAACACCTTGCGCAGCCGCGGCCCGCCGCCGCGAATGCGGTAGCGCCAGCTCATCGCCAGCGCCGCGCCCAGCGTGCGCACATAGCGCAAGGGATGACGCCGCGCCACCGCGGCGTTGGCGCGCAGCAACACCGGCAGGTTGCGCGCCAGCCAGCGCATCAGCGTGGTGCCCGACAAGGTGGAAACATCGGGAAGGTAGGTAAGCGGCGCGCGCACTTGCGCCACCACCGGGTGCACCTTGTCTTCGCGCTCGCGTTTGACTGAAAACAGCCGCAGCCGCATGCCGGCGCGCTCAAGCTGAAGTATCTCGTGCGTAATGAAGGTCTCGGACAACCGCGGGTAGCCGTTCATGACATACGCCACCACGGCGGGCGCCGCTGCCGCCGGCGCGGTATCCATGTGCGCGGCGGACTGAAGCGTGTTGGACGGCATCGTCATTTGGCCCCCACCGGCACTTGCCGTGCCTGTCCATCCGGCGCGTGCGCATGCGCGGGCGGGCACGTGGCGCACGCGTGCCCGGCATGGCGCAGCAGATCGCACAGCAGTTGCAGATTGCGGTCGTTGTCGAACGCAGCCGTCACGCCGGCGCGCGCCGCGCTCCCCAGCACCGCGCACCGCCGCGGATCGCGCAACAGGCCGCCGATGGCGTCAGCCAGCGCGGCGGCATCATCCGCCGGCACCAGCACGCCGTTGCGGCCATCGCGCACCAGTTCCGGAATGCCGGAAACGTCTGACGCCACCACCGGCAGACCCATGGCCATCGCTTCCAGCAACACATTGGGAATCCCGTCGCGGTCGCCGTCGGCGGCGATACGCGAGGGCTGCACGTACACCGCGGCGCGCGCGTAAGCGTCGATCACCTCGCCGCGGGTCAACTTGCCGGCCAGGCGAACCTTGCCGCTCAGGCCGTGGCGCAAAATGCAGCCAAGCAGGCGTTCCTGCTCTTCGCCATAGCCGATGATCTCGCATTGGAACGCCACCCCGCGCTCGTGCAGCAGGCGGCAGGCATCGATCAGCGTATCGAGCCCCTTCTTGGCGCGCAATCGTCCGACGCTCAACAACAACGGCGGCGCCGCGGGCGCGGCGCGCATGCGCGGGTGAAAACGCTCACCATCGACGCCGTGATACATCCGCTGCACGTTGGCGCGTGGCGCCGCCGCGCTCAGCGTCTGGCGATTGAACTCGGTGCAGGTAACCGTGAAGCGCGCGGCTTCGAGCTTGCGTTTGAGATCGCGCGCGCGCGCGAGGTAAATGTCCTTGGCGTGGGCGGAAATCGAAAACGGCACGGCGGTGAGCATCGACGCGAGTTCGGCGACATCCGCCGGCGTCGAAATAAAGTGGGCGTGCAGATGTGCCACGCCGTCGTCTCGCATCTGCACCGCGAGCCAGCCGGCCTGCGCGAAATCGGCCAGCGCGCCGCGGCGACACGCGAACCACAATGCGCGCGCGTAGCGTATCGGCGCCGCTGCCAGTAGTTGCAGATGCCGCGGCGCGAACGCAAGGCGCTGCCCGCGCGCCCACTGCGGCACCACCGTGAGCGCCGCGCGCACGCGCGCCACGTCCGGATGCGCGATGGCATCAGTGGGCGGGCGCAAGGCGTAGAGGCGCAGCGGCATACCCCGGCGCTCCAGCCCGAGGATTTCCTCTAGAATGAAGGTTTCCGAGAGTTTCGGAAACATTTTCACCAGAAACCCGAGCGGGGAACGGGCGGCAGTGTGCTTCGTGGACATGGCGATGCTCCGTTTCAGCACACAGGCCGCACGTACAGGTCCGGCAGTGACGGACGCGGCGAGGGCGCAAGGCCTGGCAGGCCCGCAGCATTCACATCGACCAGATCGAACAGCGCTTTTGTAACCTGCGGCAGGCCGTCCATGGCCTGCAGTTGCGGCACGGGCGCATCATGCGACAGCTCCGCATGCACCGCCTGCCACAACGAAGCGGGCGTCAGCTGGTCGGGATGCACCATGCGCAGCAGGCCATGTGCCGCCATGCGTTGCGCGCGAATCAGCTGTTCCTGTACCGGCCGCACGCGCGGCACCACCACCAGGCGCTTGCGCAGCGTGAGCAGTTCGCACACCGTGTTGTAACCGCCCATCGACACCACCACGTCGGACGCCGCCATCAGCGACATCATGTCGTCGCTGAAATCCTGCAGGCTTGCCTGGGGCAGGGACTGCAGCGCTCCGGCGAGGGCGTTGCGCGCGGCGGCATCCAGTTCCGGTCCGCACACGATGTGGGTACGCGGGCGTTGTTGTGGCGCCAACGCCGCCAATCCCTTCACGGCGGCATCGATGAGTTGATACCCGTCCTGCCCGCCGCCGGGGGTGATCAACACCAGCGGCTGGTGTAGCGGCACGCCCATCTGGGCGCGCAGCAGCGCGCGCGTCTGCCGCCCGGGCTGACGCGCGATATAGCCGCAGAATCGCACTTTGGCAGCCGTGAGCGGCGGAAACGCGTACTCGCGCCGCAGGTCGAAGATGTCGGGCGAACCGACCACCAGCACCTGGTCGTAGTAGGCGTCAATGGCCTCGAAGTAACCCTGCCGGCGCCACACGGACGTGGTCGCCTGCGCACTGTCAAGGATGTCCCGCAGCAGCAACACCAGCTTCGGGCGGCGCCGGCGCGCGGGCATGTCGGCAAACGCACTCGACAATTCGTTTTCGACACCGAACGGCTTCTTGTCGACCAGAATCAGGTGCGGATCGAATCCGGCAATGGCGCTGCGAATGATGTTCGCGCGCATGCGCACCGTCTCATCCTTCGACAGGTTGAGATAGCGCGACGCGTAGTGACCCTGAACGTCGCGTGACAGGCACGGCAGCTTGAGATAGTCAACGCGCTGCGGGATGCGGAACGCGTGCGGCATCGGCGAACCGGTAATCAGCAGCACTGACACCGCCGGCGACGATTCAACCAGGTGTCGCGCGATTTCCAGCATGCGGCGGATGTTGCCCAGGCCGAACGTATCGTGCGAGTAGATGAGTATGTGTTTCATGAATGGGCAATCCAATGTGCTGGGGACGTTTCAAGTACCGGAACTATCAGTGGCTCGTGGAAAAACAATCGGCAGGCAGTGGTTATTCCTCGATGGCCTGGGACTGGCCCCAGCCATGCACTCGATCCGCCAAACAGTTCTTGCGTCATATTCAAGCATTAAAAGTGGGATAATTTCCCAGTTATTTATATTAAATGTGAAAGTTGCACATGTCAATGAAGCTCATGAATTTATTTAACATATTGATTTAAAATGATTTTTAAGAATTAAATCGACAAAAATACAAGAAATTAAAATCACTTTTCTCATATCTGTATTTTGCGCATCGTAATTACATCAATTGGCCGTAACTACGGTCGATGTGCGCGATTTTTCGCGACACTGGTCGGGTCAAAATGCGACTTTGGTCTGAGCGTTGCGCAGCGCGCAAAGGTGATAACCTGCAGTGGGAGCCTTGCATTTTTGATACCTGCCTTCACCCGCCTTTCGTTATCCCGCCAGTTCCTGGTTGCCAGTTTTCCGATCCTGATTGTCGGAATGCTGTTTGTCGGCTGGTGGGTTGGCGAGTTGATCGAACGCAGCGTGATGTACCGCATGGGCGGCGTCACCAGCCATTACGTTGAAAGCTTTGTTTCGCCGATCCTGCAGCAGCTGGCTCATGAACCACACCTTGATGATGCCCACCGCACCGCGCTCAGCGAGTTGCTGACCGAAACGCCGCTCGGCAAGAAAATAGTCTCGTTCAAGATCTGGGACCCCGGCGGCAGGGTGGTCTACAGCACCGAACGCGCATTGATCGGCCGCAGCTTTCCCATAGGCGAAGGACTCGCATCCGCGCTCGGCGGCGTTGTGCACACGGAGGTCAGCCGTTTGTCGGACGACGAAAACCTGTCGGAACGCGGCAAGTGGCCGCGACTGATCGAGACCTACGCGCCCATCCATGCCGACAAGAAGGGCACGGTGATCGCTGCGGCAGAGTTCTATCAAACGCCGGACGAGTTATTCAAAACCGTGCGGGTCGCAAAATGGAAAAGCTGGTTGGTCGTGGCGGCGGCGATGCTGGTCATGTATCTGCTTATATTTGGCGTAGTACGCCGCGGCAGCCGGCTGATCGATGCCCAGCGCCAGCAACTGACCGACAAGGTCGCCGAGATCACCACAATCGCGGCCCAGAACGCCCGCCTGCATGAACGGGTGCGCAGCGCGGCGGTTCGAACGGCCGCGCTGAATGAGCGATTTTTGCGCCGTATTGCTGCCGACTTGCACGATGGCCCAGGACAGGATTTGGCGCTGGCGCTGATGCGTTTTAACACGATCAAGTGCAACGACAGACAGTGCCAGGCATGCGGCAGCGGACGCGGCTACACCGGGGAGGATTGTCATGCCGTCCACACGGCGCTGCAATCCGCGCTTACCGATTTGCGCGCCATCTCCCTGGGACTGCAGTTGCCGGAAATCGAGCAGTTGCAGAGCACCGAAATCGCCGAGCGCGCGGTACGTGACTTCGAGCGCAAAACAAATGCAAAAATTGCGCTCACCGCGACGGGCGAACCCGCCGAACTTCCACTGCCGGTAAAAATCGCGTTGTATCGCTTGATCCAGGAATCACTCGCCAACGGCTTTCGACATGGCGGGAGCACATGGCAACGCGTCGCGGTGGCGAAACACGGTTGCGAATTCATGGTCACGGTCAGTGACAACGGCACCGGCTTTGATCAGGAAAGCACCGCCACCGCCGGGCGTCTGGGCTTGGCGGGGATGCGCGAGCGCGTGGAAATACTGGGCGGCTCTTTCGACGTGCAAACCGCGCCCGGCCAGGGCACGGTGATTCAGGCGAGTTTGCCGTTGCAACTGACGGGTATCGAGTATGAGTGATTCCATCAGCGTTCTGGTGGTCGACGATCATCCCCTGTTCAGACAGGGCGTGGTGCATTCGCTGGGTACGGTCCCCGATCTGACGGTGGTCGGAGAAGCAGCGAACGGCGAGGGCGCCCTCAAGCTGACGCGGGAACTGTTGCCGGACGTCGTGTTGCTGGATATCAGCATGCCGGGATGGGACGGTCTGGTTACGGCGGAAAAAATCGCCACTGCATGCCCGGCGAGCGTCATAGTCATGCTCACGGTTTCGGAAGACAAGGACAAACTGCTGGCGGCTTTCAAGGCCGGCGCCCGCGCCTATGTGCTCAAGGGCGTGGCGGCAGAAGAACTCGCCAATGTGATTCGTGCCGCGATGCGCGGCGACGTCTACGTGTCGCCCTCGCTGGCGGCGGAAATGCTGGTGACCCTGACGCGCGGCCGCGCGCCCGATGCGCTGCAGGAGTTGACCGAGCGCGAAAGTGAAATCCTGCGCCTGATCGGCGACGGCCTAACCAACCGCGAGATCGGCGCCAGAATCTTCCTCTCCGAAAAAACCATCAAGCACCATGTGACCAACATCCTGCAGAAACTGCAGGTGCGCAGCCGGGTGGAAGCGGCCTTGTTTGCCGCGCGGCACCGCCCCACATAGCGGCGCGCGCGTTTAACGCTTCGTCAAAAACGACGACAGTGCACCGGTCTCCTGGTGCTTGCCCTCATGATCGGCCGCAATGCGGGTGTAAAACTCGGCAAAGGCCAGATACATCTGCCGCGCCTGCGGGTCCTCGCCCACGAAATCCGCAATCTCCTCCATCTCGCCGACGAAACGGTAGGCCTTGTCGAACATATCCGGCACTGCGCGCTGAAAGTTGGTGATGAACGCCGGGTGACTGCGTTCGAGTTCACCTCGCAGCATGCCGGCGACACCGGCGCGGGTCGCCGCCAGCATCATCATTGATCCCAGTGCGGTAATGCCCTTGGTAATCCCGGCATACGACATCTTCAAGGCACAGGCGGCACCCACCGGCCCTTCGATCACATTGACCTTGATGCCGAAGTCGTTGAGCACGGCGAGTTTCGCCGCGTCGGGACCCGAGGCATGCAGATAGGGACTGCGATCCCCTTTCGGCGGCAGGCCGATGATGCCGACATCGACAAAGGGTGCTCCTGCCTTGAGGATGACATTGCCGATGGCCACCTTGGATGGCGGACTCACCGCATTGCAATCGACGTAAAGCGGCTTCCTGCCGCTGGACGCCATTAATGCCGCCATCTTTTCAGCCAGCGCCAGCGCATCGCTCGGCGGGCAGATCGACAACAGGAAATCCGCCTCCAGGCATTGCGCATCGGACACAGTCTCCATACCGGCGGCCTTGGCCCGTTGTGCGCTGGCTTCACTTCGCCCGGCGAGCGAGGTGACCACGCGCAGGCCGCGTTCCACCAGGCGCCCGCCGACCCCGGCGCCCATGGCGCCCTGTGCAATGATGGCTACGGTTGGATTCATGTCATTTGCTCCTGATTGGCTTGGGGCCGATTATAGCGTCGGCGTTGCCAGCGGTAACTTCGCCGCCATCGGCGATCGGACAAGCTAGACCGTTGCCAACAACGGCTCTGCCTG
>CADECM010000007.1:39203-54098 GCA_902825845.1 uncultured beta proteobacterium
CCGCCACGTGGCCGCACAGTGCAGCGTCTTTATGCAGCGTTTCCTCGCACCCTGTCTCCGGCAGAATCACCGCAAATTCTTCGCCACCCCAGCGGCCGAGCGTATCCACCTCACGCAGCACATCCATGGTCCGCGCCGCCAGCGCCACCAGCGTTTCGTCGCCGACGCCGTGCCCGAAACGGTCGTTGACCGTCTTGAAGTGATCGATATCGAAAAGGATGATCGACAACGCGCAGCGACAACAATCGCCGCCATGCGATCACGAACAGGAGCGGATGAAACACCAGATTCAGGCCGAACACCACGCGCAACACGAGTGACGACTGGCCGTGGCGTGCCATGAGTGCCCAGGCCGCGCCGGCCCCCACCCAACTCAACGCCAGTATCGCCATCAGCACCCGGCGTTTGAGATCGTCCGCCGAAGGCTGCGTGCTGTCACGTCGCGTCATGATGGAAACACAGCACTGGCGCGCCTTTTTTGCACGGCGGGCACTGTATCCCGACCCCATTGAACGGTCAATGCAGTGCGGTCTCGCAACATGCCAACCGCGTTGGTTATTCCGCCAAACCGCGGTACACCGTCAACGCAGGCACGCTACCCGCGCCTGCTCAACACCGCAGGTGAACACGAAAACAACTGCCGTCCGCCACTGCGTCACCACCGTGTCGTCGCGCAATCTGGCGCACCAGGGCCAGTCCCAGTCCGGTGCCGCGGGCTTCGCCGCGCGCATAGCGATAAAATGGTTCGAACACGCGTTCGCGCTCGGCATCCGGCACACCGGCGCCGCCATCACACACGGCTATTTCAGCCATGTTGTCATGGATCCGCAATGTGACCGTCACCGGCGGCGTGCCGTGGCGCTGGGCGTTTTCCAGCAGATTGCGAATCAGGCGCCGCAGCAGGCGCGCGTCGCCCTTCATCGATACCGGCACCCCATCAAGCGATACTGCCGGATAACGCGCGCATTCTTCGGCAACCAGCGCGAGCAGGTCAAGATCTTCCAGCGCGTCTGCCGCAGTGACGGCGTCCAGCCGGCTGGCCAGCAGGATTTCCTCGATCAGCGCGTCAAGTTCGGCAATATCGCGCTCCAGTTCGCGGCTGCGCGCGCTGTCGGTGCCGGATTTCAGGAACTCCACGCCCATGCGGATGCGCGCCAGCGGCGTGCGAAGTTCGTGCGACGCATTGGCGAGCAGCGTCTTGTGCGCGCCCACCAGTTCCTCGATGCGTGCGGCGGCACGGTTGAAGCTCTCCGCCAGCCGCGCCACTTCATCGCTGCCTTCCACGTTCACGCGCGTGGACAAGGTGCCCGCACCGAGCGCCTCCACCCCCGTCTGCAACCGCTCCAGCCGCCGCGTCAGGCGGCGCACGACGGGATAGACGCCGATACCGATCGCCATCGCCAGCAGCACCAACAATGGCAGCAGGCCGAAGCGCATCCACGACGGTCCGCCGCGCGGACCCCGCGGCGGCCGGCCGAACGCCGTGCGCGCCACCAGCCAGCGACCGTCGGCAATGCGCAGCACGCGCGCCGGCGGGCCATCCACCAGCCGCAGGCGGCCGCCGTGCATGCGGTCGACGGCCGGCGCGGGCAGGACCACGCCGACCCCCGCGATACGCTCACGATTCGGCGAATACAAGGTGACATCGGCACTGACGCCGGCCAGCAGTTTCTCCAGTGACGCCTGCTGTTCGGCCGCGGGCGCCGTGGCCGGGGGCAGCGCATTGGCGACCAGCGTGGCGAGGCTCTCGCGCGCGTAACCGGGCGGCGTCTGCGCCTCAAAGTGGTTCCACAAAAAGCCCGCGGCCAGCGTCAGCACCGCCAGTGCGGCCAGCACTGCCAGGTAAACACGCAGATAAAGACGCTTCACTCCTGCGCCTTTGCAAACAGATAACCCGCGCCGCGCACCGTGATGATGCGTCGCGGATGTTTCGGATCGTCCTCAATGGCCTGGCGAATGCGCGATACATGCACATCGATCGAACGGTCGAACGCCTCCAGCGGCGCCCCCTTCACCTGATCCATCAGATGCTCGCGCGACAACACCCGGCCGGCGTTTTCCGCCAGCGTCAGCAGCAGAGAATACTGATACGCGGTGATCTCCCGCGCCTTGCCGTCCATGCGCAGTTCGCGCGCCGCGCGGTCGATTTCCAGCCGCCCAAAGCGCAGCACATCCGCGCTGCGCGCGCGGCCACGCCGTAAAATCGCGCGCAGCCGCGCCAGCAGTTCGCGCGGCTCAAACGGCTTGGGCAGATAGTCGTCAGCGCCCAGTTCGAGCCCGACCACGCGGTCGGCCGCATCGCCGCGCGCGGTCAGCATCAGCACCGGCACATCGGCTCCGGCACCCGCCTGCGCCCGCAGCCGCCGGCACACCTCCAGACCGTCAATGCCGGGCAGCATCAAATCCAGTATCACCGCATCAAACGGCGCCTGCGCGAGCTGGGCGAGTCCTGCCTCGCCCGCGCCCGCAACGCTTACGCGCAGCCCCGCCGCGCCGAGATAGTCGGACACCATCGCGGCAAGGCGGGGATCATCTTCGATCAGCAGGATGCGCGTGGACATGCGCGCAGTTTACCCGTGGTTGCGCATGCCGTGACGACCCTTGCCGTGACGTTGCTGCATGCGTTCGGCAAGCTGTTTGCGCTGCTCGGGCGTCAGCACTTCAGCCGCATCAGCCATCGCCTGCGACATGCGGCGCGAGATGGCGTCGGCGGTCTGCATCTTTTGCGCGCGCAGGGCCTCGATTGCGGCACGGTCAATCTGCGCCGCACTCATCAGGTCGGTAGCCTGTTTGCGCGTGTTGCGCATTTGCTCGCGCAGCGGCTGCAGATCGGTGATCGCCTGCTTCACGATCGGCGCCAGCTTTTGCTGTTGCTCCGGCGTGGCGTTGATCTCGACCGACAGATGCTTCAGCATGCGATCCACGCGTTCATCCACCTTGGCGGGATCCGAAGATCCGGCGAACCATCCGCCGCGAAAGCCATGCCCGCCCTGCGCGTGCGCCTGCAGACCAATGGTGCCCGCGATCGCGGCAACCGCCATAAATACGCCCGCACGGCGAAAGAATCCGCGCCGCTGTCCCGCACCTGCACTGCCTTGTTTGCTCTGGTTCATGATCGTCCTCGTAAGCGTTGATTCGGGGACCATTCCCCGATGCGACCCAGTATCCGTTGCAAACGTAAGCGTAAGATGTCGGCTGCGTAAAGTTGTGTAAAGCAGGCTCGCCTTCGGCATCCTCATAAAATATTGTTTAAAAACAAATACTTATTATGAATATGAAGCAAGACACCACGGGCTGTTTGTTGGCGCTGTGCGCGGCGGGCGCCGTGGCCACGGCAGCGCACGCGCTGACACCCGCCGAACAGGGTGCCATGCTTGCCGCGCACAACCAGTGGCGGCAGGCGGCGGGTGTCCCTCATCTGCGCTGGTCGGCGCCATTGGCAAATACGGCGCAACAGTGGGCCGATCAGTTGCAAGGTCAGGGCTGCGGTCCGGCACACAGCGGCACGCGCGGGCTGGGCGAAAACGTGTTTTGGGCCAGCCCGCGCTACCACGCCAGCGGCGCGACACAGGTACAGCAGGTCGGTGCCGACCACGTGGCCAACGCCTGGGCCGGCGAACGGCACGACTACGACCACGCGGGCAATACCTGCGCACGTGGCAAAATCTGCGGCCACTACACGCAAGTGGTGTGGAAAACCACCACCGACATCGGCTGCGCCAAGGCGGTGTGCGCCGATCACTCGCAAGTGTGGGTGTGCAACTACGCCCCGCCCGGGAACTGGCGCGGGCAGCGTCCCTATTGATCAATCACGCACCGTTTGCATAGCGCGCCACCGTCATGCCCCCCAAACTCCTGGTATCGCAAAAAGTAATCGCCGAATTCGGACCCCGGCTGCGGCATATCCTCGATGCCGCGCCTGGTCGGCTGGAGGTGCTGCCGTTCACGCCGGCATTGCGGCTCTCCGATCGGGACGCGGGCAACATCGAAGCCGCCTACTACTCGCGCGACATCTGGGAAGGCACCGAAAAGAGCGCGCTGAGCCCGGCAGCGCAAGCCTTCTGGAACACCATCGATCGCGCCGGCAATCTCAAGTGGATGGCCGTGTATTCGGCGGGCATGGACCAACAACGCTACACCGACGCCCTGCGGCGCGGCGTGCGCCTCACCAGCAGCGCGGGCGCGCAATCCGAAGCCGTGGGCCTTGCCTGCGTCACGGGCGTGCTGGCGCTGGCGCGCGGCGTGCCGCACTGGCTGGCCGCGCAGCAACGGCGCACATGGTCGCCGCTGCGCGGCAAAGACGTGCCGCCGGACATCCCCGGACAGACGGCGCTCATCGTCGGCATGGGCTACATCGGCAAGGTGATTGCACGCGTGCTGCGCGCGGCCGGCATGAAGACCATCGGCATCCGGCGCAACACCGCACCGGCCGAGCATTTTGATCAGGTGTTCGCGCCGCCGGCGCTCGACTCACTGCTGCCGTCCTGCGACTGGCTGGTGATTGCCTGCCCGCTGACACCGGATACACGACACCTGATCGACGCCCGCCGCCTCGCGCTGATGAAGCCCGGCGCCGGCATCGCCAACATCGCGCGCGGCGAGATCATCGACGAAGCGGCACTGCTGCACGCGCTGCAAAGCGGCGGCCTGCGCCATGCCTATCTGGATGTATTCAACACGGAACCGCTGCCGCAGGATTCGCCGTTCTGGGCTCTGCCCAATGTATTGATCTCGCCGCACAACGCGGGTGCCTCCACCGGCACCTACGCGCGCGGGGTGGAGATTTTTCTCGGCAACTTGGCGAATTACCTGAACGCGCAACCGCTGCAAAACGAGGCGTCTCTCGCTTGAAGCGCACGGTCGGCTGCGATTGACGGTTAGTGGCTGTCGCGTTAGCCTGCTTGCCAGCAACAGTGCTGACGGATCGGAAATCCCTTCACGAAAGGAGCGGTGACCATGAGCAATCGAGCGGCAGACATTCGCGCCGGGCTGAAGCACCCGGTAATCGACGGCGACGGGCATTGGATGGAGCCGATTCCGGTGTTCCTCGAATATCTGAGCGAAGCCGGTGGACCGAAAGCCGTCGACGAAATACGCGCACTGTGGCAACGCAATAACGCGTGGTACCGTGCCAGCGCGGAGGAACGACAGCACCACCGGCTGCGCCGTGCCATCTGGTGGGGTGTCACCACTCAGACCAAAGACAAAGCGACTGCCCTGCTGCCGGCGCTGCTGAACGAACGCCTGCCGGAACTGGGCATTGACTTCGCGCTGATGTATCCGAGTTTCGGGCTCACCATCAATGCCATGCCGGGCGATCTGCAACGCGCCTCGGCACGCGCCTACAACCAGATGACCGCGGACATGTTCAGGCCGTTCGCGCAGCGCTTTGCCCCGGTGGCCATTCTTCCCGCGCGCACGCCGCAGGAGGCGATTGAGGAGCTGGATTACGCCGTCAAGCAGCTCGGCTACCGTGCCATCATGATGCGCGGCAATCAGGAACGTGCTGTTCCCAGCGCCGCCGAGGACATCGACGAGCAGAATGCCGCCATGTACATCGACACCATTGCGCTCGACAGCCCTTATGACTACGACCCGTTCTGGCAACGCTGTGTCGACCTCGGGGTGGCGGTGACCCAGCACTCGGGCAGCCCGCGCTGGTCGGACCGCGCCTCGATCACCAATTTCACCTACAACCACGTCGGCCACTTTGCCGAATCCAACCACGCCTTCGCGCGCGGGGTGTTTCTGGGCGGCGTGGCGCGCCGCTTTCCCACGCTCAACTTCGGCTTCATGGAAGGCGGCATCAGCTGGGCCTGCCAGATGGTCGGCGACATGATCGAACACTGGGAAAAGCGCCGCCGCGCCGGACTGCAGTACCCGAATCAAACCAATGTCGCGGAGCTGAAGCAACTCATCGCCCGTTATGGCGATGCGCGCCTGAAGGCCAACACCGATGCACTCATGAACAGCCTCGACGCCTTCCGCCCCGAGTGCAGTCTCGACGAATTGTCAAAGCCCGAGCATGTCACCGACGATTTCGAGGCCGCCGGTGTCAACTCAAAGACGGATATCCGCGCCGTGTTCTCCGGCAACTTCTACTACGGCTGCGAGGCGGACGACCGCGCAACGATGTGGGCCTTCGATCCGCGCATGGGGGTGCGGCTGCGCCCGGTGTTCAGCTCCGACTTCACCCACTTCGATGTGCCCGACTTCGAAGACGTGATTCCCGAAGCCTACGAGATGGTGGAAAAAGGTTTCGTCACGGATCAGGACTTCCGCGAGTTCACCTTCAGCAATGCCGCGCGGCTGCACACCCGCAACAACCCCGGCTTTTTCAAGGGCACGGTGGTCGGGCAGGCGGTGGCCGAGGAGCTAAAGACCGCCGCCTAGCACACCAGCCTGTGTTCAGGCCGCCGCGCGCTGATAGCGCCGCAGCACCAGGCGCAGCGCATCGCCCAGATGCGGGTGCATCTCCTTGGTCCAGGGCGTATAGGCGGCTTCTTTCCATGCCGCCGAGGCGCAGGTCTCGGCGGTCTCCAGTTCATACAGACCGATGCTGTTGTGCGTGCCGGCGTGCGACACGAAGTGACGCGCCGACACGCAACCGGGCACCGCGCCCAGCCGCGGGATGTGCTCCTCGCGATACCAGCGTTTGACTTCTTCCAGCCGCTCCGGTTTGACATTGCACGCAAACAGCATCAGGTACTGCGTGCTGTTGCGCGCCACGGCGTCGCCCGGCACCAGTTGCTCGCCTTCGATGCGCAGCAGCCGCTGCGCCCGCGCCGTCATGCGCTTGCTCCACGGCGACAGATTGGCGCCGCCAATCGCCTTGTACTCCGGGCTGTGCAGCACCGCGTGCGACTCCAGGTCGTAGGTTGCGATCGACACTTTGGGGTCTTCCACACCCAGCCAGCGCACGCAGTTGATGAAGCCCTTGCAGCGCTGCCGCTCGGGCACATGCTCGGTGTCGTACCAGTCATTGAATTCACTGGCGTCCACCATGCCGTAGTTGAAACCGGCGACGAGTAGTCCTTTGGCCATGTCTGTCTCCTTGGTTACCGTTCCATAAACCGTTGTGTCCCGCTGACGCTCACCGCGCCGCCGCTGGCGTCGAATTCACCTCGCCCGCATAACGCTTCGACGCCGGCGTGTAGACCGCGACATCGTGCGGCAACGTCGGCACAGCGTTGCTTGCTACAACACACAGCCCGCGATACGGCGTTGAGCGATCCAGGCCCGCCGCCGTCAGCCACGTAAACTGCAGCGGCAGCGCTGCAAGTGCAGCATCCGGCGCGGCGCGGTCCGCCACCAGCAGCACCTGATCGTCATTGACCACCGGCGCACTGTCCAACCCCTCAAACAGGTTGCGCCGGTACCATTGCCGGTCGATCAGCGGCAACCACTCGCCCATGCCCCGCACGGACAGATAATACTCGCCCGCGAACACTGCCGCCGAGGCCACGCCATACATCGCCAGCGACGGCGGATGTGCGGGATGCGCGGTCACGAAACGCTGCGCGGAAAACACGCCGGGCACGGTCGCCATGATGCGCAGATGCTCGAAGTACCACTGCGCCCAATCGGCGTCGCGCGCGCGATCGCTAATGCCGCTTTGGCTGTTAAAGATCACGGCGCCGCGAATGCGTGACGACGCGACAACTAGGCGCTGCGCAACTTCTTCGGTGCCTTCTTCGGCGAACCCGGCTCCGACAACTTGCGCAGCAGGCTGCCGCAATCCATGATCTTCGGATCGACGCCCATCGCCTCGTACGCCTGCCAGGCCGACGCCTGCACCGCCGAATATACCGGCTTGCCCAGATCGCGTTCGAGCTGATCCAGCACTTCCAGCGCGCGCAGCTGGGTGCACGCCACGAACACCGCCTCGGATTTGGGCGTGGTGATTTCCTTCACCTTGCGGTAAATCTCTTCCGGCTGAATCTTGGCATGATCGAACATGTCAAGCATGTCGAAGGTGCCCAGCTTCACCACGCCGATGCCGTGCGCCTTGAGAAAGTGCTTGAGGCGCTCGTTGGTGAGCTCCACGTAGGGCGTGACAATATCCACCTTCTTGAAGCCGCCCGCCTGCAGGCACGCCGCCATGCCGCCGGCTGTGGTAACCGTCGGCGCCTTGGTGATCGCTGACAATTGCTCGGAGATTTTCTTGTTCCAGGTCGGTCCCTCGAAGAAACTGCCGCTGGTGCAGCCGTAGACCACCACATCCGGTTCGATCATCGCCACGTCGGCGGCCGCCGCCTTGCTGGCGTCTTCCATGCCGCGCAGGGTTTCCGGCGTGCCTTCACGCCCGCCCGAGATGCGCGCCACGTGCACCGACACGCCCGGCGGCGCAATCTGCCAGAACTCCGTTTCCATGGTGGTATTGATCGAGGGAACCAGCAAGCCGATGCGTCCGCGCCATCCGTACATGATTGTCTCCGTTTTGAAAGTTCAAAAGCATTTTAGCCACAGATGAACACAGATTTAAAACCGAACCGTCATTCCAGCCTGCGCCGGAACGACGATTTGGTGTTCTCCCCGTTGCGCGTTCTGTGACCTCTGAGGACGATAAAAAGCGTGTCTGATTTATAAGCCGCGCACTTCGGACTGTCAAACGGGCATCGTGATAACCACCTTGCCCAGCACCTTGCGGTCCTTGACGGTCTGAAGCGCCGCCACATAGTCCTGCATCGGGTAACGGGCCATCACCCGCGGCTGCAGTTTGCCCTGCTCGTACAGCGCAAACAACCGCTCGTACGCCTTGCGCACCACCTCCGGCGTGCGTTCGCGGTAATCGCTGCTTTGCAGGCCGATCAACGAAATATTCTTCACCAGCAGGTAGCCCGCCTTTACGTCCGGGATGCGCCCGCCGGCAAAGCCGATGATCACCAGACGCCCGCACCACGCCATCACGCGCAGGCTGGCATCGAACACATCGCCGCCAACGTTTTCCAGCACCAGATCGATGCCGCGCTTGCCGACCGCCTCGAACACCTGATTGCGAAAGGACTCGCGCAGGTCCGGCACGTCGGTGCGCACCACATGGTCGGCGCCGTTGTCGCGCACCAAGCGCGCCTTTTCTTCCGAGCTGACGGCGGCAACGACGGTGGCGCCCAGCGCCTTGGCGAGTTGCACGCATGCCAGTCCCACGCCGCCCGCGGCGCCCGTCACCAGCACGGTTTCGCCCGCCTTCATGGCGGCGCGCTCAACTATGGCATTGTGCGCGGTGAGGTACACCAGGCCCATGGCTGCGCCGTCCGCGAACGACATTTTTGCCGGCATCACAAAGCACAACACTTCGCGCACCACCGCACGCTCGGCAAACGCGCCGTGCTCGATCTGCGCCAGCACGCGATCGCCCACCTTCACGCGCGTGACGCCCTCACCCACGGCCGCCACCACGCCGGCGAGGTCCTTGCCCGGCACAAACGGCCGCGGCGGCAGATTCTGATAGGTGCCGCCGATCACCAGCAGGTCGGGGAAGTTGACGCTCGCCGCGTGCACATCGACCAGCACCTCGCCCTTGCCCGGCGAGGGATCAGGGAAATCCCCCAATGAGAGTTTTTCCAGCGCGCCGTGCTCTTGAACGATCAGTGCTTTCATGGATTTCTTATAAGTATTTGTTTTTATTCACTTTTTTAACATGCCATTGGCGTCGCCCAACACGGGATAACCGGCGTCAATCTGCGCCGAGCGAAAGGTGTCCGCCACTGGCACCGGCAACGCCACGATGGATTTGCCGTCGGCAGAAACGTTACGGTTGAACACGCCACGTGACTTGAAGTGCGGATCGTTGAGCGCTTCTTCCACCGTTGCCATCACGCAGCAGCACAAGTCCTTGCCGGCGAATCGCGTTTGCCAATCGGCAGCGGGCTTTTCCGCGATGCGTGCCGCCACCGCGCGCTTGGTGGCCGCGGGATCGAGGTCGTCATCGCGATACTGCGGCGCAAGTTCGATCGCTTCGCAAAAGTTCTCCCAGAATTTCTGCTCCAGCGGTGCAGCCGCAATGAATTTGTCGTCACGCGTGCGGTAAATGAAGAAGCGCGCAGAGCCGCCGGTGACACGCTCGGCACCCGGCTGCGGCCATTCGCCCGCGGCCAAACCGTTGCCCATCGCCCAATAGAGGAACGTGAACAGGTTGTCGCCCATCGCGATGTCAAGCTTGCAGCCCTTGCCGGTTGCGTCGCGCGCGCGCAGCGCGAGCAGAATGTTGATCACCGCGGGATAGGCGCCGCCGCCGATGTCGGCGATCAACGCGCCCGGCACCACCGGCGCCCCGTCAGCACCCGCCGCCAGCGACAGCAGTCCGGATTCGGCGACGTAGTTGAGGTCATGCGCCGCCACCTGCGCGCGCGGGCCGCTCTGGCCGTAACCGGTGATCGCGCAATATATGATGCGCGGATTGATCGCATTGAGCGCCTCATAGCCCAGGCCCAGTCGGTCCATCACGCCGGGGCGGAACTGCTCCACCACGATGTCCGCATCCCTGATCAGCGGCAGCAGTTGCTCGCGCACTTTCGCGTCCTTGAGATCGACGGCGAGGCTTTTCTTGCCGCGATTGAGCATCGCAAAGTTGACGCTGTCGCTGCCGAACTTCGGCACATAGGAACGCATTTCATCGCCGCGACCGGGGCGCTCGATCTTGATCACATCTGCGCCGGCTTCCGCAAGTATCAGGGTCGCCAGTGGGCCGGGGAGCAGGGTACTGAAGTCGAGAACTTTTACACCAGCAAGCGGTTGCATTTTCGTCTCACGTCTCACTTCTTCAAGAAACTGCGGCCGATCAGCTGCCGGTGAATCTGGTTGGTACCCTCCCAGATCTGCGTGATCTTGGCATCGCGCATCAGCCGTTCGGCGCGAAAATCCTTGATGTAGCCGTAGCCGCCGTGCAGTTGCAGCGCGTCGGTAGTGATGCGCATGGCGATGTCGGAGGCGCGCATTTTAAGCATCGACGATTCCACGCCGAAATCCGTGGCGCCGCTGTCGACCATGCTCGCGACGTACCACAGCCATGCTTCGCACTGCGCCAGATCGGTGGCCATGTCGGCCAGCATGAACTGGATGCCCTGAAACTCGACGATCTTGCGCCCCGACTGTTTGCGCTCGTTGATATAGTTCACCGCATCCTCGAGCGCGCCGCGCGCGATGCCCAGTGCGTGCGCCGCGACACTGGGCCGCGATTTGTTGAGTGACGCCAGCAGAATCTTCAGCCCGTCACCGGGATTGCACAGCAGATTGGCGCGCGGCACGCGGCAGTTGTCGAAGGCCAGCGTGGCCGTGCTCGATGCGCGCAGGCCCATCTTGTCTTCCTCGCGCACCACGCTGAATCCCGGCGTGCCTTTTTCCAGCACCAGCACCGAAATCGATGCCTTGCTGTCCGCGATTTCCGTCCACTTGCCGAACAGCAGCAGCAGGTCGGCATGACCGCCATTGGTGATAAAGGTCTTGCCGCCATTGACGATGATGCCGTCGCCATCAGGTTTGAACGACGTCTTCATGCCCGTCGCGTCCGAGCCCGCGGTGGGCTCGGTGATCACCAGCGAGGCCAGCGCGCCCGCCGCGACTTTGGGCAGCAAACGATTTTTTTGCTCTTCGTTGCCCCAGTCCACCAGCGGCTTCATCGCATGAAAATTGGTCGCCCAGATCACGCCGGTGGACGCGCACGCCTTGCTGATTTCGCGCACGCATTCCAGATACGCGCCATACGACATCGGCGCACCGCCGTAGGCCTCTGGCACGAACATCGCATTCAGCCCCAGCGCGTTGATTGCCTTGACGTTGTCCCACGGAAACTCACCGCTCTTGTCGTAGCCCGCGGCGCGCGGTGCGATCTGATCGCGCACGAGCGTGCGCACCGCGTCGATCAGCATGCGCTCCTCGTCGCCGAACGCCACACTGCGGTCCATGCGCTCAAAAACCTTCATCTGCCGGCCTTAAAATTATTGTTTAAAAACAGATACTTACAAATCAGTGTGCGATACCCTGGGCGCCGTCGATGTAGATGGTCTCGCCAGTGAGAAACGGCAGGTCTTCCGCGCACAGTGCCGCCACCAGGCGGGCGACGTCCTGCGGCGTGCCCTGCTTGCCGCCAGGGATGCGTTTGGCGAGGAAGTCGCGCAGCGGGCCCTGGAACGCATCACGATTCAAATCCGTTTCGATGTAGCCGGGTGCGACGTCGATCACGCGGATGTTCTTCGGCGCCCACTCCACCGCCAGACAACGCGTGATCGCGCCCACCGCCGCCTTGGAGGCACAGTAGGCGACGTTGCGTTTGACGCCGATCTTGTCGAAAAAAGAACCAATGTTGACGATGATGCCGCCGCCCGCTTTGACCAGATGCGGGTATGCCTCGCGGCAGGCGGTAAACACCGCCGTGGCGTTGGTGTTCATCACCTGGTTGTAGACCTCGAGCGTGAGCTTGTCGCTGGGGCCATCCAGATGAATGCCGGCGTTGTTGACGATGCCGTGGATCGCGCCGGCCTTTGCCGCAACGGTCGCCAGCGCATGTTTGACGCTGGCTTCGTCGGTGACGTCGCACCTGGCATTGACGAAACGCGGTGCCAGTTCGGCGGGCGCATCCACCTCCGGCCCCGCACCCTTGCGCGTGAGGCAACCGACGGTGAATCCGCGTGTCGCGAGTTCCAGTGCAATGACCGCGCCGATGCCGCGGCTGGCGCCGGTGACCACGATGGTTCTCTCGCTACGCATTACGCCTCACCCCTCATGCTTCGCGCCTCACTTGTCCTTGAACGCCGGTTTGCGCTTTTGGGTGAACGCGGTCATGCCCTCATGCGCGTCCCCGGTTTGAAACGCCAGCGTACCGAGATCCGTTTCGATCTTCAGCCCCTCGTTGAGCGGCGTATCGTGGGCGCGTTTCACCGCGTCGCGCGCGAACTGCAGCACCGGCAGGCTGTAGCAGGTGAATTCGCGCGCAAATGCCATGCCCGCCGCCAGCGCGTCGCCGTCAATAATACGATTCACCAGGCCGATGCGCTGCGCCTCGTCCGCATCCACGGTGCGGCCGGTCATCACCATTTCCAGCGCGCGCGGCTCGCCCACCACACGCGGCAGGCGCTGCGTGCCGCCGTAGCCGGGAATCAGCCCCAGTTTGATTTCCGGCGTGCCCATCTTCGCGTTTTTGGTCGCCAGGCGAAACGTGCATGCCAGCGCCAGCTCCATGCCGCCGCCGAAAGCATAGCCGTTGATCACCGCCACCGACGGCATGGGAAAGGTATCGAGTTTTGCGAACGTCGCCTGACCGAAATCACCGCCCTGCTTTTGCTGCATCAGGCTGCGGCCGAACAGCTCCTTGATATCCGCGCCGGCGCAAAACGCCCGGGTGCCCGCACCGGTGATGATCAGCGCCCGGGCGTCGCTTTGCGCCACCTGGTCGAACTTGTCACTCAAATCGCGGATCAGTTCGAAACTCAGCGCGTTCAGCGCATCCGGACGGTTGAGCGTTATTACCGCAAATTCTTCAACACGGGTCAGCTCGTTTGCCATCGTTGTTCCTTACGCTTTCGCCGTCCAACGTACCGACGTCGGCGCAATCTTCCCCGCCTTGGTCCACTCCACCAGCTCGCGCTTCAGAATCTTGCCGCTGGCGGTAAGCGGAAATGCGTCCATGCGGATAAAAAATTCCGGCATGTCGTACTTCGACAAGCCGGCCTCATTGAGATGCGCCAGTAATTGTTCGGGAGCAACGTCGACAGTTTCACGCTGAATAATCGCCAGGCACACCCGTTCGCCCAGGCGCGGATCGGCTACCGGGTACGCCGCCGCCTTCAGCACCGCCGGGTGCTTCAGTGCCAGATTCTCGATGCGCGACGGATGGATGTTGTGACCGCCGCGAATAATCAAATCTTTCTTGCGGCCGACGATCTGCAGATTGCCGTGCGCGTCCATGCGCCCCAGATCGCCGCTCATGAACCAGCCGCCGACGTTGAAGGAATTTTCTGTTGCTGACTGATTGTTGAAATACCCCAGCATCAGCAATGCGCCACGCGTGCCGATTTCGCCGATGTCGCCCGGCTTGGTCACTTCAATGTCCGGATTTTCCTGATCCCACAGCCGGGTTTCGTAGCCGTGGCAGGCGCGGCCGCAGGTGGTGGTAATGATGTCCACCGAATCATCGGGCATGGTGTACTGGTGCGAGCCATTTTCGGTCATGCCGTAGATGTTCTGCGGCTTGATGCCCATGTCCAGAAACGCGCGCGCGGTTTCCGGCGGAATCACCGAGCCTGCCATGTAAAACAGATTCACCTTGCCAAGATTCGCCATGCCGCGTTGCCTGGCATCGGCCAGAATATCGATGGCGTGTGTCGGCACACCCATCACATACGTCGCGCCGGATTCGATCAGGCCGTCAAGCGGCTTCATGCCCGGTTTGAGATCGTTCACCACCAGCTCGAAGCCCGCGCTTAACGATTGCGCGATGCCGACCGTCGCAATGTGATGCGACAGCGGGCTCATCGAATACAAAATCGTCCTGTCGTCGTGATGCCAGTCGTGCACCATCGCGCGGCCGTTGGCCAGCAGCGTGTTGTCCGAGTGCAGCACCCCCTTGGGCATGCCGGTGGTGCCGGAGGTGAAGGCGAGATACACGATTTTATCGGGATCGCTGTCCGCATCGGGCAGCGTGGGTGCAGGCGGCGCGCCGAGCGAGGGGAAATCCGGCGTATCCATCCGGTACACGCGCTTTAACGTGGGCAGCGATTTTGAAGACGCGAACACATCCACCTTGTCCGCATCGGCACCATAGCCCGCCTGCGTGAACAACGCGGCGGTCTGGATGCGCTCCATCAGCATGACGATTTCGCCCACGGTGTAGTTCTGGTGCAGCGACGGATTGCACACATAGCCGTTGCGCGAACAGGCGAGAAACACCACCACCGCTTC
>CADECM010000007.1:54198-109792 GCA_902825845.1 uncultured beta proteobacterium
GTGCGGGGATTATGCAGTGTTAGTAGTGTCGACATCCCAAAAACCCTTTGACGCGGATTTGCGCAGATAAACGCAGATCATTCCCCGGCAAGAGTCAATCTGCGTGTATCTGCGAAAATCCGTGTCGAAGTCGTTGACGTTGAACTTAGTGTCCGAACTTGTCCGAGTCCGGCTTGCGCTTGCCGCGAAACGATTCGCCCAGTTCTTTAGACTCGTCCGAATCCAGATAAAGCCGCAGTAAAAGATCGTGCGATATGCGTGCCAGGCCCGTCACACCGGTGTGCCGCGCCGTGAAGGCCGCTTTTAATGACGCCAGCGCGAATGCGCCACGATCGGCAATTTCCAGCGCCATCTTGCGCGTTTCTTCCTTGAGCTTGTCGTCAGGCACCACCTTGTTGATGAGGCCGATTTCCAGCGCTTCTTTTGCGGACAACCGCGGGTTGGCAAACCACATTTCCTTGGCCTTTTTCTTGCCGACCAAATCTTCGAGATACCAGGTGCCGTAGCCAGCGTCGAAGCTGCCCATCATCGGGCCGACCTGGCGAAACACCGCGCTTTCCTTGGCTACCGTGATGTCGCACATCACCTGCAGCACCTGGCCGCCGCCGACGGCATAGCCGTTGACCATGGCGATCACCGGCTTTTGCAGTTTTTCGATCGACTCGTAAATTTCCAGCGTGGGCAGCATGCCGGCATAGAGCGTGCTGTCTTCCATGCCGTCCTTGCGCCCGCCGATGCAAAAGAATTTGTCGCCCGACCCGGTGATGACGATTACCCGCGTGCGCGTTTCGCGGCGAATGTCGTTGATGCAGTCGCGGATGTCATGACACATCTGCGGCGTGAACATATTGCCGTCGTCGGGGCGGTTTAACGTGAGCCAGCCAATCGGCCCGTCTTCTTCATAAAGGATGGTCTGGAAAGACATTTTTTAACCCTTGAGTTCTTTGACGCAGATTAACGCGGATTTTCGCAGAATAATTCCGCCTGACCGCACATCATCCGCGTAAATCTGCGTGCATCTGCGTCGAAGGTTTTTTATCCTCAGATGACTTTTGCCGTCTTGAGTTGTTCGATCTGCGCTGCATCGTAACCCAACAACCCGCCAAGGACCGCATCGTTGTGCTCGCCCAGCAGCGGTGGCGCGCTGCGATAGCTCGCATTGTTGTCGTCCACCGCGATGCCCAGCCCCACCTGCGGGATCTTGCGCGTGCCCTGCTTCGCGGTATAGAACAATCCCCGCTCCAGCAAGGCCGGATCGGCCGCCACTTCCGCCGCATTGTTGACGGGTCCCGCCGGCACATTGTGCTGTACGAACAATTTCAACCAGTGTTCGCGCGGCTGCGACAGAAGCACGCCCTGAATTTTGTCGACGATCTCGGCGCGCACCGCATTGCGCTGCGCGTTGGTGGCGTAACGCGGGTCGTCGGCCACCGCGGGTTGCCCCACCGCCTGCCAGAAGCGCTTGAAAATACCGTCGTTACCGAGGCCCAGCGTGATCGGGCGGTCCTGGGTTTCGAACACCTGATACACCGAAATCACGCTGTCTTTCGCACCAGTGCGTTGCGGCACCGGACCGCCGCCGAGATAAGGCACGATTCGCGGCGCCATGAAACGCGTCATGCTGTCAATCATACTGACGTCAAGTTTGTGGCCTTTGCCCGAGCGTTGCCGCTCGAACAATGCGGCCAATATCGCGTAAGCCGAATCCATGCCCGCAATCAGATCCGCCGCCGGCGTGCCAACTTTTTGCGGCGGGCTGTCGGCTTCGCCGGTGACATCCATCACGCTGCTGTAGCCTTCGGCAATCAGGTCGTAACAGGGAAAATCCTTGCGCGCGCCCTTGAGGCCAAAACCAGACAGGGACAAATGCACAATGTCGGCGCGCACCGCGGATAATGCGGCATGGTCAACACCAAGTTTTTTTTGCACGCGGTCAGTGAGATTGACGATGACTACGTCGGCCTTGCGCACAAGATCATGCAACACCGCGCGCCCGGCGTCACCGGTGTAATCCAGCGTGACACTCTGTTTGTTGCGGTTGACGCTCAGAAACCACAGCGATTCGCCGTCGAGCCAGGGCGGCCCCCAGGCGCGACAGTCGTCGCCCTTGCCGGGACGCTCAACTTTGATGACCTCGGCGCCCATGTCGCCCAGCAGCATCGCGGCATAGGGACCCGCGATCGAGGTGGTGAGATCGAGAACGGTAATGCCCTTGAGCAGCGCCAGCGGCGCGCCTGCCGGCGGCGGCGGCAGATTGTCCAGAGGAAGCACGGGTTTGGGCTTTTCAGTAGTAACGCAACGATGCTTAACGCGGCACCGCGTTCAACGCGTCGTCGTAGCGCTTGCGGGCAGCGGCCTCCGTGGCCTTCGCTGCGTCGCGTGCCTTGCTGAACTTGTCGAGGTCCGCCTTGAGCGCATCGGCACGGGCGCGCGTGTTGTTGTAGGCGTCCCGGGTATTCAGTACATCCTGTTCGGCCAACTTGGACGCGTATTCCGCCTGCTGTAGTTCGCCATACGCTGCGGTGACGCGCTGTTGCTGCATCAACCGCGACTGATCCGCCTGTACCGCCTCGCTCCGGACGGGATTCCCGGTCTGCGCCCGCGCCGGCACCCCGAGTACGAGCATTGCCGGCGCGCCCAGCGCGCATGCCGCAAGTATCAAGCGCGCGCGCCGCATCACGGCAGCAGCACCGTCGAGCCGGTGGTCTTGCGGCCTTCCAGATCGCGATGCGCCTGAGCCGCGTCTCGCAGCGGATAGGTTTGATTGATTGCGATCCTGACCGCGCCCTTTTTCACCACCGCGAACAAATCGCGCGCCGCAGCCTCGAGGTCCGGCCGCGTGGCCGTGTACGTGCCCAGCGTCGGACGCGTGAGGAACAACGAGCCTTTTTGCGCCAGGATGCCAATGTTCACCGGCGGCACCGCGCCGGACGCATTGCCGTAACTCGCCATCATGCCCAGCGGCGCCAGGCAGTCCAGCGAATCCATGAAGGTCTCCTTGCCGGTGCCGTCGTACACCACCGGCACGCCTTTGCCCTTGGTGATTTCGCGCACGCGCTTGGACACCACCTCGCGCTCGGCAACAATCACATGTTTGCAACCCGCCTTTTTTGCGATCGGCGCCTTGGCATCGCTGCCCACGGTGCCGATGACGGTGGCGCCCAGGTGCTTGCCCCACTGGCACAGAATCTGTCCCACGCCGCCCGCAGCCGCGTGCACCAGGATGGTGTCGCCTTTTTTCACTTTGTAGGTGCGGCGCAGCAGATACCACGCCGTCATGCCCTTCAGCATCATCGCCGCGGCGGTCTGCTCGCTGACACCGGCGGGAATTTTGACCAGTTTGTCCGCGGGCCGCAGCAGCACGTCGGCATAGGCGCCGATCGGACCGGCATAGGCCACGCGGTCGCCCACTTTAAAGCCTTTGACTTTGGGCCCGAGCGCCTCGATCACGCCGGCGCCTTCGGAACCGAGGGTAAGCGGCAGCGGCATGGGATACAACCCCGAGCGCTGGTAGGTGTCGATGAAGTTAAGCCCCACCGCGGTATTGCGCACGCGCGCCTCGCCCGGACCGGGGTTCCCGACCGCGACTTCTTCCCAGCACAATACTTCGGGACCACCATGCTCCAGAATACGAATCGCGTGTGGCATCAGGTAACTCCTTGATCTTACTTAAATTGGAAAATATCACCGACTGCGGGTACGCCGGCGCGGCAGGAGTGAATTGTATATAAAAACCTGTTTGCGGGGTGGGCCGCAGGCGTGCGGCAAGCGCGGGATGCGTTCATTCGACGCACCCGCGGCGCAAAGAAGACGATGGTTCGCGCGCCGGTGCGGCGGCGGCGGATCAGGCGCCGCTATGCGGCAGTTTCAGGCGCCGGTCTGTACGCAGCATGAGGTCGCAATCGGCCGCGGGCAGCGGCCGGGAGAAATAGTAGCCCTGCATCTGCTCGCAGCGGTGCCGCGCGAGGAAGGCCAGTTGCGCCTCGGTTTCCACGCCTTCGGCGATCACCTTGAGACCGAGGCTGTGCGCCATGCTGATGATGGCGAGCGTGATGGCGGCATCGTCGTCGTCGGTGGTGATATCGCGCACGAAGGAGCGGTCGACCTTCAGCGCGTCGAGCGGAAAGCGCTTGAGGTAGCTCAGGCTCGAATAGCCGGTACCGAAGTCGTCGATGGAAATATGCAGGCCCAGCGACTTCAGGTATTTCAGCGTGGCGATGGCCTCTTCGGTGTTGTGCATGAGGGAGCTTTCGGTGATCTCCAGCTCCAGCAGATACGATTCGACCATGTGCACTTCCAGCGAACGCTTGATCGTCTCCGCGAGATTCTTGTCGGCGAACTGCCGCGCCGACAGGTTGATCGCGATCGGGCGCGGTTCGATGCCCGCGCGCCGCCAGGCGCCGATCTGCGCGCAAGCGGCATCGATGATCCACTCGCCCACCGGCACGATGAGCCCGGTTTCCTCCAGCAGCGGCACGAATTCCATCGGCGACACCAATCCCGCGCCGGGCCGCTGCCAGCGCAACAGAGCCTCGAAGCCGATGATGCTGCCGGTCTTGAGGTCGGCCTTGGGCTGGTAGTGCAACAGGAATTCCTGCCGTTCGATGGCGCGGCGCAGCCCGTTTTCCATCTCCAGGCGCTGCAGCGTGCGCGTGTTCATTTGCGCGGTGTAGCACTGGACGTTGTTGCGTCCCGCTTCCTTGGCACGCACCATCGCCGTGCTGGCGTACTTGACCAGCGTGTTTTCGTCGTCCGAATCGGCCGGATACAGGCTGATGCCCACACTGGCGGTCACGTACAGTTCGTGCCCGTCGATGCAGAACGGTTGCGCAAGGGCATGCAGGATTTCTTGCGCGATGCCGGCCACATGGCCGTCGGCCGGCAGATCGCCCAGCAACACGCCAAATTCATCGCCGGACAGGCGCGCCACCGTGTCCGCCTTGCGCAGGCAGGCGCCGAGCCGCTGCGACACCTGCTTCAACAACGCGTCACCGACGGCATGTCCCAGCGTGTCGTTGGCCATCTTGAAGCGGTCCAACCCGAGAAACATCACCGCCGCCGATTCATTCTGGCGCTGCGCGCGCGCCACCACCTGCTTCAGACGGTCGCTGAACAACACACGGTTGGGCAGGCCGGTGAGCGCATCATAGTGTGCCAGATGCACCAGTTTTTCTTCGGACAGTTTGCGCTGCGTGATGTCGGCGGCAATGCCGGCGATACGGTACGGCCGGTTGTTGCCGTCAAGCACGGGAAACGCCTGATCGTGTATCCAGCGCACCTCGCCATCCGCGCGCAGTATGCGATACTCGATGTTGTATTCGCCCTGCGGCAGCACCTTGCGCGCTTCGAACACGCGACGCCGGTCGGCGGGATGCACAATGCGCAGCCAGCCGCCTGTCGCGCACGAAAATGCGGTGCTGGCATGGCCGGTGATTTTCTCGAATGCGCTGCTCACGTAGAGCGCTTCGCGCCGGGTAACGTCGGTTAGCCAGAATATCTCCGGTATCGTCTCCGCCAGCTGGCGGAATTTGCGCTCACTTTCAACCTGCGCCATCGTGGCGCGCTTTTGCCCGGTGATATCGCGGCTGACGCCGACGATGCCGAACACGTTGCCCGCCGCGTCATGGAGCGGCACCTTGGTGGAAGCGTGCCAGGTGGCGCCGATGGTATTGCCGTGGCGGTCTTTGACGGGCGTGCGCCGTTCGCGATTGACGATGCGCCCGCCGCCGCGGATGATGGCCTGCTCCTCGGCCTCGATGCCGGCGGCGACATCGCCCGGCAGTATGTCGTAGGCGGTCTTGCCGACGATGTCGCCGTGCGCGGCGACACCGCGCAGCTTCATTGCGGCATCGTTCATCAGCAAGTAACGCCCGCGCAGATCCTTCACAAAAATTCGGTCGGGCAGATTGTCGACCACGGTGCGCAGCAGGGCACGATCGCGCGCAAGGGCCTCTTCCGCCTGCTTGCGATCACCAATATCCTCGATGACGCTCAGAAAATAAGCCGGATTACCCTGTGCGTCGCGTGCCAGCGACATGGTTGAACGCACCCATACGGCGTGGCCGTCCCTGTGCAGATAGCGCTTTTCGCACTGCGTGCTTTCCGCTTCGCCGTTAAGCAAGCGCCGCTTGCCGGGCGCTTGCACGCCGCGATCGTCGGGGTGCGTCAGTTGTCCTGGCGCCATCGCCAGTACCTGCGCGCGTTCGTAACCGAGCAGCCGGCAAAAGCGGCGATTGACGTGCAGGAAGCGGCCCTCGATATCTGAATGCGCCAGGCCGACGGCAGTCTGTTCGAAGGTGGTGAGAAAGCGCGCTTCGATGGCGTCGCCGATGTTGCCGGCCCGCCTTTCGTTTTCGCCCGCGGCGTCAGACTTGGAGAATGACTTGTACATGGCGGACGATTGAAAAATGACGGCGGCTGACGTTGTGTTTGCGGCGCACACATGTGCCGCCGCGTGCAACCGGGATCGGGTCAAGAGCGCCACGCGCTGCGCGACGGGTGCGAAGTTCGGCCTGTGCGCCCGGTTCGGGAACGCGCAAACGCGCTCTTCTGCAAATGTCAGGTTTGGATGTCATGGAAGTTCTGGCGCCTCACACCACCATTACGGCGTGTGCGTGCCAAAACGTTAACCTGACAACCCGGAAACTGCGCCGGAATCATCACCCTGCTCGGGCAAATACTATGTAAGTATATGTTTTTATTGAATATTTTTAACGAATACAAACGCGGAACCGCAGTTGAAAACTGGGATCGGCTCCGGCACCGGTGCCGTCGGCGAATATTCCAGCGGGATTGACGCGGATGGTCGACACGTTGGCATCACAGCCGTTGGCACCAGCCACCGGTGAATAGGTGAAGGTGCCCGGCGTGGCGGTACTGGAAAACGTCAGGTTGCCCGGCACGAAGGAAAGGCCGCTGGCGGGCGTGCCATCGGTGAAGGTCACCGCTGTCGCGCCCGCGCCGCAAGTGGCATTGACGCACAAGGCGGTGAATGGGGACAACGCATCGGTGACCACCACGGTATTGCTGGCCACTGATGTTCCGGGATTGGTGACCAGCACGGTGTATTCGACGATGGCGCCGGGTATGCGCTTGGGGTTGGTGGTGCCGTTGACCGGATCGGAAATCAGGGTCGACAGTTTGGTGATCGTGGGCGGTGGCGACAGAATGAACAACTGCTCGTCGATGTTGTAGAAATTGCTCTGATCGGTGGGCGTGTTCGGTTGGCCGGGGATACGGATCAGGCCATTGCCGGCGCCGATGGTACTGCTCGACCCGTCGCGCGCATAAACGCGCACCTTCCAGTTGGTACCGGGCGGGTCGGTGGCCAAAAACGTATAGGTGGGATTGGCCGGCACGCTGCCGTCGTTGGTCCACACATTGTCGTTGGCGACCGCATCGCCATGCGTGCCGTCGTTGAACAGCACGATGCCGCTGGCCACCAGCGTGCCAGCCTGGTTGAACACGTCCGCAGTCACGGGATTGCCCGCGCCGGTGGGCAGGGCATCTACTTGTGCCCGTATCGTGAGGCGGTTCCCCGCCACGAAGGCACTGGCCGCACCGGCGGCCGTATCGATCGGCAGCGTTACGTTCACGCCAAACGCCTGCGGCGTGCCCAGTACACCATTCACCACGCTCCATTCGACGTTGTCGATATGGAACCAGCTGTGATATTGGACCGAGTGCGTGCTGGCGAAGCTCAGCGTCACGGTCTGCCCCTGAAACGGCGTCAAATCAAAGGTGCGCGTCAACCACACTTCCGCGCCGCGCGCCAGCGTCATGCCCGCGCGGTGAACGCCGTTGGTGTCGGTATCCCAGCCGTTGTACTGCCCGTAACCCGAATTTCCGGTACTCGCCGCCGTTGTCCCCAGATTCGGACTGAAGGGAAACGTGGCGTAATTGCCGGCAGTGGGACCGACCAGTTCCGTGGTTGTTGTACCAATCACGGAAATGCGCAGAAAGTCCCACTGCGTGTTGTTGCCGTTGGCAGCGCTGTCCCAGCCTTCCACGCGATAACGCAGCACCAGATTGCCCGGGTTCGCGGCGGGCACGACTATCGTGCGCGACAGAACGACGGCAGGATTGCCGCCGGCAGCCTCGTTGTTGGTACGCGATCCCAGCAGGTAGGAAAAGCCGCCCGTGTGCGGCGTGCCGTCGGTCACCCGCGGCTGCGCGCCATTGCCGGCTACCGCGCCGTCGGTGCCGATGGGGGGCGATTCGCTTGGCCGCAGCTGCGCATCGAACGCGGCATTGGTTTTGGTGGCGGTCCAGCCCGGCGGATTCTGCGTGCCGGCAACCGCCGACTGCTCGAAGTTGCCGTTGATGGGTGTTTGCGGATTGGCCGGCTTGGCGCCATTCTGCGTAATGTCAAAGTAAAGGAAATAGGTTGCCGGCCCGGCGTCCTGGAGTATAAAACGCACTTCGCCCTTGCCGTCGTTCGCGGGATCGGTGGCATCGGCAAACACCACGTCGGTAAATTCCTGCGTCGCGGCAAGCGTGCCGTTGGGGCGCACCACGCGCGGCGAGTTGACGTCAAAAGTGCCGCTCACGCCCATCTGCGCCAGCAGTGTATTGAAATTGACATCGACCTTGATGGTGCTGTTGAGCGCCGCGCCCGCCGGCACGGTGATCGGCACGCGGTAATGCCAATCGGGTGCGGCAGCCACGGCATTCTGGTCGAACCACGCGGGCGCCGTGCGCAGGTCGGAAAACACCGCCCGCGGCGCCAGCCCCAATGTCACCGCGATAACAGCCGCAAGCCAGCGGCGCAACGCATGCCATGGTCCGGGCGCCGCGCCGCGGCCCTGCGCCGAGGACATCTTCCTCAGCGTATGCACACCCGAAACCGCAGTTGAATACCGGGTATCGTGCCGCCGCCCGTACCGCTGACGAACACGCCTTTGGGATAGACCTCGATGCGCCGGATCGCGGCATCGCAGCCCAGCGCATTTGGCGTCAGCGCGGTAATGCGCGCGCCGCCGCTCACCGCGTTGAAATACTCCAGGTCGTCGGTGGCGCTGGCGGCATTGGCATAGGTGTAGGTCAGGCCACTGGCCGCGGCACCCTGCGCAAAGGCGACTGGTCCGCTGCCCGCCCCGGCGATGTCGCTGACCACCAGCGCCGTGCCTGCGTCCAGCGGGTCGATCACCCGCACGGTGTCGGCAGTCATGGCGACACCGGGATTGGTCACCAGCAGCGTGTACTCGATGATCGCGCCCGGTATGCGCTTGGGATTGGTGGCGCCATTCACCGGGTCGGAAATCAGGGTGGACAATTTGGTGATGGTGGGCGGGCAGGAATCCACCACCCCGGTCGCATCCGTGGCGCCGGCCGTGGGAAACGCCGGCGACTGCGTGAGATAAGTGCCGGCCGGGAGTCCATTGCTGTTCTGCGTGGCATCCGCGTTGTCGGTAGCGCCGAGCGTTCCCGCCGACGCCTGATTGAGAATATTGCCGCAGACTGCGGTAACGCCGGCGTTGACCGTAACGCGCAAGGTGGCCTGAATCACGCCGCCGGCCGGCAACGTTACCGGCGCCGACAGCAAGGTGTTGCTTGCGGCGCCGTTGTAGCCCGCATTGGCCGTGGCCGCTGCACCGCCTGTGGTCACCAATGCCAGCGAGCCCGCGACATAGGTCAAGCCCGGCGGCAGGGTATCTGTAATGTTGAATCCGGCAATCGCCGCGCCCGTGCCATTGCGGTAAATCACGGTGTATTCGAGGGTATCGCCCGGATTGACCAGCCCGCTGATGCCAGTGTCGGTAAAGAGGCGCACCGCCTTGACCGCCGCGGGACAGTACGCCGCGGGCGCCGCGCCGGGAACTGTTGGCGCATTGAACGCGGCGACGCCGCCGCTGGCCGCCGCTGTCCCATAACCGTCGGCAGTGGTCGTGGTTTTGCCGGAGATACCGCCGGCAAAGGTTGCGCCGAGGGACCAACCGATCGCCGGACTGAATGCGATGAAACCGCCGCCGCCGCCGCCGCCGGGACCATGCCGGTTGTCCGGCGTTCCGCCCAGTGCCTGCGAGCGCCATGCATTGCCGCCGTTCCCGCCCGCCACGTTCACATTGGCACTCCCGGCGGACAGGGTCAGCAATACCACCGCGCCGCCGCCGCCGCCGCCGCCCGCGCCGTCATTCAGCACGTTGTAGCCGTCCGCGCCGCGCGCATCGATCAACCCCGCGCCCGACACACTGCCGGCGCGCAGAATCACAATGCCGCCGCCGCGCGCGCCGCTCGAACACAGCGCACCCGCACTGCAGCCGACGCCCGGGGGATTGGTATAGGTCGCCGCGTCTGCTGTCGCATTGTTGGTGGTGGCCGCGCCGCCGCCGCCGCCCATGAACACAGTGCCCATGTTCAGTGTTGTTGAATAGCCGAAACCGCCGCGGCCGCCGCTGGCACGATTGCTGTTCCAGGTATTGCCGCCCACCGATCCCACGCCATAGTTGCCGCCTCCCCCCCCGCCGGCATTCTCGTCGTTGCCCGCGGTATTGCCATCGGTGCCGCCGCCACCGGCATTAGCCGGCGCGCCGCGCGCGAACGATCCGTTCTCATAGCCTTCGGCGCCGTTGTCGAGCAGCACCGGCGCTGCATTGAATGTGGTCACGTTGTTGATCCAGCGCGGCGTGCCCGCGATGCCTTCCCCTTTGGCGCCGTTCGCGCCCGCAGTCCCGCCCGGCGCTATGGTGCGGTAATCGTTGTTGGTGCCCGTGCCGCTGCCCGACAATTGCCGTCCCGCGCCACCGCGAAAACCCAGCCCCGCCACATTGATCGCCGTGGCGCCGCCCAGCGTCAGGGCACCCAGTACATCCAGTGCGACCACGCCGCCGGTGGATCCGTTCCAGTCGGGCGCGGTCACGCCAGTGGCACTTGCCGTGGCACATGCCGGCAGGCGCAGCGCCTGCCAGCGCGCGTTGCCCGGAGTGGCGCTGCCGGCGTTATCCCTTGTGCGCAGGGCAAAGCTCAGTGCCGGCGTAAACGTCAGCGTGCCGCCGCCGGCGCCGACAGCCGTGACTGCGCGCACGAATTGATAACGTCCGGCACTGTTCAGCGCGGTGGACCCGGAACCCAGATTGGCGGCATTACCGGAGCCGTACGCGGTGCCGTTGCTGCTATCGATATCGGCATCCTGCATCTGGATCAGCAGTACCAGGTCGCCCGCGGCAATGGCAGCGCCCGCGCCGCCGGCGCGCCGCGCGCCCAGCGTGACACTGCCGGCACCCGCGAGAGCGCTGCCGCTGCCCTGCCAATAATCGTTGGCCACGCCGCTCAGTGTGCAATTTGTGGTGGGCAATGTCGCGGGACACACCGCCTGCGCATGCGCGCGCGGCAGGAACAGAAAAAGCGCCAGCAGCAGTGCCGCAGCCAGCACCGGCACCATCGCCCCGTGTGAACGAGCAGGACCGGTCAACGCGATACCTCATCGAAATTCAGCCGGCGCCCGTCCGCGGCGTCCTTCTCCCGCAGCATGTCCTGGTCAGCCTTCATGCGCAGATACAGATACCAGCCCTTGGCGGTGGCGTTGGCGCTGGTGAAATCGCGGTCGCGGAAGCCCGCAAGGTTGTAGCCCACGCCGAGCCACACATTGGCGGCCGGCGAAAATCCGACCGACACGCCGTACGACGCCGCAAAGTTGCGCGACTGCCAGGTATGCAGCAACGAGCCGTGCACGCCCAGGTCAAAGCGATTGCCAAAGTCATAGCGCACTTCCGCGCCGTACAAATCGGTGAAGCCCGACACTCGGGTGAGATCAAACGAATCCAGCACGTATTTCGCGCCGTACTGGAAGGCGATCTGCGTGGCGCGATTGTATTGATAGTTAACGTTGTTGTTGGTTACGAACCGGCGGCTCAACGCGCCGCCGGTGGCGGCCGACTCTTCGGCGATGTAATCAAGGCGGCTCAGTACGATCCACAGACTGTCGATCGGCCGGAAGGCGTATGACAGGCGCAGATCGAACGTTTTGCTGTTGCCGCCCAATCCGCCATTGCTGTTGCTGTAGAGCACCGTCGCCGCGACAACCTCGCCCGCCTTCAGATCCCGGTGCACCGCGGCGGCGGCGTTGAGTTTGTCCAGCGTCTCGCCATGGCGGTATTCGGCGCGCGCGGTGGCGCCCCACGCCCCCTGATTCCAGGTCGCGCCCGCGAACACCGCAGTGTAATCTTCGACCGGCGGCGCCGCGATGCCCACCGGCGGCAATACGCTTTGCGAAGCGGCCCCGGCCGTGGCATTGGCGCCCTGCGCGGCCGGCACCCGCGGATTCAGCGCCTCAACCGCCGGTTTGTGCAGCGTTTTGGTGCGGTCCATGCCGGCCTGCACGGTGAGCGTGGGGGTGAGGCGCATGGTCTGGGTGGTGCTGCTGCTGGTCGACACTGCCGGACCGTCGGGTGTTTGCGTCAGATTGAACGCGGTGGCGCTCTCGGCGCCGTCCCAGGGTTTCGTCTTCAAGCCCACGCGCGTGGTCGAAGCGTTGTCCGGCCCGCCAAACGCCATTTCATGATCCATGAACAGCGTGGTTTTTTCGCTGACCTTGAAGTCGCCGCCCACCCGCACGCGGCTCGGATAATCCGAGCTGCTCTGCTTGCCGGACAGATCGAACTCGGCATCCACGCGCAGGTTGAGCCGGCCGTCCATCACTTTGCGGCTGCCGCCGGCCACCACTTGATTCGACTGCAGCGTCTCGCCGTTTGCCGGCTCGTCGCGCACGATACGCCCGCCGACGTAGGCACTGTGATCGGGCTTGACGTAGTTGGCGCGCGCTTCCACCTGCGAACGCTTCGCCTCGGCGCCCGCGTTGTCGATGCGCTCATGCAGCACGCGCGCGTTGAGCGCGGTGTCCGGGCTGACCTTCACGGAAACGTCGGCGCCGGCCTTGGTGGTGCCCGCGCCCGCCGCGGCCTGCTGGCCGAGACCGAAGCCGGCCTGCTGCCCCCGCACGTAGGCGCTGCCCGCGACGTTGGCATCCTGGCGCCGCACTTCGACCACGTAGGCGTTGCCCTTGACCTCGGCGCCGGCCACCTCCCGCTTGCTGTGGGCGACTTCGGCGCGCAGCCGGGTCTTGTCGTCGATGTGGTAGGTGGCGTCGGCGCCCTGCAGATCGCCGCGCGCGCCGCGGGTGCCTTCGTGAATGGCGCTCACGCCCGCTTCGGCTTTGCCGCTCTTGCTTCGCACCGCCACGCGGCCGCCGGCGGTGATGCTTTCGTCGCGCGCCGGGTCTTCGGACTCATAGTCGACAATGATGTAGACCGGATTGAAGTTCTGGTCCTTGCCCGGTATCGCCTTGCGGAAGAACAGCGTGCCAGCGCTGTAATCGATTTCATAATCGACCCCGTGCGCCATGGGCTCGCTCTTGAGGATGACTTCGTTGCGGAAGCGGTCGCGGGTTTCCACCGTCACCTTGTCGCTGTTGATCAGGATGTTGCCGCGTGTCAGGCGGTAAAAGCCCGAGGTGCCGTCGGGGCGCAATTCGTCCTTGACGAAGGCCTGCGCGGTGCGCGTGGCGAACGCGGTATAGGACACATTCTCGCCGCGGAATTCGCTCTTGATGCCATTCAGCGTGCGCGAGTAGCGCGACAGCTCGGTCACCGTCATGCCGGTATTGAAATCGCCGAACAGCGTGTACCACTGGTTGCGTTCGATCTTCAGGTACAGTTTACGCGTGCTGGCGGCGTCATACTGCGCGCTGGTGACGTCGCCGTAGACGGTGTAGTACTGCTTGCGGTCGATGGTCTGCAACAGCCGCTCGCCCTGGTTGCCGCCGGTGCCCCCCAGGCGCTTGCGCTCCTTGTCGCTGTCGTAGGCCATGGTCACCAGGAAATCGCCCGTCACCCGCCCTTTGGCGTAGAACGCCACACGCCCATCCTTCCACAGCTTGTCATCGGCGAGGTCTGCCGGGATATTCTCCAGCGCGCCCGAAACTTTGCGCTGGCCGATGGTGCCTTCGCCCAGGCCCACCAGTATCCATTCGCGCAGTTCGGGCTTTAACCACGCCCGCAGCACCTGCGGCGCGCGGCCGGGAAAGTTGAAGGTGAGCGCAACCTCGCCCGAGGTGGTGGTGGGCTGCAGCTGGATCAACGCCAGACCATCACCGGTGACACGCCAGCGCGCGGTGTTGCCGATGTCATCGAGCAGCGGGCGCGCATCGCGGCGCTTGACCACGTCCAGCGATTGGTAGGGTGCGGAAATCTGCAGTTCGCCGGCGGTGCCGTGGCGCGCCGGCTTGCCGTCGCGGTCGTAGATGCGCACCGCGATCACCGGCGGGGTGCGCCCATCGGCAATCAGCGTCGAGGCCTGCGCCACGAAGCGGCCTTCCACGCCCGCGCCGGAAAAATGCATCCGGCGCTCGGCGCGATCGACCTCGGCGCCCGAGGCATCCACCGCCACCACCACGATTTTGTTTTCGCCATCCTGCAAACCGATGCTGCCCCAGCGCGACAGCGCGATCTGCTTATGCGCGTTCTGTTCGGTGCCGTCATAGCTCAGCGGCGGCGCCGGCACGCCGTTCATGGTGACCGTGACCTTGAGGGTCGGGTGATGCTTGACGAACACCTTGGTGGCGTTGATACCCGGAATGAAGTCCGCCGGCGGGTAGACGATTTCCAGTCCTTGTTCGGCCGTCGCCAGCCACGCCGCGTCGAACTTTTCGGCGCCCGGCGCGTAAATGTTGAGGTTCTCCTCGTGCCGCGGCAACGCGGCCGCGGGCTGCGCGCCCGGTTTATCGGCGCCGCTGGGTGATTTCGGCTTGACTATTTGATTATATTTAATAATTTCCGGTCCACTCGACAGCACGCCAGTGGCCGCGCCGCGCGCGGACAGGGATAACTGCAACGGCGGCAGGCGCCGCGTTTCACCGTCGGCACTCTGGAACTGGCTCATTGCCTGCAGCATGCTTTCCGCGTCTGCAGCGCCCTTCAATGCAAACTCGATCTTCTTTACCCACTCGCCGCCGGTATCGCCGGCGCGGAACACCAGCAGGTTGTCGTTCACTTCAGGATCCGCAAACGCCGCGCCATTCACGCGCGTGCTGCTCGCCGCATAGGTCAGGCCTTTGGGCAGCGCGATCGTCGCCGACAGGTTGCGCACCGCCGCGGTAATCCCTTTCAGTTCCAGCGTTGCCTTGAAGCCGCCGTCCACCGGCGCCGCCAGCACACGGTGACCCACCTCATGGCTCACGCTGCCACGGCCGGTTTTGCGCACGTAAAAGTCCGCCCGCCACATTGTGCCGCCGCGCACATTGACGAACTGCGAGAATGCGCGCCCGCCGTGGCGCGAGTTGTCCTCGCACAACACCGGCTCGTAGCCGTCGGGCAGCGACTTCACATCCAGTTGCACCACGTGCGTGCCGGATTTCACGCCTTCAATGTGCCACTTGCCGTCGCGGTCGGTGCGCACATAGGCGCCGTCTTCCATAAAAATGCGCGCGCCCTCGACGCCCTTGCCGAAGAATTGCTCAGGGTGGCACAGGCCGGCATTCGACGCCTGCAGTGGCGGCTGGCCGGCCACGCCAGCCTGCGCCAGCTTCGGCCCACTGTCGCCCACTTCAATCACGCGGCCCAGCAGTATGGTGCGCGTACGGAACAGATCTTCCTTGATGTTGACCGTGGCGCGCGCCGCCAGCGAACGGACGCCGCGATCGCCCGCGGCTTGCGCGGTATTCACGGCATCGCCCAACGACGCGCCGGCGGTGATCTCGGTCACATAGCGGATTTCTTTGGTGACGCCGATGTCCACCGCACCGATGGCAAAGGTGAGAGTGCGGCCATCGCCTGAAATCGCCGGGTTGGCCGCCAGCGCGCCGTTGATGCGCGCCGTGCCCGCGCGATAGCGGAAGCCCGGCGGCAGGCGGTCAGAAACGCTTACGCCGGTGACATTGACTTTGCCCGGATTGGACAGTTGCAGCTGGTATTGCACAAAATCGCCGACGGCTGCCACGGTTTTGCCAATGGTCTTGGTCAGCACCAGCGTGCCCCCCCCGCCGAGCGGATCCAGCGGCACGTGGTTATTGATCACGTTGGGGTCGCCCGGCGCCAGTGAAAACGTCAGATGGTAGAGGGTGGGTTGCCCTACTGGTGGCGGACCGGATTGTGCCTGCACCGCCAGCACGCCGCCGATGCCCAGTCCGGTGGGGTCGAGCGCCGCGGCGGGCGGGATCAATACCGACGGCGAAACATAGCCCGCGGGCGGCGTCACGGTGATGGTGTAGTTGCCTGGCGGCGCGCCGCCCACCAGCAGGTACTGGTAAAACCCGTCCGCGCCCGTCACCTGATTCACGTTCGCCGCACCTCCCAGAAGGTGCAGCGCCGGATCAAAGCCCGCCGGTCCCGCGAAGGTCACCGTGGCACCGGCAATCGGTTCGCGCGTGGCCGAGTCGTACACCACGCCCGACGGATCCAGCGGCAGACTTTGCTCGACCACGTTGTCGCCCGCCTGCAAGGCGAGCAGGATGCGTCCGCTGCGCTGCACCTGAGCCGTAGAGCCGCCGCTGGTGAGGCTGTAGCAATTGCCCGCGGCAATGGGGCTCACCACATTGGGCGGATTCGTTTCGGGCAGGGTAGCGCAGGTAATGGTGTTGGCAAAGCCCGCGCCCGCGACTGCTGTCTCCGTGGTCACCGGCAACCCGTACACCACGTTGCCGGCGCGATCGCGAAACTCGATCTGGTAGCTGACGCCCGCGGGCAGGTTCGCCACCGAATAGGCGCCGTTGGCATCGGTGGCGGCAGTACGCACAACGGTGGTAGCCGCCGCGTCATAGACGCGCACGGTGAAGCCTTCGATCAGGCGTTCTCCCGGATTGCGCGCGCGGTCGTGATTGGCGTCAAGCCATACGCGGCCGGACAGCGTGCCGGTGGTGCCGGCCCCGGCCAGAATCTGCGTCTGCACCGAAGCCAGATTGTTGAGCGGGGTCGGATCGATCGCTCCGGCAATCGATACCAGCCCCTGAAGGGTAATGGTTGCCGGTGTTGCCGGCGCCGTGCCGCGCAGCGTGATCTCCACGCGCGCGCCCACCGGAAATGCCGGCAGGGTAATGGTAACCGGCGTGCCTGCCGCCGTGGGTGCGCCCACGGTGACAGCGCCACAGGTTCCCGTGGTGAGTACCGCGCACGCAGCGCTGATACCCGTCACCCCCGGCGGCACCGTGACGGTCACCTGCGCACCGTCCGCCGCCTGGGGGCCTACATTGCTTGCAACAGCTTTCCATACGATTGCCGCACCGGGAGCGGCTTGCGCCGGCCCGGTCATGGCCAGCGTCAGATCGGAGCCCAGTATGTAGGGCGACACCGTGATCTGATGCTGCACGCTGCTGGTGGTCGTGCTTGCGCCTACCGTCGATTGTACTCGGGCGGTATTGGTAATCGTCGTGCCTGCGGGCGTGGCAGCCATGGCCGTGACGGCAATGCCCGGAACGAGCACCGCCATCAGGCATAACCACGCCCGCACAGTACGTGCGATCACTGCAAACACAACGCGATCAGCGCGTCTGGCTTACGTCAATGCGATCACCTGATGATCGCGTTAAAACGTATGATCACCGCCTCGCCGCCCTTGAGCTCGCCCGCGGTATAGCCTGCTTCCGCCGGCAACGCCTGCGCGCCCGTGACGGTGCCGCCGCCCGTGCCAAATCTGATGGTGATCGCAGCCCCGCTGAACGACATGGCATCGCCATCGCTGCCAGTGGTAAAGAACTGACCCGCGGCATTGGCGCACGTGCCCGCGCCCGACGCGCGCGCGGTGCCCGTGCAACGCAGGCGGAAGCCCGCGCCCGCGGCACTGGCCGGCGGCGACGATACGCACCTGTCCGGCGCCGCACCGCCGGCGCCCGTGCGCAGATCCGCGTCGAAGTTGAGATTCGCGTTAAGCGCGTCGGTGATGTCCGTCAGCGTCGCAGACGCCGCGGCAGCCGCGTTGGCGATGGTGATCTCGTACTGCACATAGGCGCCGGGGATACTCTTCGGTGCGGTGGAGCCGTTGAACGGATCGCATATCGGTGTCGCGGTTTTCGATACACTGATCTGCGCCGCGGCAACCTGGAACACGTCGCGCGCCGAACTCTTGCCGTCGTTGGCGATATCGTCGCTGCCGGCGAGGTCGGCAAACACAACGTCCACCACGCCGGGCGTGTCGCCGCCGGCCGTCGCAACGGTCGCCACGCAACCGGTACCCGCGGGCAACACGCAGGTGTTGACGTTGGCCGTGGTGGCCGTCAGCGATACCAGCGCGTTGTTGCCGTTGGTCGCGGTTGCAGCGCTGGGAATGTCGCACACCACGTATACGGTCTTCGAATTGCCGGGGGCCACCGGGGACAGATTGACGATGGCCTGGTCGACATCCTGCGCGCCCTGAAAGCCGCCGGTTGCGCCGCTTTCGACGAACGCCCTGCAGTTCGTCGCGTCAAATCCCGCGGTGATGTTCGAATCGTTAAACGGCGTGCCGCTCAGCGAAACGGACTGTCCGTTGGCAATGGCGCCGTTGGGCGTCAGCTGGAAGTCCATCGGCGAGTTGCCGGTATTGGTCAGCAGGAACGTGGTGACCTGGCCCGTGGCATTCGGCGCCACGTTGGTGGCGGACCCGCCCACTTCGGTGACGACCACATTAACCTTGTTGTCCACCTTGAAGGTCACCGCGGTACTGGTGATTGCCGGCTGCGCCGTGGCGCCGATGCTGTAGTTCAGCGTCGCCTGGTTGGAGATGTCGGTGTTGGCCGAAATCCCACCCGCCGTGGTGGTGCCTGACGGCAGGAATTGTGCCAAAGCCGCAGGCGTGTAGATCAAGCCCAGACCGGCACATAGTGCCATGCCGGTCAGGACGTTTCGGTACCATCGACTGCCGTACTTCATGGTTCGCTCCTCGTGGTTGATACAAAAGTCAAACAAATGCTTCCAAGCATGCCCTCGCTCAGGACTGGCCTTCATGATTCATCCCTCCCATTTGCCAAAGTGAAAACCTCAATGTGTTCATAGCACCACCGCGTGAAACGTCACGGTACCGGATTGGCCCGGCGCAACGCTTTGTTTGATTACCCAGCGTATGTGCGTGTAGTCCTGCGCGGTCGCGGGACGCACGATGGCTTTGCCGCTTTTGTCCGCGGCCGTAACGGTGAGCTTGTCCGGCGTGGCGAACGTCTTTCCGCCATCCACCGAAAAACGGATGTCGCTGCCGGCGCCGGCCGCAGTGCCATCCTTGTAGCGCGTATGTTTGGGTACTGGATTAGTGACGACAATCTGTTCCGCCGGCTTTGCCGTCTTGTTGGCATAAGCCACGGTGTAGACCACCTCATCTCCCGGCACGATTTTTACCGGCGGTCCGGTTTTCCTGACCTTGACGCCTTTTTCGATGACGTCCACCACGCGCTCGACCCGTGTCACCAGTTCGACGGTCTGCGCGCTCGCGGCCGGCGTGTTGAACAGAAGCGGGCCCGCTGCCAGTAACAGCAATGCGAAGCGATGGTTTTGCCGCATGGTGATCTCTCCTTTGAAGCGATGATCAATTGATGGAAACTTTGTAATCGATGAGATGGGTAACCGGTATTGCCGGCGTCACCGGGACGTCGCCCAGATTGACAGTCAGTGTGCCGGTCGCGGAACCGCAGTTCGCGCAGCTTGCGTTATCACCGTCGGCCGCATCGGTTCGCGCAACGCCGTTCACCCGCAAGCTGCCCGCCGCGTAGGTGGTATTTGCCGGAATGTCGTCACTGACCAGCACGGATTGCACGGTGCCCGAGCCAGTGACCACAACCACAAGCTGATACTGAATCACGGTACCGGGCTGAAATACCGCGCAGGCGGCAGGGGGCGTCGCGCCATTGCAGCCCGTGGTGGTCACGCCAAAGGGACTGGTGACGGCGATGATGCTTTTTGCGATCGTCACGCCTGCCCCGATGACATAGGCGCCACTGGCGGTGTCGTCGGCTCCGGAATCCGTGGCGCCGCCGCGTCCGGCGCCAACGATTGCGTCGATGCCACCCGCGCCAGTGGCCGTGGTCCCGGCATTCGGCAATACGGTGCCTGTCGGCGCGCCCACGCCGCCCACCACGGCGCCCACCGTGGCCGAAGCAGCCGTCAGCGTCACCACACCCTGATTTCCGGCGACAAGTCCCGCAGGTATGTTGGATACGACCAAAACCTGGAGCGGCGGATTGGTGGCGGTGCTGGGTGCGATGGTGACCGGACCGGCCACCGGCGTATCCACGCCGATGTCCAATTGCCCGTTTCTGTTTACGTCGATAAACAGCAGCCCGACGCTGCCCGGCACGGGATTGAATTGATCAACGATCGGCGCGCCGGGATTCTGGTTCGCAATCAGGTTGAATGCTTCGGGGGCATTGCCGGTATTGGTGACGGTGAACACGAGGGGCCGGTTGGTGTCCGGCGAGTTGACGCTGGTTGGCCCGGCTGGGCCGGTGACCGTCACGCCGATAACTTCGTCCACGCGAAAAGAGATCGTGGGCGAGGAATCCTGCAGGAAATTGGTGCCCCCTGTCGTATAGCGCACCGTGGCGATGTTGGTGATCGTTGTACCGGCCGGTGTGCACGTTGGCGGACAGGCTGCCTGCGCCGCGCCGAAGCTACACGCCAACGTAACGCAGACGGCATAACCGCCGCGCATGACGCGCACACCCAACGCCGCCGGCACCGCCAATATGCGGGCACGCCATCCGCTCAATCCCACTGCCACCAGCACCCGGAAATCTCCCCTGTCAATCGACGTCAAACGCCGCCCTCGTGTCCCTGTCCACAAAAGCGGGATAAATTTTGGCCAACCTATGATTATCATGCAAAATCATGAAGATGCGATGATTTCTTCGCGCGCACGGCAATTTTTGCGGGTGGCAGATTAATAGCGTGCACCATGCGTGGCGCGGTACGCGCGACGAACGCGCGCGATGACCTCATCCGACACAAAAATGCGGCGCCGCACATTGTCACAAAAGTATGTTTTTCGACCAGTGCTCGCCGCGGCTCATCGATGTCCCGTGCGCAACACATCCCAAGCCCGTCACCACACCCACCCGCAAACAGGGCGCGGCGACAATACATAAGTTATTGATTTTATTTATTTTTTTAATTTTCCGTTGCTTACGGCAGAGAGACCTCACTGGTTAGCTTTGCTTGATGGTCTCCCGCGGCGAGGCAGTACCGTCATGAGAGCGAGTCGTCATGCCTCTGCTTGTGACGCCACCGCGCGACGCAAAGGATTATTGCAAACCCGCATTGGCAAGAATTCAGCAACGACAGCGGCATACCGCAAAGTAGGCGCGTTGGCGCTACCCACGCTCGGGTTAGTGGCTTACACGTACGACAATTGTTGTACGGACGCGCGGCAGGCAGTTTGCTATAAGGCACCGGTGAGCGCTTTCGACTGTACCCGAAGCAAACGACGCGCCACGCCGGTCAGGCGAATATCCGAATTGAGCACGCCTGGAACTGGAACCCAACGGGTTCGCCCAGGGGTTACCGGTTGACTTGCCCGGAAACGCATTTTTTGACGGAGGTGCGAAATGTACGGAGTCAGTCGCGCAAGTCGACAGTTGAAGTTTGCGGCAGCGGTTGGATTGTGCCTGTGCTCTGCCGCGGCGTGGCCGCAGGAGTTTCCGAACAAGCCCGTCCATTACATCGTACCGTTCGGCGCGGGTGGTTCACCCGACATTGTGGCGCGGCTGCTCGCCGACCGGCTGACCAGGCTGTGGGGCCAGCAGGTCATTGTCGAAAACCGCGCAGGCGTTGCCGGCGTGCTTGGATCGGCGCATGTCGCGAAGTCAACGCCGGACGGGCACACGCTGCTCCAATGCAATATCGCGTCCAACGGCATCGGCGTAACGATGTTCAAGAAATTGCCCTACGATCAACTGCGCGACCTCGCCGCGGTCACGCGCATCGGCGGCCTCCCCAACATTCTGCTCAGCCATCCGTCGCTACCGGTGCGCACCATCAAGGAACTCGCCGTGTATGCCAAGGCGCACCCGGGCAAACTCAGCTATAGCTCCGGGCAAGTGGGCACCTCGCCGCAGCTTTCGGTCGAACTGCTGAAGCTCGCTTTGAAAATCGATATCGTCAACATTCCCTACAAGATCGGGGCGCAAGGTTTGACCGACGCGATCGGCGGGCAGATTCCGCTCAATATTTCGAACCTGCCGCAATCGATTTCGCCGGTGCAAAGCGGGCGCCTCAGGGCGCTTGCGGTCACCAGCGCAAATCGCGCGGCGCCACTGCCCAATGTACCCACGATGCAGGAGTCCGGTGTGGCCGGTTACGAAGTCAATTCCTGGTACGGCGTGTGCGCGCCCTCCGCCACCCCGGCTGCGATCCTCGACAAGCTTAACGCCGACATCACATCGGTGCTGCGCGTTCCCGCGCTGCAGCAACGCCTGAGCGAACTGATCACCGAAATTACACCCTCCAGCCGTCAGGATTTCGACCGCTTCATTCGCGGCGAAATCGAACGCTGGGCGCGCGTCATTGAAGAAGCTCGTATTCCCAGGATTTAGGTTGCGCGCATTCGCCGCCCTCGGGCAGCCGCTGGCGGCCGTCTCTGGTGTAGTGCAACTGAACCGGCGGCAAAGGCATGACGAAATTGGTGGGCCCTGTTGGACTTGAACCAACGACCAACGGATTATGAGTCCGCTGCTCTAACCAACTGAGCTAAGGGCCCGGGACCCGGATTTTACCGGTTTACGATGCGCAGTGGCATTGCGCGTCAATGGCGGCCTGCACGGCGTTCCCCCGGGCTGCGCTGCCGCGATAATCCGCTTGGCGCGGGCTTTTGCTATTCTGTGCGCCCTTGAACAAGCGCATCGCGCCCCGAACACATGTCCATCCCAAGCGCACTACCGCTATTATTCACGCCGCTGACGCTGGGCGACATCACGCTGCGCAATCGCGTGGTGGTGTCGCCGATGTGCCAATACCATTCCGAACGCGACAGCGGGCCCAATGACTATCACCTGGTGCACCTGGGCCAGTTTGCGATGGGAGGCGCCGGGCTGATCTTCTGCGAAGAAACGGCGGTTGAAGAGCGTGGCCGCAAGTCCTACCACTGCGCCGGCATCTATGACGGCAAGCACCTTGCGCAGTATCGCCGCATCAATGATTTTCTGCGCGAACAGGGCGCGCTGCCCGCGATTCAGCTCGGCCACGGCGGCCGCAAGGGTTCGGGGCGGCCGCCATGGGAAGGCTACCGCCAGCTGACGCCCGACGATGCGCTGCGCGGGGAGCCAATGTGGCAAACCGTGTCATCCAGCGACATTCCCGCTTCGCCGCACGACCCGGCGCCCCACAGCCTTACCGTCGCAGAAATTGGCGATGTGGTCGCGCACTGGCGCGAGGCGGCGCAGCGATCGGCGGAAGCGGGCTACGACGTCGTGGAAATTCACGCCGCGCACGGCTATCTGATCCACCAGTTTCTGTCGCCGCTGGTCAATCGGCGCGAGGATGCCTACGGCGGCGACCTGGACGGCCGCATGCGCTTGTGCATGGACATCATCGAAGCGGTGCGCGCGGTGTGGCCCAAAGGCAAACCGGTGTTCCTGCGCCTGTCCGCGGTGGACGGCAGCGGCCCGGCGTGGACGCTGGAAGACACCATCGCCGTATCGCACGCCGCCAAGGCGCGCGGGGTCGAGGTCGTGACCCCTTCCTCCGGCGGCATCGGCGGCGCGGGTTCGGCCACGCTGGTGCCACGCACGCCGGGCTATCACGTGCCGTTTTCCACGCGCGTGCGCGACGCTGTAGCGATCAAGACCATCGCCGTCGGCTTTATCACCGAGGCGCAGCAGGCAGAGCAGATTTTGCAGGATGGGGGCGCCGATCTGATCGGCATCGCGCGCGAATTCCTGTGGGATCCGTATTGGACGGTGCACGCGGCGCGCGAACTGGGCGTCGCCAACTACTTTGATTTGCTGCCGCGCACCTACGGCTGGTGGCTGAAGCGGCGCGACAAAATTCGCGAGGTAACGCGCAGCGCGACGCAAATCAGCGCTACGCCGGATGCAAAATAATTAAATAGAATCAAATACTTACAAATTCATTGCCACGGGGACGCAAGGGCGCCACATAAGCGCCAAGCATTTCAAACGCACCAAACAAAACGGCGATTCAGCAATGAATCGCCGTTTTGCCGGAACCGGGTTTTATCCGCGTACGCTCTGCGCCTCTGCGGTGAACGCTTTCTAGTTTTCGTTATCCAGAAAACTGCGCAGCCTTTCCGAGCGCGAGGGGTGACGCAGCTTGCGCAGCGCCTTGGCCTCGATCTGACGAATGCGTTCGCGTGTCACGTCGAACTGCTTCCCGACTTCCTCCAGCGTGTGATCGGTGTTCATTTCGATGCCGAAGCGCATGCGCAGCACCTTGGCTTCGCGCGGCGTCAGCGTATCCAGCACGTCCTTGGTCACGCCGCGCAGGCTCGCAAACACCGCCGCATCGTTCGGCGCCACCGTCGATTGGTCCTCGATGAAGTCGCCCAGATGGGAGTCGTCATCGTCGCCGATCGGCGTTTCCATGGAAATCGGTTCCTTGGAAATCTTCAGAATCTTGCGGATTTTTTCTTCCGGCATTTCCATTTTCTCGGCCAGCGTCGCGGGATCGGGCTCAAGGCCGGTCTCCTGCAGAATCTGCCGCGAAATGCGGTTCATCTTGTTGATGGTCTCGATCATGTGCACCGGAATGCGGATCGTGCGCGCCTGATCGGCGATGGAGCGCGTGATCGCCTGACGGATCCACCACGTCGCATAGGTCGAGAACTTGTAGCCGCGGCGGTACTCGAACTTGTCGACCGCCTTCATCAGGCCGATGTTGCCTTCCTGAATCAGGTCGAGGAACTGCAGGCCGCGGTTGGTGTACTTCTTGGCGATGGAAATCACCAGCCGCAGGTTGGCCTCGGTCATTTCACGCTTGGCGCGGCGCGCCTTGGCCTCGCCATTGGTCATCTGGCGGTTGATTTCCTTCAGGTCCTTGATCGGAATGCCGACACGTTCCTGAATATCCAGCAACTTCTGCTGCTGCTCAACGACATGCGGTTCAAAGCGGGCGAGCACGGCGCTCCACGGGTGGCTGCCGTCGATTTCGCCCTTGATCCAGCGCAGGCTCACTTCCTTGCCCGGAAATTCCTTGATGAAATGCGTGCGCGGCATGTTTGCCTTGTTCACGCACAGATCGAGCACGGTACGCTCGTGGCGTCGCACCTCGTCCACCAGCCGGCGCACCGTATCGCACAACGCCTCGATCTGCTTGGCGGAAAAGCGGATGTTCATCAGCTCACCGGATATGTCCTCGCGCGACTCCACATACGCGGGGCTCTTCGGGCCGTTCTTGGCCAGCGCCTTCATCATGCGACCGTAGTGCGTGCGAATCACGCCAAAGCGCTTGAGCGCCTCGGTTTTCAGGCGCAGCAGGTCCGCGGTCTGCACGGCGGCCGCTGCTTCCTCATCCACTTCTTCGTCATCGTCGGAGGACGCCTCCGACGTGCTTTCTTCATCTTCGTCACCGGTCGCGCCGCTGCTGATGGCGCGCAGGGCTTCTTCTTCGGGCGCGTTCGGATCGATCAGGCCGTCGACCACTTCGTCGGCGCGAATCTCGTCCTTCTCGATGCGATCGGCCAGCGACAGAATTTCCGCGATGGTGGTCGGGCAGGCGGAGATTGCCTGCACCATGTGCTTCAGGCCATCTTCGATGCGCTTGGCGATTTCGATTTCGCCTTCGCGCGTCAGCAGTTCCACCGAACCCATTTCGCGCATGTACATGCGCACCGGATCGGTGGTGCGGCCGAATTCGGAGTCCACCGTCGACAGCGCCGCTTCGGCTTCGGCGGCGGCCTCTTCGTCGGCCACCGGCGGCGTGGCATCCGTCATCAACAGCGTTTCGGCATCCGGCGCTTCGTCGTACACCAGAATGCCCATGTCGTTGATCATGCCGATGATGGTCTCAATCTGCTCGGCATCGAGCATTTCGTCCGGCAAGTGATCGTTGATCTCGGCGTAGGTCAGGTAGGTCCGCTCCTTACCCAGCATGATCAGGTTTTTGAGACGGTTGCGGCGTGCTTCCGCTTCTTCCGGACGCAGTTCGCGGCGTTCGAATTCCTTGACCAGCGCCTTTTCCTTGGCCGTCAGGCCGCGCGTGGGTTTCTTGCGCGCGTCCTTGCCGGCGAGCGGCACCGGCACCGGCGCCACCACCGGCGCCAGAACCACCGCCGCGCTCGTTGCGCCATTTCCGCCCTTGGCCTTGGCCATTTGCTCCGCGACGGCCTTCAGTTTCGCCAGCCGTTCGTCCTTCTCCGACAGCCGGGCTGGCTTGCCCGCCGCGCGCGCCGGTTTCTCCGCGGCCTTGGCACCGGTTTTTTTCAGCAGAGCCGCATTGCCGGCCTTGGCCGGAACCTTCTTGGTTTGCGGCCGCACGGCGGATTTCGCGACCTTGGGCTTGGCGAGTTTGGTTTTTGCCACAGCCCGGGACACTTTTTGCCTGGCTGAAACCGTCTTGGGTGCCTTGTGCGCAACCACGCGCTTTACCGCTTTTGCCGCCGCGCCGGTTTTATGCCTGGAAGCATTCTTGGCCGCGCTCTTGGATTTGGACGATTTCATCGCATTCTTCGGTTTGGCCATGAGTGAAATTCCGCTGATGAGTTATGCAAGAAACCGCGCCCAAAATCACTGCGGCATGCTGCAAAGGAAAACCATAGATTATACCCCAAACACGGGCATCTCCGATACCAAAATCGAACAGCCATGTCGTGCGTCATGAATTTTAACCAATTGTTTTAAAACAACTTTTTCGGTGATCAGCTGGCACTGTTCTTGCCTGAATCCATGGCCGCACCCTTGAACGCCTTAAGCTGCCGATCCAGCATGCGAAAGCGGGCTTTTTCCTCTTCGGTGCGCAGCGGTTTCTGGATCATTTGCTCGTATTCCGACTTCACCCTGAGCTCTTCCACGCTGCGCAGTATGCTCGCCACGTCATGCGCCGCGGCATCCATGTCCACCGCTTCCTGCAATATGCGGGCGGCGGCATCCTGAAACAAGATTTCGAATTGCGAATCGCGCATGCCCTCCAGAAACGCGGCGACGGAACCCTGCCCGGCATTCTGCGCATATCGAATCACCTCCAGCGCCGGCGCGTATTCCGCATTGGCCGCCAGCAGGGCCGCCTGCTCATCGGAGATGTTTTGGCAAAGCGTCATGTTGCCGAGCAGGCAGGTCAACAGGCGCATGGGCTGGCTCACCGCGCTTGCGCGCCGGGCCGGCGCCGGAGCGGCCTTCGCGACACTTTTGATCTGGAACTCGGCATCGAGTTCCTGCAGCGTGAATCCGGCGAGCTCCGCCAATTGCTTGCGCAGCATCAGCGACAGCATGGGCGCGGTGATCTCCTTGATTAACGGCTTGGCTTCCTGCAACAATCGCGCGCGTCCCTCCCATGTGCCGCGATCCGTACGATTGGACAGCTCGCCGATCAGGAATTGCGACAGCGGTACTGCGGCATCCAGCAGTTGCTCGAATCCTTCTTTACCCTGCTGGCGCACGTACGTGTCGGGGTCTTCGCCCTGCGGCAAAAACAGAAACCGCAACTGCTTGCCGTCGGCGAGCTGGCCGAGGCTGTTTTCAAGCGCACGCCACGCGGCGCGGCGGCCCGCGCTGTCGCCATCGAAGCAATAGACGATTTCATCGGTCTGCCGCAGCAGCTTTTGCACATGCATCGGCGTGGTGGCGGTACCCAGCGTGGCCACCGCGTATTCGACGCCGTGCTGCGCCAGTGCCACCACATCCATGTAGCCTTCGACCACGACCACGCGCCCGGCGGCGCGAATGGCGCGGCGCGCCTGATACAGGCCGTACAACTCGCGGCCCTTCTCGAACAGCGGCGTCTCCGGCGAATTCAGGTATTTCGGTTCGCCCTTGTCGAGCACGCGCCCGCCAAAGCCGATGACATGGCCGCGCACGTCGACGATCGGGAACATGATGCGGTCGCGAAATACGTCGTAGCGCCGCCCTTCGTCGTTCTGCTTGACCAACCCCGTCACCGTCAGCGCGCTCGATTGGTACTGGGGGAACGCGCGCTCCAGGTTTTGCCAGCCCTCGGGCGCGTATCCTACGCCGAATTTTTTGGCGATCTCGCCGGAGAGTCCCCGTCGCTTGAGGTACTCGATGGCCTGCGGCGCATCTTTCAACGCGCCGCGATAAAACTGCGCGGCTTTGAGCATGACCGCGTGCAGGTCTTCACCGTCTTCGCCTTGATTGCGGCGGCGCTGCGGCTCGTGCGACGGCTCTTCGGGCACCACCAGGCCGATGCCCTGCGCCAGTTCCTTCACCGCATCGACAAAACCCAGCCCGGAGTATTCCATCAGAAACCCCACCGCCGTGCCATGCGCGCCACAGCCAAAGCAGTGATAAAACTGCTTGGTCGGACTGACGGTGAACGACGGCGATTTTTCCGAATGAAATGGGCAGCACGCCGAGAAGTTGGCGCCCGCGCGTTTCAGCTTCACATGGCGGTCGATCACGTCGACAATGTCGACGCGATGCAGCAACTCCTGGATGAACGACTGAGGGATCATGGTGAGTCAGTGCGTATACTGACCCGGCGACAGCGCCTGAGACAATAGCGCTGTCGCATTTATTTTAAAAACCAAATAAAATCAGATGCTTATATACATTCCCGCATTTAGCCGGCCAGTTTGGCTTTGACCAGCGCGGACACTTTGCCCATATCGGCGCGGCCCGCAAGTTTGGGCTTCAGCACCGCCATCACTTTCCCCATATCCGCCGGGCCCGTGGCGCCGCTTTCTGCAATCGACGCCACCACCGCTGCGGCAACTTCCGCTTCCGACAGCGCCTGCGGCAGGTACGCCTGCAACACGCCCAGCTCGAATTTTTCGTTGTCCGCCAGATCCTGACGACCACCTTTTTCGAATTGTGTGATTGAATCGCGGCGCTGCTTGATCATTTTGTCGACGATGGCAATCACGTCGGTATCGGTCAATACCTTGCGTTCATCCACTTCCTTGCGCTTCATCTCGGCGCTGAGCAGCCGTATGGCGTCGCGCTTTTTGGCGTCGCCCGCGCGCATGGCGTCTTTCAAATCGTTACTGATCTGATCCTTGAGTGGCATGACAGCTCCCGAAAAAACAAAAAGGGCGAAGGTGCATTGTCGCCCTTCACCCTTCACCCTTCACATTTCAACCATGTGAAGGCCCAATATCAGTCCAGCTCAATACATCTTCGGCGGCAACGTCTGCGAGCGCAAACGTTTGTGCGTGCGCTTGACCGCGGCAGCAAGTTTGCGCTTGCGCTCGGCGGTGGGCTTTTCGTAAAACTCGCGTGCGCGCAGATCGGTCAGCAAGCCGGTTTTTTCAACCGTGCGCTTGAAGCGGCGCAGGGCGACTTCGAAGGGCTCATTTTCTTTGAGGCGGACTGTGGTCATAAAGACGTTGGGCTCCGTTGGCGTTAAAGGGCTGCTTGGGGGAAAATGGAAAGGCGCGGATTATAACAAGCACCCCATCTTTAATCAAAGTACACAAAACCGGCATGCGCGTATCAAGCGATTCCGCCAAGCCCTTGTTAATACTGGGAATTGAAACCTCCTGCGACGAATCCGGCGTTGCGCTCTATCACACGCAGCGCGGCCTGCTGGGTCATCGGCTGCACTCGCAAGTGGCCATGCACGCCGATTATGGCGGCGTGGTGCCGGAACTCGCCTCGCGTGACCATGTTCGCCGCGTGCTGCCGCTCACGCAGCAGCTGCTGGCTACATGTGAACACACACTCGCGGACCTTGATGCGATCGCCTATACCCAGGGACCGGGTCTCGCAGGCGCGTTGTTAGTGGGTGCCAGCATTGCGCACGGTCTCGCCTACGCGCTCAATGTCCCCGCCATCGGCATCCATCATCTTGAAGGGCATCTGCTGTCGCCGCTGCTTGCCGACCCTGCACCGGCGTTTCCGTTCGTCGCGCTGCTGGTATCGGGCGGACACACGCAACTGATGCGCGTCGCCGGTGTGGGTGAGTACCAACTTCTGGGCGAAACCGTGGACGACGCGGCGGGCGAAGCCTTTGACAAAACCGCACAGTTGCTGGGCCTCGGTTACCCGGGCGGCCCGCAAATTGCACGCCTTGCCGAGCGCGGCCAGCCCGGAAAATTCAAGCTGCCACGACCGATGTTGAACCGCGGCGACTTCAATTTCAGCTTCAGCGGACTGAAGACGGCGGTACTGACCGCAGTGCGTGGCAAGACCTTGAGCGAAAGCGACAAAGCTCATCTCGCCGCGGAGTGCCAGGCGGCAGTGGCCGATGTGCTGGTCGCCAAGGCCTTGAATGCACTAGAAAAAACTGAATTAAATCAAATAGTTATAGCGGGCGGTGTCGGCGCCAACCAGCACCTGCGCAGACAGCTTGACCACGCCGCCGCGCGCCTGGGCCACCGGGTGTTTTACCCGCCGCTGGACCTGTGCACCGACAACGGCGCGATGATTGCATTGGCGGGCGCGCTGCGCGTGAGTGCCGGCGCGGCCACGGCGACAACGCGCGCATTTGATGTGCGCCCAAGGTGGGATCTGGAAACCCTGCGCGGCCCGGAACAGGCGCTCACGCCCCTGTCATGACCGGATCGAAAACGCCGGGCGACTGTTATGATGCCGGCGCCAGAGATCGCCATAGCGCACAAGGATGACCGCGGCACAGCGGCTCATGGGCAGCATGCAACACGATTCTCGAAAACACGGAGCGTAAATGATGGAATGGCTGCTTGATCCGCACGCGTGGCTCGCTCTTGCGAAACTGACGCTGCTGGAGATCGTTTTGGGCGTGGACAATATCATCTTCATTTCAATACTGTGCGGCCGTCTGCCCGAACATCAGCGCGCGAAGGCGCGCACCATCGGACTGGCGCTCGCCATGCTGTCGCGAATCGGCCTGTTGTTTTCGCTGGCATGGCTGATGACGCTGACCGAACCCCTGTTCTCGCTGTTCGGCAAAGTCATTTCCGGCCGCGACCTTATTCTCCTCGGCGGCGGCCTGTTCCTGCTGTGGAAGAGCGTGCACGAAATTCATAATTCGCTCGAAGGCACGGAGGCAGCGACGTCGGCGCAGGTGGTCACCGCGACGTTCGGGTCCGTCATCGCGCAGATCGCCGTGATCGACATCGTATTCTCGCTCGACTCGGTAATCACCGCGGTGGGCATGGTGGACGAGGTGTCGATCATGGTGATCGCCATTGTGCTGGCCGTCGGCGTGATGCTGTTTGCCGCGGGCCCGATCGGCGCCTTCGTCGATCGGCACCCGACGATCAAGATGCTGGCGCTGTCGTTCCTGATCCTGGTCGGCGTTGCGCTGATCGGCGAAGGCTGGGGACTGCACATTCCCAAGGGTTACATCTACTTCGCGATGGCGTTCGCCGTGGGTGTCGAGTTGCTCAACCTCAGGCTGCGCGCGCGCATGGCGCCGGTGCACCTGCGCAAGCCGCTCGCGCAGGGCAACGCGCCAGACACCCCCAGAGACGGCGAACGGTAACGCTACGCCGGCGCCCAGGGCGTCATCGCCTGCGCGGCAAACTCGGTGCGGCAGTCGATCACCGCCGGCAGTTCCGAGGCCATCGCCTGCTCGAACGCTTTTTTGAAGTCTCCCGGCTTGTCCACCACCAGCCCTAGACAGCCGAACGCGTTGGCGATTTTCGCGAAATCGGTTTCAGCGAATACGTAACACTCGTCCCTGCGATTGGGCTCCGGCGTATCGCTGTAGGCCGTGGTGAGGTTCTTCAGTCCCTGCCCCAGACACTGGTTGTTGTTGACCACCGTGATGGTCTTGATGCCGCGGCGACGCGCGGTCTCCAGTTCGGGCAGATGATAGTAAAACCCGCCGTCGCCGGTAAAACACACCACCGTCTTGTCCGGCGCGCCGCATTTGCCGCCAAGCGATGCGGGGAAACTCCAGCCGAGCGACCCCGCCGCGCGAAAATAGCGCTGCTCGGGGTGACTGAACCACACCATGGTGTTGGTCCACAGCGCCGCAAAGCCGGTGTCCGCAAACAGGATGGCGTCCTTCGGCAGCAGTTCGCTCAGCTCGCGGCAGATGCGTCCGGGATTCATCGGCACGGCGTCGGACTGGCGGTATTTTTCGGCCTCCGCGCGCCAATCGGCCACATGCTTGCGCGCACTGGCCAGCCAGGCATCGTGCCGTGCCGCATCCACGTTGGCGGCAATCGCCTCGACCGCGCTGCGCACGTCGGCCAGCACGCCGATCACGCCGGAATAATTGCGGCCGATTTCCACCGCATCGAGATCGATCTGGATGATCGGCGTGCCATCCCTGGGCATTTTGTAATTGCTGGTGGTGTGGTCGCTGGTGTTGCTGCCGCAGTAAATCACCAGGTCCGCTTCATCGACGATGTGGTTGCCGCCGCTGCGGCCATACAAGCCCATGGTGCCGAAAAACATCGGATGGTTTTCAACCAGTATCGCCTTGGCGTCGGGTGTCGCGCACACCGGCGCCTGGATTTTTTCCGCCAGCGCCGCGATCGCCGCGCCCGCGTCGGAGATGGTGGCGCCGCGATCAGCGATGATTACCGGCTTTTTCGATACCTTGATTGCCGCCACTGCGCGCTGCACCGCCTGTGCATCCGGCGCGGGGCGGAACGCGGGAAAACGCGTATGCGCTTCGTCCGCCAGCACATCGAATTCACCGACGAGGTGCGTGATCGCATCGCCGGTGAGTCCTGCCATATCCAGATGCACCGGGCGCGGTGTGCCGCTGGTCGCCTCGCGAAACGCCTGACGCATCAACTGCTGCAAATGTTCCAGCGCTTCGATCTTGGCATGCATCTTGGTCACCGCGGTGAACAAGGGCTGATGATCGACCTCCTGATAGGCGCTGCGGTGCTGCATGGTTGGAATATGATGACCGGTGATGGCCACCACCGGCGAATGGCCGAGATAGGGATCCTGCATGGCGGCAGCCAGATTGGCCGCGCCCACTGACTGCGCCAGACACACGCCGGGCCGGCCCGACACGCGCGCATAGCCGTCAGCCATGTAGGCGACGGCTTTTTCCGAGTGGCCGAGGATGCGGTGGATGCCGGTATCTTCCATTTGCGCCAGCGCGCGCCGCAGCACCGCATCCATGAAAAACAGATGCGTCACGCCATACGCTTTGAGTATCTGCCCGAACAGGCGTGCGCCCGTCATCTTTTGCGGCATAACGCCTCCTACAAATATCGTTTAAAAACAATTACTTATAAAGTTTCACCGGATCTGCCTGCGCTACTGTCCGCGCAGGAAAGACAACGCCAACTGCGTGAACAAGTCCGGCGTCTGCACATGCATGAAATGACCCGACGCTGCCTCGACATATTTCACGCCGGGAATCAGCTTCGCCAGATCGCGCTCCAGCGCGAGCGGCCGCAGCACATCATGTTCGCAGCCGATCAGCAGCGTGGGCGCTTTGATGTTGCCCAGCTCCGCGTCGATATTCATGTTTAGCAACATGCGGTTCACGGCGGCGAAGCCGTACGGATCATTGGTGATCCAGCGCGTGCGATAGGTTTCAAAGCGCTCGCGGTTGCCGCGCAGAACTTCCGGATACGAACGGTCGAGACTGGCCCGCACCTGGGCGCGCATCCCGCCGCGCTCGACCTCCAGTGCGCGCGCCAGCATCGACGCGTGGGTGGCGGGATTGGAACGCGTTACCAGGCTCTGAATCACCAGCCGCGATACCCGCGCGGGGTGGCGCGCGGCAAACGCCGCGGCGATCCCGGCGCCCAGCGCCGAACCCGCAACGAGCACCGGTCCGGCTATCGACAGGGCATCAAGCAGCGCAACGATGTCGCCCACCATATCGTCCAGCAACAGCGTGCCGCTGACCTTTTCGCTTTGGCCAAAGCCGCGCTGATCGTAGCGCAGCGTGCGGTATTCACGCTGCAGCGCGGGCAGCGCTTCGTCCCAACTTTCCAGACAGCCGCCCAGTTCGTGCACCAGCAACAACAGGGGCACCGCCGGATTGGCGTTGCTCAGTTCGCAGCGCAGGCTTGTGCCATTGACATCCAGCCACCGCATCGCATCCGCCGCCTAGTCGCCGAGGGACGTGCCAAAGCCAAACGGATTGCGCCGCGGTTCACCCGGCCACCCCGGGTGCGGCAGCGGCAATACCTGAACCTTGCGGAATTTCACCACGCCCTTGCCATACTGCAGCGCGAACGGGCCATGAAAAAACGAACGGTCGCGAACATGGGCGGTCTGCACGCCGTTCATTTTCACGATCAGCTGCGGTCCTTTGGCGACAATTTCGAAGGTGTTCCAGCGCCCGCCCGCCTTGGGCATGGGCGAAACCTTGGCGAAGTTCACAATGGCGCCGGTGCCATAAGACGGGTCGGGGCGCGTGTCGAAGATGTTGACCTCATAGGAATTGGCGGAGCCGATCTTCTGGCGGTCCGACAGGCGCAGAAAGATGCCGCTGTTGGCATCGTCGCTGGTCCAGAACTCGGCATACATCACAAAATCAGTGAACGCCTGCCGCGAAACCAGATAGCTCGTCGCCTTGCCGCCCTTGTCCGCCATGACGGCGCCACCCTCCTGCCGCCAGTTGGCATCGCCCACCAGCACAAAGTTTTCAATGCCGCTGCCATTGTCAATCAGAGTTTCCCACTGGTGACTGGCGCGGTGCCCGGCGCAGCCGCCCAGCGCGACGGCCAACAGCAATAGTCCAGCTCCCTGTGCAAATATCCGCTTCATGCCGATCTCCCTTTGAAAAATACGCTCTCAATATGCGAATTTTGATGCTGCCGCTATTGTAGCGGACGCTGTGCGTTCCCGCTGCCTGATACGCCCGTGCGACGCCCGGCCTGCCCCTCAATCCGCCTTCGCGCCCGAGCGTTTGATGACACGCGCCCACTTGGCCAGATCATTGCGTATCTGCGCCCGGAACTGCTCCGGCGTACTGGCGAGGGTGGTGGCGCCGAGATCGGCAATACGGGCGCGCATATCCGTGGTGTTGAGCACCTGCAGTGCGTCTGCGTATATTTTCCTGACCAGCTCCGGAGCGATCGCGGCCGGCGCCACGAGCCCGAACCAGGATATTGCCTCATAGCCCGCCAGGCCCGACTCGGCCACCGTGGGATACTCCGGAAACTGCGCCAATCGCTGCAGCGTGGTCACTGCGATGACTCTGAGCCGGCCCGCGCGCGCATGCGGCAGCACCGCCGTGGTGGTGGTGATGGTCAGCGACGTTTCGCCCGATACCACGGCCAGCGTCGCTGGCGCCGCACCCTTGTACGGCACATGCAGCATGCGCACCTGCGCCATGGTGTTGAGCAATTCGCCCGCGAGATGCCCCGGCGCGCCGGTGCCATTGGAGGAAAACGTCAGTTGATCGGGACGCGCCCGTGCCAGCGCGATCAACGACTTGACGTCGCGCGCCGGCACCGATGGATGCAACGCAATCACGTTCGGCACCGCCGCCACCATGACAATCGGCGCAAAATCCTTCAGCGGATCGTAGGCCAGTTTGGTCTGCAACCCGGGCACGATGGTCAGCGGCGCGCCCGAGCCCATCAGCAAGGTATAGCCATCGGCCACCGCCTTGGCGCCCAGTTCGGTGCCGATGACGCCGCCAGCGCCGGGCCGGTTGTCGATGATGATCTGCTGGCCCCACACCTGCGCCAGCCGGACGCTGAGCATGCGCGCCAGCGTCTCAGTGCTGCCGCCCGGCGGAAACGGCACGATCAGGCGCACTGTTTTCACCGGATAGTTCTGTGCCGGAGCGGGTGCACTGGCGAACAGTCCCGCCACCACCATCCACAGTCCATATCGCGCCATGATCATTTCCCGTTTGGATTATTCAGGCGCTGATTCTAGCAGCGTGGTTTGCGGCGGGGCCGCCGGTTTGACACCGGCGATTGAAATCCATTACCGTCAATGCGCTCCCCACAACCGCTTGCACCCACAGGACAACGCACATGCCCCGCATTCCCGTGTTCAACGAAACCAGCGATTTCAATCCCGTTCAGCGCCGTGTGGTGGATGGCATCCTCGGCCGCCGCGGCGGGCGCATCCCCGGCCCCTACCGCCTGTCGCTGCACGCGCCGGAGGTCACCGAGGTATGGCATCCATTGGGCGAGAAGCTGCGGCTGAACAGCTGTTTTCCATTGCACCAGTCGGAGTTCGCCATCCTCGTTACCGCGCGCTGCTGGGATTGTGATTATGTGTTCAATGCGCACAGTAAAATCGCCACCGACGCGGGCCTTGCGCAGAGCATCGTCGACGCAATGGTGAAGAACCAGCGCCCCACATTCGACAAAGCCGAAGAAGAAGCGATTTATGACTTCGGGGTCGAACTGTTCAGGAACCACGTCATCAGCGACAAATCCTACAACCGCGCCAGGGAAATCTTCGGTATTCCCGCGATTGTTGAACTGGGCTGTCTGATGGGCTACTACGGCATGGTGGCGATGACGCTGCTGGCGCACGACATGTCACTGCAGCAAGGCGCCGTGATACTGCAGGGCAAGGTGCACGGCAAATAGCTGATGCCGCAACAAAAGGCTTGCACAACGGCTGGCGCTCGCGCGCGTCCGGAACGCGTCACCGCATCGTAGTCAATCGCCGCCTGGCCTTTTGTGCCGCTTCGCTGCCGGGATAGCGTGACACCAGCGTATCCATGGTCTTGCGCGCATTGGCGCTTTCGCCCAGTTCAGATTGCGCGCTGGCGACGTTGAGCATGGCATCCGGCGCGGACGCGCTGTCGGGATGCGCGGCCAGCAGCTTCTGCTGGCTGGCGATGGCATTGCGATAATCGCGCAGATTGAAATACGAATCGCCGATCCAGTATTGCGCGCGATGCGCGAGCGAACTGCGCGGAAACTGCCCCAGAAATGACTGAAACGCGGTGATGGCACCCTTGTAGTTGCCCAGCCGCCGCTGGTGCTGCGCGGCCTCGTAACTGCGCGTCTCATCCGCCGACGGCGGGATTCCTGCAGGCGCGGCAGGCGCAGTCGGCGCAGCGGCAGGCGGCGCGGTGGCCATCGGCGCCGGCGGCGCCGCGGTCAGCGGCGGGGTCATGCCCGCAGGCGGCGCCGACCCTGCCGGCGCGCCCGCGCCCTGCTCAAGGCGCCGCATGCGGGTGTCCATGTCCACATACATGTCACGCTGGCGCTTGGCGTTGCTTTCCACGCCGTTGTTCACCACTTCGATCTGGCCGCGTACATTCTGGATTTCGCGGCGCAGCGACTCGATCTGATTGACCAGTTCGAGCATGGACTGTTGCGAGGCCTGGGTGCCACGCAAACTTTCTTCCAGCTTGCCCAACCGTGTGGAGAGGCCGTCGGTCTGGCCCTTCATCGCCTCGATGCGCCGACCCTGATCGGCAATCTGCTTGCGCGCCAGATCATCGTCAAACAGTCCCGCGCGCGCCGGATGGGCGAACACGAGTACGAATAAGCACACTATGCCCGCGTAGACTTGGCCCCTCACACCACACCCCTCATGCCTTACTCACCCTGATAGACGATTTGCGCACGGCGGTTCTGCGCATACGCTGCTTCGGTGGCACCCTGAGCAGCCGCTTTTTCCTCACCGTAGCTCACGGTCTCGATGCGCGCGCCGTCGGCGCCCAACACGGTCATCATCTGTTTTACCGCGTCCGAACGGCGCTGGCCCAGCGCGAGGTTGTATTCGCGACTGCCGCGCTCGTCGGTGTGGCCCTGGATGATCATTTTCGCCGCGGCCTTGCGCCCGAGGTATTGCGCGTGGGCGGTCACCAGCGGGCGAAATTCCTCCTTCACCAGATTGCTGTCGAAATCAAAGTAGACCAGGCGCTTGGACAGAATGTTGTTCGGGTCGCTTAAGGCGGCATCCAGTACCGTACCGGACTCGGCGGCTGCGGGCGTCACGGGACTGGGGGCGACGTCGATCGGCCTTTGCGCCACCGGCTTTTGCTGGGTGCGGTCTTCGACCGCGGCGCCGGCTTGCTCCTTGGTGGGGGTGCTGCTGCAGCCCGCCATCATCATGGCAATGAGGATTCCCGATATTATTTTCCGCATGTTCAAGCTCCTTGATTGAAGGTCAGGGGTAGCACAACCTACTTACTGACACTCGGACCCCACGCCGGTTCCCGGATATCGCCCGTATCCTCGGTAAAGCGCTGCTTCACCCGACCGTCGCTGGAAATCGCACCTAATATACCACGCCCTCTGATCTCACTCGCATACAGGATCATGCGGCCGTTGGGCGAATAGCCTGGCGATTCATCCACGCCGCCATCGCTCAGCACCTGGATCTGGCGCGTGGAAAAATCCTGCACCGCAACCGCAAAGCGTCCGCTGCAACGATGAATCAGGGTGAAGCTCTTGCCGTCGGGACTGTGTCGCGCCGATACGTTGTAGCTGCCTTCGAAGGTGATGCGTTGCGCCTGTCCGCCGCTGGCCGAAATGCGATAGATCTGCGGCGAGCCGCCGCGATCCGAGGTGAAAATGATCGAGCGCCCGTCTGGCGAAAAATTGGGCTCGGTGTCGATGGCGTTGCTGGTCGCGAGCCGCTGCGGCTGCCCGTTGCCGTCGGCATTGATCATGAACATCTGCGAGCCCCCGTCCTTGCTCAGCACCACCGCGAGACGCCGGCCATCGGGCGACCATGCTGGCGCGCTGTTGCTGCCGAAGAAATTGGCGACTGCCAGCCGCGTGCCGGTGGTCACTGATTGCACGTAGACCACCGGTTTGCGTTTTTCGAACGACACATAGGCCAGCCGCGTGCCATCCGGCGACCACTTCGGCGAAATGATCGGTTCGTTGGACGACAGAATGGTCTGCGGTGAATGGCCGTCCGAATCCGCCACGGCTAGCCGGAAGCGTTTGCCGGGCAGGCGCACCACATACGCAATGCGCGTGGCGAACGCGCCTTTTTCGCCGGTCATCTTTTCGTAAATGACGTCGGCGATCTTGTGCGCGGTGAGGCGCAACTGCGCGGCGCCCGCGGTATACGCAAAGCCCGCCAATTGCGTTTGTTGCGCGGCATCCATCAGACGAAAACGCACGTCGTAGCGGCCGCCCGACGACGGCGTCACACTGCCGATGACAATCGCCCTGGCATTGCGCGATTGCCAGTGCGGATAGTCGATCTGGTCCGGCTCGTGCTGCGGCCTGGCGCCCGCGGCGTCAACCACGGCAAACAGTCCGCTGCGCTTCAGGTCCGCAGCGATCACGGCATGCACCTGCTGCGCCGGTCCGCCGTCCGCCCGAAACGGCGCAATCGCGACCGCGATCGACTTGCTGTTAACCGCAGTCGAGTAGTTGCACGGATAATCCGACGCCGATAATGGTGCGGGTCTCTGGGTGGCACCGCCGCCGATCACTTCGATGCTGATCTGTGCCCAGGCACTGGCGGAAATACAAAAAAATATCAATAAAAACAATAACTTACGTATATTTTGCAGGCTGTGTTTCAAGTGGAACTCCAAGCGGGTTGCGAATGTGACCCTGCGGCCTTTCCCCAGTTCCGCCCACGTACCGATGACAACGGCTGTCATCAACGCGGACGAAACGCCATGGGAAAACTCCTGAAACTGCGGTGAAACTGATCGCCGGTGGGCACGTTGAAAGGTTGCGCCTGGCGAATCGCGCGTTCGATGGCCGCATCGTAGGCGGGGTTGCCGCTGCTCTTGCGCATCACCACACTCTGCAACTCGCCGCCGGGCAGCAGCGACACCACGAATACGGCTTCCGGACTGCCCTGCAGGTCGGGCGGCACTGCCACCCGGGCCCACACTTTCGCATGGATGCCGTTGATGTATTTCTGGTTTTCGCTCGCCTCGGCGGCGCGCGCCGCGCGCTCGGCCGCCGCCTTCTCCGCGGCCACCTTGTCCGCGGCGGCCTTCGCTTCCTTCTCGGCCAGCTCCCGCTGCGTATCCCGTTCGCGTGCTTCGCGTTGCGCCCTGGCCTGCGCTTCCTTTTGCTGGCGCGCGACTTTGTCGTCTTCGATTTTTCTCGGTTCGGGCTTGGGCGGGGGCTTGGGCTCGGCCTTCTTTTCCTTCTCCACCTTTTTCAGCGCGATATCGGGTTTGGGCGCCGCACGCTCAACCTTCGGCGGTGGCGGCGGTGTCACACGCGGGGCCGGCTTGGGCGGTGCCGGCGTCGGCTCCGGCGCGGGGGGCGGCGGCGCCACCGCGCGGGTTTGCGGCAGCGGCGGCAGATTGCTCCACAAATCGGCCTGCACCGGCGTCGGCGGCTTGCGCTGCCACGACACGCCGAACACAATCAGCAGAATAAACACGGCGTGCATCGCCAGTGCCAGTGCGCGCGCCTTGGTCTTGTCGCTGTTCATGGCGGGCGCCGCACTCAAGTTCAGCCCCCGCGCGGCCTGGCGAGCAAGCCGACGCGCTTCACCTGGTTCTGCTGCAGCAAGTCCATCACCTCCAGCACCGCCTCATAGCGCACATCCTTGTCGGCCGCGATCACCACCGGCTGATCGGCATTGGCCGCCTGCTTCTGCTGCACAGCCTGCAGCAGTTCCTTGCGCGTCACCTTGCGCTCGGGCCCGCCCTGCGCGCGGTCGCGCAGCCACAGCGATTTGTCGCGGCGGATCGATACTTCCATCGGCTGCGTGGGCGGCGCCGAGGTGTTGCCGATCTGCGGCAGTTCGACCTGACCCGGATTGACCAGGGGCGCCGTGACCATGAAGATCACCAGCAGCACCAGCATCACGTCGATATACGGCACCACGTTGATCTGGTTCATCAGCACGTGGCCACTGCGTTTGTTGTTGGTGATCATCGCGGGCCGCCCGGTCAATGCGCCTGACGCTGCATGATGTTGGAAAACTCTTCCATGAACGAGTCATAGCGAATCGCGAGGCGGTTCACATCGCCCGCGTAGCGATTGTAGGCAAGCACCGCGGGTATCGCGGCAAACAGGCCCATCGCGGTCGCCACCAGCGCCTCGGCAATGCCCGGCGCCACCGCGGCCAGCGTGGCCTGCGCCACGTTCGACAGCCCGCGAAACGAATTCATGATGCCCCACACCGTGCCGAACAGGCCCACGTACGGACTCACCGAACCCACCGACGCGAGGAACGACAAATGGGCCTCCAGCTCGTCCATTTCGCGCTGGTAGGTGGCGCGCATGGCGCGACGCGTGCCGTCGGTGACGGCGCGCACGTCCATGCCGGGCTGCTTGCGCAGCTTCATGAACTCGCGGAACCCGGATTCGAAAATGCGCTCCATGCTGCCGGCATCGGTGCGCGAATTCATCGCGCGCTGGTGCAGATCGTTGAGATCGGCACCGCTCCAGAACTGCTTTTCAAACTCGTCGGCCAGCGCCGAGGCGCGGCGCAGCGCGAAGTACTTGAGGAAAATGTAGTACCAGGAAAACAGCGAGGCCAGCAGCAGGATCAGCATCACCACCTGCACCAGCACGCTGGCGCCGGTGATCAGGCTCAGAATCGACATGTCGTGCGACAGGGGGGCGGTTGCGTTTGCGTTCATGTTGTCCTTGTTTTTTCGCTTATTTTTACGCTCAGCGGTTCGGGCATTTTGACCGGCTTGAGGGCGGCGATGCTGACACAGGCCAACCGCACCTGCGCCTGCACCAGCGTCTTGTCCGCGCGCGACACCTGTTGATTCACGCGTATCTGACTCGCGCCGGCGCTGGCAAGTTCCACGGACACGGCAAGTGCGTCATTAAATCGCGCGGGCAACAGATATTCCACGGCAATCGAGCGCACCACGAACACCACGCCGTGTTGTGCCGCCAGATCGGGCTGCTCGAAGCCCAGCGCGCGCAGCCATTCGGTGCGCGCGCGCTCGAAGTAGCGCAGGTAATTCGCGTAGTAGACAACGCCAGCGCCGTCGGTGTCTTCGTGATAGACACGGACCGGCCAGACGAATCGCCGTTGCGCACTGTATTCAACCTCGGTCATGCCCGTGTGCTTCCCGTTGTGCGGCGCGCATCGCGCGCGCCGGCATCAATACGGGTGAGCATGTTATCACGCTGTCGACGAAGGTACCACCCCTGATTTCGCGGCCGGCGCGCCTGGCGCGTGCCAGTCATGACGCTGTGCTGGCCACACGCGGTCGAGCAGCGGCACCAGCGGCGTCAGCAGGAACAGCGCCCAGATCAGTGCGTTGGGCTTGAACAGATAAAACTGCCACAGGAAAGCGCCGACGGCCACCAGCAGCGCATAGAGGAGCCGGGCGCGCTGATGATTGGGAATGGTCATCGGGTCGGAGATCATGAAAAACGCGAACAGCAGCAGCGCCCCGCTGTGCAGCTGGTGCCAGAAGATCGCGCCCGACTGGCCCAGCCACAGCACGCGCGCGGCGAGCAGGGCCACGTAGCCGCCGAGAAACATCCAGCTGATGTCCATGCGCCGCGAGCGGTTGGTGACGATGGAACCGAGCGCGACGAACCACGCCGCATAGAGCAGATCGTTGCCCCACTGCCCCGGCGAAATCCACGCCCCCGGCAACAGCGTTATCCCCGCAATCACGCCCAGATTCGCCGGATTGAACAGGTGCTTGCCGTTGACGCGAATCACGAACTTGGCGCCGATGGCGATGAACGCCGCCAGCGGATGCACCCACAGCGTGTCGGCGCGCAGCAGGATCGACAGGCCGAAGCAGGTAATGATCGCACTCAGAAAGCCGACCTTGCGCAGGCCCAACAACCGCACAAACATGGCCTGCGTCGCCACCCCCGCGGCAAAGGTGAGCGCCATTTGTTCGGCCCTGAGACTGAAATCACGCGCCAGCACGCCGATTGTCAGCAGCGTCGCCAGAAACAGGATCTGGTAGAGGCGCGCATCGGTTGCCGCAAGCTTGTCGCGCAGCCGGCGCCACGGCGCAACGCCGCGGGCCGATGGGAACGGCAAATTCACTGTGACCATGTCTGCCCCGCGCGCTTACAGCTTGCCGGTGAAAAACTTGCGCACGCTGCGCCAGAAATCACCATCCGATTCGAGGCCCGACTTGGCGCGGATTTCGCCGATATCCCAGCCGGTGAGCGTCGCCAGCGTTTCAGCTTCCTTGTGCTGGCGCTCGCGCACCTGCTCAAGGTATTTTTCGGCCGCCGGGCAAGCGGTGGGCTCGATCTTCACCGGGTGCTGCAGTACGTAGCGCGTCTGAAAATTGGCGCGGTCGGCGGTTTCCTGAAACATCAGATCTTCGGGAAAGGTTTCCGGCGTGTAGCGCACATGCAGCCGCGTCACCCGCACCGGTGTCGCACCGCCCCTGAAGCGCGGCTGCACCGCGCCGCTCACCCAACTGACGCCGAGGTTGGACAGTTCCTGCGGCGTCAGCGGATTGGCGGCGCAGGGATCGCACCACGCCATGTCCCAGAAATATTCCGTGAACAGCACGCGGTACTGTTCGCGCTTCGCCTGCTCGTCGAACATCGCCTTGTAGAACGCGCCGAAGGTGTATTTTTCGTCGACCTTGATATACGGCGGAATATTCACGTTCGCCGGCAGCTTCACGGTGCGGTAGTTGGTGGATTCGACGCGGCCGTTGCGCGTCAGCACCCACAGCACCAGATCCTGCGGACCACGCGCGTTGATCATGCCGAGGCGTATCGGCAGCATGAATTTTTCGGACTTGAAGGAAAACTGCAGCGGCGCGAGAAACTGCGAGCCGGATTTCGCCTGCTCCTCCAGATTGATCCGGGCGACGAAGAATTTCATGTTCTGCCGGATATACGGCGCCAGCGCCGCCGACGCGCCCTGCGGAATGGTGTATTCGTTCTGCCGTAGCCAGGTTTCGAGGCCGTCGGATTGCGTGGCGGACAGAATCACGATGTCGTAGGGGCCCACCGTGTATTGCGCTTCGACCGTGACCCCAAGACTTTCCGCGGATCGCGCTTCCGACTTGGCCATCATGCGCGGCGCGGGCGCCGCCATCACCGCCATGTCGCGCCGCGGCTCGCACGGATTGCGGTCGAAATATTCCGCGAGGCGCGGCGCGCTGTAGGCGTCGATGCGGTCGAACAGCACGCGAAACGGCGTCTTGATCTGGTCCTTCTGCAGCACCTCGGGCACCGGCACCACCAGCGCGAAGGCCTTGGGCTCGCCCTGGTAATCGTTGAGCATGTTGATGGTGGTGCGGTCGCCGTCGCGCACCATCACCACCTTGCTCGCGTCGTTGAACAGGCCCGCATCGGCCTTGCCGACGTAGAAACCGCAAAAGGCGTGCGCGCCACTGGCCAGCACCAGGCCCGTTACCGCAGCCAATGCATGGTATTTTTGTAAGTATTTGATTTTAAACATATTTTTCTCTAATGAATGGGTCTGCAATGGCGCGCTACCAAGCCGCGATGCGCGCGCGCCATCCCTGAATCATAGCGGCAGATTTCAATCCGGCACGCCGGCGTATTTCGTTGATGTCCCAGCCGGTCAGATTCGACAACTGCTGCGCTTCGCGTTCCTGACGTTCAGTGACGCGGAGAAGATACGACTTCGCTTCCTCGCACTGGTTTTCATCGCCCTTCCACGCGTGACGCAGCACGTAGCGTGTCTGGTAATTCTGCCGGTCTCTGGTTTCCTGAAACATCAGGTCTTCAGGAAAGGTCTGCGCGCTGTAACGCACATGCAGCCGCGTCACCATCGCCTTCTGCGCGCCGCCGGCAGCCGGTGCACGCAGCAGCGGCACCGGCGCGGACTGTCCCGGTGCAAGGTGCGGCTCGGGCAGCCACCACACGCCGGCGGCTTTCAGTTCCTCCGTGCTCAGCGGATCAGCGGCACACGGGTCGCACCAGCCCATATCCCAGAAATATTCGGTGAACACCACACGCATCGCTTCGCGCTTTGCGTGCTCGCTGAACATCGCCTTGTAAAACGGCGCAAACTCGCTGCGCAGGTACACCGGCAAATCCATGTTGGCCGGCAGTTTTACCGTGCGGTAGTTGGTGGTCTCAACGCGGCCGTTTTGGGTGAGCATGTAAATCACCAGATCCTGCGGCCCCTGCGCGTTCACCGTGCCCAATCGTATCGGCAGCATGAATTTTTCAGAGTTGAAACTGAACTGCAGCGGGCGCAGCAAGGTGGAACCCGTCTTCACCTGTTCCTTCAAATTCACCTTCGCCACAAAAAATTTCAGGCCCTGGCGGATGTACGGCTGCAGCGCCTGCGATGCGCCCTGCGGAATGCGATACTGATTGAGCCGCAGCCAGCGCTCCAGCCCACCCGATTCCTTGGCCGACAGAATCACGATGTCGTACTCGCCCACCGTGTATTGCGCTTCAATCTTCACGCCCAGCGCCTTGGCCGCGCCCACCCTGCCGCGCGCGTCCATCTCGGCGGCTGCCGGCGCGCGCTGCATGCGCATCTCAAGCCGCGCCCGGCACGGATCGGGATCAAAATACTCCGCCAGCCGCGGCGCGGTATAGGCATCGATGCGGTCGAAGATTTTTTTGTCGACCACCCGGATCGCATCCTTTTTCAGCACCTCGGGCACCGGCACCACCATCGCGAACTCGGTAAGCGTGCCCTTGTAATCGTTCAACATGGTGATGGTGGTGCGCTCATCGTGCCGCGCCATGATCACCTGCGAGGCATCGTTGAACAAACTCGCGTCCGCCTTGCCGACATAGAATCCGCAGAACGCGTGCGCGACATTGGCCGTCACCGTCGCGCCCATCAGGCATGCCAGCCCCAAAAACTGTAAGTATCTGTTTTTAAACAACTTTATTCTCCGTGGATAATGAGGCTGCGCCTCGCACGATGGCTACTAACGTGCGTCATTCGGAGATGGGGTTAAATGCACGACGCAGCAAATTTGCTGGGGCACTCAGGGTGCGGATGCGCGGCGCTGCGTCCACCGCAAACCCGAAGCGCAGCATCCCGGTTCCGAATGCGTTGCTGTCGCCGCAAAACACCGCCGGCAACCGAGTCCATCGCAGGTGGTAGAATTTTCTCCAATCTTCAACTATTGGATTCCCCATGCCTGATCACCCTTCCCGTCACCGCATCAAATTTTGCGATGTGGCCGTGGGCCAACGCTTTTATGACCCGATCAGCGAGGAATACTTCCTGAAGCAGAACGACACCATGGCGGCCATGATCACCGGCCCTGGCGACGGCACGGTGCCGGACGAATTCGAAGCGGAAGACATCGTCGCCATCGACGACCATTAGCCGCGCCGGGCGTCAACCGCTGGCGCGGAACCGTTGGCGAAATCGCTCGCCTCTACCGCTATACGCCTGATCCCTTGCCGCCGTCCGCCGCATCCCACAGATCCGGCGTGACCGCGTTCTTCGGCTGCGCCAACCCGAAATGGCGGAACGCGCTGGCAGTGGCCATGCGGCCGCGCGGCGTGCGCTGCAGGTAGCCCTGCTGGATCAGATACGGTTCGAGCACGTCTTCGATGGTGTCGCGTTCCTCGCCGATGGCCGCGGCGAGGTTGTCCACGCCCACCGGGCCGCCGTCGAAGCGTTCAATCACCGCCAGCAGCAGTTTGCGGTCCATCACATCGAGGCCCAGCGCATCGACGTCGAGCATTTTCAGCGCACTGTCGGCCACCTCACGGCTGATGATGCCGTCGGCCCTGACCTCGGCATAATCACGCACGCGGCGCAGCAGACGGTTCGAAATGCGCGGCGTGCCGCGTGAGCGGCCGGCGATTTCGCGCGCGCCCTCATCCGCGGTTTCGACGTCGAGCAGCTTCGCCGAGCGTGCCACGATGCGCGTCAGTTCCTCGACGCTGTAGAACTCCAGCCGCGCCACGATGCCAAAGCGGTCGCGCAGCGGGTTGGTGAGCATGCCGGCGCGGGTGGTGGCGCCCACCAGCGTGAACGGCGGCAGATCGAGCTTGACCGAGCGCGCCGCCGGGCCTTCGCCGATCATGATGTCGATCTGGTAATCCTCCAGCGCGGGGTAGAGAATTTCCTCCACCACCGGCGACAGGCGGTGAATTTCGTCGATGAACAGCACATCGTTCGGCTCGAGATTGGTGAGGATCGCCGCGAGATCACCCGCGCGCTCCAGCACCGGCCCCGAGGTATGGCGCAGATTGACGCCCATCTCGCGCGCGACAATGTGCGCCAGCGTGGTCTTGCCCAGCCCCGGCGGTCCGAACAGCAGTACGTGATCCAGCGGCTCCTTGCGCCGCCGCGCGGCCTCGATGAAGATCGACAACTGGCCGCGGATTTTCTCCTGGCCAATGTATTCGTCAAGTTGCTTCGGGCGCAAGGCGCGCTCGAACGCCTCCTCCTGCACGGAAGCGGGCGCGGCAGCGATCAGTCGGTCGGTTTCGATGGCCATGGCGCAATGATACTGCACCTGCGCCTGGCAACCCGCTAAGCCAGTGCGCGCAGCAATTCCACAATGGTGGCTCGGAATGTCAGCGGAACAGAGTGTCCAGGCCGCCTTGCCTCGCACAGCCCGCGCGTCGCTTCACGGATGCGGCGTAATGGCAATAATCGTAATGTCCCCTTTTTTCGGACCGTAGCACCAGAACACACGATAGGCGCCGGGCGTTCGATTTTGCACGTACGCTTCAAACACCTTGGTGTCAGGATCGTAGGGATTTTCGATGGAATGGTACTCGTGCGTCTTGAGACCGGGGTGGCGCGGATTTGCTTGTAGCAGCTCGACGCACTTTATGACTTGTTTGAACAAGCCTTCCTGCTTGGAGGCTTTGCCTTTTTTGGACTGCTGCCGGGTTTCGAACGACTTGCGGGCCGCTGCTTCAAGTTCGTCGAAGGTGGCCGCCGACTCGTCCAGCCACACCAGCGTGAAGGGCATCAGTCCTCAAGTTGCGCTGCGAGTTTCGCCGCTGCTTTCAGATCAGGGGATTTCTTTGCCACCTTGCCCTTGCGTGCCTGATCGAGTCCGCGTCGCACGGATGCCAGGGCTTTCGGATTCTCGTAAAGCCACGCCTCGCCTTCCGGGATCACGCGAGCGAGCCGAACCACGACCTCGGTCTCGCTGCGATGCTCGACAATAACGGCGCGGTTTGCAAAGTGGCCGCCGAGCGCAACGCGACCCTTGGCGTCAGCGCTTTTGTGGCGGGGTGCTGTTGAAGTTGCCATCGTTAAAATATCCTCTGTTGGTGGCTAAGGTGTAAAGTGGGTTTTTCCCACTTTTACCATCTTTACCGGCAACGTTGTGCAAAAGGTAACGGCAATGCATAACTATTTGTTTTTATTGTATATTTTATCATGTCGTGCGGCTACCCCGATTTCGACAGCAGCTTCAGCGCCTGCCGGATCCCGTCGTTTACCCCCGCATCCGCGGGCAGTTGCTTCACCGCCCACGACGCCTCCTTGTCGTTGTAACCCAGCGACAGCAGGGCGTTGACGACATCCGACGACGCACTGGAGGCGGCATTGGCCGGCGTCGCCGACACCGTGATATTGAGTTTGTCCTTGAGTTCCAGCAGCAGCCGTTCGGCGGTCTTTTTGCCGACGCCCGGAATTTTGGTCAGCCGGCCGGTGTCCTGCGCGCTCACCGACGCATGCAGGTCGCCCACACTCAGGCCCGACAGCACCGACAGCGCCGTGCGCGCGCCGACGCCGGAAATCTTCAGCAACTGACGAAACACGGTGCGCTCCTGCTCCGTGGCAAAGCCGTACAGCAGATGCGCATCCTCGCGCACGGTCAGATGCGTCAGCAGCGTGACCTCGGCGCCGAGCGCGGGCAACTGGTACAGCGTGCTCATCGGCACGTCGATTTCGTAGCCCACGCCCTGCACATCGACGATCACTTGCGGCGGTTGTTTCGCGAGCAGTTTGCCACTGATTCTGCCTATCATGATTTATCGCTCCCCCGCCATTTCAAGCGCGGCACGAATGACTTCGGCCGACAACCGAAAATCCATGTGCAGCAGCTGCTCAAAAACTTCGCCGGCCGATGCAATGAGATTGCGCCGCTTCGCAAGGGCCACAATCGCTGCCGTGCCCGCCACCTGCAAGCCCTGCTCGACGGCGGTAACACGCCCCGCGCGATCATCCATCAGCAGCAGGCTCGTGCTGTCCATATGCAGCGCAGCACGGATACACCCGGCCTCGCCCTCACCCAGAAACGGAAACTGCGGCAGTTTCCAGTCGCGTTTGAGCATGATGAACCCCTCGCCCGCAAGCGCGGCACGCAACTGCGCCTCACCGGCCTTGTCTTGTTCGGGCAACACTTCGCGCCGCACCGGCAGCGGCACGTGCACACACCCGAACAGTGCCGGCAACCACGCCAATCCGCCCACGCGCGACAGCACAATCAGCGGACTCGCATCGCTCAGGACGATGCGAGCCATGCTTCCAGGGTTTCGACATCCGCTTTAACGTCCTTGGCGCTGCCCTTGACCACGGGCGTGCCCAAACGCGACAAGTGTTGCATAAACGCCGCCAACGGAATCTGCGCAAGCTTCGCCGCGCGCGCCAGCGACAATCCGCCGTCCTTGAACAAGGCGTGCGCCAGCGCGAGCCGTATGCCCGGCATTTCGAGCATGCCGCTTTCATCCAGATGCACCAGCACGGCGGACGGGTGCTCGCCGTTCATGACGACCACCATTTCCTTTTCAGCCTGACGCAGCGCCTCGGACGGGTTGTTTTTCAGCTGCCGGACATTGACGGTATGCATACGCGCATTTATGTGTAGTTACTTGGCGTAGGAACATACTGCAAGAACCATCCGTGGTCAACCGGCGGCCAAATGGCTACCCCGTGGCACAGCAGGAAAACGCCATGCCTGATATCAATTTAAGTTATTGTTTTTTAAACAATTATTTAACAGATACCTTCAAATCAGTCTCCCGCGCTTCACACGATATCCCGCTGTCGCCAGCCGTCCCAGCCCCTGCCCGCCATGCGCGTGGCAGATGGCGCAGGCCAGCGCGTCGGCCGCATCGGGATTGGGGTCGCCCGCAAGGCGCAACAGGCGTTTCACCATTTCCTGAACCTGTTCCTTCTTGGCGTGGCCATTGCCCACCACCGCCTGTTTGACCTGCAATGCGGTGTATTCCGAAACCGGCAGATTGTGCATGACCGCGGCGCAGATGGCGGCACCGCGCGCCTGACCCAGCAACAGCGTCGATTGCGGATTGACGTTGACGAAAACCTTCTCCACCGCCACCTGCATCGGCGCGTTGCCGCCGATGATTTCGGCCAGTCCGTCAACGATGGTTTTGAGCCGCGCCGGCAGTTCGCCGCTGGCGGTCCTGATGCAACCGCTGGTGACGTAGGTCAGCTTGTTACCGCGTTTTTCCAGCAACCCGAAGCCCGTGACGCGCAGCCCCGGATCGATGCCCAGAATTCGTATGACGTGAGGCGTGAGGCTTGAGGCGTCGTCAGGCATCCATCACTGCCGATGTATACACTTCCTGCACATCATCCAGCGCTTCCAGGGCATCGATCAGTTTTTGCATCTTCGCCGCGTCGTCACCGGTGAGCACGTTCTCCGTGGCGGGCTTCATGATCACTTCGGCCAATTCGGGCTTGAAGCCGGCCTTTTCGACGGCGGCCTTGACTGTGTGAAACGCATGCGGATCGGTGATGACTTCAATGCTGCCGTCGTCGTTGGTCACCACGTCCTCGGCGCCGCCGTCGATGGCGGCGTCCATCAGCTTTTCTTCATCGGTGCCGGGCGCGAAGATCATCTGACCGCAATGCTTGAACAGGAACGCCACCGCGCCCTCGGCGCCCATGTTGCCGCCGTTCTTGGTGAACGCAAAGCGCACATCCGCCACCGTGCGCGTGCGGTTGTCCGTCATGCAATCGACCATCACCGCGGCACCGCCGATGCCGTAGCCCTCGTAGCGGATTTCCTCGTAGTTCACGCCCTCCAGATCGCCGGTGCCGCGTTTGATCGCGCGCTCAACGTTGTCTTTCGGCATGTTCTGGGCGTAGGCCTTGTCCATCGCCAGACGCAGGCGCGGGTTGGCGTTCGGATCGCCGCCGCCCATGCGCGCCGACACGGTGATTTCCTTGATCAGCCGCGTAAAAATCTTGCCGCGCTTGGCGTCCTGCCGCCCTTTGCGGTGCTGAATGTTCGCCCACTTGGAATGACCTGCCATGACAACCCCGGTGAATTAACCCGCTACAATAGGAAAAATTTTATCACGGAGACCGCCATGCCCGACCCTTTATTAATCGCGAAGGATGCCACGGGCGCCCATGAGCTGTGCGTATTGCCCGCGCTGGCCAACCGTCACGGTCTGATCGCCGGCGCCACCGGCACCGGCAAAACCGTCACCCTGCAGCGCATGGCGGAGGCCTTCAGCCGCATCGGCGTGCCGGTGTTCATGGCCGACGTCAAGGGCGACCTCGCGGGCCTGTCGCAGGCCGGCGAACTCAAAGGCAAGGTCAAGGAACGCGTCGAACAGTTGCAACTTGGCGATTTCAAATCCGAGGCCTGCCCGGTGGTGTTCTGGGACACCTTCGGCAAGCAGGGCCATCCGGTGCGCACCACCGTATCCGAAATGGGTCCGCTGCTGCTCGCGCGCATGCTCAACCTCAACGACACGCAGCAGGGCGTGCTGACACTGGCGTTCAAGATTGCCGACGACAATGGCCTGCTGCTGCTCGACATGAAAGACCTGCGCACGATGCTGCAGCACGTGGGCGACAACGCCAAGCAGTTCACCACCCAGTACGGCAATGTGTCGGCGGCGTCGATCGGCGCCATCCAGCGCGCACTGCTGGAGCTTGACAGTCAGGGCGCGGACCAGTTCTTCGGCGAGCCCGCGCTGAACATCGAAGACTTCATCCAGACCGACAGCAAGGGCCGCGGCGTGATCAACATCCTCGCCGCCGACAAGCTGATGACCGCGCCCAAACTGTATGCCGTGTTCCTGTTGTGGATGCTGTCGGAACTGTTCGAGCAGCTGCCCGAAGTCGGCGATCCGGAAAAGCCCAAACTGGTGTTCTTCTTCGACGAAGCGCATCTGTTGTTCACCGATGCGCCCAAGGCGCTGCTCGAAAAAATCGAGCAAGTGGTGCGGCTGGTGCGCTCCAAGGGCGTGGGCGTGTACTTCGTCACGCAGAATCCGCTGGACGTACCCGACACCGTGCTCGGCCAGCTCGGCAACCGCGTGCAGCATGCGCTGCGCGCCTTCACCCCGCGCGACCAGCAGGCGGTCAAAACCGCCGCCACCACCATGCGCAGCAATCCCAAGCTCGACGTCGAAAAAGCCATCACTGAACTCGGTGTGGGCGAAGCGCTGGTGTCCTTCCTCGATGCCAAGGGCACGCCGACCATCGTCGAGCGCGCGTTGGTGGCGCCGCCGGGCAGCCGCCTCGGACCCGTCACGCCGGAAGAGCGCGCGGCGACGATCAAGGCGTCAGTCATTGCCGGCGTCTACGACACCGTGGTCGACCGCGAATCCGCCTACGAAAAACTCACCGGCCGCGTGGCGGGTGCCGCCCCGGCCGGTGGCGCGCCCGCCGGCACCGCGCCATCTTCAGGTCCGGCGCAAGGCGCGGACGATGGCGGCGGATTGCTCGGCGGACTCAAGAACATCCTGTTCGGCACCACCGGCCCGCGCGGCGGGCAGCACGACGGCCTGGTGCAGACCGCCGCAAAAAGCGCCGTGCGAAGCATCGGCACGCAAGTCGGCAGGGAAATCCTGCGCGGCGTGCTCGGCGGCATCCTCGGCGGCAAGAAGCGGTAGCGCAGTGTTGAAATCTAGATGGAACATTCAACAGTGTCGCGTTATGCAGGTCGGCGACATCACCAGCACCGTCATTCCAGCGCAGGCTGAAATCCAGGTCGCAAGGCGCGCTGAAGGCGCCTGATAAAGATGCTTCGCATCATGTCACAACCTGGGTTCCGGCCTGCGCCGGAACGACGGATGCGGGAAAAATTCTCCACTTAATTACCAGACAGCGTGCAACACCACCTGAGCGCGCGAACCTGCACTACTTAACCTCGGCAGGCGTGGACGTCGCGGGCCCCATGCCCCACACCTGAATGACGGCCTCTTCATTCTTCGCGCCGTCGTAGTGAATGCCTTTGGCGCGATGGATCACATAACTGCCTGCCGGTGCGGGCACCGTGCTGTAGGGATCATATTTGGTGCCGGTGCCCATCCACCACGTACCGGAAATCACCACGAAAAAGCGATCGTTGGGATGCCAGTGCGGACGGCTGAATTTGCCGGGATACCACTTGATGCGCATCACATACGGCCCCGGCTTGGCCGGATCGCCGAACAGGAGCGCAGACTCGTTGCTGCCATTTGGGTTTTTGCGCCAATTGATTTCCGAGGGCGGGGTGAAGTCGACCCACTCGCGGTTGATGTCGGCCGCGCGCGCCGGGGCCGCAAAACTGAACAACAGCAGCAGGCTCGCCGCGGATATGCCGAATATGCCAGGACGGTTTTTCATGTCACCTCCAGTGGATTGAAAAAACCTCCTCGGCAATGGCGCTTGTGCAGGCGCTCTGGATTGTTACTGCAGCTCGCACGCTATCATATCTTCCGATGTCAATTCATAACTTATTGATTTTATTGTATTTTTCAGAGCGCTCTCAAGATCTGGATTCGAACTCGACAACGCGGGGCGCAGCACGCGAACCGAACCGTGCCGTTCTCGCGCAAGCGGGAACCCATAACGCAGCGTCACTTGAGACGCCGTATGGATTCCCGCCTGCGAGACCGTTACGAAACTCGATAACCTTGCGGCACGCGTAAGCGTCTACACCAACACCATCATTCTGGCGACGGCCAGAATCCAGCGCGTAATCGTCGCCGCAGGCCATATATAAACTCGTTTTCCTGAAGAACGTAGACCAGCCCCCCCCCCGGATCGAGGTCCGGGGCGTGTTTCGCTGTGACGACGGGATGGGGTCACCTTATTCTTAAGACGTGATCGGCCTGCGCTTCGAGCACAGCCGCCACGGCGTTCAACCCACGCAACGCGCCACGCAGATCGCCCACCGTCAACGCCACCTCGGCGACGACGCAGCGCGCACGCGCCCGTGGTGCGGATGCGATTTACCCCATTCGCATACACTCAGACCCACATCGGGCGTCCGGCAGAGTGTTTTACCGCGCGCCCCCGCCCGGCGCGGCGTTCCAGGCGGGAATGCCGAAGGCCGTGGAAGCGTGAGATAAACGCGTAAACTGCCGTACAGGCACCACAACCGACAAGGGAGCAGACATGGATAGCACCCGACGCAATCTGTTGACCACCGGCGCTGTCGTCGCCGCCGCAACCGCCGCACCGAAGGCCTTTGCCCAGCAATCCGCAAAGGGCACGAGCGGCATGCAGTTTTTCCAGAAAGGCAACGTGCGCATCCGCTATCAGGAAGTCGGCTCCGGCTTCCCGCTGATGATCATCCACGGCGGCGGCCAGAATTCCACCATCGCCTGGGGCGCGACCGGCGCGCCGTTCAATTCGATGGCGGAATTCAAGAATGAATTTCGCTGCATCGCCGCCGACCTGCGCAACGCGCACAGCGGCGAATCATCCGGCCCGCTGGAAATCGACCGGCCGTGGGATTCCTACACCGACGACCATCTGGCGCTGATGGATCACCTCGGGCACAAGCGCTTCATGGTCCTCGGCTACTGCATCGGCGGGCCTTTCATCCTCAACCTGATCAAGCGCGCGCCGGAACGCGTGGTGGCGGCCGTGCTCGCGCAGCCGGTCGGCTTCAACAAAAAGACGCCTTACATGTACGACCTCAGCATGAAGAACTGGGCGCCCGCGCTGATCAAGCGCCGGCCCGAACTGTCGATGGACATGATCGACAAATTCCTCACCCGCATGTATCTCACCAACGCGGATTTCATGTTCACGGTGACACGCGATTTCGTGCGCACCTGCCAGACGCCCATGCTGGTGATGCCGGACGACACCCCGGCGCATCCGTATGAACCCGCAATCGAATGCGCCATGCTCGCCCCCAGGGCCGAGATGACGTTCTATCCGTGGAAAGATACCAAGGACAAGATTCCGCTCGCGGTGCGGCACGTGCGGTCGTTTTTGCGGGCGCACCGACCGGCGTAAAATCAAGCCGCAGTAAGCCTCACTCTCGAGACCCGGCCAAGATCGACACTTTGCCTGGCTTGCCATAGATCGTGGTTGTATTGCATCGCCAGCCAGCTTTCAGGCGAGCGGCCGAGCGCCTTCGAGAGGCGCAACGCCATCTCCGGGCTGACACCACTGGCGCCGGTGAGCACGCGATTCAGCGTTGAAGCGGCCACACCGAGTTTTGCCGCCAGCTCACGGCCGCTCAAGCTGTTCGGCACCAGATAGACCTCGGTAATGAATTCACCCGGGTGCGGCGGATTATGCATCGTCATCAGTGATAGTCCTCGTAGTCCAGGACGTACGCGTGTCCGTCCCTGAATTCGAAAGTCATACGCCAGTTGCCATCGACCCACACCGACCGGCGGCCCTTGTCTTCCCCCTTCAACGAATGCAGCCGGAAACCGGGGATATCCATGTCGTCAATCGACTGCGCCGTTTCCAGAGCAGCCAACAGCACGCGCAGTCGCTTCGCGTGATGAGGCTGTATACCAGCCAGGGTTCCCGACTCGAAAAATCGCCGCAACCCCTTGTGCCGGAACGACTGGATCATGAAGCGAGTATACCGTGTTGCGCATCACGCAACAATCGAGGCTCGCAGAGCACCTCAGCACGACCATCATCAACAAAAGATAATTATTTAAAATCAAACACTTATTGCAAATTAACCTCAGTTTGTCGCTGACTACTTTGATT
>CADECM010000008.1 GCA_902825845.1 uncultured beta proteobacterium
GCCGTGGATCCCTTGGAGTCGCCCGCAATCAGAATGTGACTCGCCTGCCGCATCTGCGGCACCTGCGCCTTCTTGGCCTGATCATCGAACGCCTTTTTGACCTCTTCCGGATCAATATTGATGGCGGACAACAGGGAATCGATCGCCAGGGCGACGTATTCCACACGCACCTGCTCCGGCGTGCGGAATTCGTCCTGATGGCCGTCGTAATACTTCTTCGCGGCCCCGGCTTCCACGGTGGTTTTGGCTTCGAAAGCTTGCGGCACCAGCGTGAACACGCTTGCCTCGCGCTGCGTTTCCATCAGACGCGACAGGCGCTGCACCACGGTACGCGGCAGGAAATTGGACTCGCTGTAGGCATCATTCACCTGCTGCAGCACCATGTCGCGCCGCAACCCCATCTCAAAATCGACCGCCGACTTATTGCGCGACCGCAGAAACTCGTCATAGCGCTCGTTAGAAAATTTGCCATTCTCCTGGAAGGTCGGCGCCTGCCCCAACAGGGTTTGCAGTTGCTGATCGGTGGCCACCAGGCCCGAACGCGACGCCTGTTGCAGCAACAATTTCTGACTGACCAGCGATTCCGCGACGGCAAGGCGCAGTTCCGGATTATCGAGCATCTTCGCGTCAAACTTGCCGCCACTCATCTGCTGCATCATTTCCTGCCGTTCGCGCAGCGACTCATTGAACTCCTGCTGGCCAATCGACTGGCCATTGACGGTTGCGACCGGCGCAATCGCATCCGAATCGCGCAGATAGGAATCCACGCCAAAAAAGGCGAACGGCGGGATGATGAGCAGCGCCAATATGAGCTGCAACGCCCGCTTGTGCCGGTAGACAAAATCAAACATGGTTCAGCAATCCTTGACAAATACCCGGATAAAAAAGGGCGAACCGAGGTTCGCCCTTAACCACATGGTGCGCGACGGGCCCGCTGTCATGGCGTGGAAACCGCGCGCGCCCGCCCTAAATGGCAACCGCGTGCGATTGTAACAAAAACAGCTGCCGGGAACGCCACGGGAACATTGGCGCCGCCGTTGGCGCATGCGGCAGCCGGTGCCGGGTGCCGCGGCCGGAATTGACGTCACTGGACGTTCCACGCGGTCAGGCGGAGCGGCATTCCGCGCTATTCCCGCGCCGGCTTGAACATGCTGGACTCGAGCTGATGGCGTTGCAGCAGTTTGTAGAACTCGGTCCTGTTGCGCCGCGCCAGGCGCGAGGCCTGCGCCACATTGCCCTCGGTCACCCGCAGCACGCGCGCGAGATAGTCCCGCTCGAATGCCCGGCGCGCCTCCTCGAACGAGGTGTATTCACCCTGATGATGACTGATGGCGTCGCGCACCAGCGATGCGGGAATCACCGGCAGGGTCGCCAATGCCACCGCCTGCTCGACCACGTTGCGCAGCTGCCGCACATTCCCCGGCCACGTGGCAACGATCAGCATCTCGATCGCTTCCGGCGCGAAGCCGCTCAATGCCTTGCCGTACCGTGCCGCGAGCTCGTTCAGGAAATGGGTCGCCAGCAGCGGTATGTCGTCACGCCGCTCGGCAAGCGGCGGCAGGCACAAGTTGACGACGTTCAAGCGGTAATACAGGTCCTCGCGAAAATTGCCCGCGGCCATTTCCGCCTCAATGTCGCGATGCGACGCGGACACGATGCGCACATCGATCTTGTGATGCGCTGCCGATCCGACCGGGCGCACTTCGCGCTCCTGCAGCACGCGCAACAATTTCACCTGCAGAGCAACCGGCATGTCGCCGATTTCATCGAGCAACAGCGTGCCATGATTCGCAGCCAGAAACAGGCCCCCGTGATCGCGGACGGCGCCGGTAAACGCGCCCTTGACGTAGCCAAACAGCTCGGCCTCCAGCAGCGCTTCCGGAATGGCACCGCAGTTGACCGCAATAAAGGGCTGGCCATGCCGCGCACTGGCGCGGTGAATCGCGCGCGCCAGCAATTCCTTGCCGGTGCCCGATTCGCCGCGCACAAACACGCTGGCGTCATTGTTCGCGACCAGCTGCGCCTTCGCCAGCACGGTCTCCATGGCCTGGTTGCGCGTGATGATGTCGCTGCGCCAGTGCGGGTTGTCCGCAGCGCACATCCGCGACGCGTGGCCGGTGACGCGCAAGGCGCGTTCGATTTCCACCAGCAGTGTTTTGGCCTCGAATGGCTTGGTCAGATAGCCGAACACGCCCCGTTTCACGGCGTCGACCGCATCCGGTATGGTGCCATGCGCGGTCAGCACGATCACCGGCAGCGAGGGATTGATGGTGCCGATCGCCGCGAACAGTGACATGCCGTCCATGCCATCCATCCTGAGATCGGTAACCACCAGTTGCGGGCGTGTTACCGCCAGTTGCGCCAGCGCGCGCTCGGCGCTTGCGGCCGTGACCACGTCATAGCCGGCCGCCGTCAAGCGGATTTGCATCAGGCGCAGCAGGTCCGGATCGTCGTCGACGGCCAGGATGCAGGGGCGCGCGGCGCCGGTGAGATCGCCATCGGTCATTTGCGCGGCGCGTTACTTTGATCGCGCTCGATGAGCCGGCGTTCCAGCGACCTCAACGCATCGAGCTTTTGCTGCGCAGCGGCGAGGTTGACGCCGAGGCGCCGCCGCTCCTGAATGAACGTGGTCAGCAATACGCCGAGGGCGCGCAGGCCGTTGCGGTTGTTGCGCACCACGGGCTGCAGCAACTCCAGCGCGCGCGTATCGTCATTGAACGGCGCGGCGGGCAGCGACAAGGTCATCGCGTAGCCGATGCGATTGAATTCCGACGCCGTGCGCGCATACGCCTGACGCGCCGATTCGTGCTCCCGCGCGAGCTCCGCGCCTTGCAGGCGTTTGAGTCGTTCGAAATAGGCCAACAGGCGTTCGGCCTCATCGGGCCGCGGGCGCGCATCCCTGATGACGTCATGCTCTTCTTCGGCTGCCATGGCGGGCGCAGCCGGCATGGCAGGCACGGCGGGCGTGGCAAGTATGGGCGGCGCGGTTACCGGCGCCTTTGGCGTCGACCCGCGCACGCAACCGGCCAGCGCCAACGCGAGTACCAGCGCGCCCAGCGCCGCAACCGCAAGCCGCACGTTCATGCCGGCACCGGCCCGTTGGCAAACAAGGGCAGGCGCACGCGCAGCCGCGTGCCCGGGGCACGGCCGGCGCCCACTTCGGGCGCGACGATTTCGACGCTGCCGCCGTGTGCGCGCGCGTGATCCCTGACGATGGAAAGGCCGATGCCGGTGCCTTTCACCGGTCCGCCCGCCGCGGCGTGCCCCTGATAAAACAAATCGAAAACCTGTTCGCATTCTTCCGCCGCGATGCCCGGGCCGTGGTCGCTCACCGTGAGATCGAGTTCATCGCCCCGCCGCACGGCATGGATTTCGATCGTGCCGCCGGGCGGCGAAAACTTGATCGCATTCGACAGCAGGTTGTCGAGCATGCCGCGCAATTTCTGGAAGTCGCCCATCACGCTGATCGCGCCGGCCTTCACCTCCAGCCTGAGATTTCTCGCATGCAGCGCCAGCTTCTGATCATCGGTGACCCGCCTTATCAATTGCGCCACATCGACCCGCGTCAGCGCCAGTGTCGTGACCTGCGCGCAACTTGCGCTGTAGGCAAGCAGATCTTCAATCAGCTTTTGCAGCTTCAGGCTCTGGTGATGCAGTATGTCCGCCACTTCGCGCTGGGCCGGCGACAGTTTTCCGACCACCTCGTCAGACAGGAGTTCCGCGCCCTCGCGCACCGCGGTCAGCGGTGTCTTGAGTTCGTGCGATACCTGGCGCAGAAAGCGGTTCTTCTGCTCGTCGACCTCCAGCAACCTGCGGCGCATCCAATCGAGGCGCTCGCCCAGATAATGCAGGTCAACCGGACCGGCAACCGCAACCGGTTTATCCAGCCGCCCGCGGCCCAGATCGCGAATTGCTGCATCAATCTGGCGAATCGGGCGCATGATCAGGATCGCGAAACCCACGGCGAGAAATACCACGATCGGCAGCAACGCAAGCATTTGCCAGACGGTGACGCGCTGCGCCTTTTCCGCGGTGGCGCGCATGGCGCTGACTTCGCGGTCAATCATGTCATTGCTGTGCCGGATGATGGCGCGGCTGCGCTCCGCGAGTTCGCCAAAGCGCTGCACCGCCTGATGCAGATCGGTGAATTTGCTGGCACTGCTGGCCAGTACGTCGTGTATGGCGCGCTCGCCGGCAATGATTTCCGCCAGCGCGGCACGCTGCTCGCCATCAAACGGCAGCGCCACGAAGGCGTCAGTCACTTGCAGAAACTGCCGGCGATTAATGGTGTAGGCGTCGAGCAGTGAACGGTCTCCCAGGATCAACATCTGGCGCGCATTGCGTTCCAGCGCATTGAGCCGTTCGGCCAGACTGTGGCTGCTGCGCGTGGCCTGGACGGCCTGATATACCGCCTGCTGGCTGCGGTTGACGAGACGATCAATGGAAAAGGCATTGTTGATCAACGCGGCGGTGAGCGGCACCACCACCAGGGTAAATCCCAGCATCAACAACCCCGAAAAGGAACGCGGATAGAAATTAGGCATGAGTCGCTTCAGCGTGACACTGGCCCGCCGCCGCTGACGCAACGGCCGCCACGGCGCAAACCCGGCGCAGTTTGGACAACGCATGTCGCGATTAGCTCAAAGTAGCGCAAATTAATTTATTTTCCTTTGCTTTCAGCCTGTTAAGTTTGCCGCGCGTCACTGCGGCCATCGCAAGTACAAAAAAAACGCAACCTCGGTTGAGGTTGCGTTTACCGTGCCCCGCGCCAATATCAGGCGGTCACATCATTTCTGCGACCGCCCGCATGCGCCGGGTAAACCCGATTACTTCTTGTCCTTGTCTTTCTTGTCCTTGTCCATGCAGCGCGGATCCTTCGGATTGTTCTTGCAGAACTCCGGCGTGGGATCGGCCTGCGCGACGGTACCCGCCGCGCCGTACGGCGCGGATACGCTGCCGGCGCCGGCAATAGCCACGCCGGCAAACAATGCCAGTACTGCACCCGTCACAAGTTTTTTCAGTCGTTCTGTCATGGTAGAGACTCCTTGGTTGTTGAACAGAGCCGGTTTGGCCCCGCCAACTCAGGAGCGAGATTCGTGCCATAACAAAAAAATGTTTAAAATCATATACTTATAAAAATAGCATCCGAACAGGCCGCGTACGGCTGTTGCCGGATGACGACAGACTTTCGGCCGTACGGCATAAGCATCTGATTTCGGGACGGTATTCTCGTCGTCGACAGGCGACAGTCATATCACCTGCGCCGCCCCGACAGCACACTCTGCTACGCCATCACGCGGCGGCGCGAGCAGCCGTGGTTTTGCGGACCGAGGTGGCCAGCAGCTTCGTTGCCTGGCGCACATCGGCCAGCGTTTCGAACGATTGCAGCGTCGCGTACACGCGGCTTATCGCGACCGGCTCCAGCGCTTTGGCGGCACAGTCCCTGAACTTTGACTCCAGCCGGTCCGGCGGCGTCAGATTTTTCGGCCCGCGCAACGGCTGCTCGACGCGCTCGCTATGACGCTGACCGTCGGTGGTGGTCACGATCATTTCGCATTCGAAATGTTCATCCATGCCTTTGGGTTGATGCGTGTGCGGCCGCGCCGCGATGCGCTGCAGCAAGTCGTGCACTTGCGGATCGCGGTACGCCTCGCCTTCAAAATGCGCAAACCCGACGTCGCCGTGCAACAGCGCCCGTGCCACGCAATACTGCACGCTGAACTTGGCATCGAGCGTGCTGCGCGGGTGCGGCCGGTTGGTATGCACCAGCGCGCGCTCATGGGTCACCGATTCGATGCGCGCCACATTCTCCGGCGTCAGTTGATACCGCTGGCGCAGCGAGATCATGGCATCGATCGCCGAGTGCGTGCTGGCGCAGCAGGGATATTGTTTAAGACCCACGCCGGGTTCGAGCACCTGCAACGGGTGCGCCCAGTGTTCCAGCACGCGTGCGGCGTCATAGTTGCCCGCACCGTTGAACACTTCGAAGAAACCCTGCGGGTGCTCGAACGCTTCCGCGCTGGCGCTAAAGCCTTCTTTTGCCAGCAGCGCGGCGTAGAGACCATTGCGCGAACATTGTCCCGCATGCAGCGGTTTGACCATGGTGCCGAAATTGGCCTTGACGCCCGCGGCCAGCGACACCGCGATACCCAGGGCAGTCGCCGTCTGCGCGTCGGTAAGGGCGAGCAGACGCGCACTCGCGGCAGTGGCGCCGAAGATGCCGAGTGTCGCGGTGGGATGCCAGCCTTTTTCGTAATGGTGCATGTGTACCGCATTGCCAAGTCGCGCCTGCGTTTCGAATCCGACGATATACGCCAGCAGCACATCGCGTCCGCTCGCGCCCAGTTCCTCGCCCAGCGCCAGTATGGCCGGAAACAACGCGGCGGAAGGATGTCCCGCCATCGCGTTGTTGCAGTCGTCGTAATCCAGCGCGTGCGCGGCAGTGCCGTTGATGGTTGCGGCTTCCAGCGGCAGGGCGTGTTGCGCCGTGCCCCAGATCAAACTCGGACCGCCGTCGCGCGCGCCGGCCAGTACCTTGCGCGCGATACGCGCGGTGTCTTCATCGATGCCCGCCAGCGCGCAGCCCAGGGTATCGACCAGAGAAATCTTCGCCCAGCGTATCGCTTCGGCGGGCAGGTCGTGATACTGCATGGCGTTGATGTGTTGGGCCAGTTGTGTGCTGATCGTCATCGGTGTGTCTCCGTCAAAATTCGTGTCTGGTTAATTCCGGGCCTCGTCAAAAGCTTTTTTTGCCGCAGATGAACACGGATAAACGCGGATAAACGCGGATTAACACGGATTAACCCCGGAAAAATCCGCGTTCGTCTGTGCTTATCCGTGGCTAAGGATTTTTGGTTACTGCATTCATCTACGTCAAATTTTAAAAAACTTCAATAAAATCATATACTTATGATTAACGCCCTGCCGTGCGTATTGCCGCACCGCCACCGGCGAGCGGTATGCGGCTGGTCTCGCGCAGCGTGCCGCCGTCGAACGCGAACACCTGTATGTCGCGCTCGATCATGTTCTGCACCAGCAGCATTCGGCCATCGGCGGAAAACGCAACGCCCTGCGACCAGCCGCCGATCGGCGCCTCCGCCACCCGCGTCAGCTGCGTGCCCTTCAACTCGAACAGCACCAGTTTGCCGCGCGGGTTGTGAAACGGCGACGTTGTCGGACGGTTCGATCCTTCCTGCGCCACTACCGCGCACCAGCGGCCATCGGCCGAGAGCTTGACGCCTTCGGGCGTGGTGCCGGCACTGACGGTGTTGACGGTGCGCGGCGGATTCAGCCGCAGGTCGACGACGCTCACGGTGTCGACATCGCCCTGCCCGCGCCCCATGCATGCCACCACTGCCAGCGCACCATCGGGCGTGATGTCGGCGCCATACGGCCTGAACCCCGCATAGAAAGTGCGGTCGGTGACGTCCACCGTGGTGCCCTCGATGCGCAACAGCGTCAGCCCATGATCGCCATCGCGCGTCACCAGCGCGCGCTTGCCATCCGGTGTGATCACCACATGGCTGGGGCTGGATGTCGCATCACCGATGGACAGCTTGCCTGCGGGCGTCAGCGTCTTGCCGGCGAGGGTGAACACCGAAATCGTGCCCTCGCCGCGATTGCACACCAGCGCCAGCGTAGCCGCCGGGTTGATCGAAATGCCCGACGCGCCCATGCCGGCTTCCAGCGTCTGGATCACGCGCGGCGGATTGGCGGTGAGGTCGATCACGCTCAGCACATTGTGGGGAATGATCTTGTTCGCATCCGCCGGATCGACACGGGTTGCCGCGCTGACCAGCGCCAGCGATTCGTCCGGCGTGACCGCAACGGCATATGGCGGTCCCGCCACGCTGGTGGGCACCTCCACCTGCGCAATGATCGTCGGCGGCGTGCGCGTCAGGTCGATGACACTGACACTGTCCGGCGCCGGATTGCTGACCGCGCGCGTGGCGCCGTTGACCATTTGCACCTTGGCGTCGTTGGCCGACACCGCCAATCTGTAGCTTGTGCTCATTGCCGCGTTCCTTGTGACGACTTGATCGTTCTATCCCAATCGCACGTGCTTGATAATGCTGCGGCGCCGGCCCCACGATCCTGCACGCACCACATACAGATCGCCATGCGAATCCCCCCACACGCCGTGGCAGGAGCGGAACGCGGGATCGCCCCAGTGCGCGAGGCGCTCGCCGTCCAGCGTCAGCACGCTCAGCATGCCGCTGTTGTGTTCGACGATGTAGACGATATCGTTGTCATCGACGTAGATCACCGCCGGGCCGATCAGTTTGGTGGGCCATATGCTTAACAGCTTGCCGTTCTGGTCGAATACCTGCACGCGGTCGTTTTCGCGGTCGGCGATCAGCAGGCGCCCTTTGCGGTCAATCCACACCGCGTGCGGCAGCATGAACTGGCCAGGCCCGGTGCCCGGCTCGCCCCATGAAAAAAGATACTTGCCGTCGGGTGCGAATTTATGCACGCGCGCGTTGCCATAACCGTCGGTGACGAACATGTCACCGGACGGCGCCACATCGATGTCGGTGGGCAGATTGAACGGCCCCCCGCCGTGCGTCACGCGCAAATACGCGTCCGAGCGGAAATCGTCGGGTGCCACGCCGGTGTCGGAGCGTGCGCCCTTGGTGCCGATCGTGCGCAGCAGCTGACCCGAGGTGGTGAACAGCATCATCTGCGCATGATCGCGGTCCACGATCCACAGATTATTGTCCTTGTCCGCGCGTATGGTGTGCGGGAACGCAAACAGGCCGGCACCCCACGACGACAAAAAATTACCGTCGCGGTCGAACACGATTACCGGATGTTCCTTGCCGCGATTGAAGCAGTAGACGCGATCCTGCGCGTCCACCGTCACTGACGCCGCCAGCATCTCGTAGCCCTCTGGCGGATGCGCCCAGTCTTCGTGTATTTCAAACGTGTGCCGGCCGGTGCCTACGACGGGATGTGCGGCTGCCATGATGCCTCCTTTGCGGATGATTTACGGCATGGGTCATTGCTTGTGTAGTCTACCTCAGCGCTCCGCTCGGCAAGCCGCATTCCATCATGTGAGTACTGAGTCCCGCCACGGCAGGCACGGCGTTCGCGATTGACTGGGGCCGCCGCACAGAGAGACACTCGGCGCAGAACCTTTCCCATTCCCTTTCTGCATTCGAGGCCCGACGTGAACGCCACCCAGCAGCTCGCCCAGTTTATTGCCAGCACCCGCTACGACACCATTCCGCGTCCCGTGCTCGATGCCACCCGTACCATACTGCTGGACGGCCTCGCCAACCTGCTCGCGGGCTCGACGCAAGAGGAACCAGAGCATATCCGGCGTTACATTGACCGCCTGGGCGGGCGGCCCGAGTGCACGGTGGTGGGCATGTCCACCCGCACCAACCCGCCGCTGGCGGCCTTCGCCAATGGCGCTGCGATGCATGTGCTCGACTACGAGCCGCAGGGAATACCCTCCACGCACGGCACCTCCACCCTGCTGCCGGGCATACTCGCGCTGGCCGAGGTCAACGGTCTTTCGGGACGCGCCGTAATCACCGCGTTTGCCGTGGGTTGGGAAGTACAGCAACGCATCGCGCGCGCCGCACAGAAAGCGGAATCGCGGCCGTTTCATCCGCCCGGCATCTATGGCCCGCCGTCCAGCGCCGCGGGCTGCGCCAACCTGATGGGGCTGGACGAACATAAAACGCGCATGGCGCTGGGCATCGGTGCGTCGCGCACCGGCGCGCTGTTCGCCAACAATGGCACCATGACCAAAATGAGCCATCCCGGCAATGCCGGGCGCATGGGCGTGGAAGCGGTGATGCTGGCGGGCGACGGCTTCACCGCCAACGACAGCATCTTCGAAACCGGACGCGGCTATGTGGAGACGCTGTTCGGTGACGACTTCGAGTGGGATGCCCTGCTGGGGGGCCTGGGGGAACGCTGGAACCTGCAGGAACGCGGCTTCAACATCAAGCGCTACCCGGCGCAGATTGCGATGCAGTGGGCCACCGAGTCGGTGGTGCTGTTGCGCGAAAAAAACAAGCTGAAGGCTGACGATGTCGAATGGCTGGAACTGGAGGTATCTTCGCGACGCCCCGGCCTGTCGCGTCCCGCACCCGCGACGGGACTCGACGGCAAGTTCAGCTTTGAATACGTTGCCGCGGTGGCGTTGACGCAGGATCAGGTCGGCATCGATTCGTTCTCCGACGCGGTGCGCTTTTCCGCGCCGGTGGAAGCGGCGCTTAAAAAAATCCGCTTGAAGCCCAACCCCGATATCTCCACCGCCACCACCGACACCTGGGTGCAGGCGCGCGCCGGCCTCAAGGACGGCCGTGTGCTGGTGGAGCGTTGTGATGCCTATCGCGGCTCGGCGCGCAATCCGATCACGCGCGATGCGCATCTGGTCAAGGTGCGTGACTGCATGCGCCGCGCGCTCCCCGAACCCAGGATGGAGCGATTGATCGGGCTGGTGGACGGACTGGACGAACTCAAGGACGCGCGCGTGCTGGTCCGGGCGCTGGTAGGCGAATAGCCGCCACGCACCGCATCGCCGTCACCTCTAAGCCCAAGGACTAACATGCCCCTGTTAGCTGGATTCAGCGTGGTTCAGATCGGCGGTGGACTGGCTGCCGCGGTGTGCGGCCGGCTGATGGCAGACACCGGCGCGCACGTCACCTGCATTGCGCCGGACACGAGTACCCCGCTGTCGCGCTATCTGAATAGCGGCAAGGCAATCGCCGCCGGTGCACCCGCACACAACACTGCAATTGCCGGGGCAAACCTGATCGTGCGCGAAGGGCAGCCGAAAGACTGGGCGGCAAGCCCGTTTGAATTGTCCCGCTTGCGGCAGAACAATGGCACGGCAACCGTCGTCACCATTTCGCCGTTTGGCGAGACCGGGCCACAGGCCAACGATCCGGCCTGCGACCTCACGCTGTTTTTCGCCAGCGGCATCTCGCAGTTGCTGACGGGTCAGGTGGACGATTTGTCGGAGGCGCCGATACGGCCTGTCGGTGAACAGTCAGCATTCATCGGCGGACTTGCCGCGGCCTGCGCCGGACTGCACGCGGCGCTCGGCAACCAGCCGGGCGCGAGCATCGACGTGTCGATACACGAGGCGCTGGCGACGCTCGCCATCACGGAACTCGCGCGCGCAGGACTCACCGGCAGAAGCCGCGGCCGCAAGCGCGTCGGCGACGGCAACGGCGCCACCGTCACCATCCTGCCCGCCAGCGACGGCTATGCCGCGATTTCGCCGCGCGAAGAGAAACAGTGGGCGTCATGGCTGACCGCGATGGGATCGCCCGCCTGGGGCGACGACCCGCGCTTCGTGCCCAAGGCCAACCGCGTGAAAAACTGGGATGCGCTGCACGCGCTGATGTCGCAATGGAGCCGGCAGCATGACAAACAATGGATCGCCGACACCGCGCAGCGCGAACACGTGCCGAGCTTTCCGCTGCGCGAAATTGCAGAGCACCTTGATACGCCGCAAATGCGGCATCGCCGCTACTACCGGCCACTCGAACTGGACGGCAAAACCCTGCAAGCGCCGGGCACACCGTTCGGCTTGACGCTGACGCCTTCGGCACGCAAGCCGGGCGCACCACGCCTGGCAAAAGGGCCGCTGCCGCTGTCCGGCATGCGCGTGCTCGATTTCAGCTGGGTGATCGCGGGGCCGACCACCACACGCTATCTTGCCGCGATGGGCGCGCAAGTGATCAAGGTCGAAGCGCCCGGCAAGGGCGACCCGGGGCGCGGCTCGGAACTGCACACGGTGCTGGGGCAGGCCAAGCAGGCCATCGTGCTGGACCTGAAAAACCCGCGGGCCGTCGAAGTGGCACGCGCGCTGGCCGCCGAGTGCGACATGCTGATCGAAAACTACGCCACCGGCGTGATGGACCGGTTGGGCCTCGGCGCTGACGCACTGAAGGCGGCGAACCCCGATCTCATCTATATCTCCGCTTCCGGCATGGGCCGCACCGGGCCGGACGCGCGCGCTGTCGCCTACGGCACGCTGCTGCAGTGTTACGCCGGCTTTGCGGGGCTGAATCGTCACCCGCACACAACGCCGCGCGTCGGTCTGGCATGGCTCGATCCCATGTGCGCGCTGATGCTGGCCTTTGTCGCGGCCGCTGCGCTGTGGCAACGAGAGCATGAAGGCGGCGTGGCGCGCGTCGATTTCTCGATGATCGAAGCGATGCTGTGGACCATGGCCGAGCCGCTGCTCGCGGCACAACTGGGCGCCCCGCCGCAGCCGGCGGGCAATGCGTCGACATGCCATGCGCCGCACGGTGCGTGGCGCTGCGCGGGCGACGATGACTGGATCAGCATCGTTGTGCGCGGCAACGCGGAGTGGCACGCACTGTGCCGTGTGGTGCCTGCCTTGTCGGCGATGGCGGCGCTCGATCTTGCGCAACGCATCGGCGCGCGGCACGCAATCGATGCGGCACTGGCGGCCTGGGCCGCCCCGCAAGCAGCCGCTGCCGCGGCTGCAACGCTGAGGCACGTCGGCATACCAGCGGCGGCTCTCGCGCGCTCCGGCGATCTGGTGCACAACGCCCATCTGGCCGCGCGCCGGTTCTGGGATCAACACGGCAGCGGCGTGTTGCCGGGATTGCCATGGCGCGCGAGTTTCGGCTGCGCGACAGGCGCCGCGCCGATGCTGGGCGCGGATACCGACTGTGTGCTTAAAGGCGTGCTGGGGTTGACCGGGGAACGCATCGCTGAACTGCGGGCCTGCGGCGCGCTGGGTTAAGCCGTGGCGCGGCCCGCGGCTTGCAATTCATGCCTGCTTCCACGCTTGGCGACGTCCACAACAGGGTCCGTTGCAAGGAATGCGCGTGCCATCAGTAATCGACGCGGCCCTCAGGACTCTGATTCATAAACAGGGGCGAATAACGTTCGCCCAGTTCATGCAGACCTGCCTCTACTCGTCCCATGGCGGGTTTTATGCCGCAAGGGACAAGGGCATCAGCGCCCATTTCGGGACCTCCGCCATGACCCATCCGTTGTTCGGCGCGCTGCTCGCGCGCCAACTGGAGCAGATGTGGCGCCTGCTGGGCGAGCCCGGCATTTTCCATGTGATCGAGGTGGGCTGCGGCGACGGCGCTCTGGCGCAATCCATCGCGCGCGCCTGTTCGCGGATGACGCCGCGATTTGCGCGGGCGCTGTACTACGTTGCGTCAGACTACGCGCCGCGCTGGCTGCACACGTCCGCCCACGCCGCGGACTGGAACCCCGGCAGCGGCGATTTGACGTCCGCACACGCGCACGATGCCAGCGTGGACATTCAACCCGTCAAGGCCAACGGACTGCATGCGTTCCGCAACCTTGTCGGCTGCATCCTGAGTAACGAGTTGATCGATAACTTTCCCGTCCATCGGTTTGTCATCCAGGATGGCGCAATCCGGGAAGTCTTCGTCACGCTGTCCGGCGGCAAACTCACGGCGGTACTGGGCGAACCCGCCTCCGCGTGCATGCAGGAGCGGCTCACGGCGCTGGGCCTTGTGCCCGCCGAAGGTTTCAGCGGTGAAGTGAACCTGGGCCTGGAGGATTGGACGCTGCAAATCCGCGCCGCGCTGGATCGCGGGTTCATACTGACGATCGACTACGGCCAACTGGCCGCCGATCTGTACGCGCCCGCCAACAAGCGGGGGACGCTGGTGTGCTACCACCAGCACGCGGCCACCGATGCCCCCTACGAGCACGTCGGGGAACAGGACATCACCTGCCACGTGGATTTCACCTCGCTCATGCAGCTGGGTGAGCGGCATGGTCTATCGACCGTGGGCTACACCGCGCAAAGCCGGTTTTTGACCAATCTTGGTTTTGCCTCGGACCTGGCCGCGCTTGAAACACAAGGCCTGTCCAGCGCGCGCGCGGCACTCAATCGCATGGCGATGATGGCGCTGGTGGACCCGGCGCAGTACGGCGGCCTCAAAGTGCTTGCGCAAGCAAAAGGCGTGGGGCCTGGCGTTAAGTTGCGCGGGTTCGCGGACGGGAAATGCTAGTTCGCGTGCTTGCTCATCATCATGAAGCCGCAGCTATCGGGCGTGTTGCAGCCTGCAAGCGCGGTGTCGGCGCGGACGGTGACTTGCCGCGCACCCGCGGTCCCGCGCAGCTGTTCGAGGCTGTCCGAGAACAGGCAGGCCCGCGTGCGCCCCGTGCCGTTGTTGCCGCCGCTGGACAGGAAGGGATGCGGACCTTCAACCCGGATGTCGCCGGCGTAGAAATCGTGCGCTTCGCCCAATTTGACGCCGTGCCACTGAAAGCCTTCGAGGAACTGTTGCGTGAAGGTGAGGTAGCCGTCGTACGGATTGAAGATGTCGACGTCCCTGGCGGTCAGACCTGATCCTTCCCACATTTTGCGCGCCAGACTTGCGCACGCCTGCTGATGCTCGTCCAGCGTGGCCATGCTGCTGCGGCCGCGGCCGCCGTTCTGGCAATGGTTCAGCACGTAGACCGGCTTCTGCCGCAAATCCCTCGCGCGCTCGGCGGTGGTAAAGATAAAGGCCGCGCAGGTGTTCACCGGCCGGTCGCAGTCATGCACCACCAGCGGCTCCTCGATCACGCGCCCGTTCAGGTATTCGTCCCGGGTGAGTTGGTGCGGCTCGTGCAGCGCGTAGTAACTCCAGGGTGTGCGCAAGCCGTTTCTGCGCAGGTTCAAACACAGCGGCGCCAGACCGTCGTGGGACTTGCCGTACTTTTTGCAGTACTGCAGAAACACGACGAGATTGTTGAACATCGCGCCGCTTTGATAGCCCCACGGCAGCGTGAACGCGTTGGGACCCGGCGCCGTCTCACGGTTGTTTTGCGGATTATTGTGCCCATAACGGCCGGCGAGGTTCACCATCGGGTACCACACCAGGGCGGTCTTGCACAAACCGTCGCCGACGGCCTGCGCGGCCATGCCCATCATCGGGCCGATGTAGGGCGCCTCGGATTCCATGTACTTGACGTTCTTCAGCCCCAGCGCTTTCTGGATCCACGGCGCGCTGGCCTTGATCAGGCCGTCCTCGGAGTCGTAAGGCGGCTCGAAATACGGCCGCGGCGCCCAGGTCTGCTCCGCGCGCGTGTCGGGGCTGGTGATCAGGCCATCGATATCGTCCAGCGTCAGGCCGGCGTCGGCGACCGCTTTCAGGCATGCCTCCCGGGTCAATCCGCCGCAACTGCGGTCGAGCGTAACGCCATCCCAGCGCCGGTCGATATGCGACTGCCCCCAGCCGACGATGGCTACCTTGCCGCGATGTTCCCAAAGCCCCATCCCTTCGCGATTTCTCATCCAGTTCGTGCCAGTTGCCATCGCAGTCCCCCTCATTCCCAATAGGTGTTCACTGGCTTCTTACACCGTGTGACTACGTGGCAACCTGCCACTCGGGAAGTAATTGGCCGGTATTCGTCGGTTCGAATATCAGGTTCACGGGCGCGCCGACGGGCACCTTGCCCGGCGCGGTACCCGGAAGATTGGACAGGAAGTTGATGCCGGGATCTTCGTCCAGGGTAATCACCGCGAAATTGATGGGTTGCGCGGAGCGAAAACCCCGGATGCGCGAGTCGCGTATCACGAAGAAGACATCGATGTGTCCCTTGCCCTGCACCTCTTTCCATTCCAGCGTGTCGGCCGCGCCGCACTGGCTGCATTTCTGGGTGGGCGGGTAATGAAGCCTGCTGCAAGCCGTACAGTTCTGCAACACCAATCGACGCGCATTGCACGCGTCCCAGAACGGCTTGGTCTGTTCATTGGGGACCGGGGCCGGCCGCTCCAAACCTGGGATCATGGACATGAGTCTCCCCTCTCTTGGCTTCGGGCACACCGCGCATAACCGTTAACGCCACGGCGTTGTTTGAGATTATGACTTGAACCGATGTGGGTCAAGCGGTTCTGCAGGTGTGTCGGGAATACGTTTCCCGGGAGCGCCATACCCCGGCGCCTGGACGCTCATCGCCGGGCGATGGGCGCGCGGTATGGCGCGAACACCGCGGAAGTTGTTCGTGCACGTCTTTTCCGTGCGCATACATTAAAAGTTGTTTAAAAACAGATACTTATATACAACCCCTATGAACACCCAAGGCGTGCCCCGCGTGCGCGCATCGCCGCTTAAAACTCCCCGCTGCGATACGCTTCGTCGAGCCGCTTGGCATCTTCGTCCGACAAATCCGGCCACGCATCGCCGCGCTTGCGCAGCTTGCCGTTGAACTTCGGCTTGCGCTTTTCGTTGAAGGCCTGGCGGCCTTCTTCGCCGTCGGTGGTGGTCTGGATCAGCAGCGAGTTGATCAGGTTTTGAATGTGCCAGGCCTGGTCGGTCGGCAGATCGCCAAAGCGCACCACAAACTCCTTCATCATGCGCACCGCCACCGGCGGCAGCGTGCAGATATGGCGCGCCATTTTCTCCGCGCGCTCCAGCAATTGCGCGTGCGGCACGACTTCGTTGATGAGGCCGATGCGCAGCGCTTCCTGTGCATCGAAGGGCTCGTCGGTAAGCAGGATTTTCATGGCATCGATATAGCGCAGTTGCTTGGCCAGGAGGCTCGCGCCGGGGCCGTGGCCCAGCCAGCCCTGAGTCAGCAGCGCAAACTTGAAGCGCGCGTGTTCGGCGCTGGCAATGCGGATGTCGGTGGACGAGAGCAGGATATACATGCCGGCGCCCGCGGCCCAGCCGTTGACCGCGGCGATCACCGGCTTCCACACGCGCGGATAGTGGTCACCCATGCGCCCGTCGACACCGGTCTTCTGTCCGTGCACGGAGCCGGCGAGCGGCCAGTAGATGCGCTGCGTGCGCAAATACTCGCGCTCTTCAAGCGTGATGTTCTTGCGCGGTGCGAGGTTGTGGCCGCCGCAGAAATGCGTGTCGCCCTTGCCGGTGAGGATGGCGCAGCGGATCGAGCGGTCTTCCCACAAATCGATCCAGGCCTCGGAAATCGCGTCCGAGGTCGGCTTGTCGAGAATGTTTGCCTTGGCGGGATTGTTCAGCGTGATGTAGGCGACGCCGTCGCGCTTTTCGTAGTCGATGGGCACGTGGGTGTCCTCCTTGCAGGAAAGTGTGCGGTGCTTGCGGAATCATTCATTGCGGCGCTTGCAACAGCAGCCATGTTGTGCGCGCCAGGGCCGGCTTGTCAATTCCCCGCATGCATGAACACACCACCCATGGCGCCTCTGACGGCCCGCTACCGGATCCCCAATACGCCCTTGGCCCGGACCAGATACTGGATGCGGTCATCCAGGCCGTTGTAGCCACCGTTGATCGCACGCGTCACCGCCTTGACATCGTCCTGATCCGCCAGCCTGCTGATGCCGCGCTTGTTCCAGTACCAGCAAGCGACATCCACGCTGACGTACGGGTCCGTGGCAACCAACGCCGGTTGCGCGACATAATCGACGCCGCTGTCCTTGCTGTAAGCCGCGTAGTTGGCGCGCCCGGTCAACTGGATCAGACCACGCCCTTTGAAGCGGACGCCGCCACCCGGCTGGGTATTGCCGAGATCGCCGCGCCCTTCATAGGCGGCGCCGCCGGCAATTTCTTCCGCATGCAGGAAGGAGGCGGTCTCGTGCGCAATCTGTGAAATAAAATGCGCCATGCGCAGGTTGCTGGTGATGTCGTATTTCCTGATGCCGGTAACCAGTGGATCGTAGTAGAGATGGATCCTGGCCGGCAGCGCCCGCGGCATCACCACCGACAGTTTTTCCTTTGATCGGCCCGGCGGCAACCCCGCTAGCAATGCCGCCATGGTGGCATCTCCCGGTGCCAGCATGCCGTCCGAAGCGGGGAGTTTCATCACCGCGGTCTCAAAGCGCATGATGGCACTGATGGTGTTGGCCCCGATTCGCCCATCGGCTGCCAGCATCGCGGGTTTGGGATCCGGAAATCGCGGTATGTTCACGTTAAACAGGATTTGAAACACCATGACGTCCGTCAGATCGTTGCGACCGTGCTTGCCGACGCTACCGACAATGCACATGATCCATCTCCTTTCCCATTCAGATTAACAATTATCCATCGCCTTCCGGATAAAACCCTTTGCGTTGGTATCATTGTCACAGTCTGGCGCCGGCGTTCGGCCCCGGGCCCGGACAGGTATGCCGGCGGCTTGCATGTCCAGCAACAGACCCGCTTCCGTCTCTCGGCGGCAAGTGGCCACCTGCAGTGCGGCAGACGCACCTGATCGGGCCGGGTTAGATTGTCACAAAAGTCTTGACTGGGTCGCCGCACAGGGTAACATTGCTGCGGTGCCTCCCCTTCTGTTTTAGCCCTGCGCACCTCCCCGGCAATGCCCGATCTTTTGACGTATTCCACATTCAAAACTTTGCTTGGCTCCAAGTTCACGTTGCGTGCGCTGGCGGAGTGCCCGGAAGGCAAGGAGGAATTGGTGTTGATGGAAGCCGAAAAATTACCCCAACGTTCCGCGGGAAATTCAGCGGGGAGTCGCGAACCGTTTTCGCTGGTATTTCGAGGTCCGGCAGGCATCTCACTGCCACAGCAGATTCACGTGATGGAACACGAAACGCTCGGCGTAATGGAGATTTTCCTGGTACCAATCGCGCCGGATGCAGCAGGACTGCGCTACGAAGCAGTGTTCAACTAGGTTTACCGGACGGAGGACTTCATGTCAGAGCCATTTATCGGCGAAGTCAAAATCGTGGCTTTCAACTTCCCGCCACGAGGCTGGGCGTTATGCAACGGCCAGTTGCTGCCGATCAGTCAGAATCAGGCCCTGTTTGCGCTGCTCGGCACGCAGTTTGGCGGCAACGGGACCACCAGCTTTGCGTTGCCGAATTTGCAGGCACGTGTGCCGGTCGAGCAGGGCACGCTTGCCGGCGGCAGCAGCTACGTCATCGGCCAGGCAGGCGGCGAGTTCGCGCACACGCTCATCAGTGGCGAGATGCCGTCTCACACGCACACTGCTCAGGGCTCATCGGATGCCGGGTCGGGGGTCGTTCCCGCGGCGAATGTACCCGCGTCCGCATCGGGGCTGTATGGCGCTGCCGCCGCGCTCACCCCATTGAACCCGGCATCGGTCGCCGCCGTTGGCGGCAGTCAGCCACATGAGAATCGGCAGCCCTATCTGGTCCTGAATTTCTGCATTGCATTGCAGGGCATTTTCCCGTCGCGAAACTAAGGAGGCACCATCGTGAGCCAGCCATTTATTGGGGAAGTCCGTATGTTCGGCGGCAACTTCGCGCCGCGCGGCTGGGCGTTCTGCAATGGGCAACTGTTGTCGATCGCGCAAAACAACGCGCTATTCGCGCTGATCGGCACCACCTACGGCGGCGATGGACAAACGACCTTCGCGCTGCCCAATTTACGAAGCCGCGTGCCGATGCACATGGGCAACGGCGCGGGAACCACCGCCACGATTGGCGAAATGGGCGGCGTGGAAAGCGTGACCCTCACCACAAACCAGATTCCCAACCATACCCATACCCTGCAGGCCTCAACCGCAACCGGTACATCTGCGGCACCCGCCGGCAACGTGCTGGCGGCCTCCAATGCCGTCAAGGTTTACAAAGCGGGAACCCCGGCCAACGCGCTCGCGGCGCAAGCCATGACCAACAGCGGCGGCAACCAGCCACACAATAATATTCAGCCGTACCAGTGCGTCAACTTCATTATCGCGCTGGAAGGCATCTTCCCGTCGCGCAATTAAGGAGCCAACGATGTCCGCGCCTTTTATCGCTGAAATCCGCATATTCGGCTTCAACTATGCGCCCCGCGGATGGGCGTTCTGCAATGGACAACTGCTGCCCATTGCACAGAATACGGCATTGTTTTCACTCCTGGGTACCACCTATGGCGGCAATGGAACTACGACCTTCGGTTTGCCCAATCTGCAGGGCCGCGCGCCCCTGCATCCGGGCCAGGGGCCGGGACTATCACCATATGTGCTGGGTCAAAGTGGCGGCTCAGAAAATGTCACACTGACGCAAAATGAATTGCCGTCGCACTCGCATGCCTTGAACGGCATCACTGCACCGCCGCCGGCCGTTGGAACAACGCCCGACCCGACGCAAGGATTGGGCCGCTCCAGTGGCGGCAGCGCATATGGGCCTGCGGTGAATCTGGCGGCGATGAACCTGCAAGCGCTGATCGCACAGGGCGGGAACCAGCCGCACAATAATCGAATGCCCTATCTCGCGATGAACTTTTGTATTGCGCTTCAGGGCATATTTCCGTCACGCAATTGAGGCTGGCGCTTCGCAAGGGCGGGCCCGCCGGCACACGGCATGCTCACTCTTGCCGCCCGCCGCTTGCGCCATGTCAAGCGTCCGCGCGCGGCTGACCAAGCGTCCGGTCAAGCCTGAAGACCGGGAATTCCTTTTTCATGTTTACGCCAGCACGCGCCAAGCGGAACTGGCGCAGACCGGCTGGCATGCCGCGCAGATTGACGCGTTCCTGCGCAGCCAATTCGACGCCCAGGATCGCCATTATCGCGACGTTTATCCCGACGCCGTGTTCGAGGTGCTGCTGTGGGATCGCGGACGCGCGGGCCGCCTCTATGTGGGACATTGGGAAACGGAACTTTGCATCATCGATATCGCGTTGCTGCCCGCGTTTCAGCACCTGGGAATCGGCGGCGCATTGCTGCAAACGCTGTTCGCCGAAGCCGATGCCACGCAAAGGCCGGTGCGTATTCATGTGGAGAAATTCAATCCCGCGCTGCACTGGTATACCCGGCTGGGATTCATACCGATCGCTGACCATGAGCTTTACTTGCACATGGAACGGCTGCCGCAAACGGCAGCCTCCCCCGCCCCGGGATGAGTAGCCGCTAGGTTTTACGCGTACGATGACGCGCAGCGTAATCTGGCGTATCTTCCGCGTGCATGAACCGGGCCATATTTTTCCTGTCCACCGGGCGCTGCGGCACACAATGGCTGGCACGCCACCTCTCCGCCATCTATGACGATCTCGCGGTGGTGGCACACGAGCCGCTGCACGATGCGTACCGCTCGCGTGAGTTACTGGCGCGTCCCGACCTCGCCGGCGCGGCCAGCGCCGGCGCCATTCGTGCCCATGCGTCGCAAATTGACGACAACTTGACCGCGCGCCATTACATCGAATGCGGCTGGCCGTGCTGGGGCGCGTTGCCGTTCCTGGCCGGCCGATTTGCGGGACGCATGGCGATCGTGCACCTCACCCGCCATCCCGTTCCCAGCGCCTGTTCATGGGTCACCCACGGCATGTACCGGCCACCGATGATCCCCGGGCTGCATCCCGAAAAAGTGCCGGTGACACCCTTCGACGACGGAATACTGTTTCCTGAATACCGCGAGCACTGGAACAGTCTTGATCCGTTTCAGCGCAGCCTGTACTTCTGGAACGAAGTGCACGGCTTTGGCTTGAAGCTCGAAGCCGGATTGGATGTGCCGTGGCTGCGGGTTCGCTACGAAGAACTGCTGTCACGCGCGGGTCTGACACGGTTGCTGGATTTTCTCGGATTGCCGCCGCGCGAGGCCTTGTTTGACGCCGTCGCACGCGCGGAAGATCGCTTTCGTTATCTCACCGATATCTGGTGGGATCCCGCCTCGGCGCAACATCTGCCCGCGTTGACGAAGACTGCCGCCGCTTTTGACTACGATCTGTCGGATGTCGACGATGCGCAACTGCGGCGGCGTTATCTGGGCGTGCATGATGATCGCGACAGCCCCGTTGCGACAGCTCATGTCCGGTAACAGTCCGGCCGCGCACGCGCGACTCGCCCAGCTGCGGCAGCGCTGCATCTGGTTCACCGGGCTGCCCGGCGCCGGCAAATCGACGATTTCGGCGCTGCTGCAACAGCGCCTGCATGCCGCCGACCGCCGTTGCTATGTGCTCGATGGAGACGTGGTGCGTCAAGGCCTGAGCCGCGATCTCGGCTTCAGCGCCGCCGACCGGGCGGAGAACAATCGCCGCGTGGCCGAGGTGGCGCGACTCATGGTGGACGCCGGATTGATTGTGCTGGTGTCGATGATTTCGCCCTTCCGCACGGAACGCCACAGGGCACGCACGTTGTTCGCGCCGGGAGAATTCGTGGAGGTCTTCGTGGATACGCCCCTGGCCGAGTGCGAACGGCGCGATCCGAAAGGCCTGTACGCGAGAGCGCGGCGTGGTGAACTGCGGAACATGACCGGCATCGACAGTGCCTATGAAGCACCGCTACAGCCGGACATACACCTCCATCCGCATCTCGCCTCTGCCGAGACTTGCGTGGAAACCATCCTTGATCATTTGCTCGCCTGACGCAACGAAACCACCCGCCGCACCGTGACATGACTACGCAACGCGACTTCGCACGCCACCCGAATACCGCAATGTCGAATGCGCAAGCGCGGGAAGTCATCGTTAAATTTCTGCGCGAGATCGGCCTGCGTGTCGAGTATGAGACGCTGGCTCGCGAGTCGTTCCTGCCGGGCATCGAAGTGCGCCACGGGGGACTGGTGGTCGATGAGCAGGCCCTGCGCCACCCCTGTGACCTGCTGCATGAGGCCGGCCATCTTGCCGTAATCTCCCCGGCAAAACGCCTCCTGCTGAATGGCAGCGTCGACGTCGACGACGCGCAACGGATTGAAGTGGCCGCCATTGCCTGGTCCTACGCGGCGGCGCTCCATCTGGGCTTTGGCGCCGGCGATCTGTTTCACGGTGATGGCTACCGCGGCAAGGGGGCGGCACTCGCGCTGAGTTTTTCGCTCGGTGTCTACCCGGGTGCGGCTTTACTGGCGTCGCTCGGACTGACGCAGGCGCACGCCGGCGGTCGCGGCAGCGGTGGCTATCCCAGCATGTCGCGGTGGCTGGTGGATTGATGGACATTATATAACTAATTGATTTTAAACATTATTTACAAATTAATTTGTAACGCGGAGGCGCTCCAGGTCGCGATAACCCCGCAGTGCCCACGCTTCAACTGCAGCGCGTAACGACGGCGCCGCGCCGGCCCGTTTCATGTCCCGGTCCAGGTCGGGACTGAATTCGAAGTGGGGATTCTTTGCATCGCGGTGCGCCACTTCGCGCAGGTTGGCGAGCTCGGCCGTGTTCCAGTCCACGCCGAACCATTGCGCGACGGTGGTTTCGATCGCTTGCGGCAGTTGGGTATAGTTCACCGCCAGACCGCCATGCGCCGCAAGGTGCTTTGCCGCCGTCTCGCAAATGCTTCCAAGAACGCGGCAGCAGTATTCTTCGGCCGGCATCATCAGCGCCCGCGCACGAGTCATGGTGAACAGTGCGGGATCGATCACGCCGGGAACCATGTGCAACCCCCGGCTACGCATGTGCGAGGCGAGCACTTCGAGCGGGTCGCGATACACGAAAATCCACGGGACCGCGGGATAAGCCGCGCGGATCAGCGGCAGTTCGAAAATACTCCAACTGTCGAACTTGATGAACAGCTGCTGCGCGGCAGGTGCTCCGGCCAGGCTCAGCGCCCCGACCATTGCGCGCAGCCACTGAACGCGCTGATGGGCCGGTATTGCCGGGTCGTCGCGGCGGAAACGCAATATCGCATCGATCGGCGCAGCCTCCGACAACACAATGTTGCGTTTCAGCGCGGCGAGCATCTGCGATACCAAGGTGGAACCACAGCGCGAGGTATGAAAAATAAATCCTCTGGGCGGCAACCCCGGGCACGCTGATGCCAGTTCCGTCAGGTGCCCGATCGGTGTGTGTCGCGCGAACAAAGTGTTGAAGGGCCGCCGCCGCAACCGCGCCCGGCTATCGGCGAAAAACGGCTCGTGAAGGCCCTCGCCGTCATTGCGATGCCACTCCACCAGCAACTGCCCGCCGTCCACGTACGCATCCACCGGCAGCCACCCGGCAAACTCGGCGGGATTCAGCGGATCGTATTGCGCCTTGTCCATGTCTCCCGGGATTTCCGCAACGCCGCCACCACCGCCTCGGCCGACAGCGCATAGCCCTGCTCCAGCGCGCTTGCCACAACCTCGCGCACGAATAAATCGGCATCCTCGGTATCAAACAACTTGGCTTGCAAGGCTGGATCGTTCCATACGCGCCACTGGAATTCGTTCAGGTGCTGCTGCAACGGGGTATGTTCAAAGCCCGGCGCGATCACCGGCAACGCAGATCGGGCAAAACTCTGGCCCGCAGCAAACAACGCGGCGATCCAGTCATTTACCAGGCAATCGATCACCAGATGTATGCGGTCGGTCGCACCCGCGTTGCGTACCCGGTGCGGCAGATTGACATTGACGTACCAGGTCTCTCCCGGTTCCATCGGCAGGCGCACGCCATCAACATAAAAGGACATTTCCGGGTTACTCACGATCGGAACGTGCAGGCGCACTTCGCCATGCTCGAATCCCAGGCCATCGTCTCGATGTTCGCGAATGACGCCGCCCGCGCGCAGCTTGAGCAGCCTCACGGAACGCAGCGGACACCGAAAAGCCGCGAGTGCTTCACGAACGGCCCGCCACTGGGCGAGCACCGGCTGGTCCACGAACTCACGCTGCACGGGGTCGGGATAGAGCGGATTGTTGCCGCCTGCCACCGCGCGCAACGGAAAACCAAACCACCCCCCGTCATGATAGCCGGCATTAAAGTGCGGAATCCAGTCCGAATCCGACAGGCTTGCTATCTCGGCATACAAACGACTTGCGTCAAATGCCGGCGCAAGCCGGAGAGCCGTGTATATTGAAGCGGACATGACAGGTGAGATGGTTGCGTCCGCATCCATTATGACGCAGGTACGCGAACTCGGATATCGCCCGGAAATGCGTCGCGTTAAGTTACATCCCGCCGGCATCAATCAAGCGTTTGACGACGGAACGGGTGCCGGAAAGTGTCGCCCCGTGAACGTGTCAAAGCAAGCTGAAATCGGCGCGATACCGGGGCTGGGAGCGCCGCAGTGCCAACGCCTTCAGGTGCAGCCGGCAGCGGCCGGCGGAAATGTGCGACACCTCGTACAAGCCCGATGGCAGAGTCGGCAGCAGCAGACCGCGAAAGACGAGTGAAAATTGCTCCAGCGTTGTTGCCCTGGGTTTGTCATCGCGTTTCGGCTGCACGGCGACCAAGCGCACCATCACGTTTCCATGATCGGGAGATTCGATGAAAAATGTTTGATTGAGCAGCGCTTCAAATTTGGCCATGGACAATCCTGAAGCCAGATCGACATCCCGGGAATCAAGTTTGCGTTTCGATCCAGCCAGTACGCGCGACGGGGCAACCGTGCCGAGCACGGCAACACCACCCAATGCAGTGACGAATTTTCGCCTTTTTATCATTCACGCTCCTCGAACATCACCGGATTTATGAGCCACTACCAGGGAAATACCGTGCCAATGCCACCGATGTCACGTCACGTTGCCACCACACAAGTTGCGGGGACAATTTTAGGCAGCGTCATTGGGGTGGTCAATAGAAATAGTACGCGCGCGCGCCATGACTCGCGCGGCAGTTCGCCCTATTATTTGTAACGTTTCTGTAAAATTATGACGACAAGTTCGGCGGCTTTGGAAGAACCTGTCCGAGGCGGAATGAAGTTGGCGAGAATGTAATTTGGAATTGCCGCGCGCTCTGGCACAATGAACCATCACCGCACACGCCCCAATGTTTGAATGAAGCAATCACCAGGAGATGTGCCATGGCCTCAAAAAAGCTTCTGACCGCTGACTTCGCCATCGAAGGCTACAAGCCCAATGATCGCGCCGGCCTTTGGTTCGTGCCGCTGACGGACATCGCGGCCGGTACTGAAATTGTGTTCAGCAACTTCGCCAAGCGCTCGCTGGCTGCCGCCATGACGTCCCCGAGCTATGTCGCCGCGGCCAACATCGCCGCCGGCACCATCACCGCGGCAGGCCCGGCAGCGAACGCGCCGACCGCGCTCATCTTCATCGATTCGCGTGTGGGCGACCTGCAAACGCTGGTGGATGGCGCCCGGCCGGGCACGCAAGTTTGGGTGCTGAATGCCAACTTCGACGGCGTGCAGCAGATCGTCGAGATGCTGCAGTCCAGCGGACTGCATGGCCTGGATTCCATACATATCGTTTCGCACGGCGCTCAAGGCGAAGTCCAGTTGGGCGCCACGGCGCTCAACGCGGGCAACCTCGCCGCGCACGCCCATCAGTTGGCGGAGATCGGCGCTACGCTGACCGCCGATGGCGACCTGCTGCTCTACGGCTGTGATGTCGCTGGCGGCAACGCCGGACTGCAATTCATCGCCGATCTTGCCCATGCCACCGGCGCGGACGTGGCCGCGTCCACCGACGCCACCGGCAGCAACGCCGCTGGTGGTGACTGGGTTCTTGAAGCCGGCACCGGTTCGATTGAAGCGCCTGCGCCATTCGCGCCCGAAACGCTGAACAGCTTCAGCGGCGTGCTGGCAAACGAAACCTTTACTGTCGCGCAAGCCACCACGCTCAAGACCGACATTGACGGTGATGGGCTGGCCGATCCAGGCGATACGGTCACCACCAGCGTCACCATCACCAACAACAGCACCAACACCAACGCCGCCAACGTCTCGTTTAACGAGACGCTCGTCGGCATGACGCAGCAAGGCGCGGTCAAAGTCACGCCCATCGCGGCCAACGACGGCGGCTATACGCTGGTGGGCAACACGCCGATCACCTTCAATGCCGCGCAGGGGGTGCTGGCCAATGACGTCGACCCCAACGGCGCCGGCGGCAATGCCGGGCTCACCGCCATCAACGTGGTAACCGATGCCAACACCCACGGCACCGTGGTGCTCAACAGCGATGGCAGTTTCACCTACACGCCCACCACCGGCTACACGGGCGCCGCAACTTTCCAGTACACCGCGCGTGACGTCGAGGGATTGAACAGCAACCAAACCGGCGTTGTGACGCTCACGGTGACCGATCCAGTGTGGTATGTCGATAGCGCCTCCGCGCCGGCGGGTGCCGACGGCAGTTTCCTGCGCCCGTTCCAGACGCTGGCGCAGGCAACGGCGGTGGACACCGCCAACGACACAATCTTCGTCTACAACCGCGGCGCGAACTATACGCAGGCCACCGGCATCACCTTGGAAGCGGGCGAACAGTTGCTGGGCGATGGCAGCAGCCTTACCACGGTCAACGGCAACGCCGTGGGTGCATCAGCCGTCAACTCAACGTTCGTCGTCACCGGCAACAGCATCAACGCTCTCACCCTTGGTTCGAGCAACACCCTCAGCGGCATCAACATTTCCGGGACCGGTACCGCCGGCAACGGCATTGTGTCGGCGGCCGGCGGCGTCGGCACGTTGCATCTGATCAGCGTGGGCGTGACCACCACCGGTAACGGCATTGTCTTGACTACCGGCGGCACGGTGGACGCGGCCGGCACCAACACCATCAACTCAAGCGGCGGCACGGCTCTCAATGTCACCAATACCAACATCGGCGCGAGCCACCTGACCTTTCAAAGCATCTCGGCCGGCACCGGGGCAAACACCGCCTCCAATGGCATCGTGCTCAACAACACCGGCGCCGCCGGCGGCCTGCATGTCACCGGCACGGGCACCGCCGGCAGCGGCGGCACCATACAGCACATGACCGGCGCGGACGGCAACACCGGCAGCGGCATCGGCATCTTGCTGATCAACACCTCGGGCGTGCAACTCGACCGCATGCAGCTCAACGACTTCCAGAATTTCGCCATTCTGGGCAACACGGTCAACGGCTTTACGCTTGCCAACTCGACCATCAATGGCGTGAACGGCGCCAGTACCGGCGTGGCCGAAGGCAGCGTGCGCTTCATCCAGCTCACCGGCACTGCCGCCATAACCAACAGCACGATATCGGCGACCACCACCGGCACCACGCATGTCAACGACACGCTGCACATAGAGAACACCTCCGGCACGCTGAATATGACCATCAGCGGCAGCACTATCGCAAACCTGCTCAGCAGTGGCGCCAACCACGCCATTTTCTTCGGTGCGCCGTCCGGCAACGGCACCATGAACCTGACCATGACCGGCAGCAACGTGACCGCTGCGTACCAAGACTTGCTGCGTGGCGATTTTCAGGGCAACACCACCGCCAGCATCAACATTTCCGGCAGCCAGTTTCGTAACACCAGTGAGATGACGGCGGGTGGTACCGCAGGCGTTACGACCAACCTCGTGGATCTCACCGGCGGGGGGACCTCGGCGGCCAGCGGCGTCTTTGTCACCTACAACATCAGCAACAACACCTTCGCGCACGGCGACGGAGTCAATGCGCCTCTGGTCAGTGGTGGCAGCAGCGCCGTGCGTATCGGCGAAGGTTCCACCGTCAGCAGTAGTTTTGCGGATTTCGTCGGTATTTTCAGCGGCAATACCATCGGCGTCAGTGGCGTCGCCCGTTCGGGCGCCGGCAACGGCGCCGATGGACTCTCTGTAATCCACTATCGCGACGAGACGACCGCCCACGGCGGATCACAGGTACTGATTCAAAACAACACGATACAAAACTATGGTGAGGCCGGCATCAAAGTCGGGGCGCAGGACGGCAAACTTTCCGCCGACAACGATGGTTCGCTCGATGCCACCATCTTCGGCAACATCATCCGACAGCCAGGCGCGATAAACGATGGCGCCTTCGCGGGTATCTGGGGCTATGCGGGGAACTCTGTCGGCGACGAGAACGTGTTGAATCTTGTGATCGGCGACGCGCTTGCCGCAGGCAACAAGAATACGCTGACCAACAGCGATCCGAACAATTCATTCGACGTATTCCTGGGCAATGTCGGCATCGCTACTGCGCCCATCAATCTGTCGCGCAATGGCTCGGGCAGCGGCACCGTCAACAATGCCACGGAGGCTCAGGTCAACGCGGTACTGACCGCAGACAATGTCGGGCCGCTGGACCTGACCGGCAACACCGTTTCACCCATAAATCTGGTGACCACGCTGCCGGTGCGTCCGCTGTTTGCGGATACATCGATTCCCGCGCCGGATACCGCGAGCGGATCAAACCCATCGCCCGCGCCGGATACGCAGCCGGTGCCGGCCGCGGATACCACCGCGAATCCTGGCGCGGTGGCGTCTCAGCTCGCGCAAACCGATCTGGACAACATCGTCGCAGCCGCAATCCTGCGCTGGAACGCAACCGGCCTCACTGCCGATCAACAAGCGTATTTGTACAGCGTTCAATTCAGTGTCGCCGACATGCAGGGTCTGTTCCTCGGCTCCGCCGCGCCCGGACACATCATCATCGACAGCGACGCCGCGGGCTACGGCTGGTTCCTTGACGCCACGCCAAGCGATGATGCCGAGTTCGGCAACGTCCTGAGCGATTCACGCGTGCAGGCGAACCCGGGACAGTTGCCCAACGGACATATCGACCTGCTGACTGCGGTCATGCATGAACTGAGCCATCAGTTGGGTTTGCACGATACCTACGATCCCGCCGACCGCGACAGTATTAGCTACGGTTACCTGGTCACCGGCGAACGGCGCCTGCCCGAGGCCGGCCAGGCCCTGGGAGCAATTGCAGGCAGTATCGACCACGAAGAATTCGCCGTCGGGCCGGTGGCCATCGGCACTCTGCCGTTCGGCAAATCCGTGACCATTTCCTTTGACGCCACGATTGACGCACAGAACAACCAACTGATCGTCAACCCGGTGAATCAGGGCACGGTATCAGGCACCGCGCCGTTCCCCGCCGCCACCAACAGCAACAGTGTCACCACCACGCTCGATACCTTGACGCTGGGCGGCACTGTCTGGAACGACAATGGCGCCGGCGGTGGTGCGACCGGCAACGGCTTGAAGGACGGCACCGAACCAGGCGTGGACGGCGTGCTGTTGTCACTGTTCGCTGATGCCAACAACGACAACACGCCCGACAGTCCGGGCGCCCCGCTCGCCACCGCCACCACCGCCGGCGGCGGTAACTACGCGTTTACCGGCCTTGCGCCGGGCAACTACATCGTGCGCGTCGATCAGGACAACTTCGATGCGGGTGGCAATATGTCGCTGCTCGGCCTGCAGTCGTCCTCCCTTGGCAACCCCGATCCCGACAACAGCGTCGACAACGATGACAACGGCTCGCGCGTAGTCGGCCAGCCGGCGTTTACTCAGGCGATCACCCTCGCCTACAACACCGAACCCACGGCCGGTACGGGTAACGATACCAACACTACTCTAGACTTGGGCTTCCGCATTTACACTGTACGCGCCGACCTCAACGGCGACAGCAAGAGCGACATACTGCTGAGGCACGACAACGGCCGCGTCTACCTGTGGGGCATGGATGGCTACAATATCGCCAGCGGTGGTGAGGTGGCCACGCTCACTAGCGACTGGAAAATTGCCGAAGCCTCCGGTGATTTCAACGGTGACGGCAAGAGTGACATCCTGTTGCAGAACGACAACGGCCGCGTTTACCTGTGGCAAATGGACGGCAACAACATCGTCAGCGGCGGCGACGTAGCCACACTCACGACCGACTGGAAAATCGCGGAAGCTGCGGGCGACTATAACGCCGACGGCAAGAGAGACATTTTGCTGCGGAATGACAACGGCCGCCTCTACCTGTGGCAAATGGACGGCAACAACATTGCGAGCGGCGGCGAAGTGGGCACGCTCACGGCGGACTGGAAAATCGCCGAAGCCTCAGGCGATTACAACGGCGACGGCAGGAGTGACATCCTGTTGCGGAATGACAACGGCCGCGTTTACCTGTGGCAAATGGATGGCAACAATATCGCGACCGGTGGCGACGTGGCCGCACTCACATCCGACTGGAAAATCGCCGACGCGGCAGGCGATTATGACGGTGACGGCAAGAGTGACATCCTGCTGAGGAACGACAATGGCCGTCTCTACCTGTGGCAAATGGACGGTAACAACATAGCGGGCGGCGGAGAAGCAGGCACTTTGTCGGCAGATTGGAAAATCGCAAAAAGTGCAGTGGACTACAACAGCGACGGCAGCAGCGACCTGATACTACGAAACGACAATGGACGGGTTTATGAGTGGCAGATGGACGGCGTCACCGTCATCGGTGGCGGCGACGTGGCCACGTTGCCGACGGAATGGAGTCTTCTATGAGGACAAGGTGCCATCCGGTGGCGCAGTAACCGTGGACAAGAGACGTTACGATTGATGGAGGGCGATTCGATCCTTTCCTGGCAGAACGTTTCCCGCTCGGTGAGTACGACGCGGGAGCGAAGCAGTACCCGGGCTGCAATCGTCAACTCGGCCATTGCCAACACCCTTTTCCGCTCGATTCTCAGCAGCGATGGCACCTGCGACATTCTTTCGTGGGATAGCGGCGGTCATGCTTTGGCATGGGACATGAAGGAGGTTGGCCTCCTGGGGCTGCCGTGGGAACTGTCAACCAGGATCGGGCCATCTTTCTAAGGAAATTGAGTTTGCAAGCGAATGACTCAGACATTTACGTTTGACGCTACACTGAGGGAACGCGACACCAACGCCTTCTGATTGATCTCAGGGATTTACCATGCAAGAAACCCAGACCATCGCCAAATTCATAGCCGATACTCGCTATGCCGACCTGCCGGCGAGTCTGATCAGCGAATGCAAAATCGCCACGCTCGATGTGTTTGCAGCGGCGTTCGTTGGCTCGTCCATGCCATGGGCGCAACGAGTCGTGGAGATGGTGCACGAACTGGGCGGCACGCCGGAAAATTCCGTGGTCAATCAGCCCTGGAAGACCGATGTGTCGCGGGCCGCGCTGGCGAACGGGGCAATGATCGGCGCATTTGAATGCGAACCGCTTACCGGATCGCACGCCAGTGGCACGGTGCTGCCGGCCGCGCTGGCGGTCAGCCAGCGCGATCACCGCAGCGGTCAGGATTTCCTGCTGGCGATTGCCGTCGGTTTTGAAGTCTCCGGGCGCCTGCAGCGCACCGCCAAGGGTCTGGAGAGCACGCGCGGCTTTCACAATCCCGGCGTGCAGGGGCCGTTCGGTGCAGCCGCCGCTGTCGGCAAGTTGTTCGGCTTCGATGCCGCCACGCAGGCCAGCGCCCTGGGGCTGGCCGGTTCGTGCGCGGCGGGCCTGCTCGAGTTTGCGTGGGCCGGCGACGACACCAAGCGCGTGCATCTCGGGCGCGCGAGCTCGATGGGCCTTGAAAGCGCGCTGCTGGCACAGAAGGGATTGCACGGGCCAGCGACAGTGATCGAGGGGCCGTACGGCTACTTCAACGCCTTCTCAGAGCCCACCGATATCGCCAAGCTGACCGACGGCCTCGGCAGGAAGTGGATCATACAGCCCGCCTCGCACAAGGCATTCGCCACGCACGTCACGCATCAGGCAGTGGTGCAGGCGATCCAGGATATGAAGAAGGAAAATGGCTTCGACGCGAAGAACATCACGCACGTCTGCATCCGTGGCGCGCATCGCATCCTCGAAGAGCGGCACACGGTACGCGACCCAATGACGGTGATGGGCGGCCAGTACAGCCTGCCATTTACCGCAGCCGTTGCGCTCACCCGCGACATGTCCAATCCGCTGGTCTATAACGATGAAGCGGTGCGAGACCCGCTGGTGCGCAATCTCGCGAAGAACATGGAATTGATCATCGACAAATCGATACCCGAGACGCATGGCGCGATTCCGCCTGCGGAAGTCACCGTGACCTGCGGCGGCAACACCTACCGAAAGACGACGACACCGCACAAGGGCTCGCCGCTGAATCCGCTAGACTGGGCCGACGCTTGCGAGAAGTTCGGCCGCTACACGCGCACCCTGATCGATTCCGCGCAGGCACAAGCGATCATGGATGCGGTGGGCGACCTCGAAAACCAAGGCGACGTGGCGCACATCGCATCACTGCTGGAAAAGAAATAAAAATCAATAAAAACAAATACTTACAAAATAACTGCGCGACGCACCTGCCGCACTACCCTTCCATCGTCAACACCACCTTGCCCGCCGGCTTACGCCCGGCAATGGCGTTCAGTGCGTCAGCTGCCTTGGTCAGCGGATAGCTGCCCCATACATGCGGCTTGATCTTGCCCGCGGCGTAGAGCTTCCAGATCTCGGCTGAAATGGTGCGACGCTTCTCCGGGTCGCGCTTGGACATGGCACCCACCCACACGCCCACGATGCTGCAGCCCTTGATAAGCGGCAGGTTGAGCGAAATCTTGGGAATGGGGCCGGCCGCGAAACCGATAACCAGAAAGCGCCCGCCCCACGCCATGTCGCGCAGCGCGAGTTCGGAGTAGTCCCCGCCCACCGGGTCGTAGACGACGTCGACACCATTGCCCTTGGTGATCGCTTTCACCCGCGCGCGCATGTCTTCGCTCGCATAGTTTATGGTTTCGTCTGCGCCGTGTTCGCGGCACACCGCCAGTTTTTCCTCGCTCGAAGCGCAAGCGATGACTTTGGCGCCCAGCGCCTTGCCGATCTCCACCGCTGCAAGCCCCACGCCGCCCGACGCGCCAAGCACCAGCAGCGTTTCGCCTGCACGCAACTGCCCGCGATCGAGCAGCGCGTAATACGACGTGCCGTAGGTTGAGGTAAGACCCGCGGCGCCCGCAAAATCAATCGAATCGGGAATCGCCGACAGATTTTCAGTGGCCACGCTCACCTCTTCGGCATAACCACCACTGGGCGACTGCACACTGACACGGTCGCCCACTTTCCAATCGGTGACGCCCGCGCCTACCGCCTTCACCACGCCTGCAACTTCCCCTCCCGGCACGAACGGCAACTCCGGCTTGGTCTGATACTTGCCCTGAATAATCAGCGTGTCTGAAAATTTGACGTTCGCCGCCTTGACGCTGACCACCACCTTTCCGGGCCCCGCTTCCAGCGCAGGACGATCTTCCATCACCAGCGATTCCGGCGGACCCCAAGCCTTGCACACGACAGCTTTCATTGCCTGCTTCCTTTTCACGTTGGATCGCGGAATGTTAGCACGGGTGACATGCGGATTCCGCTGGTTATAATCCATACGCATCATTCCACAGGGGGGGGCAGCATGACGCAGGCGACAGTACGGCTTGGTTATATCGGCGCGGGCGGCTACAGCAAGCGCGTGCTGCTGCCTGCCTTCAAGAAGATTCCCGGTGTCGAACTGGTCGTCATCGCCAACAGCACGCCGGAAACCTCCGATGCGGTAGCCCGGGAATTCGGCTTCGCGCGCACCGCGGCCGACTGGCGCGCGGTGGTCGACGCGAAGGATATCGACGCCATCGTCGTCGGCACGCGCACCGAGACGCATTACGAAATGATCCCGCCGATACTTGCCGCGGGACGCCATGTGCTGTCGATGAATGCCTTGTGCCGCAATGCATCTCAGGCCCGCGAATTGACCGCGCTCGCCGCGGCGCATCCCAACCTCGTGTCGCTGGTGTATCCCGCCGGCGGCCCGGCCTATTTTCTGCGCGAAGACGCCATGATGCGTCACCTGATCGACGACGGTTACATCGGCACCGTACTGCAGGCCGCCAACTACTGGTATGCACCGTTTTTTGGTCTGGGCAGCATGTTCGAGGTCGGCAGCCGCTGGTTCGGCCGCCACACGCGCCTGCTCGGCTACCGTCGCGGCTACAGTGTCGAGGGCGCGACGGTACCGGCACGGCCAGGCCGCGGCGCCGTGCGCCCGGAAACCAACATCGCGATGGCCGAACTGGCGGAAGGCGGCATCATCACCTACCAGCACAGCACCGTTGCCGGCGACACGGCGCGTGCGCGCTTCGAAGTCATCGGCGCCGCCGGTTACGTCGTCGTCTACGCCGGCACCAATGCCACGCCCGGCACGTTCTTTGGCGCCAGACGCGGCGCCAGCGCGCTTGAAGCGCTGCCGATCCCGCCTGAATTCGCCGCCGGCGTGAACGTCGAGGCCGATTTCATCGCCGCCATTCGCGGCGAGCGCCAGCCGGCCCGCGCGGTGCCGCGCTTTGACGATGCCATGCGCTTGCTGCAATTTGGCGAAGTGTGGCGCGAATCGTCGGAGAAAGGCGGCTGGTGCGATTTGCCCTGATCCGTGCTTTACAATGCCACCAAACCACACACGCATTTCAATACACCGACCGGAAGGATTTGAATTTGGACTGGATTACCGGCGAAATCGCCATCGGCAACTGCGACGATGCGAGACGATTTGAAGTACTGCGCAACGCGGGCATCGACGGCATCCTGTCGCTGACCGGCTGGCCCAACGGCGAATCCAACGGTCACGGCCTGATCTGGCGTTGCGTGGAGTTGATCGATGGCCACGGCAACCCCATAGCGCGCCTGCACGAGGCGGTGTGGCAATTGCATGAACTCGTGTCGCAGGGCAAAGTGCTGGTGCACTGCATGGAAGGCGTCAGCCGTTCGCCGCTGGTGGTCGCCAGCTATCTTGCGGACAAAGCCGCGCGCCCGTTCGAGGACTGCCTGAGCGAAGTCGCGCAGGTGCGCAAGTGGACGGCGTTGCAGCCGGGCCTGATGGAATTGCGCCGCGCCTATGAGTCGGCGATCGCGCCGCACCAGCGTATCGGGCGTCCCGCGTCACACGGCGAAAATGGAGGGTAACAATGACGGTTAAACCACTATGGCGCGGCGCGCTGGCCGCGATGGTGCTGACACTGTTCGCCATGTCGGCGCTGGCGCAGAAGTACGGCGGCACGCTGCGTTTTCCACTGCGCGAGAACCCGGGCAGCGCGTCGCTCCACGAGGAGTCGTCGATCACGGCCATGCAGCCGTTCATGGCGGTGTTCAACAACCTCGTGGTCTACGATCAGCAGCAGGAAATGGCGCGCCCCGAATCGATCAAGCCGGATCTGGCGACCGAGTGGTCGTGGAGCGCCGATAACAAGGTGCTGACGATGAAACTGCGCCAGGGCGTGAAGTGGCACGACGGCAAGCCGTTCACCAGCGCCGACGTGCAATGCACCTGGGACATGATCACCGGCAAGCGCACCTCCAACTGGCGCAAGAATTCACACAAGGCGTGGTATGGCAACCTGAAGGAGGTTGTGGTTACCGGGCCGCACGAGGTGCGCTTTGTGCTGGGACGCCCGCAGCCGTCGTTCCTGTCGTTTCTCGCCAGCGGCTGGTCGCCGGTGTACCCCTGTCATGTCGATGGGCGCGTGATGCGCCAGAAGCCGATCGGCACCGGCCCGTTCAAGGTGGCGGAATTCAATCCGAACAACGTCATCCGCCTGGCCAAGAATACCGACTACTGGAAGCCGGGACGGCCTTATCTGGATGGCATCGAGTATCGCATCATGCCGAGCACGGCCACGCGGGTGCTGGCGTTCGTGGCCGGAGACTTCGACATGACGGGCACATCCACCGTGACGCCGATCACCATCAAGGATATTCGCGCCAAGGTGCCGAAAGCGGTGTGTTCGACCACCGGCACCATGGTCACCGGCGTGGTGCTGATCAATCACAAGGCACCGCCTTTTGACAATCCGAAGGTTCGGCAGGCTGTAACGCTGGCGCTCGACCGCAACGCCTTTGTCGCCGCACAGCACGGCGGTGGCCGCATCGGCGGCGTGATGATGACGCCGCCTTACGGCACCTGGGGATTGTCGCCCGCGCAGCTCGAAACGGTGCCCGGTTTCGGCACGGACGTCGAGCGCAACCGCGCGCAAGCGCGCAAGCTGATGGCGGAGGCCGGTTACGGACCTGACAACAAACTGAAGACGACTTTTCTCGTACGCAATTCTTCCCCCAATTTCGTCGCGGGCGCGACACTCGCCGCCGATCAATTGCGCAACATTTATGTCGAAGGCAACGTCGAACCCAAGGATTACACCGTGTTCACCAACGCGATTATCAAGGGCGCCTACAGCACGGCGTTTGAAACCTCGGGCTCCGCAATCGACGATCCCGACGTCGTGCTGTATGAAAACTTCCGTTGTGATTCCATCCGCAACTACAACAAGTACTGTAATCGCGAGGTCGAAGCCAAAATTGACGAGCAATCCGCGACCATCGACCCCGCCAAACGCCGGCAGATGGTTCAAGCGCTCGATTTGTTGCTGTTAAACGAGACGGCGCGAGTGGCCGTCTACCATTCCACCAGTTCCGCGTGCTGGCACCCCCACGTGAAGGGCTACCTGCGCTCGAAGAACGGCATCTACACCCACCACCGCATGGAAGACGTGTGGATGGATAAATAAAAATTCAATAAAAACAAATACTTACAAAATTACAACCTTCCGCATCACTCAATCGCCGGCGTCAGACAGGACGGAAGCGGGCAACGGTTTACGCAAGTGGCAGGCCGCCCAGTGATCAGCAGCCACTTCGACCAGCGGCGGCACGTCGCGCTTGCATTGCTCGGTCGCGTACGGGCAGCGGGTATGAAAATGGCAACCCGGCGGCGGGTTGATCGGGCTGGGCACATCGCCCTGCACCAGCCGCTTCTGGCGCTTGAGCCGGGGATTGGGCACCGGCACCGCCGACAATAGCGCTTCGGTATAGGGGTGCTGCGGGTTTGCGAACAGCGCGCGCTTTTCGGCGTGTTCGACGATGCGCCCGAGATACATCACTGCGACCCGATGGCTGATATGTTCCACCACCGCCAGATCGTGCGCGATGAACAGATACGACAGATTTTTTTCGGCCTGCAGATCCATCAGCAAATTGATCACCTGCGCCTGAATCGACACGTCCAGCGCCGATACCGGTTCGTCGCCGATAATCAGTTGCGGATCCAGTGCCAAAGCGCGCGCAATGCCGATGCGCTGCCGCTGGCCGCCCGAGAACTGATGCGGCAGGCTGTTCATTTGCGAGGCGCGCAATCCCACGCGATCGAACAGCGCAGCAACCTTCTCCTGGCGTTCCTTGTTGCTGCCGGTATGGTGAACCAGCAGCGGCTCGCCGACAATTTCGCCGGCGGACATGCGCGGATTGAGCGACGAGAACGGATCCTGAAAGATGATCTGCGCCTGTCGTCTGCTGGCGCGCATCTCCTCTTTGTTCAAGGACAATATGTCGCGCCCGAGAATGCGCACCTCGCCCGAGGTCGGTTCGATGAGGCGGATCACCGCCCGCGCCACCGTGGATTTGCCGCAGCCGCTTTCGCCCACCAGCCCCAGCGTTTGCCCGCGCGCGATGGAAAAACTCACGCCATCGACGGCATAAACATGGCCGGTGACAGAACGCAACAGGCCTTTGCGCACCGGGAAATGCTTTTTCAGATCGCGCACCTCGAGTACGGGAACGCCCACCGTGGCCGCCGGATTTTCCAATACGCCGTCAGGCATGCCGGCCTCCCAGCAACGCGTCCGCGTGCCAGCACGCCACGCTGTGGCCCGGCTGCTTGGTTTCATAAGGCGGAAACTCGTTGCGGCATACATCGCTCGCAAATGGGCAGCGCGGCGCGAAGGTGCAGCCCTTCGGCAGATTGACCAGTGCCGGCACGATGCCCGGTATTTCCTTCAGACGGCTTTGCGCAGGCGCCAGGCCTGACATCGCCGCCAAATGCGGCACCGCGGCAAGCAGACCCTGCGTATACGGATGCAGCGGCGCCTCGAACAACTCCACCACCGGCGCCTCCTCCACTTTTTTGCCGCCATACATGACGATCACCCGCTGCGCGGTCTCGGCCACCACGCCCAGATCGTGCGTAATCAGCACCACTGCCGTTCCCAGACGCTCCTGCAGTTCCAGAATCAGATCGAGTATCTGCGCCTGTATCGTGACATCCAGCGCGGTGGTGGGCTCATCCGCCAGCAGTACGTGCGGATTGCAGGCAAGCGCCATCGCCGTCATCGCGCGCTGCCGCATGCCGCCCGAGAGCTGGTGCGGATATTCACGCGCGCGCCGCGCCGGCTCGGGGATCTTCACCAGCTTGAGCATTTCCACCGACTTGTCGAAAGCGTCCTGGCGCGAGAGATTCTGGTGCAACATCAGCGCCTCGCTGATCTGGTTGCCGATCGACCACACCGGATTGAGCGACGTCATCGGCTCCTGAAAAATCATCGAGATCTGGTTACCGCGTATCCTGCGCATGTCGGCGTCCGAAAGCGTGAGCAAATCCCGGCCATCGAGGCGCACGCTGCCGGCAACAATGCGTCCGGGCGGATCGGGCACCAGCCTGAGTATCGATAACGCAGTCATGCTTTTGCCGCATCCCGACTCGCCGACGATGGCAAGTTTCTCGCCCGCCGCCAGCGAAAAGGAGATATCGTCAACCGCCTTGACCACGCCCTGGCGCACAAAGAAATAGGTCTTCAGCCCTTCGACCTCAAGCACCGCTTTTGCGGCCGCCGGCTGCGTGCCCCCGGCGGCCTTGTCCTGAATTGCGCTGTCCATGCTCAATTCGACGTGCGCTGGCGCGGATCCAGCAGATCACGCAGTGCGTCGCCCAGCAGATTGGTACCGAATACCGCCAACGTGATCGCGAGACCCGGAAAGATCACCAGCCACGGCGCCGTGCGCACATACTCGGCCGCCGATTCCGACAGCATGCGTCCCCACGATGGATGCGGCTCTGGCACGCCCAACCCGAGGAACGACAGCGAGGCTTCAACCAGAATCGCTGTCCCTAGCCCTGCGGTCGCCAGCACGATCAGCGGCGCCAGCGTGTTGGGCAGGATATGGCGCAGCGCAATGCGCATTTCGCTCATACCCATCGCGCGCGCGGCCTCCACGAAAGGCATTTCTCGCAACGACAGGGTGTTGGCGCGGATCACGCGCGCGATGCTCGGCAGCTTGGGAATGGCGATCGCAATGATGGTATTGACCAGCGACGGCCCCAGCGCCGCGGCCATGGCCATGGCAAGGATCAGGGTGGGCAACGCCTGCAGCATATCGATGAAACGCTGCGTGGTGAGATCCACCCAGCCGCCAAGATAGCCGGAAGCCAATCCGATCAGCACGCCGAACAGGACCCCCAGCAGCGTCGCGCCAAACGCAACCGCGAGCGAGGTGCGCGCGCCATACACCACGCGGCTGAACAGGTCCCGTCCCATGAAGTCGGTGCCCATCGGAGATGCCGCCGACGGTGCGCCGAGCGAGATCGCCGGATTGGTCGACAGCGGATCATGTGACGTGATGTAGGGCGCGAACACCGCGACAAAGATGAACAGCAGCACGATCGCAAGACCGACACCTCCCAGTGGATAGCGTCTGGCCAGAAACACGGCCATGCCGCGGCGCGATCTGACATTCGCGCCCGCCTTGGCAAGTTCCGCCTCGAAGCTGCCCGCGGGTGACGTATCGGGCGCATCCGAACCATTTGATATGTGGGGCGTGCTGTCGCTGGGCGGTGGACTCATTCCGGCCTCCGAAGTTATTGCCGTTCACTCCGAATACTTGATGCGCGGATCGAAAACGGCATACAGCATATCGACAATAAAATTGGTTATGACCACGGCGAACGCGCTGAACAACACCAGGTTTTGCACGATCGGATAGTCGCGCCAACGAATCGCCTCCACAAGGTAACGGCCCAGCCCCGGTATGTTGAATACCGTTTCGATGACCACCAGCCCGCCGAGCAGGTGCGACGCTTCGATCCCCAGCAGCGTGATGATCGGCAACACGGCATTCTTCAGCGCATGGTGGTAATGGATGGTCTGCTCGGAGGCGCCTTTCGCGCGCGCCGTGCGAATGTAGTCCTGGCGCAGCACCTCCAGCATGGACGAGCGCGTCAGCCTGACGATCAGCGCCGAACTGCGGAATCCCACCACGAACGCCGGGATACTGAGCAATGCCAGTTCATGCCAGATGCCACGCGGCTCATTGGAATAGATTGGAATCACGCCGAATACATGCACGGCGAACATCAGCACCAGCAAGCCGCACCAGAACGACGGCAGCGACAACGCGCTGAGGGTGATCATCCGCAGCGTGTTATCGACGATGCCGTTCTGCCGAACGGCACTCCATACGCCCAGTGGAATGCCGAATACTATGGTAAAAAACAACGTCAGCGCGCCGAGTTTGAAGGTGACCGGCATGCGCGGCACAATCTCTGAAATGGCCGGCCGCTCGCTCATGTACGAAAAACCGAAATCGCCCTTGAGCAGACCGCCGATCCAGCCCGTATATTGCTGAACCAGCGGTTTGTCCAGACCCAGTTCGGCTTCGATCTTTGCTTTTTGCTCCTGATCGATATAGCCGGAGGATTCAAACAGAATGTCGGCGACGTTTCCCGGCACGATGCGCATCAGGGAAAAGATGATGATGGATACGCCGAGCACGGTGACGAACAGCAGCACCGTGCGTCGGACCAGATAAGCTCCCATCGCTTCCTCCTTCAACGCGGCGCGAAATCGCGCACACGCTGTTCAAGCTTGCTTTTCCTGGCCTCGGATTACTGTCGCAAAGACACGCCCGCGGCAGCCTGACTGTCGGCTGCAGCGTGAATCGGATGATGGGGGTAGCACACAGCGTTGTCAATTACATGGCATCGCGCCGCAGCCGGCAGCGGCAGGCGAATTTTGCGGCGGCTATCCCTTCGCGCTGGGTTCCGCCAACGGGCGGACTGTGTGCCGCACCGGCGCGCAAACCTGACGCGCCACTCACACCGCGCGGAGTCTCACATCGCGCGGCGGCGCCAACAACGAAGCAGCGTGACAGGCATTGTCCACCACCACGGAAGCGGGTGCCGGATATGACGCGTCGCCGTGGCGGCACCTGGTTGCCGCAGGACGCTTAAAACAGGAAGGTATAAAAGAGCGATGGCGAGCGCTCAGAGCGGGCGTTACAGCCATCCGTGGGCGCCATGACGAAAAAATTTAACTATTTGATTTTATTATATTTTTTTAAGAGGCTTCTATCGTCAGCGAGCATCTCCCGCGCGCAGGCGCGCGCGTCGAAGCTCCTGTGTGGCGCTTGCGGCGCCAGCGCCCGCCGCGGCAATCCGGCAGTACCGCGGTGGCGTGTCACGCTTGGGCGCGCGCTCAGGCGGCGCCGCTCAAATAGCCATCAGGGTTGCGCGTAAACTTGTTGCGGCATTCCAGCGAGTCGAAGTAATACCACGTGCCATCATGGAACTGGCGTGTTCCCATTTTCGGATCCACTTCCTTCGCGCCGCCGGGAGTCATTCCCGTTTGCGCCTTCGCAGCGGCCTCGTCTACGGGCTGCTTGCATACCGGACAATTCGCCATACAAAAACTCCTTTTGCTTATTTTGGTTAATCAGGATTCAGGCGGCCGCTCGCACTGGCCGCCCAGATCACAATGGCAACTACGCGGCAGCGGGCAGCGGACGCCCCAGCGTCACTTCGCCGGGAATATCGATCAGCGCATGCGCGATGCGCGCCCGGTGCTCGAACGAGGTACCCATGCGCATGGTCCATGCCGACACGCGCCGGAACCATAGCTGAAGATCGAATTCCATCATGAAACCGATGCCGCCATGAATGCTCTGCGAATTGCGTACCGCAGCCTCGCATTTCTCGTTGCAGAACGCCTTGGCCTGCGACACCTCCACCGAGGCCGGCAGCCCTTGATCGATTTTCCACAGGGCCTCGAACGTCAGCAGCTCGCCGCCGTCCACCCACATCTGCATATCCGCGCAGGTATGCTGCACCGACTGAAACGAGCCAATGGGCTGGCCGAACGCCGTGCGAAACTTCGCATACTCGATCGCCATTTCGATATCCTTGCGCGCGGCACCGACCATCTGCGCGCACAGCAACGCCGTGCCGCGATCCAGCATGCGCTCGACAATCGGCCAGCCTTCGCCGGCCGCGCCGATGATATTGGCCTTCGGAACCAGCACGTCCTGAAACGTCACTTCGCTCTGCTTGTCCTTGGCCAGCGTGATCAGCGGCTTCTGGCTGATGCCCTTCGACTTGGCATCCACGATGAACAGCGACAACCCTTGCGCGCCCTTTGATCCCGCCGTTGTCCGTGCCACCACCACGCAGTAGTCAGCCTGCGGAAAATTGTCGACAAACAGCTTCACCCCGTCCAAGGCATAATTGTCGCCCCGCGCGGTGGCGCTCATCTGCACCGCCTCGGGCACGAACCTGGGATCGCGCTCGGTAAAAGCCCAGGTCCAGACCGACTTGCCCGCCACCACATCCGGCAGATACTTTTCCTGCTGCGCCGCAGTACCATCGCGCGCGACGGCCAGCGTGGCCACTGCCGTGCTGTGCAGCGGAATGGGCGCAAGCGCGCGCCCGGCCTCGCGCAACACCAAGCCGAGGTAAACCAAGGGCATGTCCGAACCACCGACCTTCTCCGGCATGCACATCCCCTGCCAGCCGAGTTCGGCCACCTTGGCCCACAATTCCCTGGAATAGCCGAGTGCGTCGGCTTCCATCTCCCGCACCAGCTTGGTCGAACACTCGCCGGTCAAAAACTCCCGGGCACTGTCGACGATCAGATTCTCGTCATCATTGAGCAATACATCCATTTACTTTGCCTCCACTTTCTTTGGTCTGCGCGAAGAGGGCAGTTCGAGCCCGCGGCGCGCGACCTGATCGCGCATCACCTGCACGCTGCCGTGATTAATCCCGGATTGAAATGACCCCATGACGTTGTGCGCGAACACGCCGTCTTCGATCGCGTGCGCCGAGGTTCTGAGCAATGTTGTGTAGGGCCCCAGCATCTGGGTAATGGCTTCGGTGACGCGTACACCATGTTCCGGCGCCCATACCTTTTCGGCGGAACCCTCGTAGGTAAATTTTCCGCCACGCTCCACGATCGACATGCTGCGCATGGTCATCAGCCGGCACACCTGCGCCTCAATCCACATTTCAGCGATCTTGTCGCGAATCGCCGGGTTTTCCGCCGGCGAATAACCATCGAAACGGTTGTTCTTGACCCAGTTGACAATGTCTTCGTCGCGGCGCACGGAAATCAGGTAGCGCGAGGCACCGACGCGGTCCAGATTCAAACCCATGGAACCGACGCGCCAGCCCTTGTTCTCCTCGCCCAGCAGGCACGATTTGTGTATGCGCACATCATCGAAAAAGGTTTCATTGGTACGCGAGTTGCCATAGGTGGTGCCCACCGGCGCAGTCGGATTGTTCTGTATGGTCCACAACGGACGCACCGTGATGCCGGGCGTGTCCATGGGAAACAGAAAAATCGAAATGCCTTCGTGCTTGGGTGCGTTCCGGTCCGTTCGGGCCATCAAATAAATGTGGGTCGACATGTGCGCGGCACTGGTGTACATCTTCTGGCCGTTGATCACATAGTCGTCACCGTCGCGAACCGCGCTGCAGCGCAGATTCGCCAGATCCGCCCCCGCGTGTGGCTCGGTAAACCCCAGACAGAACGATACCTCACGCTTGATCAGTCGCGGAATATAGTATTGTTTTTGCTCTTCGGTGCCGGCCGCCATGATGGCGGGCGCGCCGCTGCCGCCCAGGGTGATGTTAATGCCCGCACGGGTAAACTCCTCTTCCACAATGTATTGCGTCAGGCGGTCACCGCCCTGGCCGCCGTACTCTTTCGGGTAGGTGATGCCGAGCCAGCCGCGGTCGTAGATCTTCTTGTATAGCGCAGCCGCCATGGGGCCCTGGCCGCGCGGCCGCTCCACGTCGGACTCCGGGTTCGCCTCGTCGGCAAGCTCCGGCGTCACGTTTTCCTTGATGAACTGGCGCACTTCGCGCCGGAGCGCTTCCTGTTCTGCTGAATATGCGAAATCCATAGTCTTCCTTTCTTACAATCGCTTCCTGCAATCGAATGCGCAACCGCGCTCAAATGCCCATGCAAGCGCTCATGCAATGCCCAACTTCTGTTTGTAATCGGGATCCCAATAGGCGAGGCGTCCGATCTCCACGCGCTTGTCCATGCCCATCACCGGCACTTCCCGGGGCTTCACTGGTTTATCCACAATGATACCGGCGCTGGCCAGTGCTGCACAGCGGGATTCATCATACCCCAGAATTTCGCGTAGTACCTCGTGATTGTGCTGGCCGTAGGCGGGCGCCGGACCCTTGATGGCGAGGGGACTGGCGCTGAATTTCCATGGACGCCCGAGCAGCGGACGGCGCGGCCCCATTTTCCGATCCTGCGGAAAATCCACCATCTCCAGCAGCCCGCGCGCCCTGAGTTGCGGGTCGAAGTTCAGATCGCGTCCGTCGAGTACCGCGCCGGCCGCAACGCCGGCGGCCTGCAATCGCTCCATCGCCTCGATTTTACTCACGGTGCAGGTCCAGCGCGAGATGAGCGCGTCGATCGCGTCGTGGTTGTTACGGCGCGATTCTTCGGTGATGAAGCGCGGATCAGCCGCGAGCGCATCCTGCCCGATCACCCGGCACAGCGCCACCCATTCAGCGTCGTCACGCACACTGAGCACGCACCATGCGTCGGTGCCGGCGCAACGGTAACACCCTTGCGGCGCATATTGCCGGTGACGGTTGCCGATGCGTTCGCCGCGCGTGCCGTTTGCGATGTTATCCAGCACATATTCGCTGACGTTGTAGCAGCCAAGCTGGTACATGCCGATGTCGGCCCACAGCCCATGACCGAAACGCCGGCGATAGCGCAGGCCCAGCATCGCCGCCGAGGCAATGGTCCATGCCGCCAGAAAATCCACATATGACTGTCCCGCCTTGGAAGGATCACCATCCGCATAGCCCGTGACCGCCGCCAGACCATGGGTTGCTTCCTGCGTGGTCGCCTGCGCGGGATAGGCTGAGTAAGGACCGCCGCGACCGTAGCCGGTATTGGACACCATGATGATGCCGGGATTGATTTTTTTCATGTTGGGGTAATCCAGTCCCCAGCCGCGCATCACGCGCGGGGTAAAATTTTCGACGATGACGTCGCTCGCCTTGATCAGATCCACCAGCACCTCGCGTCCTTCAGGACGCGTTAGATCAAGCACCACGGACTTCTTGCCGCGATTCACGAGGTTATAGCTGCTCATCCGGTTCCACGGATCCGCACCCATTTCGTTGTCGGGCAACAAGCCGGAAAATGCGCCGCCACGGGTGAAATCGGGCCGCGTCGGCCCTTCGACCTTGATCACTTCCGCGCCCAGATCGCCCAGCAGCCCCGTCGCGTAAGGCCCCGCGAAAACGTAACTGCTATCGATGACGCGGATGCCTTCCAGCGGCCGCTTGCTCATGCGAATCATTTCCCGCACCTCTCGATTGGCACGCCACGCATGCCGTTAAATCACACCCTTCGCCGCGAGCATTGCGAGGCGGCCGGGATCGATCCCCAGCGCGCCGAACACTTCGGCGTTGTGCTCGCCCAGCAATGGCGCACACCGGCGATACACCGCGGGTGCATCGGGCATGCTCCACAAACGAAACGGCACCTTGATGCGACCGATCACCGGATGATCGACTTCCTGGAAAAATTCCCGCGCCTCCAGATGAGGACACTGCGCCAGATCTCCAGGTTCCTGCACCACGCCAAACAGCATGTGATACTTTTCCGATGCCGTTCTGAACAACTCCTGCATCGTCCTGTCCCGGGTGGCATCCAGCACCAGGCGATCCAGTTCTTCGCCATGCAGCGCGCGGCCCGCCACCGACGCAAATCGCTCCTCCTTCAGCGCCTCCACGCCAAAGAACTCGATGATGTCACTCCATTCGGCACCGCCGCCGGTCTGCCAGATAAAGTAACCATCCTTGCAGGGTTGCACGTGCCCATAATTGCTGCCGGTCAGGCGCCGCCGCCCCTGCACGCCGCCGGTCCAGCCGTACATGGGTTGGTGAATCACCAGCGTGGAGGTCACCACATCCTGCAGCGACACGTCGACATATTGCCCTTCGCCCATCATGTCCCGCGCAGTCAGCGCCGCCAGCACACCGACAACGCCACTCAATCCACCTTCATATTGCGACTGCATGCCACCGTGTTTCAGCGGTTCGCGTTCCGCCAGCCCGCTGATGCTCATGATGCCGCTCATGGCGTAGGTGACGATCTCTTCGTTTTCGTACTCGGCATACGGACCGGTTTGCCCGAACGGCGTGATGGAGATCATGATGAGTCGCGGATTTTCACGCGACAGTGCGGCATAGTCCAAACCCAGCGCGGCCAGATAGCCCGGCTTGAAGCTTTCCACGATAACGTCGGTCTGGCGTGCCAGTTCGCGCAGCAGCGCGCGACCTTCAGCATCCTCAATATTGAGCCTGACACCGCGCTTGTTCAGGTTCGCCAGCAAATAGATCAGGCTCTTTTCGGGATGCGGTTCGTCGCCATGGTGCGGCGCCATCGCGCGCGCGGCATCACCCTCCGGCGGCTCCACCTTGATCACGTCCGCTCCAAAATCCGCCAGTATTTTCGCGCATATCGGACCGGCAAGCCCCTGGCTCAAATCGAGCACTTTCAAATCGTCAAGCGTGGCAGGCAGCATCGTACGGTAATCATATTCTGTCAGTGTTGAGGGACCAAGCCCGTCAGCAGCCCATCGCCGTGGTTCCGGGCAAGAGGCCAATCCTTCCAATCCGTGGAATTACATATTGCGCGGACCGGCGCGCCAGCGCACTCGGTTACCCATCCGGTGCGGTTTCGTGCAGTTAACCCCGATTCAAATAACGCGGGGAACAAAATTATCTCCCCTCGCGCCGCGCGTGTTGTCAGTTACTCGACGCGACCCTCCGCTTGGCGTAACCATATCATAGCAGGGGTCAAAAAGCTTTACATCGCAACTTAACATGATGCGGTCTTCCAAAGGCCGGCTTGCGCTGCAAAAGCGTCTGGGATTACACTAAACGCCAGCCGGCACACGCCGGAAATCAAGGAGACTTTCATGGCACAAGGCTATCCGAAAATCGTCTTTACCGAAGAGGTAATGCGCGAAGGCATGCAGATTGAGAGCGCGTCCATCCCGAGCGAAGACAAGGTCGAGTTGCTCAATGCCCTGTCCGAAACCGGGTTGCAGAATATCGTGGCAGGCTCCTTTGTCAGCCCGAAATACACGCCACAAATGAAGAATATCGAGCAGGTCATGGCGAACTTCAAGCCGAAGGCCGGCGTCTCTTATCTGGCGATGATTCCGAACGAGCGCGGCATGGAGCGCGCAAAAGAATTTTCGCCGCCGCTGACGCTATCACGTGGCAAAGGCCTGCCGCGCACCAGTTGCCATCAGTGCGACGTATTCACGCGCCGCAACTACAATAAATCACAGATGAAGGAAATGGCGGGCTGGACCAAAACCATTGCCGACGCCAAGGCGCGGGGTGCCACGGAAGCCGGCATCGGCACGAATGCGACCTTCGGCTCCAACTTCCTCGGCGATTTTTCCGTCGATGTGACCATGAAATTCCTTACCAAACAACATGAGTTGTGGGACGCCGCGGGCATCAAGGTCACACAAGTCAGCGTCGGCGATCCGATGGGCTGGGTGCATCCCACCAAGGTTGAGGAAATATTTGGTCGGGTAAAAAAAATGTGGCCGGATGTGGTTGATTTTCGCGCGCATTTACACAATGCGCGGGGCATGGCCATCACGGCAACCTACGCTGCGATCAAGACACTGGATGAACGTGACACGCTGCACGTCGAAGGTACGCTGGGCGGCATCGGCGGCTGCCCGTACTGCGGCTGCGGACAGGCTACCGGCATGATGCCCACTGAAGACTTCATGCACATGCTGGAAGGCATGGGCATCGAAACCGGCGTCAACCTGGACAAGTTAATCGAGTGCGTATGGCTGCTCGAGCGCATCCTCGGCCGGCAGACCTGGGGGCACGTTTCCCGTGCAGGCCCGCGGCCGATGCAGAAAGAACGCCTGTTCGATGCCAATGCGCCGTTCGTGGAGACGCTGGAGCAGGCCAAGCACTTCATGTATGGCCCGAAACTCTACGAAGACGGTATTTCGCCCTGGGCCGAACCCATCACCAGCCCCTATCTCGAGCGCATGCAAAAAGGCCAGCCGGTGTTTGAGTTGAATGGCAATTGGCCGTGGCAGGAATCGTTCTTCCCGAAGGTGGAAGATCTGCGCGCCGCTGGTGTTGCAACCAAGAAAGAGGAAGCGGCAGCATGAGTCAAGCACCCGCTACCGGCGAAAGCGCCCTGACCCCTGCAGTCAAGGCGGTCATCGGCGCCAGCGCCACGAAGATCGAGGCGAGTTTGCCCTGGGGTATCGAGCGTGAGGGCCTGCGCATTTTCACCCAGGCCATCATGGATCCCGATCCCCGCTACTGGGACGACGAGTTCGCCAAGACCACCAAGTTCGGCGGCATCGTCACGCCGCCGATCTATTGCACCTACCTTGGCCGCCGCACGCGGCCCGGTTCGGAAGATCCGGTCACACGTGCGTTTGCAGAAAATCCCAACTCTGATGGCATTGGTGGTGTGCGTGACGCCGATGAGGGGCCCGGATCGCTACCCAAGGTTCCCACCCACCTCAAGCGCATCTTGAATGCCGGCAACGAGATCGAGGTGCGTCAGTATCCCAAACTGGGGGATCGAGTCTTCTCGCAGGCGAAGTACTCGGACATCAAGGAGCGCGTGGGCAAGGACGGATCGCGCATGCTGATCGTAACCACCGAAAACATCTATACCAATCAGAATGGCGAGGTGCTCTGCATACTGCGGGCATCCACGATCAGGCGCTGAGGACCGACAATGACAACTGCGCAGGAACTGAAGGACAAGAAACAGACTTACTACGACGACGTGGCGGTCGGGCATCAATTCCCGCCGCTGATCATCGGCCCGATGACCCCCACGCACCTGTTCCGCTGGAGCGCGGCGATCGAGAACTGGCATCGCATTCACTACGATCAGAGTTTCGCCATCTATCACGAGGGGCTGCCGAATATTTTGGCGCAGGGTTCGTGGAAGCAAAGCATACTGCCGCGCTATCTGAAGGATATCTGCCTGCCCGATGGATGGCCGTGGAAGGTGACATTTCAGCACCGCGCGATGATCGTGCCCGGCGACACACTCACCGTGTGGGCGACTGTTACCAAGAAGTACGAGGAAGAGGGACTCGGCTTCATCGATTGCGATGTCGGCATACGCCTTCAGTACGACACGGAGACCTGCCCCGGCAAGGCCACCATCGTACTGCCAATCCGGAACGGGAAGGCTATACCCTACCCTTTCGTTCCGCCGAAAAAACTCGCCAGCTAGCAGTTCAGATTAAGAGGAATCAGCATGGGACGTTGGATTGCAATTGGTAAAGCGCCAGGCTGGGACGATTTAAATCGGTTCAGCCAGGAAATGAAGGACACGAGCCAGTGGCGGATCGATCCGAAATCCACGGTGACGAATGTTTATGCACTCGGCGACGGGCGTATGTTGGCCGAATACCATGGGCCCACGACGGCTGAATTTGAGGATTGGCTGAAGAAAAAGGGCTGGAGCGTCGAAAGCCTGACGCCGATCAAGCACATCGCCAAGTCAGGCGAAATCTGGAAGATCGCGTAGGCAACTTCAGCCTATCGTTTCAGGCTCTGCACGGGAATTCGAACGCGCGATGATCAACCATCATCGCGCGTTTGTGTTTTCGTGGATCGCCCCCGGTTCCCACACCACCCGGGCACGGCATGGCGTTGTGTCCGCATGCACATGCGGCCCTACTGAAACCATCATGGCAGTCCGCCATGGGTGCACAACGTAACGATATTTGGTTCGCCACCATTCACAACAAAACTGGAAGGTAATTTCAAATGCAACAGCCCTGGCTGCCGGAAAAGTGGGATAAGGAAGCGGATATCGTTATTGTCGGATTTGGAGGTGCCGGCGCGGCGGCGGCCATCACCGCAAGCGACCTCGGCGCCAAGGTGTTGATGCTGGAAAAGGCGCCGGAGGGGGAAGAAGGCGGAAATACGCGTATCGCCGGCCAGGGTTACCTGCAAATTTACGATATTGACAAGGCCGTCACCTACCTTAACGCGTTGTGTGGACCCTTCCCGGTTCCACAAGAAATGGTACGCGCCTGGGCTGGGGAAGTTCGCAAGAACAATGACTGGGCCGTCAGCATTGGCGGCGACCCGCAGGAGCACCAGCATCAGCCTGAAGGCATCGAGTTTCCAGAACTTCCCGGCGCGGATTGTGCGCACAAGTTTCACGATGGCCCCGTCCTGGGTTATTCGAATACGTGGAAATTTTACGAAGCCTCGGTCAAGAAGCGCCCTGTCGAAATTCTGTTTGAAACGCCGGGTGTCGCCTTGATACAAAATGGCATCACGAAAGAAATACTGGGCGTTCGTGCCGAACACCACGGCAAGCCGATCTACGTCAAGGCGCGCAAAGCCGTGTTGCTCACCTGCGGCGGCTTTGAAAACAATCAGGACATGATCCGCAACTATCTGCCAGCCCTGCCGTATTGCTATACCTCGGGGACGCCGCACAACACCGGCGACGGGATCACCATGGCACTCACGGTGGGCGCGGATCTGTGGCACATGAACAACTACGCCGGACCTTCAATGGCACTGAAGGTACCCGAGTACAAAACAACATTTTCCATGACGGCCCTGCACTTCAGTCACGAGCAGGCGGGCGGCATGATCGTCGTCGGGCCCGATGCCAACCGCTTCGCGGACGAAAAATTCAAGACGCGCCATGGCAAGATCAAGCGCAGCGGACTGTGGGGCCCGATGCCCGTGCCCTGCCCGATGCATATGGTGTTCGACCATGCCCTGTTCACCAGCGGCCCGCTGTACGACAAGAAGCCCGTGAGCGGCTGGGGCCGCATCATTGAACGATACGATTGGAGCGCGGACAACGTTGCCGAATTCAAGCGCGGCTGGATCAAGCGCGGCGAAACCATCGCCGATCTGGCGAAAACCATCAACCTTGATCCCGTTGCACTATCGGCCAGCATCGAACGCTGGAACCGGAATTGCGAGCACCGCAGCGATCCCGAATTCGGCCGCAACAAAATGCTGGTCCCGTTCGGCAAGGGTCCCTACTACGCGATCGAGATGTCACCTTCGATGCTCAACACACAGGGCGGACCGCGACGCAACGTCCGCGGCCAAATCGTGCAGCCGGACAGCACGCCCATTCCGCGACTCTACAGTGCCGGCGAGATGGGATCGATCTACAGCTACCTCTACCAGGGCACCGGCAACATTGGCGAAGCCTTTGCGTTTGGCCGCATTTGCGCACGTAATGCGATTGCCGAGACGCCTTGGGATTCCAATTAAAATTCAATAAAATCAATTAGTTAAAATTTAACCTGCCAGCACAATGATTGCCTGCTGCTGCAAGCACTCGTGGCCGTGCGAAGCCAGGAGAATTTCCCGGGCCGCATTGCCGAGTGTGTTGGCAACAGTTGTTGATCGTATTGCCGCGGACCGCGAATCAGCGGCTCGCGTAAAGCACGGCACGCTTTAGTATTGCTTTATCTTTTTCGAGGACCTTGGACATGTCTGCTGCCGCCCTGCATCTGCTTACCGTCGAAGACGGTATCGCCGTGGTAACACTCAATCGCCCTGCCGCGCTAAACTCGATCAACCGGGCGCTGCGCGTGGAATTGCTGGAGCTGTTCCCCGCGCTTGATCTGCGCAAGGATGTCAAGGTGATTGTCCTGACCGGAGCCGGCGACAAGGCCTTTTGCACGGGGGCAGATCTCAAGGAGCGCGCCACGCGCAGCACGGAAGAAATGGTGTTTGACCGCCACTACCTTACGTCGAAATCAACCAGCGTGCTGTCGAATGTCAGCAAGCCCGTGATCGCGGCAATCAAAGGCTACTGCATGGCCGGTGGCTTCGAGATGGTGCTCCAGTGCGATATATCCATTGCGGCTGACAATGCCATCTTCGGCCTGCCCGAGGTAACTCACGGTTTCTTCCCCGGCGGCGGCGCGTGCCAGCGGCTGCCGCGTCTGGTCGGCTATCAGATGGCAAAGGAACTCATTCTCACTGGCCGGCGCTGGGATGCGACGGAGGCCAAAGAACTCGGGCTTGTCAATAAAATTGTCCCTGCGAACAAGGTCATGGATGAAGCCATGGCCATGGCAAGAAAAATCGCGTCCTATCCGTCCATTGGCGTGATCCAGGCCAAGCGCGCGCTTAACCAGTCGATGGAGGTCGGCATGACGGCCGGGCTGCGTTTTGATGTGGAGGCCTGGGTCGGCTGCATGCACTCCGATGAATGGAAAGACAGGCTTGCGGGCTTCGTGCGCAAGGAGCGCAAGTCGTAACTTCATGCTCGCACCGCGTCCAGATAATGACGCGAATGGTTGAATGCAACGCACGGGAATGGCACGGTCCACGACTGCCGCAGTGCCGGCGGATAGCGATTGACGGACACAAAATCCGGAGCGTAAGATGCATTCACCACGATGGCCAATGGTGTGGCCATCGCCTTCACCCAGCACCAATCCATCATCCAAAATCATAGGGGGCATCAATGGGCGCTACTGAAACCCTGGCACGCTGGATCGCCGGCACAAAGTACGACGAACTGCCGGCCAAAGCGATCGAGCAAGCCAAGAAATCGATATTAGACTACATCGGCACGGCCACCTACGGCACAGCGACTCCGCTCGGAAAGATCATCCTTGAATTCACGCGTGAACAGGGCGGCAATCCACAGGCACGCGTGATTGCGACCGATATTCGCACCTCAAGTACCGCGGCTGCATTCGCCAACGGCACGGCGGGCCATGCCGAAGACTTCGATGATCTGGGCGGCGTGGGCGGCCATCCGGCCACGGTACTGACGCCCACGGTGCTCGCGCTTGCGGATGAATTGCATCTGTCCGGCCGCGACGTGCTGACGGCATGGGTGGTCGGCTATGAAGTCGGCACACGTTTGAGTTCCAACATTCATACCGACCGCGACTGGCACCCCACGGCGATATACGGCACCATGGCCGCAGCAGCCGCCGCAGGCAAATTGCTCAAGCTCGACGCGCAAAAAATGCGCATGGCGCTGGGCATCGCCGGATCGGAAGCGGGTGGCTTACGCCGCAACTTCGGCACCATGACCAAACCATTCCATCCCGGACAAGTGGCGCGCAACGGCGTGATCGCCGCCAAGCTGGCCGCCAAAGGATTTACCGCGGATCCGGACATCATCGAGGGCCGCCAGGGTTATGCCGATAATTTCGGCGGAGCCAAATGCAATATCCCGGCCATCACCAAATTTCTCGGCAAGGTCTACTACCTTGAGGAAGAAGGCACACGCATCAAGCCTTGGCCCTGCTGCGGCGGCAATCACCAGACACTGACCGGCCTGCTGGCGCTGTGCAAGGAGCACAAGTTCAAACCCGACGAGATCGAAAGCATCGAGCACATCGGCCCCAACATTCCCTGCACTGGCGCGTTGTTGCGCTCAACCGTTACGCAAGGCCTCGAAGGCAAATTCACGCTGGCCTACAATATTTCCGCGGCAATCATCGACGGCAAGGTGGATTACGAAACGTTCACCGACCAGCGCGCGGCAAAGGGCGACCTGCAGACTTTCATGAAGCGGGTGAAAATCTCCCGCAACGATGATGTCGTTCTGCGGCGCGCGCACATCGCAGATGGCAATCCGGAGGCGCGGTTGGTCATCAGAATGCGCGACGGCCGCGTGCACGATGTCGTGCTGGGCACGGCTTATCACCTCACCGGCGACGAAGTGCTCGACAAGTTTCGCCTTAACGCTGAAGCCACGCTCGGGCGCGAACGCGTTGCTCTGACCATTGATCTGGTCAAGCGCCTGGAACAATTAAAAGACGTCGCGGAGCTGATGGATGCGGTGACCACTGGCACCCAAACCGGCGCCAGCCGCAAGGCCGCATAGCCACCCACAGTCATGCCCGCATGCCGGCTGCGGCCGGCATGCGGGCATTGCGTGCAAAAAAGAGCAGGTCAGCGCATTCCTGCCGCGCAAAATATTGTGCGGTCGAGATTCGAAATCGCGTTTCGCGTTCAGGCCACTGCAGTGTGCGCCTGGCGCCGTGCGGCGCGTGCGCGCGCCGCCTCACCAAAGGCCGTATAGAGCGCGCCCGACAACTCGTGGCATTCAGGTTGCCACTCGGCATGCCACTGCACACCGACAATAAACTGCGTATTGTCGCAATAGCGAATGCCTTCGATCACGCCATCGGGTGACACCGCCTCCACCAGAAGGCCATTGCCAAGACGATCCACCCCCTGACCATGCAGTGAGTTCACCATCAACTCGTCCTTTCCGGTGAGCGAGTGAAACAACCCGCCCGAAGTCAGTTTGACCAGATGGTTCGGCCTAAAGATCTCTTCCTGCGTGACATCGTCGTGCCGCGGCCTGCGATGGTCATTCTTGCCCGACAATTGATGGATTCGATAGTGCAGTGAACCGCCCATCGCGACGTTGATCTCCTGTATGCCGCGGCAGATGCCAAACACCGGCACGCGCGACGCAATGCACGCACGCACCAGCGGCAATACCAGCGCATCACGCCCCGGATCAATGAATTCGTCATCCGGAAACGGCGGCCCGTCGTAATGATGCGGCTCGACATTGGCACGCCCGCCGGTGAGCACGAAACCATCCATGCGGGAGATCAATTCGGCAACGTCCATTGCCGTGCCGACCGGCGGCAGCAATACCGGTATGCAATCCACCATGCGCAGCAGCGAATGAATATTGCGCTCGCCGGTGGCATGCACCAGGTGGCGCCTCTCGGCGGCTTGCATGGCATTGGCGGACACTCCGATAAGCGGCCGCAGCGCAGTTCGATTCATGGCAAAAGTATCGCGCAAATCGTGGGGGTCATGGGTAGTTCGGATATCACGGTCAGAACAATAATTTTGCGTACCTTGTCCATGCGTCAGGCCGTCATGCTGCGAACCAGATCGCGCGTAGCATCTATAAACCGATCCATTTGGTCGACTGAATTCCACACGCAGGCGTTGGCGCGAAGCGCATAGCCAAAGGGCTTGGGCGCAAGCGTATCCGGATCGCGATTGGGCACCAGCCCCGTGGGAAACGCCGCGGCTTGCGGATCGGGCGCACGCGTCAGGCCATCGGGTCCGACGCCGCCGCCGGAGATGCGGAAACCGCATTCGTTGAGCAAGCGCCGCCGGAACTGCAGGTTGAACTCGGGATCGCGGCGCTGCTCGGCGCCCAAGAAAGGATTGAAGCAAACGATCGCGGATTTCAACGCCGGATCAATCGTAGGCTGCAGCAGCGCCTCGTCGCCAAACGTCGCGACAATGCGCTGGCGCAGATAGTCCGCGAGATTGTGGGTCCACGCCTGGATGCGCGCGCGCCCGATTTGATCCCACACGTCGCACACATCGCCCAGCGCGCGCCAGTCTGCCGACTCCGGAAAACCATAGCGGCTCATAGCAGCACCAATATCGAAATCCGCGGGACGGCTGCCATCAAACGGCACGTCGCGCGCGGAACTGCGAACGAGGTGAAATCGCGGCAATGGCGTCGGGTTGGCCGCATGCTGACGATTGCGAACGTAAATGATGCCCGTACCGCCCGGACCACACTGCCACTTGTGACCGGAAATGGCCCAGAAATCGATGCCGCTTTCATCCAGACGCGGGTCAATCATGCCGCCGTAATGCGCGCCGTCTGCGACTGTGATCACCCCCGCCTCTTGCGCCAGCGCCGCAAGGCGCCGTTCGGGCAGCCGTTGCCCGTTCGGCCACAATGGGCTGGAAAAGAACATGACCCGCGTGACACCAGGATTGATGCGTTTGCGCACTGCCTCGACCACTTCGTCGGCGGTCGCGTTTCGATGCACCGGAACGCCCCATTGCACGATTTTGACGCCAAAGCGCGCCGACAGTCGCAATACCGTCGCAAGCCCTGCGGGATGCTCCATCGGCGTGACCAGGATCTCATCGCCTGGTCGCCATTCGATACCCATCAGTATTTGACCAAGTGCGTCGGTGGTGTTCCGCGAAATGGCAATTTCATCCACGCTCGCACCGTAGCCGCGGGCGATACGCGCACGCGTCGTGGCGGGCGGTTCCAGGTGGACAGGAAACGGGTCGCGCGCAATCTGGTCAAGACCCTCTTTGTGGCGCTGTCGGACACGGTCGGGCTGCGAACCCTTTTGGCCGGCCATCAGGTAAACCACCTTGGGGTCAAGTGAAAACTGCTGCGCAAAGGCCTGGAAAACCGGCGCCTCCGCGGCGAAGAATGCCGCCTGTTCAGCGCTCATGAATGCACTGCGCGCCGAATCCACGGCAGCCGGGCTGCTAAAGTCGGTCATAACAAGACACCGTCGCGGACAACAGTTGTTCTGTACCGTTCCGGGCGATTGTCGAACGACGTTCGGACTCGCCGTCAGGCGTTGAAATGCTGAGTGTCATAACGTTCGAATCTATCGCCTGCCCATGCGCCGGTCAATAGCGACAGGGTTTCGTCGCCAGTCTTCCGCGACCGGCCTCACTTGTCGAGCCATACATCCTCCATGCGCAGGTTGCTGTACTGATTGTTCAAACTGGGCACATACCCTTTGACGTATGGGCGCCGGCAATACGGCAGCGCCGCGAAGGTAATCGTCGGCCGCACCACATCCATTTGCAGCTTGCGATCGATTTCCTTGACCAGCTTCTTGCGCTCGTTCTGGTCAGCCATGGCCGATTGTTTCTCTATCAGTGCTTCCACGTCCTTGTTGCAATAGCCATCGTAGTTGCCGCGGGCGTCGCATACGTAGCTCTCGTAAAACGACACGTCCGGGTCGTCTATCGCCTGCCCGCGCGAGCGAACGGCTACCGCATAGCCTCGCTTGGCAAGTATGTTGGTCCAGATCGCCGTGTCTATCATCTTCATCTCGCCTTTGGCGTAAATCTTGGCGAGGTGGTCCAGGATCAGCACGGAAGTGTCGCGATAGCGCGCCACGTCGCGCGTACTCAGTACGAAATTCAGCGGCTTGTCCGGCCCGTAGCCGGCTTCCCGCATGAGCTTGCGCGCCTCTTCGCGCCGCTTTTCCAGGTCCCCGCTGTAGCCCGGAATGGAGGCCAGATCTTTTGTGTCCAGTCCCCAGGAACCCTCCGGCGGCGGCATCAATTCGCCGCCGAGACGGTCGAGTCCGGCGCCTTTGACCTTGATCACCGCCTGACGGTCAATCGCCAGCGCAAATGCCCGGCGAACGCGCAAGTCCTTGAACGGCGCGACATTGCGGTTGATCATCAACTGCGTATACGCATAGCTCAGACCCACCTCACAAATGGCGTCAGGCACCTTCGCCTTGACTTCGGCAAGCAGGGATGCACTGGGCGTGTAGATATCGGTGTCGCCCGCGACGAAGGCCAGGTTGCGCGTGCTGGGCGAGGAAATGATCGGCATGTCGATGCCATCGAGGTAGGGGCGCCCCGCCTTAAAGTAGTTGGGGTTTTTCACCAGCCGGATCATTTTTCCCGACTCGATGGATTTCACCATGAACGGGCCGGTGCCTATGGGTTTCTGCCGCATCTGGCGCCCATCGACGTGGCACGGATAGACCACCGACCAGCCGGCCGCAAAGAAGCCAAGAAAAGACGGTTGCGGGCGCCCAAGGCGGAAGCTCACCTGATCCTCGCCTTCCACCACGATCTCGCGCAGGTTGGCATACCACGATTTGCGTGGATTCTTGCGCCAGCCCGCATCCTTATTGCCGGATACGGCATCCCAGGTGCACTTGACATCAGCCGCGGTGAACGGCTTGCCATCGTGCCATTTGACGCCGCGGCGCAGCTTGAACGTCAGCGTCTTGCGGTCCGCGCTCCACGTCCAGCTGGTCGCCAGATCCGGCACCAGCTGATCGGGCTTGCTGACACTCCTGGACGAATCGAACGTGACCAGATTATTGAACACCGGCACAAACGGCGTGGTCACGATGTTCGATCCTTCCTCATGCAAGGACGCACTGGGTGGATTTTCGTCACTCGCCCGCCGCAGTGTGCCGCCCGATTTTTGCGCCAGCGCATCGGTTGCAAGGCACGCAACCATCAGCAGCGGAATCGACATGCGCCGTATGTGTCCGAGATTCATTGCTCTCCCCGTTCGAATAGTGATCAATTGCCGTGCCGAATCAAAGCATAGCAAATCCGGCATACCCTGGGCGGAATTCGCCGCGAAGGGTCGCGCCTATGACATATGCGCTTTCTCGCTTGCCGCCAGTGCGCTATGCTGCGTGTCCGCGCCCGTGTAACGTCGAGCGTGCCCTGCCCTTGACAACAATTCAGCCCGCAACATGTTTTCCCATGCTCCGCTGACCGTACGCGCCGCGGTTCTCTTTTTTGTGCCGCTCATACTCACCACCGAGCTGCATCAGTTTTCACACTCGCTGGTTCACGCCTTTCTGGCACGGCTGGGTGACGCCACCACCACCCTCGCGGCATTCAGCGTGGCCTTCGCGTTCAACACCACGTTCAGCGGCACCATGAGCGTCAGCATACAGGCCGGCATGACCTACATCACCGACAAGGCCTCGTTCTGGCGCGTGACGCGCTTCTACTTTCTCATCGCGCTGGTGCCGTTCTTCTTCATTGAAACCATCGCGCTGACATCCATGGGCGATTGGCTGTTCAGTACGATGATGGGGGCCAGCCCGCAGGTGACGCGGCTCGCCAAGGGCGCTTCGGCGGTAATGGGATTGTGGGTCATCCCGAATCAGGTGCGTAACATTGCCACCGCCCTGTGCATGAATCGCCGGCGCACGATTCTGATCTCCCATGCGACGATGGTGCGGCTGGTGTCGCAGGCGCTGATGCTGATGGTGCTGCCGCTGTGGCTGGAAGGCGCCGTGGCCGGTGCCGCATCACTGGTCGGCTGCATGACGGTGGAGGCACTTTATATGTACTGGGTGAGCCGGCAGTTCTACGCGGAACTGCCCGCAAGCGGAGGAGAACAGACCTCCTATCGCCGAATGTGGCAGTTTTCGTGGCCGCTGATGGTGACGCAGATTACCGAAAACGGCGTGAGCTTCGCCATCAATTTCTTCCTCGGCCGTCTGGCCAATCCGGATCTGGCCCTGGCTGCTTTTGGCGTGGTCAATGCACTGAATTCCCTGGTCGCTTCGCCCTTGCGCAATCTGGTGCAAACCACGCAGGCGCTGGTGCACAGCCGCGACGACATGCGCGTGATGCTGAAGTTTGCGCACCGCCTGACGCTGGTGTACGCGGTGTTGGTTGTAGGCCTGTTTTACACGCCCATGCGCGATGTGATTCTTGGCAACATCATGGGACTGCCACCCCAACTCAGCAGCTACGCCGCGCCCGGCGTACAAATGCTGCTGTTTGTGGTGGTGGTATGGGGCTATTCCTCGCTGTTCCGCGGCCTGCTGTCGGCGATGCGCAAAACGCAAATCATCGCGGGCAGCGCGTTGATACGGTTGCTGGTGGTGATCAGCGTCGGCAGCGTCACACTCTTTGCACCCGATCTCAACGGTGCGGCAGTCGGTGTCGCGGCCGTGGGCTGCGCATTCCTCGCCGAAATTCTGATTCTCGGACGGCGGCTGTACGCGTATAGCCGCAGCACAGGGCCATTGTTTCCGAGGGAAACAGCATCGGGCGGTTGATGTCGACTGCACAAAAATATAAACGTAAGATATTGATTTTAATATATTTTCTATTATTCCCTGGCGAAAAATCCGTAACCGTCGGAAGCAACGTGTTGGTTTCAGCCTGACAGCCGTCCGCAAATCCGGCGCCGCCCGACCTGAGCGATGCGGTGATGCCTAAGGGTGTATCGGCTTGATGGCCGTCTCGTAGTTCCGCCCCAGCCGACCTGAGTGCGCGCTGCGACTTGCGTGCACCGGACGCCGTGCGCATGGCGGGCCGCCATCGCCTTTCGGAAATGGAACTGAAAATTTTGCCGGACTCACTGCGCACCGCGGCACGCATGCCCGCATACACCACGTCGATCAAACGGGAAGCCTCGTGATCGTGCGCCACCCGGCGCGCGGTGGCATAATCCAAGCCATCCACATACGCACAGCCGGTAGCAACATTCAAGGAGGCAGATCATGGACTTTGCATTTACACCCGAGCAGGAGGCGCTGCGACAGGAAGTGCGCGACTTTATCGCCAAGGAATTCACGCCCGAGGTTTACGCGGAGATGGAGGAACACAACGAGGGCCGTCCGTTTCATCGAACCGCCTGTCGCACGCCGCATGTGAGCGCGTTTTTCCAGAAAATCGCGGACCGCGGGTGGTACGGCATTAGCTATCCGAAAAAGTACGGCGGACAAGGCGGCGACCGTATCTCGCAGTACATCGTGGAAGAGGAATTGTATCGGGTCAACATCAGCATTTCGCTGGGCGGCAGTGGCGCACCGGCCATCATGGCCGCGGGCACGGAAGAACAGAAGCAATACTTCATCCCCAAACTGATCAGCGGGGAGGTCATGTTTGCCCAGGGCTTCACCGAGCCGCGCGGCGGCGCCGACCTCGCCTCGCTGCAATGCCGCGCCGTGCGTGACGGTGACTACTACGTCATCAACGGGCAGAAGATTTACACCTCCAATGCCGAATCCGCCACGCACATCTACATCATGGTGCGGACCAACAAGGACGCGCCCAAGCATGAGGGCATTTCGATACTGCTGGTGCCAATGGACACACCGGGGATCACCATCCGCCCGTTGTGGAGCATTCAGAACAACCCGCGCGCGCCGCAGACCACGACTTACGGCCACGCTCGCACCAACGAAACATTTTACGACAATGTGCGCGTACATAAATCCGCGCTGCTGGGCGAGGAAAACAAAGGCTGGCGCGTGGGATCAATGGGTCTGAATCTCGACCGTGTCGGCGCCGCGCGATATCTGATTTCGGTACGGCGCGATGAGGACATCGTCAATTGGATCAAGTCGAGCCGCGACATGGGCGACTTCAGCCCCGCCGACGACGAAGCCATTCGCGACAAGGTTGCCGAGCTTTGGATCGAGGCGCAGGTATGCCGGTTGATGACGATGCGCAGCATGTCAATCGTCGAACGCGGTGGCAAATTCACCTATGAAGGTTCGGCGGAAAAAGTGTGGGCGCCGGAGCATGGCGTCCGAACCACGGAAGCGATCACCCAGATGCTCGGACCCTATGCACAATTGCTGAACGGCTCGCCTCACGCCATCCGCGGCGGCCTGTTTGCGCACAATCTGATGGGCGCGTTTCAATCGGGTATCAACCACGGCAGCGTGCAGGTGATGCGAGACCAGGTGGCACGGCGCGGACTGGAAATGCCCAGGGCGCGCAGGGGCTAACTGCCGGAAGGCGGGCCGGCGGATTGGATTCTGCCGGCCGCGGCGCGGACACGCGCACAACAAGACAAGGAAATATGAACATGGGTGCAACCACAATACTGTCGGAATTCGCGAGCAAGACGCGCATCGCCGACATCAGTTCCGATGCCATCGAAGCCACCAAGCGGCATATCCTCGACTGCACCGGCGTCGGACTCGCCGCGACCGTCGAACCCGCCGGGCGCATCGTCCTTGACGTCACGCGTGAGCAGGGCGGTGCGCCCAAGGCACGGGTATTCGGCTCGAACCTGCGCACCAGCGCCGTCGCCGCGGCTTGGGCCAACGGTTCGCTATCGCACCTGCTCGACTATGACGACACCGGCTTTTCACACCCCACCGCATGCATACTGCCCGGCGCACTGGCGTTTGCCGAAGAAGCGGGCGCCAGTGGCGCGGATCTCGTTACCGCGGTGTGCGTTGGCCTCGAAGTATTCGAGCGCATGTCGCTTTCCGGCCGCCAGCACGAGCCGGAACTGCGCCGGCGCGGGTTTCATCCGACCTCGCTTTACGGCTGCTCGGCGGCGGCAGCCGCCGCGGGCAACATTCTGCGGCTGAATCCGTCGCAAATTGCCGTGGCCATCGGGCTTGCCGCCGCAAATGCCGGCGGCCTCACCCAGCATTTCGGCACATGGGGCAAGGGCATTCACGCCGGGAACGCCGCGCGCGCCGGCGTAAGCTCGGTGCTGCTCGCGCAGAAAAATTATTTTGCCGACCCCGACGGCATCGACGGTGACTACGGCTTTTTCTCGGCGTTTCACGGCCCGGGCAACTACAACCTTGATAAAGTTGGCGACAAGCTCGGCTCGCACTGGTCGATTGTCGATCCGGGCCTCACGGTCAAGGCCTACCCCTGCTGCGGCGGCAATCTGCGCGCGCTCGATGCGGCACAAGGTCTGTTGCGCGAGCACGGCATCAAGTTCGGCGACGTTGCCAGACTGGAAGTCGATTGCCATCCCGACCTCCTATGCACCGTGCGCTTTCACAAGCCAACGCAGGGCTTTCGAGGCAAATTTTCGCTCGACTACGTGCTGGCGGCAATGCTGCTCGATGGGCGCGTCGATCTCGATTCGTTCTCGGATGCCTACTGCAATGCGCCGCAAATGCGCGCCTCGCTGGACAAGGTGCAGATCAACACCCACCCGGAGTGGGGTGACGACGCCGTATCGCGCCGCCGCTCGCCCGTCACCATCACCATGAATGACGGCCGCAAGTTCACCAAACAGGTCGACAAGGTTCGCGGCAGCCCTGGCAATCCGATGACACGCGACGAATTGCTCGGCAAGTATCGCGGCTGTGCGTCGCGCATTTTCCAGGGCGAACGGCTGGAGCGGTCGATCAACGCGCTCGAGAACCTTGACCGGCTGCCAAAAGCCAGCGAGCTGATTGATACGCTTACGACGTAGAACATCACCGCGCAGACACGGGTAGAGCCCCGGCGATCGGGCTCGCCATGTTTCCAGTCTGAAATACCCATTCCCGGCGCCGCATGCGTGCACTCGATTCGCAGCCGGAAGTTTGTGGCAAACCACAGCGTCACGATGACCCACTTGCCCGTCAGTGCGCGCCATCGGTCACGCGCACAATTATGAAAAACCATTTAAAAACAATAAGTTATGTTAATCTTACAATAATACTGCTGTTACTGGGCGCGGTGGCGTTTGCGCAGTCGCCGGAGGAGGTGCGGAGTCTGGCGATGAAAGAACAGTCCGCCATGCTACAGACCATGAAGGATCTGGTCGAGATCGAATCCGGCAGCCGGGATTACGAGGGCCTCGAAACGATCGGCGATCTCATCGCCGCACGGCTCGCCGGGCTGGGCGCCAAGGTCGAACGCCTTGCGCCGGTTGACGAAGGCCGCCGGCACGACACCGCAGAAAAAATCGGCCGCATGGTGCAGGCGACGTTCACCGGCACGGGCACGAAAAAAATTCTGCTGCTCGCGCACATGGACACCGTCTATCCGCGCGGCATGCTCAAGGCGCAGCCATTTCGCATCGACGGCGACCGCGCCTATGGTCTGGGCATCGCGGACGACAAGCAAGGCATCGCCACCGTGCTGCACACGCTTGCCATCCTGCGCGCCCTGAATTTCCGCGACTACGGCACGCTCACGGTGTTGATCAACGCCGATGAAGAGATCGGCTCGCCGGGTTCGCGGACACACATCACGCGGCTGGGCGGTGCGCATGACGCGGTGATGTCCTACGAAAGCGGCGGCGGTCCCAGCATCAATCGGCTGCGGCTTGCCACCAGTGGCATAGCCTCAGCGGTGCTCAGAGTACGCGGACGCGCCTCCCATGCCGGCGCCGCACCGGGGCGCGGCGTGAACGCACTGTATGAACTGTCGCACCAGATCATGCAGATGCGCGATCTTTCCGATGCGCAGACAGGCGTCAAGGTGAACTGGACGCTCGCGCGCGCGGGCATTGTCCGCAACATGATCCCGCCCGGCGCCACCGCGGAAGCGGATATCCGGGTGGAACGCCTGGCCGATCTCGACGGCGTGGAACAGCAACTGCGCGAGCGCATCAAAAACAAGCTCCTGCCCGGATCCGTGGTCGAACTCTCTGTCGTGCGCGGCCGCCCGCCGCTGCAGCCGACAGAGGCCTCGCGAGCACTCGGCGCTCACGCCCAGGCCATCCACGCCGAACTCGGCGAAAAACTCGACATCGCCGGGAAATCCACCGGCGGTGGCACCGACGCCGCATATGCCGCACTGAAAACCACTGCACCCGTGATCGAGGGCTTCGGCCTGCGCGGCTTCGGCGCGCATTCGACCAACGCGGAGTACATCCTGATTTCGTCCATCGAGCCGCGGCTGTATCTCGCCGCGCGCATGATCATGGATATCGCCAGCGGCAAGGCGCCTCTAAAGTAATCCCTGTCTGGATCACGCCACTACGCCCGAATGTCCGTCGTGCGAACGTGACGTGCTGTGGTCAGCATCACAGCCAAACGAGGGCCGGCAGCGACTCCGACATTAAGAACATAAGTAGCTGATTTTAAATTACTTTATTGTCCCACCCGGCCGCGACCGGAATCAGCCTCCAGAAAAAAAACGGCGCATCCGTAGATGCGCCGCCCTGTAACACAACTACCCGCTCGTTACTGCGCGCGCTTACGACCCTACCGCCTTGAGCTGCGGCTGTTGCGCGGCAGCGGCAAGCTTGGCCTGTTTTTCTTTGTACCCGGGTGCCTCCGGACGCATCCAGCTGGTGATGGGCTCCTGCCACGGCGAGTGCGCACCTTCGTAGGCTTTTGGTCCCTTGATGAAATGCTTGGCCTGTTCCAGTGTTTCGATATGCGGCATGTCCATCGCGTACAGCTTGTTGAAGCGCGGCCGCGGACCGGCCTTGGAAACGAAGCCGTAGAGTGAATGCCCTACCACTTCCTCTGCCAGCCATACCGCTTCGATCAGCTTGTAGAGGTCGACGCCGGTGTCGATGCCCATCTCCTCGAACATATGCATCACGTCTTCCGTGGCGATCATCATCGCCGCGCGGCCATTGCCGCAATACGGGCAGCCCGCCATGCCACCAATGGTCGTCTGCAGGCGCATGGTGTCGTTGCCGTCAAGCTGCTTCATCGCGGCGTAGATGGACGCAAGACCGACGCCGCGCCCGTTGTGCAGGTGCAGATTGAAATCCTTGATCAACGGCCAGCGCTCCTTGATCGCCGCGACCGTGCGCTCAACCGAATGCGGCATGCACCAGCTCGTCGCATCGGCCAGGCTGACCTTGGTCACCGCGATGCCGGCTTCGTCCCACAGGCGATGCATCTTGTCGAGCATGAGCATCTGTTGTTCCAGCGTGCACTCGCCGATCCAGTTGGAACCCCACATATTGCTGATGCCCAGACCGGCTTCTTTCACGCCCTTTGCAACCGCATTGGCCACCACCTTCGGCCACACCGCCATCTGCTGCGCCTGCGTGCGATTGGTGTTGCGCTGCGCGAACACGTCGCACATGTCGACGCGGGTAAACGCCTCGCTTACCTTTGCGCTCAGCGGCGGCATATATTCCTTCGCGCGCTCGTGGCCCCGGTCGTTCAGCGCCGTATAGGTGTATCGCACCCCGGGCTTGGGTGTGAAGCCCTGCATCAGCTCATCGACCTTTGCCATTTGCGGGGTATATTTCGGGCTCACAAATGACCCGACGTTGATTTCCTTCAACCCGGTTTCAGACAGGGCATTCAGCAGGCGGATTTTTGCAGCAATGGGAATATCGGCGTTTTCAATTTGCAAACCGTCCCGCATACCCTCTTCAGTGTGAACAATTTTTGGATAACCGGCCATGTTGCGCTCCTTGGTTTGAGTTGAGCTGGAAAAATAAGACTAGGATTCCGACCTTGATTCAGGCGCGCTGCAGCCCTGGGCGCCCATGGTCCTCCGGATTCTGCGGCAATGCCTTGCTACCACGCGCAGCGTCGCAGGCAGGAAAACGAACGCAAAGAATAGCACAGGCCCGCCGCGCCGCGTCCTCGATCATGCGCGCACAGACAGGCATTGCCAGTGCATCGAGCACTTTAATATTAGTTAAATAAAATCAATAGCTTACAAAAAATCATCCCGCACCGGACAAACGCAATGCGGCGCCGCGACATTGCGCCGGACGCCCGCACTGCGTTACATTGAACGCTGGCAAAATGATGGTTTCAATGAACCGTACGGAGGCAATTGCTATGCCCATCAATTCAGACGACGGAATCCGCGAGTTGCTTGCAAACACCAAGACCATTGCCCTGGTCGGTGCAAGTCCGAATCCGGATCGCGCCAGTCACGCGGTCATGCACTATATGCTGGATCGCGGTTACCACGTGATACCGGTCAATCCCAACGAGAAGGAAATTCTCGGGCAGAAAGTCTATCCCTCGCTCAAGGACATTCAGGAGCCTGTGGACATGGTCGACGTGTTCCGCACGGCGGATGCCGCAGGGCCACTGTGTGACGAAGCGATTGCCATCGGCGCAAAGTCCGTCTGGCTGCAGCTTGGCGTAATCAATGAAGAGGGCGCCAAGCGCGCCGAAGCCGCCGGCTTGAAAGTCGTCATGGATCGCTGCCCGGCGATCGACATGCCGCGACTTGGCATGGGCCCCCTTAATCCGCATAAGCCCAAACGCGCGCCGAAATAGATTTCGACCCTGTCGGGCATGACGGCTCGTTGCCGCCATCACGGCGACTGGCGCGCGGCGTCCAGTGCATCCGGCCAGGAATGAATAACGTGTTGTCGATATCGCGCACGGATCACTTTCGGAAAACGCATGCAAGATATGGTTACAACCCTCAAGGCTGGAATTCGCTCCGCGCGAATGCAGCGGATCATGGCGGCACTGCTCGCGGGTGTTGCCACGGCCGCCGGCGCCCAGCACGCCTACCCGACCAAGCCGCTTCGCATCATCAGCCCCTACCCTGCCGGCGGGACAACGGACATTTTGGCGCGACTGGTCGGGCCCAGGCTCACGGAGAGTTGGGGCCAGCCGGTCATCGTCGACAACCGGCCCGGTGGCAGCACCATCATCGGCTCGGAACTCATGGTGAAATCGCCAGCCGATGGTCATACCCTGTTGTCAATACTGACCTCGCATGTGATTGTTCCCAACCTTGTGGCGACGCCCTATGACGCGGTGCGCGACTTTGCCGCCGTGGCGACCATTGCCGGCACGCAACTCATCCTCGTGGTTCATCCCTCCGTGCCGGCCCATAACCTGCAGCAATTGATCGCCCTCGCAAAAAGCAAACCCGGCCTGCTCAACTACGCGTCCGGTGGCAGCGGTACCGTGACGCATCTGACGGGCGAATATTTCAACATGCGGGCGGGTATCCGGACGCAGCATGTTCCTTACAAGGGATCGTCCCAGGCACTCACCGATGTAGTCGGCGGTCAGGTTCATATGTACTACAGCCCGCCGATCGTCGGCCTGCCGCACATCAATAGCGGGCGGCTGAGAGCCATCCTGCTGACCGGCACTACGCGGCTTGACGCGTTGCCGGCGCTGCGCACGGCCGCGGAATCGGGGCTCAAGGACTTTGTCGTCAACATCTGGTACGGGTTACTCGCGCCGTCTGCGACACCCAAACCCATCATCGAAAAACTGGGCTCTGGAATCGCGCAAATTCTCGCCCTGCCCGACATGCGGGAGAAACTATTGAGCCAGGGGATGACGCCGTTCATTTCCACGCCGGACCAATTTGCGGCACTGATCAAGAGTGATCATGCCAAGTTTGCCGAAATCATCAAAAAGGCAAACATCAAACTGGAACGATAACGCACGGGCGGCACATCGATTTGCGGCGGGAACCAGGATGCCGGAGCGCGGCATCACGCCGGCGCTGAGATGCTTAGTTCGAGCCGCCGGCATCTTTGACGGGCATGCCGGGACCGCGGATCACCCCCTGGCGCGCCAACGCGTCTATTTCGCTCCCGCTGTAACCCAACTCCTTCAGTATCTCGCCGCTGTTCCTGCCAGGCTCCGCAGGCGCGTGATGGCGCAATGAAAATTTATACTCGCTGCTTTCATACGGCAGCGGCGGCAAGCGGCCATTGTTGCCGCCGATCTGCGCCGGCAGCGTGCGCCCCTCGGCCATGACGTGCTCGTCTTCCATCACACTGAGCGGGGTATTGACGGGCGCCACCGTAACGCCGGCTTTTACCAGCGCATCCACCACCGCCTTGCTCTCACGATCGGCAACGGCTTTGGCAATGCGCGCCATCAGCATGTCGCGCTGCGCGCCGCGGCCCGCGTTGTACTTGAGCGCGGGATCCCCCGCCAGGTCTTCCATTCCAAGCACCGAACACGCGCGCAGCCACTGCGGATCGCTCATGATGCCGATAAACACCTGCTTGCCGCCCTTGCACGTAAACAGATCATAGATGGCAGTGCGCCCGCCCTTGGCGCTGCGCGCGGCGGACATCGGCACCGGTTCCTCGCCGGAGAGTTGCGCATTGGACATGTGCTGCCCCACGTAAAACAGCGCAGTCTCAAACAGGCCGCCGGTGATGTGCTGACCTTTGCCGGTGGTCTGCCGTTCCAGCAAAGCTGCCATGACGCCAATAACCGCATAAGTAGCGGCCCCGATGTCGACAACGGAAGCCCCGGCGCGCAGCGGCTGGCCTGGCAGGCCCGTCATGTAGGCAAGCCCTGATGCCATTTGCCCCGGTTCGTCCATCAATGGCCGCGCCTGATTGGGGCCCGTGAGATACCCCTTGATGCTGCAATAGACGAGGCGCGGATTGTGTTCGCGCATTCTGGCGTAACCCAACCCGAGCCGATCCATCGTGCCCGGCGCCATATTCTCGATCAGTATGTCTGCGCGCTTTATCAGGCGCAACGCCACCTCGAGCCCCGCAGGTGTCGCGATGTTCAGCGCCATGCCGCGCTTGTTGCGATTGAAATAATAGAACGATCCGTTTCGCACATTATTGGGCCGGCTCGGCGTCCCCGCATCGGTGGGTTCCACCTTGACCACGTCGGCACCCATATCGCCAAAAATAAGCCCCGCCGTCGGGCCCGAGATGATCTGCCCGAATTCGACAACATGCATTCCCGCAAGCGGCAAGCGGCTCATTGTGCAACCCCGCCAGGAACTGTCGCGCCTGTAATGAGCGTTTCGAAACCCGGGTAAGTATCACCTTGTTGCATAGCCAACAGCCTCCAGAAAATGGGTCAATTGCGTTGAATCCGCCCGCAGGGTAACTTGGGAATGTACGCCTTGGATGAACGGGATGCAATGTCATCACCATCTACATTGTGAAGGCCGCCGGCGATCCGCTTCACCAGTATCGCGTGCTGTTGCGCAAACCGTACTCATTCTGCCGCAGCCCGCTCCAACCAAGGTTCGACCGTAGATCATTATTATCACCTCACCCAGACAGGCGTCACCCACTAGCCACAGCACGCCGTGATTGGCCGTAGGCAGAAAAAATCCAGCGATCCCTTGCAAATTATTGTTTTTAATCGTTTTTCAGGCGCCTTGGGGCCGTTGGCAATCGGAGGATGGCGTCATCGACGTCTATATGCGTGGTTACCGATGAATACGCCCAGGTATGTCCGCCCGTTCTCTAGACATCGTCTGTTTAATTCGCATCACGCCGCGGATGCAGCAGGTCACATCCCAGCTTCCACGCATCGCGAAGCAGTGGTCTTGCAATGATCCACAACACGCCCAGATAAGTAATCGCGCCGACCAATATGGCGGAAGCCAGTCGCAGGAACTCAGGGAGGGCGTTCGTCAGCAACGCACGGCAACCATACACCGACGCCACCATGCATAACCCGGCAACCACGGGTCGCGTCACCGTGCGCAGCATTGCAAATTGCGAAGTATTCATCGCCCGCGCTGTCAGCCAGTTCGAAAACAGGAAAACCGGAGGGTAGGCCAGACTCCACGCCCATGCAGCGCCGTGCAGACCATCCAGATACGCACCAACGCCTACGGCAGATGGCAGCAGAATACACGCCAGAACCTGTTCGTACGTTGCCGCTTGCGGCATGCCGATCGCCGTGGTCACGCTATTGTTGAATGCGCTCAACATACGCAACGGCGCTACGATAGAGAGCATTGCCAGGGGCAATGCGGCCTGCCGCCACTTTTCACCCAGCACCACACCCACGAATTCCGGCGCTATCGAAGCCAGGCCCCAGCACACGCTGAAACCGTACAAGGCCAGCAGCGCCGCAGCGGAACGGTGCGTTAGTTGAACCTCGCGCAAATCGGATTGCAGCCGTGAAAGGATCGGGAATGCGATCCGGTTGACAGCCTCCATGACCTTGCCTGCCGGCAGCATCGCGAGTTGCGCGGACACGTTATAAAAACCCAGCGCGGATACATGCAGCAGCCGCCCCAGTACCAGTTGATCCGCCTGGCCGGACCAGTACCACAGGAAACGCGTGGCAAGCGCGTGGCCGCTGACCCGTACCATGGGCCTGATCGTATCCATGCGTAGCCGACCTGGCCACACCACGCCCCCGTGAAACATTATCCATACCGCTGAACGCCCCAGTGCGCTGGTTAACGCGCCGGCGACCAGAGCCCACACACCTGCCCCCATCAAAGCCGCGCCTAGCGTCGCCACCGACCCGGCCACGCCACCCGCAAGGTGTCCGAGAGAAACCGGCTTGAACTTCAATGCGCGCTCGAGCAGTGCCAGTGGTACCATGGCCATCGCCGCAATAAATAATTCCAGTGTCAGCATTCTCATCACGGGCGTCACTTCGGGCTCGTCAAAGAAAACGGCAATCACCGGCGCCAGCACGATGATGACCAGCGCGATCATCGCATTGAGCATGAGCACCAGGGTAACCGCCATGCGGGTTTGGTGTTCGCCAAGGGCTGGCGCCTGCACCAGCGCCACACCCAATCCCAGTTCGGAGAACAATGTGATGAACCCGCTCACCAGCAATGCAATCGCGAACACCCCGTAGTCCGCCGGGTCCAGCAGACGCATTACCAATAGGGTAATGGGCCAGGTTACCAACTGCAGCCCCACGCGGGCCGCCAGAACCCATCGGGCGCCGCTAAGCGCAACCTGCCGCAGCGCCATCAGAGCATCGCCGCTCGGTTTTGCCGTGGCAGATCCGTCAACCAGAGCTCCATTTGCGCCAGTTCGAACAATGTATCCGTATCCGCAGCGCGCGGCGGTCGCTCAAGCAGCTGCCGCACAAAAGTCCCGTTATAGATGCCACGCTCTCTGTACGCCTGGTCGAGCGTCAAGTTTTTGCACAAGTCGTGCAAAGATTTCGCCATGCTTTCACTGTCGCCCACGGGAAAGCCAAACTTGTAGACACGTTCACTTACCGATGGGGGCACTCGCGTCGCGGCAACCTGCCGCAGGGCCACCTTGTTCAGTCCCTGCACAAAACGCAGCCGGTCCGGCATGCGCAATGCATGTTCCACGACGCGGTAATCGGTGAAGGGCAGTCGCGCCTCTACCGAATGGTGCATCGAGCTGCGATCCTCGATGCGCAAGTACATGGGCAACGGCCACACCGCCACCGCGTGACACAGACTGCCCTGCAACCGCTGTGGCGCACGCGGCCACTGCCGTGGCAGTCCTGTCACTGCCGGCGAAAAAAGCCCGCTGGAATCAGGCCTTGTGCTTGCCGCCTTAAGCGCACGAAGGCCTCGATAGGCAGCCGTGGATGAAACAGCAAAACGCAGTGCACTCAGGACCGTGTCACGGACGACTTGCGCCACCCCATGGCCATGCACGCGCGCGCTGGCCCGCACATCCGCCACCAATGTCTTCCACTGCAAATCGACAAGCAGACTGTGCCAATACCGCTGCTGAAAGTGCCGATAGCCGCCAAATATCTCGTCCGCCCCCTGGCCGCCCAGCAACACTTTCACGCCATGTTCACGCGCCAGACCGAACAAGGCATAATTTGCCACTGGCGCCAATGAATGCACCGGTTCACCATTGGCCCGTATCACCTTGGGCAACAAATCTGCCACGCGCAACTGCGACTCCTGAATGGTATGCAATCGCACACCGGTTTGCGCCACGGTATCGGCGATAAGCTGACGCTCATCGTAGGACTGATCCTGGTAGGAGAAGGCCATCAATTCGTGCCGCCCCTGTTTCGCCGCTTCACAGACGAGCAAGGACGAGTCTATGCCGCCGGAGAGCGTGAAGCCCACCGGCACGTCGCTGCGCATCCTCAGCGTGACGGCATCGCTTACCAGCGCACCGAGTTCCGCGACCCAATCGGCATCGCTGCGCCGGGATGAGGTGGAAAGTGCGTTGCCTTCGTCAGGCAATGCCCAGTACGCGCTGTGTCGTACGCCGGCTTCGGCATTGGCTGTCAACCTGTGCGCCGCAGGAACCTGCCGAATACCAACCAGACACGTACCACCGTCGTGGTCCATCCAGCCGTCGAGCAGGCCATCCCGTATACGTTCCCAATCCGGCGCCAATGCCATCAAGCCGGTAGCGGCGACTGCACCCGGTTCGGAGGCGAGCACAATCCACTCACCGTTTTGCCAGTAATAAAGAGGCTTGACGCCCAGACGGTCACGCGCGCCGAACAACGAGCCATCACGTCGATCGTAAACGAGAAAAGAAAACATGCCATTGAGGCGGTGTACACAGTCGGGGCCCCATTCACGCCAGGCTGCGAGGAGCACCTCGGTATCGCTGGACGACCGGAACCGCTGGCCGAGCTTGACGAGATCTCGGGACAATTCCCGATAGTTGTATATCTCACCGTTGAACACCAACGTGTGCCGGCCGTCCTCAGTAGTCATCGGCTGGTGCCCACCCGCACTCAGGTCTATGATCGCCAGGCGGCGAAATCCCATGGCCATGGAACCGCTGAAGTATTCGCCGGCGTCATCGGGACCGCGATGTTCCAGCGCTTGCATGGCGTTGCGCAGTCGATCCGGCTCAATCGATTGCCCTTGCCTTCCGAAGACCGCTATCCAACCGCACATGCTCAGGAACGGCCCCAGCCAATATTGCGCAATGTTCGCCCGTGGTCGATGCACGCGCACAGAATCATTGTGGCGTAGCCAGTCACGGGTTTGGTCATCCAGCGCGGCGGAATGACTTCGCTTCGCGGCGACACAGCACTTTGCGCATGCAGTGCCCATGGCGATTGCGGGCAGTCCGCAAACAGGCTATTGAACTGAAGTCGTCGGCCCACGATGAATTTCACTCCCTTATTTTTTTGTGGCCGACTCGCATTCGAACTACTGCCCGTGCGATTCTCTCCTCGTACCACTTGGCGATAGTATAGTTTTGATTCGGTTTCTAGGGCATGCCATTGTCGATGATTCGGAAATAATGCAGTAGCAGCCAACCGCCGCGCTCACCAGTTCAATGGTTCGCTTTTGCGGTATTGACCGTCACTCGTTTTCGCGCATTCCGGGCCGGCGGCCCCCTACCAGCCGACACACACCGACTGCAGGCAGAACGCAATCCACAGTAACAGACTGATATCAAAGGCATTTCCTGGTACAGTCTGAAGGGAAACCGTTGTGACTTCCGCCCCCCCACAATCGCCGCGTCAGGAATTACCTGACAGGAGACAGCTCTACGGCAAGTTCCTGGCCAAAATCTCATTGCGTGCCGATAACGGATATTTCCAAAATCGACTTGGACCGGTAACGGGCGATCAGTGCCGGGATGGGTGATGCAATCACGCCACAGCGCGCGCTGCGCTACCCTTGCATGCGCCATGTTCGTGGCTTTGCAATATGTCGTTCGCCATCGGTGGGCGCCGGGACCGCACTTTCTTCCCGCGCGTACCGCAAGTATCATGCGCACCTGAATTCATCATCCATTCTCAAGGAGCAATCAATGGAAACCGCAGCCCCGTTCAGGCACCGTTCCTACACGCTAAGCCTGCACGCCGGCAAAGGCGCCATCGATGCACTGCGGGGTGAGGTCGATCGAAGCAGGGCAAAACGTGCGTTTGTGGTATGTGGCAAGTCGGTTGCCCACAAGACCGACCTGGTATCCCGCGTCAGTACCAACCTTGGCGACAAGTTCGCCGGCGTCTTCGATGGCGTCGAGACATCTTCGCCACTGCCCTCGGTGCTCGCCGGCGCCGCCGCCGCACGCGAGGCAGGCGCCGACCTGATTGTGGCCGTCGGCGGCGGCAGCGCGATGGTTACCGCACGCGCGATCATCATCCTGCTTGCCGAAAAAGGCGACATTCACGAGATCTGCACGCAGTACCCGCCTGGCAAGGCGCCGCTGAGTCCAAAGCTGTTGGCGCCCAAGATTCCGAACATCCTGGTGCTCACCACGCCAAGCACGGCGATGACACGAGCCGGGACCGCTGTAAAGGATGTCAAAAGCAGCCACCGCCTGGAATTGTTCGATCCCAAGACTCGTCCGTTTGCGATGATCTGGGACGACGACGCGCTGCTCACCGCGCCAGCCGATCTTTATTTGAGCACGGCAGCATCGGCATTCAGCGGAATCGCCGCGAGCGCGGCCTCGCCGCGCATCAATCCGCTGTCGCTTGCGGATTTGCTGCATGCACTACGGCTTTCACTGGAGAGCCTGCCGCTGATGCGCACCGATCCATCGAATGCCACGGCGCGCATGAATCTGGTCGCCGCATCGTTTCTCAGCAATCGCGCGCTCGATGCCATGCGCGGGCGCGCCTTTGGCCTGATTTCATCGTTCGGGCACGTCATCGACACACTGTACGATCACATCAGCCACGGTGACGCCAGTTCACTGACCACGGCCTGGTGCATGCGCTTCAATCTCGAACAAACTGCTGGCGGTCTGGCAAGACTGGCAAAAGCGCTGGGCGCGGCCGGCGATCTGCCGGAGATGGCGGCGGCACGGCGGGCGCCGGATATTATCGAAGACTTCTACCGCGGCCTTGGTATGCCCGTACGGCTGCGGGATGCCAATATTCCACAGCGTGACGTCGAACGCATCGCGCGCGATGCGATGGGCGATTTTTACCTGCACCAGAATGCGCGCAAGATTGAATCACAGTCGGAACTGACGGAATTGCTGCGGCAGATGTGGTGACGCGCGCAGTAGTCTGAGGTGTTACGGTGCTGTGCCGCCATGCACTGAGACCCCTGATCGGCGGTTGCGAGAATATCGGTGTCGTCGCATATCGCAAGGAACTGCGGCACAGCAGCGAGTTCGCTTTTCCGTCCGTCGTGGCGAGCTCGCACGCCGCGTCGGGAGTGAGCTACGTCATCAACACTGCCTGGGCGATGACTTATGCGCGCATGGGCAGGTTAGGGAACGGAACACGGGCTGGTTCCGCACTTTGGATGCCATGCGAACGGTCCCGCGCTGCAGCGCCGGACACCCGATGGTGTACTATTACGCAACCGGTCCGGGCGCACTGTGCGCCGGATTTGTCGGTTGACGGGCTACTTGCCGGCAGCTGGACAGTTGGTGCATCGGCCACATTGAGAAAGGAAGCGAATATGGCGCAAACACATGAGGAACACAAAACCAGATTGCTGGACTGGAATACCTTGGTAATCGGCGAACGACTGCCCACCTTGTCGTATGTTCTAACCCAGGAAATGGTCGACGAATTTCGCAAGGGGGTAATGGACCCGGAGGCGGCCTATCCCACCATTTCGCAAAAAGTGGACGTGCGTCCGTACCATCTGGTGTACCACGACGACGGCTCGGTCAATGCGCGCTGCGCCTTTTACTGCTACAACCCGCCGGTTCCGGGGAAGAAGATCACCGTGCACGCATGGATCGCCGACAAATACGCGCGCCGCGGAAAAAATTACATCGTCACACAGGCTGTTTCCGTAGACGAGGATGGCCGCTTGCTGGACCGCGTCATTACGCATGAACTCAAGCAACCTTCGGAGGTGGGCAAGAAATGGCAATAGCGCGCAACTACCAGGTCGGCGGCGAATTGCCGACACTTACCAAAACCATGACGCAGGAAGCCATCAACGCTTTCGAAAAAAGCGGCGGTGCCACGGGGCCCAGTCAGTTCACCGACCTGGAAACGGCCAAAAGCACATTGGGTACCGGCAGTACGGTGGCGTCCGGGCGCATGTCGCTTACCTTTACCATCGAGATGCTGCGCCGCTACTTTGGCGCGGATGTATTCAATTCGGGTGGCATGGTGGATATGCGATTTTTGCGTCCAGTGAGGCCAGGAGACGCTGTCACCTTTGCCGCCAAGATTACCGGCACCAACAAGGAGGCCGACGGTACGCGCGTCACCGTGGAAATAACCGCCACCAACCAGAAGGGCGCCGTCACGGCCGCCGGCATGGGTGCATGTATCGTACCCAGCGGCTACCTGCCGGCCGACGAGTAACACTGCGGGGCGGCAGAAAGTGCCGCAATTCCTGGCCGCACGGTTGTCAGGCTAGCGCACTGCCCACGGCTTGAAATAATCGGTGCGGTCCGCCGAATACACGACAAAGTGTTTGACCTTCTTGTCGTGCAGTACATGCAGGGTCACATCGTCGCCCGCTTTGCCGCTGGCCCACAACCGCTCGTAGAACTCGCTCTGATTGCCGACCGAGTGCCCGGCCACGCCCAGCACGATGTCACCGCGCTTGATGCCCGAGCGCGCAGCCGGGCCGTCGGGCAAGGTGCGCGTTACCACCACGTGCCCCTCGACGTCCTCGGTATAGATGCCCAGCCACGGACGTCCCGGCGCCGGCCTGCGTCCGTGCGTTACCAAATCGTCGAGAATAGGATTAAGCAGATTAATCGGGATAAACATATTGCCGGGGAAGGCAACCCCGGTAGCCAGCGTATCACTCACCCACAGGGAGGCGATGCCCAGCAGCCGGTCATCGTCATCCAGCAAGGCTGCCCCGCTGTGCTCGCCCCTGGGCGGCGCGGTAAATATCGCATCGTCGATCATGTACTCCCACCAGCCGGTGAAGCGGCGGCGGGAGGATACGCAAGCGGCCGTCACCCCACCCGCGGATTGATGGGTTGCGACACGCACACACTGCAGGGGCTGCAGTCGCGTCGCGTCGCCCAGTTTGAGCGGACGCTTGGCCATTCCGGCCTGCCCGCGCAGCAGACCGAATCCGCTGGCATGGTCAAAGCCGATCACCGTGGCGGGATACACGCGCCCGTCCGGCGCCATCGCGAGCACGGAACCCGCTTCAATCACCAGGTAACCCACGGTCAGTATCAGCCCGCTGGCGTCGATCACCACGCCGGTGCCTTCGCGCTCCGCGCCCAGCGTGTCTATGCTGCGTGCGCCCGCCACTGTCTTGATACTGAGTTTGACTACCGCATCCGGCAATTTACCGCCGCGGCCGGATTGGGTTACGGGCGCGTTAACCGCTCGCCAGGTGGACAGTGCCACGCTGAAAAACGATGGGGTATTGACGGTTTTACTCACTTGAGCGCCTCGTAACGAACATCCACGATATCGATCTGCCGCAGGCCCGCCGGCGTGTGCAAGTTTACCGTATCGCCCGCCCGGTGTTTGATCAGTGCCGCTGCAACCGGCGAAATCCAGCTCACGCGGCCGCGCGCGGGATCCACCTCATCCAGTCCGACGATGGTAATGGTCTGTTCGGGTCCGCTGCGTTCGGCGTAAGTCACCGTGGCACCAAAAAATATCCGGTCGGTGTCGCCGCGTGCGGCAGGATCAACCACTTCGGAGGTGTCCAGCCTGCGCGTGAGATAGCGAATGCGCCGATCGATTTCGCGCAATCGTTTTTTTCCGTAGAGATAGTCGCCATTCTCGGAACGGTCGCCGTTGGACGCCGCCCACGACACCACCTTCACCAGTTCGGGCCGCTCGACGTTAAGCAGTTGCGTGAGTTCGTCCTTGAGCCGCGCGTAGCCTTGCGGGGTCATATAGTTCCTGAGACCGCGCGGCAGCGCCACCGCTGCTTCGTCGTCAACCGCCTCTTGCGCGGTTACGGAAGTGGTTTTTGCATTCATGGCCATAGTGTATCGAAATCCCGTTTGGGGATGACAACCCGAATGCCCTAGAATTCCAGCACGTCACCCGCCCTCGCAAAATATGCTTGAAGAACACGCCGTCTATGTCGATCTGGAAACCACCGGCGCAACAGCCACACATGATCGCATTACGGAAATCGGCATCATCGAGGTCAACCATGGCCGCGTTATCAGCGAATGGTCCGCGCTGATCAATCCCGGCATGCGCATTCCCCCGATGATACAGTCGCTCACCGGCATTACCAACGAGATGGTCGCACTGGCGCCGGCATTTGCGGACATCCATCAGGATTTGCTGCGGCGGCTTCAAGGCAGGCTATTCATCGCGCATAACGCGCGCTTCGATTACGGATTTCTCAAGAACGCGTTCGGCCGCTGCGGCGTGACCTTCACCGCGCGCGTGTTGTGCACGGTAAAGCTGTCGCGCAAGCTGTACCCGCAGCACGTGCGCCACAATCTCGATGCGCTCCTGCAACGCCACGCACTCGATTGCGAAGCGCGCCATCGCGCGATGGGCGACGCAAGGGCACTGTGGCTGCTCGCGCAAAAATGGACCGCCGAACAGGGCTCGGCGGTGGTGCGGTCCGCGGTCGACGCGCTGGCCAAATCGCAATCCGTACCGGCAGGCCTGGCGGATCCGGCCTTCGACACTATTCCGGCGTCGCCCGGCGTCTATTTTTTCCACGGTGACAACGATGTGGTGTTATATATCGGCAAAAGCATCAATATGCGCGCGCGCGTGATGTCACATTTTTCCGGCGATTACCGTTCCGGCAAAGACATGCAAATCGCGCGGCAAATCAGGCGCATCGACTGGCAACAAACCGCCGGGGAACTGGGCGCGCTGCTGCTGGAGGCGCGACTCGTAAAGCAGCTGGCGCCCCTGCATAACCGCAAACTGCGGCGCAACACACAGCTATGCTCATGGCATTGGCGTGACGGGGACACGGAAAACCCGCCGCGGCTCGCCACCGTGGCCGAAATTGATCCCGCGCATTTTGGCGAACTGTACGGCTTGTTTCGCTCGCACGCCGCGGCGACTGAAGCGCTGCGCGAAATCGCCGCCGCGCACGAGCTGTGCACGGTTCTGCTCGGCCTGGAAAAGCGCGAGGGCGCCTGTTTCGCGCATCAGATCAAGCGCTGTCGCGGGGCATGCGCGGGGCTGGAGTCGCGCGCGCAACATGCGCTGCGGCTGAAAACAGCACTGGTGTCGATGCGCATGTTGCCGTGGCCCTTTGCGGGACGCATTGCCATCCGCGAAAACGCCCTCGACGGCGAAACCACGGAACTGCATGTCATGGATCACTGGCGCCACCTGGGCACGGCACGCGACGCCTCGGCGCTGGAGGCCATCGCCGGTAACCGCGCCCTGCCGGAATTCGACGTGGACACCTACAAGATTCTCAGACGCTTTCTTGCCAAGCCGCTGAGCCGTGCCGCAATAGTCGAACTACCCGAGTAGTACGATCGACGCCGGCAGTCGGCGCGACGTTGTAAGACGCGAGGCCTGTCATACGAGCACTCAACGAAACCGCGACAACCTCAGCGGCCTTCCGCCCTACGGCATCAGCGCATCGAGTTTTTCCGCGACCGCCGCGACCCGGCGGTCGATATAGTCGTGCCAGTAATAGAAGTGCGGCTCGCTACTGCTTAATACGCGGGGCGCGACACGCGCCTGGGGATCGCTGAAGGCGATCTGACCGCCTTGCACAGCCGCCTCGCCGTGCCGGTTTTTCATCAAGGCGTCACCGGCATATGCCTTGACATACGTGCCCGGTTGCGCATCGCCCCGCGATGCATTTTTCTGCCCGATAACAGACACATCCTGATCCGTACCGTGCAGTTCCACCATGACTTCCGGCGTCTGCACCCGGAACGTCATGTAAGGGCTTGCAGCAAGCCGCCGCATCACGACGCGCAGCGCACCAGTGTTAAGGACCAGCAACACGCGATTGCGCGTGGTGTCGGCGAAATCCGTGAACCGGTAGGTCGTGATGCGCACCTCCGTATCGGGACGCACTGTGATTTTGGTGCCATCCATCATGCTGAGCAGCGCCCACGCCTTGGGCCCCGTGCGTACCGCGTCGCCCTCGTCAAGGTCAAGGCCATAGCGCGGCGCGCATTCTTCGCGTCCGGACGACACGTTTACCGCGCCCTCGACTGTGCGCACGATGCCCACTTGCGGCCAAGACGGCGCCACGGGCAACAACGCCAGGCATGCCCCGGCGATGGCGAGCCGCAGTCTGTGCAAACGATTGTGCATCGGGCGATGATACCGCCGATGGCCGAACGCGTCGCGGCACGGTAAACTCTCGCATCGTCCCGCGGAGAGTTTGCATGTTTGTCCGACAGATACTGGCTGCACTGGTGGTATACGCGGCGGGCGCCGTTCCGGCATTCGCACAAGCGTATCCATCCAAACCCATCCGTTTCATCATCCCGTTCCCGCCCGGCGGCCCCACCGATTTGATGGGCCGCGCCGCCGCAGACCGCCTCGCCCGCGCCTGGAACATTCAGGTGGTTGCAGACAATCGAGCAGGGGCCGGCGGCAACATTGGCGCCGATCTGTGCGCAAAATCACCGCCCGACGGCTACACCATTTGCATGATGACGGTGGCACAGGTCATTTCGCCGGCCATCTACAAAAAACTGCCCTTCGATCCGTTGCGGGATTTCAGCCCGGTCACGCTGATGGCCATGCTCCCCAGCATGCTTACCGTTCATCCCGCGTTGCCGGCGAAGACGGTTAAGGATGTCATCGGCCTCGCCAAAGCCAGCCCCGGCCAGCTGATCTACGCCTCCACCGGCAACGGCACCAGCCCGCACATGCTGATGGAGATGTTCAGCGCGATGTCCGGCGTGAAGATGGTACATGTGCCGTACAAGGGACAGGCACCCGCTGTCGTCGACCAGATCTCCGGCCAGATTCAGCTGGCCTTCAATACGGCGGCTACCGTGCTGCCGCACGTGCGGGCGGGGAAATTGCGTCCCATCGCGATATCGACACGCGAGCGGTTTCCGCCGATGCCGGATTTGCCCAGCGTGGAAGAAGGCGGGGTTAAAGGCTTTGACGGCAGTTCATGGCAGTCAGTGGTAGTGCCTGCGAAAACGTCACCTGACATTGTCGCCAGGATCTATCAGGAACTGTCCACCATGCTCAAATCACAGCCTGTGCGCGACCGTTTTCTGGCGCAGGGCGCAATCGCTTCCGGCATCGCGCCCGACGCATTCGTGATATTCATGAAAGCCGAATTGGAAAAATGGGCCAGGGTGGCCAGATTTGCCAACATCAAACTCGATTGACGCGTTGCCTTTGGTGCCAGGCAACAGCTTCCGCGCCTGGCGCAGCCCCGACAGACCGGGCTGCATCCTGCTGGCGTTTCCGGTGTTGCGTGCACCGCAAGCAGCACTGAGTCTCGGCATATTTGCCCTGCTGTGCGGGTTGATGCCGGCTTTGGGCCTGGCGGCACTGCTGCCGCTGGAAGCGGCCAGCGCGACGGCACTGCTGTCACTGGCGCTGATTGGCGGCATGGCGGTGCCGTTCATAGTGGCGAGCGCCGTATTCGCCTGGCTCGCCGTCTACCTGCTAACGAATTCGCTGCGGGTGGAAGTCAGCGCAGCTGGCGTGCATACCGAACGGCGTGTATTCGGCCGCGTAACCAGGCGCTGTGACATTGCGCGCGCGGACATTGCCGCCGTGGAACCTCGCATCGGCGCGCGCCATCAAAACGTCTTCAGCGCGACACCACGCTACGCGCTGATTGCGAAGCATGCGCTTGAACGCAGCAAAGACGTGGTTGTCGCCGAGGATCTCGCCGGGCAACCGTTGATGAGCGACCTGCGCGCCATGGTCTGCGCGGCGTTGAATATTAAATAATTGTTTATAATCAAATACTTACAATATGACCCCTACAACAGACGAAGTCCTCGCGCGACAAGACCTGACCGCCGCACTACGCAGCGCATCGCGCCTGGGTCTGGGCGAAGGCATCTGCAATCACTTCAGTCTGGCGGTGCCTGGCAGACCAGGGCACTTCCTGATTAATCCACAGGGATTGCACTGGTCGGAGGTCACGCCGGGCGATCTGGTGATCGTCGATGCACAAGGACGAAAAGTCTCGGGACGGCACGCCGTTGAGCCCACCGCGTTTTTCATCCACAGCGCGCTGCATCGCGGCAAATCAAACGCAGCCTGTGTGATGCACACGCATATGCCGTACGCCACATCACTCACCGTGGTGCACGGCGGACGTCTCGAATGGGCAAGCCAGAATTCGCTCAAGTTTTACAACCGCGTTGCCTACGATGAACACTACAACGGCCTCGCGTTAGACGAGGCCGAAGGGGAACGCATGTGCGGCGAAATGCGCGATGCGGATGTGCTGTTCCTGGGCAATCATGGCGTCATCGTGTGCGGCCCGACCGTATCGGCAACCTTTGACGACCTGTATTACCTGGAGCGCGCCTGCATGTTGCAAGTGCTGGCCGCCGGCACCGGCAAGCCCCTGCGCATTGTGCCCGATGACGTTGCGGCGAAAACGGGACGGCAGATGAACGGCGAAAGTCAGCAGGCAGCGCTGCATCTTGACGCGCTGAAACGCCTGCTCGACCGCGATGACCCGGGATGGTCGCGTCTGGCATAGCGCGTAGAGGAAGGTAAAACGACCGCCGTGAGAACGTCCCTCCCCCACGGCCACGCCGCGGAAGCAGAGCCCTTCACAACGAAATCAGTGCAGTACCAGCGGCTGCCCCATCAGCACATCAAAATTGCCCAGGAATTCGTCGATGTTGTCGGAGGAGGCATCTTCGGCAATTACCCCGTTGATGGAGTGCGCGAATTTTTCCGCCACATCGCCCTGGAAGAAAGTGCTGCGCCGGCTATGCTTGTCCACCAGTTCAAAGCCGCGCCGGTCGGCGTACTCGACCACGTAGTAGTTGTCACTGTTGTAGACCACATTCATAAGCCACCTCCTTCATCGAAATGTCGGGGCCTGCAGTTTCTTAAACGCGTTAGCTGCGAGGTGGTTACACCTTACGCCCCTGCCCCGCGTACCAATATGGGCATTTGTCACAATCGCTGGACCGCAATTGTTAAATTTGGGGTTACAAACGATATTTCAAGTGTCCCGGCGCCACTGCGAAACGCCGATGCCCAGCAATATCAGCATCAGCGCGACATAGGCATGCACGCCCGGCGCCTCACCCAGCAGTGCCACGCCGAGAAACACCGCCACCACCGGGCTCATATAATTGACCAGCGACATAAACGTGGGCCCCGCCGAGGCGATCAGTTTGAAATACACCACCGTGGCGATCGCGGTCGGCCCCACCCCCAGCCACAGGATCGCCCACAACGACGCCGCGCTCGCCTGAATCAGCCACGGCCGGTCCACGTAGAGCGCGACCGGCAGCGTAAATACGCTGGCCACCAGCAGCATGGCGGCAGACGCCACCAGCACGTTATCGCCATGCGCCAGGACCCGTGTGAGCACACTGTTGCCGGCGTAGCACAGTGCGCCGCACAGAATCGCCAGCTGCGACAGAGTTGCCAGCGGCGCGCCGGCAGCATGTCCAAAAGCGGACGGGCCCATCAGCACCGCAATACCCGCGAAACCGAGAACGAATCCAGTCACGCGATTGCGCGTCATGTGCTCGCCACGCACAAACCAATGCGCCAGCACCATGGTGGCGAGCGGCATCACCGCCATCAGGATGCCGGCCAGCGCGCTGTCCGTGCGTTGCTGACCCCAGGTGATGGTGGTGAACGGTATGCAATTGCCGACCACCGCCAGCAGTGCGTAGGTGCCCCACACCTTGCCGCCGCGATGCCGCAGGGAAGGCAAACGCGCGCCGCGCAGATACAGCACCGCCAGCAGCACCAATGCGCCCAGTATCAGACGCGCCGCCACCAGTGTCGACGTTGGCACAGTCGCCACGCCGATCTTGATGAACATGAACGACGAGCCCCACATCGCCACCAGGGCGGCGAGCAGCAGCCACTCTAGCGCCGTGCGATGCGGTCCCATCCGTTGTTACTGGACGAACGGCGGCACCAGTCCCGGCCGCACCGCCAGCAGCGCATCATAAATAAAGCGGTCGATCACAATGCCTTCGCGCAGATTCTTCTCGCGTTCACGCAAGGAACGTTCGCCCGGCAGACGGATCTCTTCGACGCCCGGCTGGCGTGGTGTGGCCTTGATGCGCGCAAGGGTTTCGCTCAGCTGCTTACGGTAGTCGGCCAGTGGCATCAGCAGATCCGGTTTCATCGCCATCATCACATAGCCGTAATTGCCTTCCTGATCGCTGCCCGATCCGGCGAACACACCCAGCGCCTGCGCCGCCATCGCCAGCGCAAAACCCTTGTAGCCGCCGAATGCCAGCAGTGCGCCCCCGGTGCGAACGACGGTCGGATCGCGCGTCGGCTTGCCGCTGGCGTCGATCGCGACATCTTCAGGCAGCAACTCGCCGCGCCGTTCGCGAAACTGCAGATCGGTGGACATGAACGCGGAGGTGCCCATGTCGATCACGAACGGCTCGCCCGCCGTCGGATAGCCGAACGACAGCGGATTGGTCCCGTAGGCGGCTTTCGCCCCGCCCGGCGGCGCCACATGGCGCGTGGAACTCACCGTATGGATGCCGATCAGCCCGGCACGCGCGATGGTCTCCACGAAGATGGCGCCACGCCCGCTCATCCAGGCGTTGTTCATGCCGATCACGCCAAAGCCATGTTGTTGCGCGCGTTCTATCGACATTTCGGCGGCACGCATCAGCGCAAACATGCCGCAACTGTTGCCGCCATCGACCATCGCCGACACCGGCGTTTCATACACCACCTTCAGGCGCCGCCGCGGCAGGCGCAGATTGCGATGCTCGAACACGTTCAGCAGCTTGGGCAGGCCCGAGTACTCGTAGCCGCAGAGCGCGGCATCCAGCACATGATCGGCGATGTAACCGGCCTGTTCGTCGTCGTAGCCTGCACGGGTCAACGCATTGACCGAAAGGGTGCGCGCCTCAGCAACGGTCAGGCGCACGCGTTCGGGAGTCATCATTTCCATGTGAGTTCTCGATAGTAGGGAGTGGCTGTGGCAAAATCGCCAGCGTCATCAGGAGCGCCGACAATAGCAACTAAAAGAATGCGGGACAAGAACCATGGACTTTGAACTGCCTGAAGAACTGCGCATGCTGCGCGACGCCGCCGCGCGCTTCACCACGCGCGAACTGATCCCGCATGAACCGCTGGTGATTCGCCGCGAAGCCGAACGCGGCTACACCGATATGCCGCTGCTGCCGCCGGAACTCGAAACACAGATCATGGACAAGGCACGTGCCGCCGGACTGGTGGGCCTCGAAGTGCCGGAAGCACACGGTGGCGCGGGTGCCAGCGTGCTCGCCAAGTGCGTGGTGGTCGAACAACTGAAGCACAGCATCCTGTTTCCGTTCGGCTTTGCGCCGAATTTCCCCGACGTGTTCATGCTGCTCGAATCGTGCAAGGGATCGCAGATCGACAAGTATCTCAAGCCTTTTTTGCGCGGCGAGACGCAGTCGTGCATCGCCATCACCGAGCCGGGTGCGGGCGCCGACGCCTCCGGCATCAAGATGCGCGCCGAACGCAGGAACGGCAAGTGGATACTGAACGGCAGCAAAATCTTCATTACCCACGCGCGTTACGCGGACTTCATGATCGTGGTCACCCTCACCGATCCGGCGAAGGGCTCGCGCGGCGGCATGACCACCTTCCTGCTCGATGCCAAACAAGCGGGCATCAGCGTGCCCACCGCGCATCCGACGATCGGCGATTATCAGCCGTACGACATTCACTTTGACAACGTGGAAGCCACTGACGAGCAGGTGCTGGGCGAAGTCGGGCAGGCGTTCGCGCCGCTGCAGCGGCGCCTCGGCCTGCGCCGCATGGAAATTGCCGCCACCTGCGTCGGTCTCGCTACACGCTGCCTGAAGATGATGATCGAGCAGGCGAAGATTCGCCACACCTTCGGCGCGCCGCTTGCCGAGCGCCAGGCCGTGCAGTGGTGGATCGCCGACAGCTACCGCGAAATCGAACTCACGCGCCTTGCGCTGTACAAGCTGGCATGGGACCTCGATCACGATAACGACGTGCGTCGCGATGCCTCGATGCTGAAAGTGCAGGCCACGGAAATGGTGGGCGTGGTCGCCGACCGCGCGATGCAACTCTTCGGCGGCATGGGCATGACCAAGGATCTGCCACTCGAGTACATTTCCCGCGTGGTGCGCATTTACCGTATCGTCGAAGGCCCCAGTGAAGTGCATCGCTGGGTGGTGGCGCGGGACTTGCTGAAGAATGGGCTCCCCTTCTAAACGTTATTTAAAATCAGATAGTTATAAACATTCACTGTAGCCCGGAAAGAGCGTAGCGGATTCCGGGAGGCAGCACCCCGGATTACACTTCGTTCCATCCGGGCTACGAGCGAGAACACCATGAACTTGGGCATTACCGGAAAAACCGCCATCGTCACCGCCTCCAGCGGCGGTCTTGGTGAATACGCCGCGCGCGCACTGGCCGCGGAAGGCGTCAACCTCGTGCTGTTCGCGCGCTCGGCCGACACACTGCGCGCCAAGGCCGCTGACATCGCCCAACAGCACGGCGTAAAGGTGCTGCCGGTGGCCGGCGACATGCGCAATGCCGCGGACGTGGACCGCTTGATCGCCGAAACCCGGCGCGAATTCGGTGGCGTCGATATTCTGGTGCTTAACACCGGCAGGCCGCCGGTGCCGATGCGCGAAGTGCTCGACGAGACCGAAGACGCGCGCTGGCAGGAAGCCTACGAAACGCAATTACGCGGTGCGATCCGTGTCGTAGGCAGCGTCGCGCCCCTGCTGGTCGCGCGCGGCTGGGGCCGCATCGTCGGCATCACCTCGGCCAGTGTCAAGCAGCCGATGACCAAGCATGGATTGTCCACGGTATTCCGCGCGGGGCTCACTGGCTATCTGCGGCACCTCGCCAACGAAATTGCTGCTACCGGCGTCACGGTCAACACCGTATGCCCGGCCTCGGTCGGCACCGAGGCCATGGAAAAAAGCTACGATCTCAAACTGCGCGCACAGCAGGTGCCGATGCGCCGCATTGGCAAACCCGAGGAACTCGGCGCGATGGTGGCCTTCCTATGCTCGGATCTCGCGGGTTTCACCACCGGTGCGGCAATCCAGGTGGACGGCGGCATGGTGGCGGCGCTGGCGTAGGCCGGGTGTCAGGCGCTCAGTGCGCCTTGCTCAGTAGCCGCATGCCGCGATCGAGCCCGTCGATGGTCAGCGGAAACATGCGGCCAGACATAAGATCGCGCGTCACGCGGATCGATTCATGGTAATCCCACACCGACTCGTTCTGCGGATTGATCCAGATGGTATTGGGGTAGATGCTTAACACGCGCTGAAGCCACACTGCGCCGGCCTCCTCATTGGTGTGCTCGACGCTGCCACCGGGAAAGGTGATTTCGTACGGGCTCATGGTGGCATCGCCGACGAAGATCACCTTGTAGTCGTGGGCATACTTGTGCAGGATTTCCCACGTCGGGATGCGTTCGTTGTGGCGGCGTCGGTTGTCCTTCCACACGCGCTCGTACAGGAAGTTGTGGAAGTAGAAATACTCCATGTGCTTGAACTCGGTGCGCGTGGCCGAGAACAACTGTTCGCAAACCTTGATGTGGTCGTCCATCGAGCCGCCGATATCGAAAAACAACAGCACCTTCACCGCGTTGTGCCGCTCCGGAATCATTTTCAGATCCAGCCATCCGGCGTTCTTGGCGGTTGAACGAATGGTGTCTTCCATATCCAGTTCGTCGGGCGAGCCGGTGCGGGCGAACTTGCGCAGCTTGCGCAACGCGACTTTCAGATTGCGCGTGCCTAGTTCCACGCTGCCGTCGAGATTCTTGTATTCGCGCTGGTCCCACACCTTGACCGCGCGGCGGTTGCGCCCTTTCTCCTGCCCGATGCGCACGCCCTCCGGATTGTAGCCGTAGGCGCCGAAGGGGCTGGTGCCCGCGGTACCGATCCACTTGCTGCCGCCCTGATGGCGGCCCTTTTGTTCTTCGAGGCGTTTTTTCAGCGTCTCCATCAGCTTTTCCCAACCGCCCATGGATTCGATCATCTGCTTTTCTTCTTCGGTCAGATGGCGCTCGGCCAGCAGCCGCAGCCACTCTTCGGGAATCTTGACCTCGATGCCGTCGATATCGATGATGCCCTTGAAATACGCCGAGAACACGCGGTCGTAGCGGTCGAAGTATTTTTCATCCTTCACCAGGCACATGCGCGACAGGTAATAGAAATCCTCGACGCTGCCGAAAATGACCTGTTTCTGGAAGCCCTCCATCATCATCAGATACTCTTTGATGGATACCGGCACCCCGCCTTCTTTTAACTTCAGAAAAAACTCGATCAGCACGGCCGTAGCCTCCTTCGGGCACTACATATAAAAATCATTTAAAAACAATAACTTACAAATAATTCTCAGACTTGCACGACGGCGTTTCCCGTCACATCTTCTTACAATTCGTAACGGCATTGTCGAGACCCTGCGCGTTATTATGACTGTGCGCGCTGAACGAATAAAGCGCACCGAACAAAACCCCAAAGGAGAACAGTCATGCGTAAATATATCCTCTCAGCGATTGCCGGTGTTGCGCTGCTTGCCGCCGGCGGCATTTCCTCCGCCCACGCGGGCGGTGTTTCGTTTGGCGTGTCCATCGGCGTTCCGTTTCCCGTGGTCGTGGCACCGGCGCCGGTCTATTATCCCGCCTCGGCGTACTACCCGCCCGCCCCTGCCTACTATGCACCGCGTGCAGTCTACGCACCCCCGGTCTACTATGCACCGCGTCCCGTGTTTGTCGCGCCGCACTACTATGGACGCGGCCATGGTCACGGCCATCGTTACGGGCATGGTGGCCATCGCGGCCACTGGCGCTAACACAGCAATCCCGACTGCGGAACCGACGCGTCCGGCGTGAGCCGGACGCGTTTTTTATTGCCCTTGCAGAATACCGCGCCATGCCTGCAATTTCTTCTCGAACCCCACCGTATACGCCGGGCTCGATGACGGCAGCACCAACGTCTGGTAACCCATGTCGGCGAATACCGCGGCAAAGCGGCCTGCGGTCTTGCCGTTGAAACACACCCGCTTCAATTCGCGCGCCACCCGCGTCACCCTGCGAAAATCGTTGTTCACCGCCTTGCGGATATTACTGTCGAGCGCGCCCGCGCGTTCGCACTGGTGCAGCACATCCCACAGGCCGATGTGATGCTGTAACAACACCGGTAGCCGCTGCGGGTACGCCATGTCGTACAAGGGCTCGTCCAGCAAGGCGCCCATCAGCTTCCAGAAATGATTCTGCGGGTGTCCGTAATACTGCTTCTTTGCCAGCGACGCAGGACTCGGAAAACTCCCCAAAATCAATACCCTGACATCTGCATCGAGAACCGGCGCAAAGCCCCGCTGGCGCACCGTTATTTTTTGCGGGTCATGAACACCAGGCGCTCGAACAAGTGCACGTCCTGTTCATTCTTGAGCAACGCGCCGTGCAGCGGCGGAATGATCTTGTGCTGGTCCTGGCTGTGCAACGCTTCGGGCGAGATATCTTCCGCCACCAGCAACTTGAGCCAGTCGAGCAACTCCGAGGTCGACGGCTTTTTCTTCAGGCCCGGCACGTCGCGAATCTCAAAAAATGCGTTCAGCGCCTGTGACAGCAGAATCTTTTTAATGTCGGGATAGTGCACGTCGACGATCTGCGTCATGGTGTCGCGATCGGGGAAGCGAATGTAGTGGAAAAAGCAGCGGCGCAGGAACGCATCCGGCAGTTCCTTTTCGTTGTTGCTGGTAATGATCACCAGCGGCCGCTGCGTGGCCTTGATCAGTTGCTGCGTCTCGTAGACATAAAACTCCATGCGATCCAGCTCGCGCAGCAGGTCGTTGGGGAATTCAATGTCGGCCTTGTCCACCTCGTCGATCAGCAGCACCGAGGGTGTGTCCGACTCGAACGCCTTCCACAGCATGCCTTGCACGATGTAATTCGAAATATCCTTTACACGCTCGTCGCCCAGCTGCGAATCGCGCAGCCGCGACACGGCGTCGTATTCGTAGAGGCCGTGCTGCGCCTTGGTGGTGGATTTGATGTGCCACTCGAACAGCGGCCGGTTCAGCGCCTTCGCCACCTCCAGCGCCAGCATGGTTTTGCCGGTGCCGGGCTCCCCCTTGATCAGCAGCGGGCGCTCCAGCGTTATCGCGGCATTCACCGCCATCATCAGATCATGGGTTGCAACGTAATTATCGGTGCCTTCAAAACGCATGGTGGATTCCTTAAGTTACCCCTCCCGCCGCATACGGGGGAAGGCTGGGATGTGGGCCGGTGGCAATCTGCGCGCGCCGGAATTATAACGTTGCGGGCACGTCTTCCCGCCGGTCGATATCAAAAACCACGCCGCGATCGTCCACTTCAAGCAGCCGAATTTCCGCATGGTGGCGCCGAATCACCGCGCGCGCGCCCTCGTCGCCGCGGCACGCCAGCAATTCATCGCGCAGTGCCGCGCTGAAGCCCACCGGGTGTCCGCGCTCGCCCTGAAAATGCGGCGCGGCGATCAGTGCACCCGCCCGCACCGCATCGGCAACCGCCCGAATCGTTGCCGGACGTATGCGCGGCATGTCGGCCAGTGCCACCACCCAGCCCGCGGCGTCGCGTGCCCGCGCGATGGCATGCGCGAGGCTCACCCCCATGCCGTCGGCCGCGTTGGCACACTCGGTCACAGTGCAGCCGGCCTCCGTGAGCAGGCGCTGCAGTTCATCGCTGCCGGGCCGCACCACCGCCAGCACGCTCAACCCCGCCGCCATCAGATTGCGCGCGGCGTGCACGCCGAGCGCGACGCCCTCCAGCGGGTGCAGCAGTTTGCCGCCGCCAAAGCGCGAACCCGCGCCTGCCGCGAGCAATATTCCAGTTACCGGTGATGCTGAAGGTTCTGTCATGGTGATCCGATTATACGCAGCGCATGCGCTAAACTGCGGCCGCAAGCCGCGCTCACCCATAACTTCCATTAAGCGCTGAACATTAATAATAGTGATTAAAAACAGATGCTTACGTTATTTCTGAGGCACGCCAGGCGGCGCCCCGCCGCGCGCTGTTTGCCAATCGCGCGTCGCGGGCTGCAATACCCACGCGCAACAGCTTTGGCCCACCTTTGAATGGAACGATGCCTTGGCCCACTGCTAAAGTCACCGCTATCATGTTCGGGCACGACAAAGCCGGCTCATCGACGGGCTGGACATAATGACCAATACGCGAGGAGACGCAGAATGGATTTAAAAAGCGCAGTTACCGTCGGCGCATTGTGCGCCGTTGTTGCCTCGACCCCTTTGGCGCAGGCCGCGGATGCGTATCCGGCACGTCCAGTGCGGCTGCTCATTCCGTTCCCGCCCGGCGGCAGCAACGACATCGTGGGCCGCATGCTCGGCCAGTTTTTGGGCGAGCGCCTCGGCAAGCCCATGGTCGCGGACAATCGCCCGGGAGCGGGCGGCACCTTGGGCATAGACATTGCCGCGAAGTCGGAGGCCGATGGCTACACGCTGTTAATCATTTCGGCGGCGTACGCGTTTGGCCCGTCGCTCTACAAAAAGCTGCCATACGATCCGGTAAAGTCTTTCAGCCCGGTCAGCAAGCTGGGCACGGGTCCGAACGTGTTCACGGTCAACCCGTCGGTTCCCGTCAAGTCGGTCAAGGAACTGGTGGCACTGGCCAAGGCCAAACCGGGGACGCTGAATTTCGCGAGCGCAGGTGTCGGCAGCGCGCAGCATCTGTGGTTCGAACTGTTCAGAATGCTGACCAGCGTGGATATCGCGCACATTCCGTTCAAGGGGGGCGCGCCCGCCATGCTCGACGTGATCGCGGGCAACTCGCATGTCGCCATCGGTACGGTGGTGCAGATGCTGCCGCATTTGCGCTCCGGCAAATTGCGGGGTCTGGCAACCGGCGGCGCCAAACGCAACTCCGCCGTGCCTGACCTGCCGACGCTCGAAGAGGCTGGAGTCAAGGGATACGAGGGATCCAACTGGTGGGGCATACTGGTGCCGGCCGGCACCTCGCAGGCAATCGTGAACCGGCTCGACAAGGAGATCGCCGCGATTCTGGCGCGCGAGGATGTGAAAAAACGGTTTACCGTCATGGGCGCCGAGGCCGAACACCTTGGTCAGGATGGGTTGGCGCGCCTCATCGCTGACGAAACGGCGAAATGGTCAAAAGTCGCGAAAGCGGCGCGTATCCAGGCGCAATAGCGGCGGCGCCGGGCAAGGCGCCGCCCGCGCTTTTGCGCTTGCCGCACTGCTCGCACACCGGCAATCCACGCCCCTTTGTGCATACGCCCAACCTGTTCGTCACGCCACAAGCTTCAAGCGCACCGTGACGCATGCGCAACCTGCAGAAAAGGCAAACGCCATGATTCACGACGTGTCCACCGATACCGAAGCGCCGCCGTCGTTTGTCGCATTGCGCGAAACGCGCCTGCAGTGTCGCAACGGCGCGGAGTACAGCGGCCTGCGCGGCGCGCAACACCGGCAACGCTATCCGCACATCGAACCCATGGTTTTTCCGTTGCTGCGGTGCGCGGTGTTTCAGGCCGCGCTCGCCGCCGCCAACAGCCTGCGCTGGCACATCGCCGCAAGCGACGAAGCCGAAGGCCGTATCGAGGCCACCGTCACCACCCCGCTGATGCGCTTCAAGGATGATGTGGTGATTCGCGTGCGCGCCAGCGACGGCGACAGCGGCACGCGAGTGGATATCCGCTCCGCGTCGCGCATCGGCCTCAGCGATCTCGGCACCAACGCGAGGCGCATACGAACGTTTTGCCATGAATTAAATAATCATTTAAAAACAAATACTTAGGATGAAAACATTATGCCGCGCTTTTGTGCCAATCTGACGCTGTTGTACAACGAGCACGACTTTCTGGAGCGCTTCGGCGCCGCCGCGCGCGCCGGCTTCAAGGGCGTGGAGTATTTGTTCCCGTATGAGTACGACAAACATCAGCTCGCTGAACTGCTGAATCGCCACCAGCTCAAGCAGGTGCTGCACAACCTGCCCGCGGGCAACTGGGCCAAGGGCGAACGCGGCATCGCCTGCCACCCGGATCGCATCCATGAATTTCAGGCCGGCGTGGAACAAGCCATCGGCTACGCGACGGCCCTCGATTGCAAGCAGGTGAACTGCCTGGCCGGCCTGATACCCGAACGGGTTGCAGCGGAGAAATTGCGCGAAACGTTTGTGGCCAATCTCAAATTCGCCGCGCCCCGCTTCAAGGCGGCCGGCATCAGGCTGCTGATCGAGCCCATCAACAGCATCCGCGACATGCCGGGCTTTTATCTGAATCACTCGCGGCAGGCGCTCGACATCATTCGCGATGTCGGCAGCGACAACCTGTTCCTGCAGTACGACATCTATCACATGCAGATCATGGAAGGCGATCTCGCCAGCACCATCGAGAAAAACCTCGCGCTGATCCCGCACATGCAACTGGCCGACAACCCCGGTCGCCACGAGCCCGGCACCGGCGAAATCAACTATGCGTTCCTGTTCGATTTCATCGACAGGATCGGCTACACCGGGTGGATCGGCTGCGAATACAAGCCGCTGGCGGACACCGACGCCGGTCTGCATTGGGTGCGGCCCTTTCTGTAACGGCGGCCGGCGCGGCCACTTGACCAAACACACCCCAGGACACAAAATGGATCGTACGGTCGCGTCAGCGGTCCCGCAGTGGTCCGTCAGCAGCGGCCACGTAATGCGACACATTCCAATAACATTCCGGAGGAAGCATGAAGTCAAACCCAATTCTTGCAACGCTCGGCGTCGCCCTTGCCGCGACCACCTTTTGCAGCGCCGCCGGCGCCCAGCAATTGAAAATGATGACCGGACCGCAGGGCGGCTCCTGGTACCCATTGGGTGGCGCGATTCAGGGCATTGTTGAAAAAGCCGTGTCCGGCGCCAGCATGCAGGTGCTGCCCGGGGCGGGCATCTCCAACGTCGTCGGCGTCAACGCCGGCAAGGCCGAACTGGGCTTCGGCAACGCCGTGTCATCCGTCGATGGCGTGAACGGCGCCGCGCCGTTCAAAGGCAAGCAGGACAATGTGTGCCAGGTCGCCACACTCTACTTCCAGTATTTTCACGCGGTCGCACTGGCCGATGCCGGCGTCAAATCGATGGGCGAAGCCAAGGGCAAGGTGCTGACCACCCAGCAAAAGGGCAACACCGGCGAGCAGATGACGCGCGATGCGCTGAAAGTGTACGGCCTCGACTACGCCGCGATGTCCAAGGTCAATCACAGCAACTATACCGACTCCGTTTCGCAACTGAAGGACGGTCACGCGCAGGTATTCACGCTGATCACCACCGTGCCGGCGTCGTCGGTGATGGACCTTGCATCCGCGCGCGACATCCGCGTGCTGGATTTCCCCAACGACAAATTCCTCGCGCTGCAGAAGATCAACAAGGGCTACGACAAGCGCATCATCAAGGCCGGCAGCTATCCCAAGCAGGACAAGGACGTGCAGACCATCGGCACCTGGACCCATCTCATCGCCAGTTGCAAGCTGCCCACCGATACGGTGTACAAAATCACCAAGGCGCTGGCTGAAAACGTGGGCAACCTCGGCAACGTGGTGAAGGCGGTCAAGGGTCTGACGGTGAAAGACATGGCGGCCGATGTCGGCGTGCCCTATCACCCGGGCGCCAAAAAGTACTATCAGGAAGCCAAGGTACTGTAACCGACCCATAGCCAGAGCGGCGCGACCCTTCGCGCCGCTTTTTTTTAGCGAGCGCCGGCACCATGGCCCTGGAACAGGCAATGAAGAAACTGATCGTGGTCATCGCGATCGGCATGTCACTCTACCACCTGACGATCGCGTTCATCGGCGCGCCGCAGGAGTTGTTTTTCCGCAGCACCCATCTGCTGTTTGCGCTGACGCTGGTGTTTCTGATGTACCCGAGTTTTCGCAAGACCCAGCCCGCCGCGGGCGCAATCCGCGACGACGCCGGCGGCATGATCGGCTCCGGCGGCCCCACGCCGGTTGCGTCGTGGTGGGACTGGCTGCTGATCGCAGCCTCGGTGGGCACCATCGCCTATGTGTGGGTCCATCACGAACATTTGCTGACGCGTTTTGTGTTTGTCGATGACCCGACGCGCACCGAACTCATACTGGGCACTATCTTCACCCTGATTGTGCTGGAAGCCACGCGCCGCATCATCGGCTGGGCACTGCCGGTGACCGCGATGATTTTTCTGGGTTACGCGTTCTTCGTGGCGAATACCCGGCCCGAGCAGATCGTCGAGATCATGTATCTCACCACCGAGGGCATTTTCGGCAGCACGCTCGGCGTGTCGGCCGCCTATGTGATCATGTTCGTGATGTTCGGCGCGTTCATGGAACGCACCGGCATCGGGCGCCTGTTCATGGATTTCTCGCTGGCCCTCACCGGCCACACCGCGGGCGGCCCCGGCAAAGTGGCCGTGGTCAGCTCCAGCCTGTTCGGCACCGTATCCGGCAGCGCGGTCGCCAACGTGCTGGTCGACGGCCCGATCACCATTCCGCTGATGAAGCGTACCGGTTTTCGTCCGCCGTTCGCGGCGGCGGTCGAATCCGTCGCCTCCACCGGCGGCCAGATCATGCCGCCGATCATGGGCGCCGCCGCGTTTGTGATGGCCGAGTTTCTGGGTGTCAGCTATTTTCAGGTGACGATGTGGGCCATCATCCCTGCGTTCCTGTACTTCCTCGCGGTATTCTGCGCCGTGCACTTCGAATCCAAGCGCGTCGGTCTGCTGGGTCTGCCGCGCGCGGAAATCCCGCGCATGGGCACCGTGATGCGCGAACGCGGCCATCTGTTCATACCGTTGCTGACCATTTTGTTCAGTCTGATGGCCGGCTTCAGTGCGCCGCTGTGCGCGCTGGCGGGCACGCTGACCTGCGTGCCGGTGGCGATGATGCGCAAATCCACGCGCAAGGACATCAACCTCGGCACCATCCTCGGCGCATTGGAGGACGGCGCCAAGAATTCCGTCGCCGTGGCGCTCGCCTGTGCCTGCGCCGGGATTGTCATCGGCGTCATCACCCAGACCGGCGCTGCCATCAATTTCACCTCGATCGTGGTCAACCTGTCGCGCGATCTTTTGCCGCTGGCGCTGGTCCTCACCATGCTTGCGGGCATCATCCTCGGCATGGGCATGCCGACCACACCCGCCTACGTGGTGATGGTATCGTTGCTGGTGCCGGCCATCATCAAGCTCGGCGCCATCGCGCCCGCGGCACACATGTTCGCGTTTTACTTCGCCATCCTGTCGGCGATCACGCCGCCGGTGGCGTTGGCGGTGTATGCCGCCGCAGGCATTGCCAAGGCACCGCTGTGGGCCGCCGGCTGGACCGCGGTGCGCGTGGGCGCCGCGGGTTTCATCGTGCCGTTCATGTTCATCTTCGAACCCTCGCTGCTGATGATCGGCGAATGGCAGGTCATCCTGCAGTCGTTCGTATCGGCCACCATCGGCACCATCTGCCTCGCGGCAGCGCTGTTCGGCTATCTGTTTCGCGTGGCCCGCCCGTGGGAACGCGGTGTGCTGCTGATCGCGGCACTGCTGCTGATCAAGCCCGGACTGCTCACCGATCTGGGCGGCCTTGCCTGCGTGCTGGCGGTTGCATTCAGTCAACTGGTGCTGCGCCGTCACGAACCGCCCCCGATGCCCGTACAGGCCGTCGAATACCACTGATCACGAGCCGGAGCGGCACGCCGCTCCAAAAACCGCGTCGCGCCCGGCTTGGGTGTGCGCCCGATGAATGCCCCAATCGGCACCGCGCCAGGGGCACGCATGCGTTCGCGATCACACCCCGCCATCGCGCTATGGCAAAATCGAAACTGAAATTACATCGGAGAACATCATGAGCAAGATCGGCTTCATCGGACTGGGCATCATGGGCAAACCCATGGCGCTGAATCTCATCAAGGGCGGCCACACGTTGTTCCTCTCATCCCGCAGCGGCGTGGCGAAAGAACTCACCGATGCCGGCGGCAAGGCCTGTGCCAGCGCCAGGGAGGTTGCGCAACAGGCAGACATCATCATTGTCATGGTGCCCGACACGCCCGACGTGGAAAAAGTATTGTTCGGTGCCAGCGGCGTGGCGGAAGGCTTGAGCAAAGGCAAGACCGTGATCGACATGAGTTCCATCGCGCCGGTGGAGACCAAGGCCTTTGCCAAACGCATCAACGACCTCGGCTGCGAGTACGTCGATGCGCCGGTGTCCGGCGGCGAAGTCGGCGCCAAGGCGGCATCGCTCACCATCATGGTCGGCGCCAGCCCAGCCACCTTCGACAAGGTCAAGCCGATCTTCGAACTGATGGGCAAGAACATCACGCTGGTCGGCGGCAATGGTGATGGCCAGACCTGCAAAGTGTGCAACCAGATCATCGTCGCGCTCAACATCGAAGCGGTGAGCGAAGCGCTGGTATTTGCCTCCAAGGCCGGCGCCGACCCCGCCAAGGTGCGGCAGGCGCTGATGGGGGGCTTTGCCGCCTCGCGCATTCTCGAAGTCCATGGCGAGCGCATGATCAAGCGCACCTTCGATCCGGGCTTTCGCATCGAGCTGCATCAGAAGGACTTGAACCTCGCGCTGCAGGGCGCGCGCGCCATGGGCGTGGCGCTGCCCAACACCGCCACCGCGCAGGAGCTGTTCAACACCTGTGCCGCCAACGGCGGCGCCAAGTGGGATCACTCCGGCATGGTGAAGGCGCTGGAGCGCATGGCCAATCACGACGTGGCGAAGTAAGCCTGCACGCCATGCCAGAAGTCATACCATTGAACGCCGCGCTGGGCGCCCGCATCGAAGGCCTCGACCGGACCCAGGCTCATACGCCTGCCGTGGCGGCGCTGCTGGACACGGCGCTGGCCGAGCATCTGCTGGTGGTGATTCCGGGCGCGCCGATGTCGCCGCAGCAGACGCGCGATCTGGCACGAGCCTTCGGCGAACCACGCCCGCAGTTGCTGCGGCGCAAGCGCGCCGATGATGTGCCGGAAGTCTCGCTGATGGTGAGTACCCTGATGAGTGACGGCACCACCGACAAGACGGTGTACCGCGCCGAGGATTGGCATACCGACGATTCGTATTTCGAAATCCCGGCCAAGGCCACGCTGCTGCACAGCCTCGAGATTCCGCGCCGCGGCGGAGCGACGTGGTTTTGCAATATGCAATCGGTGTACGAAGCGCTGCCCGAGGCAACCCGCCGGCGTATCGACGGCAAACGTGCGATCCACGGCTACGACACGCCGCGCGCGCGCAACCGGCCGGCGCCGCGCACGCCGCAGGAAATCGCGGAAACGCCCGACGTCGAGCATCCGCTGGTGCGCACGCATCCGGTGACCGGCCGCAAGGCGCTGTACCTCAATCCCAACCGCCTCGACCGCATCGTCGGCCTGCCGCGCGCGGAAAGCGATGCCTTGCTCGACGAACTGACCGGGGAAGCGCGCAAGCCGCAGCACCATCACGGCCACGTGTGGAACGTGGGCGATGTGGTCGTGTGGGACAACCGCGCCACCATGCATCGCGTGGTGAACGACTATGCGGTGGGCGAGCCGCGCATCATGCATCGCGTATTACTGCAGGGCGAGCGGCCGGCGTGATGAGCGACCCGACGCGCCCCGCCACCCCCACCCGCATCCATGCCGGAGGCATCCGCGTGAAATATTACAAGTCTATGTTTTTATTGAATATTTTTATAACCGCCGGGTTCGCCGCCGGCACACCGGCACAGGCACAACAGTGGCCGGCAAAACCCGTGCGCGTCATCATCCCCTTCCCGCCCGGTGCCAGCACCAATGACATTCTCGGCCGCGCACTGGCACAGCGTTTGTCCGAAGCACTGGGCCAGCAGTTTGTCGTCGACAATCGGCCCGGTGTTGGCGGCAATCTCGGCTCCGAGATGGGCGCGAAAGCAGTGCCCGACGGCTACACCCTGTTGATCGGCACCAACGGACCCATCGCCATCAGCCCACACATTTACAAGGCGCTGGGCTACGATCCGCTGCGCGATCTCGCGCCGGTGACGCTGTACGCGATGGTGCCGTACGCCATCATTGTCAATGCAGCCGTCAAAGCGACCAACCTCAACGAGCTGATCGCACTCGCCAAGTCGAGCCCCGGCAAGCTGCTCTATGCGTCGTCCGGCAACGGCGGCACGCCGCATCTGTGCATGGAAATGTTCAAGCGCCAGATGGGCGTGGACATCACCCACGTGCCGTACAAGGGCGGCGCACCGGCGACAATCGATCTGCTCGGCGGACAAGTGCAGTTATTCTGCCCCGGCCTGCCGCCGGTGCTGCCGCATATCAAGTCCGGCAGGCTGCGCGCCATCGCCATCACCATGCCCAAACGCACGCCGTACTTGCCGGAGGTGCAGACCGCCGCCGAACAGGGCCGCCCGCAACTCGACGTCAATTCATGGGTGGGCCTGCTCGCGCCCGCAAAAACGCCACCGGCGATTATCGACAAGCTGCACGCCGCCATCACCCGCATCATGGCCACCCCTGAGATGAAGACGTACGTCTCCAGCAACGGCGCCGAACCGTTGGCCATGGGGCCAAAGGCATTCGGCGCGTTTCTACGCAACGAGTCGGCCAAATGGGGACAGGTCGCCAAGGCAGCGAATCTGCGCATCGACTGACAACCTTTTTTTGGCCACAGATAAACGCAGATGAACACGGATTAAACCCCGCCGCTGTCTTCCCCGCGCAGGTGGGAATCCATTCGGTATCTCAAGTGGAACTGGGCTTACGCTTGCGTGGGAACGTCCACGGAAAAATCTGTGTTCATCTGCGTTTATCTGTGGCTAAATGGTTTTGACGTGAACATCACACTCCCATGAACAAACCCGAAACCCCACGCAAGCCCTGCCCACCCGCACTCATCTCCGCCTTGCGCGCGCAGTTCGGCGATCGCTTCAGCACCACGCCGGCGATGCGCGAACATCATGGCAAGGACGAATCCGCGTTCCCCATCGCGCCGCCGGACGGTGTGGTATTTCCGCTATCCACTGATGAATGCGTCGACATCGTCAAGCTGTGCGCGGCACACGACACCAACATCATTCCCTACGGCGTCGGCACCTCACTCGAAGGTCATGTGCTGGCGATCCACGGCGGCATCTGTGTCGACATGAGCCGCATGAACAACGTTCTTGCGGTCAACGTCGACGATCTCGACTGCACGGTGCAGGCGGGTGTGACGCGCAAACAGTTGAACACGCATCTGCAGCACACGGGGCTGTTTTTCCCGATCGATCCCGGCGCCAACGCGACACTTGCCGGCATGGCCGCCACTCGCGCGTCCGGCACCAACGCCGTGCGCTACGGCACCATGCGCGAAAACGTGCTGGGCCTGACGGTGATTCTCGCCGACGGCCGCGTGATCAAAACCGGCGGCCGCTCGCGCAAATCCGCCGCGGGCTACGATCTCACGCGGCTCTTCGTCGGCTCCGAAGGCACACTCGGCCTGATCACCGAAGTCACGCTAAGGCTCTACCCGCAGCCCGAGGCCGCCTCCGCCGCCACCTGCACCTTCCCCGACATCAACGGCGCCGTGCGCACGGTGATTCAGACCATCCAGCTCGGCGTGCCCATCGCGCGCTGCGAGTTGCTCGATGCGGTCACCATCAAAGCCGTCAACCTGCACAGCAAACTCGGCCTGCGCGAAGCGCCGATGTTGTTCTGCGAATTTCACGGCAGCGCCGCCTCGGTCAAAGAACAGGCCGAAACCGTGCAGGCCATCGTCAAGGAACACGGCGGCATGGATTTCGAATGGGCGACACAGCAGGAAGACCGCACGCGACTATGGCAGGCACGGCACGATGCCTATCCCGCGTGCCTGCGCCTGAAACCCGGCGGCCGCGCCATGTCCACCGACGTGTGCGTGCCCATCTCCAGACTCGCCGAATGCATCGCCGAGACCAACAAGGATCTGCAGGACACCACCATTCCCATTGCGCTGTTCGGCCATGTCGGCGACGGCAATTTTCATCTCGCCATCGTCGTCGATCCCAACAACCCGGCGGACGTCGCCGAAGCCGAGCGCGTCAATCACAACGTGGTGCACCGCGCGTTGGCCATGGGCGGCACCTGCACCGGCGAGCATGGCATCGGCTTCGGCAAACTGGATTTCCTCGACGCCGAGCATGGCGGCGCGGTGGCTGTGATGCAGGCGGTGAAGCAGGCGATCGATCCGCGGAACTTGTTCAATCGGGGCAAGGTCATTCGGCATCGAACAAATACCGCGCCGAGAACGCTTGACGGCGCATGGAGCGGCAAGGTCCGAATGGCACACGATTTTGAAGAGAAGCCGCCTCCACAGCCTTAAACACAATGCACAATGCAGTGCGAGCGCTTAGCGCAAATGATCAGCATGCCTTTGAATTATGTCGTGAACCTGCACCGGCTCAAACGCCACGTCCCAGCACCACGCACCGAAACCGCCTTTGGCATTGACGCCTTTCACCCACGCCTCCAGCGCCAAACGCTTGGCGCGATTTTGTTCACTGTCTTCGCCCTTGATCTCCAGCACCAGTGTCTTGCCGTTGATCAGGCGGATCAGAAAATCGGGAACAAACCGCCGCCGCGCGCCGTTCCACAGATAGTAGATTTGAAACCCCAGGTGATCGTTTTTGGCATAAGCTGCTATCTGCTCGCTGGCCTCAAACAGGTTGGCAGCGTATTGCTCCCACGCACTGTCGGCAATCATGTGGCTGATCTGCGAGCGCCGCGTGGGATGGCACACCCTGGTGGTGTACCAGGTGCGCATGTAAGCGGTTGAACCGATCGGAAATTCCTCGTCGAACACCGGTTCGATACGTTCCTCGTTCTGCGGCACCACAAGGTGCAACAGGTGCTGCACCACGCGATCCATGTTGAGTGCCAGCAATATGCGCTGGCGCAGCGGCTCCTGATGAAACAGCGACGGAATCTCGATCTTGTCCGATACCAAGAACTGCTCCACCAGACGCACCAGTCGAAAAATCAAAAATTCGCGCGTGCCGGCATAACGCCGTTGCATCTCGTCGTACGCTTTTTGCGCGGCATTGAATATCAGGCGTTGCTGGCGGAATGCCTCGGGCAGCGACTCCAGGTCAATCACATGAATCTTGTCCCAATCGGTGGCGCCGCCGAGCGCCGGCGCAATCTCGGCTGAAATCGGCGTCTGCGCCGGGTCCAGCTTCAGTTTGTCGACCGTGGCCCAGTCCACCGCCAGCATCGGCCGCACCACCACGTCGATACGCAACACATTGGGCCAGCGAATCTCAAACACATTGCGCTCCGGCAGCGCCTCGACCGGCGTACTGGGCTTGGGCGGCGGCGGCGCCTCGCCACCCTCGCCCACGTCCTGAAAAATCGACAACGGCACGCCGAACACATTCACATATTCCGGCAAAAACAAACCATCTTCATCGGTGTCGTAGGACACCCGCCGCAATCCGCGCCCGATCACCTGTTCGCACAGCAACTGGCTGGTAAACGCGCGCAGGCCCATGATGTGCGTCACGTTCTTGGCGTCCCAGCCTTCGGACAGCATGGCGACCGACACCACGTTCTGCAAATCCTGCCCGGCGCTGTTGCGCTTGCCCACGTTGTCGACGATTTCGCGCAGCAATTCTTCCTTCTTCAAGCCTCGCAGCCGCGCCTTGCGGTCTTCGGGAATGTCGGCCGCCGCCACAATCGCCTGCAACCGTGCCTCGTAGTCCTTGTCCGCAGCGGCGGTTTCGCCAATCTCCGCCTTTTCCAGTACTCGCGAATCCACCCGCAGCGTGTGGTCGGGCGCGTGCAGTTCGGGCCAGTGCGCATT
>CADECM010000009.1 GCA_902825845.1 uncultured beta proteobacterium
TCCATCTCGCCCATGTCGGCCATGCCGCGCTCGCCCATCACCATGTAGTCGGGCACCAGTTTGAGAATTTTTTCGGCCACGCCGCGATGATCGACGCCGATCATGGTCGGCACCTGATGTCCCATCGCATTCATGGTGTGATGCGCCTTGTGGCAGTGAATCGCCCAGTCGCCGGGCGCGTCCGCCACGAACTCAAACGCGCGCATCTGGCCCACCGCCACGTCGATGGACACCTCCGGCCATTGCGCGCTTTTCGGTACCCAGCCGCCATCGGTGCAGGTGACGGCGAAATCGTAACCGTGCATGTGGATCGGATGATTGGTCATGGTGAGATTGCCGAAGCGGATGCGCACACGATCGCCCTTGCGCACCACGAAGGGCGATATGCCCGGGAACACGCGTGAATTCCAGCACCACAGATTGAAGTCGAGCATGGTGTTCACGCGCGGCGTCGCCGCACCGGGCGATATATCGAACGCATTGAGAAGGAATACAAAGTCGCGATCCACGCGGTGCAGCGCGGGATTTTTCGGATGCACCACGAAAAAGCCCATCATGCCCATCGCCATTTGCGTCATTTCATCGGCGTGCGGGTGGTACATGAAGGTGCCGGATTTTTTCATCTCGAATTCGTAGACGAAGGTCTTGCCCACTGGAATCTGCGGCTGGGTTAGCCCGCCCACGCCATCCATGCCGTTGGGCAGCAGGATGCCGTGCCAGTGCACCGTGGTGTGCTCGGGCAGCTTGTTGGTGACGAAGATGCGTACCTTGTCGCCTTCGACGCATTCAATCGTGGGTCCGGGCGACTGGCCGTTGTAGCCCCACAAATGCGCCGTCATGCCGGGCGCGAGCTGGCGGCGCACCGGTTCAGCGACAAGGTGGAATTCCTTCCAGCCGTTGTTCATGCGCCATGGCAAAGTCCAGCCATTGAGCGTGACGACGGGGTTGTAGGGGCGGCCGTTGGGCGGCGTGAGCGGCGGCATGGTGTCGGGTTTGTCCTGCAGCGGCGCTTCCGGCACCGCGCCCTGTGCGCTGCGGCTGACCGTGGCCGCGGTCAGCAGCGCGCCGGCGGCACTCAGAAAATTGCGTCGTGTGTTCATGTGTTGTTCCCCGATCAGTGGCCGGCACCGGCTGCGGCGTCCGGCGCGGCCGCGGCGCTGCCGCCCATCGCGGCCAGTGTGCCCGGCGATTTGCCGTTGAGTGCAAGATTGAGCTGCGTTTCGGCGATCCAGAAATCGCGCTGCGCGTCGATGCTGGCGGCCACCGCGATCACCTGCTGCTGCGCATCGGCCAGCAGCTCGAACACGCTCATCAGCATGCCGTTGTAGCGCAGCAGCACTTCCTCCGAGATGCGCTTGCGCAAGGGTACGATTTCGTCACGGTAATGCTGTGCGAGATCAAACGCGGTGCGGTATGCGGAATACGCCTCGCGCACTTCCGAGCGCGCGCGCACCGCAGTGTCGGCAGCACGATTGACGGCCTGCATGTAAGTGTATTCGGCACGCGCGACTTTGGCGCCGCCCCAGTCGAAAAGCGGCAGCCGCAGTTCAATCTCGTAGCCGCTTTGCCGCGGCTGGCCGCTGGCGCTGTTGCGCTGATAGCCGGCCTCGAACACATTGATGAAGCCAGTGGCGCGGGAGAGGCCGAGAGATGCCGCGATGTTTTCGGCTTCCTGCAGCGCGCCCTGCACATCGAGCCGCGTCCTGATCGCCGCGGCTTCCAGATCGCCTATCTCGCGCGCCTGCCTGGGCAATGCCGGCAGCCGCGCGGGCAATTGAAAACGCGTGTCTTCGCCCCACAGGCCCATCAGCCGCGTGAGCCGTTCGCGCCCGGTGACGGCGTTTTGCCGCGCGCGCGCCCATTGCGCAGCCGCCGCGGCGTAAAACGCCTGTTCGCGCGCGTGATCAAGCTTGCTGAAATTGCCCGCGGCCGCCATGCGCCGCGCCAGTTCCGCGCTCGCTTCGGCGGCCTGCTTCACCTGTTCCATGTAAACAGCGGATTCCTGCGCGGCGACCGCGGCGTACCACGCGCGACGCGTGTCGGCGGCGGTTTGCAGCACGTCGGCGGCGACACGGCCCTGTGTCAGCGCAAAGCGGCGCTGCTCCAATGCGCTGCGCAGCGGCAGGGTGACCAGTCCCAGCACGTCAATCAAAAAGGTGCGTTCGATGTCCAGCTCGTCCGCGCGCCGCAGCCGTGTAAAGGAAAAACCCGGATTGCGCAGCCGTCCGGCCTGCACCACGTCGGCCTCGGCGATACCCAGATCGGCATACGCGGCTTGCAGGCCGCGGTTGTTGAGCAGCGCGAGCGTCACCGCGTTGTCCGCCGTGAGCGTTTGGCCCAACAGTTCGCGTGTGGCGGCACGCGCGGCCTGCGCATCCTGCGGGTTGCGCTGCCAGCCCGCGTCCTGCTGCATGCGGCTGCGCGTGAGTTGATTGACCTGGTGCATGCCGCCGTCGGGTGAGAACGTGGTGCAGCCCGCAACGAGCGCCAGCATCATAATCGTAAGTATTTGTTTATAAATCATTTTTTATGCTCCGCCGGATGCGTGCCGGAGCCTGGTGCGGCACGCGTGGTGGCGTTGCGCAGGATGCCGATGTGGCCGCCGGCGTCGCGCGCTGCGTCGTTCATGTCGCGCCACGGCGCGGGTTTTTCATCGCGATAGCGCTGGTAGCCGCTGAAGGCGGACTCGTAGCGCGTCGCGGGCACAGGTGCGGCAGCGTCAGTTGGGGCAGCAGGCGCAACGGACTGTTGCGCCTGCGCCGATGATGCCGCCGCGGCTGCAATACACAGCGCAAATCTGCAAAGCAATTTCATGGCAATCCTCGTGAGGGAACGCGCGCGGGCAACTTGCCCGTGCGCACAACGGCACTATCAGCGCGTCTGCAATGCAGGCGCGCGAGCCGGATCCGGTATTACGAGGATTAACCGCGCGGAGGGCGGTCGGGAGAGTCGGGAATAAACAGCGTGGCGAGCGGCAACACAAATCGTGGCACGTCGCTGAATTTTTGTGCCGGTGTTGCAGGCAGGCTCAGGCTCACTGCGCTGAAAACCTGATGGCAGCACAGATGGTTGGCGCTGTCGCCATCCGGGCTTTGGTGGCCGTCATGCGGCGCGGCAGGTGCTTCGCCGTGGGCAGCGGTTTGCGGCATGCTGCCGGCATCGTGGCATGGCATCGCCCCCGACTGCGCGGCGGCCTTATGCAGCGGTGCAAATGCCGCGGCAATGCCCTGCACCGGCAGCACCAGCAGCAAAACGAACAGCAGCAGTTTGTGTGACCTGTTCACTAAAATATTTTTAAAATCAGATGCTTATAAAAACTCTGTCACGGCCGGGCATGCACTGTAACTGAAGACATGGAATGCCGCGAATCGTTCCATTCTACACGCAGCGCCCGCGAACTTCAGGCTTCGACTTTCAGGTTCAGCATCATGCCCTGATCTTCGTGTTCAAGGTTGTGACAATGCAGCATGTAGACCTGATCGCCGGGGAAGGGATGTGTGAAGTCGATCACGATGCACACCGTTTCGCCCGGCCACACCAGCACCGTGTCCTTCCAGCCGAGGTCGCTGGCGGCAAGGCCCTTGTCGTTCACCGCGAGTGCTTTTTGCTGTCCGGGGCTGCCGCGCCGCTCCAGCACCTGAAACTGGAAACCGTGGATGTGGAACGGATGCGGCATGCTGGCTTGCGCGTTCTGGATGTTCCACACTTCGGTGGCGCCGCGCTTGACGGTGATCGGCGTTGATTCGTGCTGATAGGTCTGCCCGTTGATGCGCCACACCATCTTCACGTGATCGAGTGCAATCACGCGCGGCGATTGACAGTTGGCGGCGATCGGTACGATGCGCGAGAGCGTGGCGGGCACGCTGCGCGCGTAGGCTTCCTTGCGCCGCACATGAATGCGCATGAGCTCAAGCGTGACGCCGATTTCGGGGATGCCGCCGGTGAGGCCGTTGGCGGCAGTGGTGTTTGGCGCCGTGGGTGCGGATTTGTCTTCGGTCCGGCCGTAGCCGCTGTGCGCGGCATGCGTGTCATTCGCGCCCGGCCCGGCAGCAGGTGCGGCAGCCGCGGGTGTGCCAGGATCGGGCGGGCCGTCTTCATGTTCCATGGCGTCGAACGCGTTGCTCGCGAGCGTCACCGCGTCGCCCACGCGCGCATTGCGAAGATCCAGCAATACATCGACACGCTCGGCGGGCGACAGAAACACGTCGCGCACCGTGTGCGCACGGTCCAGCAGGCCGCCGTCGTTGCCGATCAACTGAAAATCCAGCGCCTGCCCGCCGACGAGAAACGCAAGCTTGTAGATGCGGGCATTCGACGCATTCAGAATGCGAAAGCGGTAAATGCGCGTTGACGCTTCGAAATATGGCTTCGGCGTCCAGTTCACCAGCACCTGGGTGCCCAGAAAGCCGTCGGCCTTTTCGTCGTTGCTGGGCGCGAACGCGAGTTGTCCCTGTGCGTCAAAGCGCCGGTCGTGCAGTACCAGCGGCACGTCGGTTTCGCCGAAGCGCAGCGCCAGCGCCTGCTGCAGCGCCAGTTCTTCGTCGTCTTCGACGATGAACAGACCGCCGAGACCGAGATACACCTGCTTGCCGGTGAGGTGATGCGGGTGCGGGTGATACCAGTAGGTTGCGGCGCGATTGGGCACGGCAAAATTGTATTCGTAGGTTTTGCCGCCGCCGACGGCGTAGTGCGGGTGGCCGTCGTTGTTACTGTCGACCGTGAGGCCATGCCAGTGAATGATGCTGGTTTCCTCGATGCCATTCCAGAATTGCGCATGGATTTTGCCGCCGCTGCGCAGCCGTATCAGCGGGTTGAGGTAGCGGCTGCCCTGATGTTCCACTTCGTACGCGAGCAGCGCCGCCGGAACGCCCGGCACTATTTCCTGCTGCACGGATTTGGCGGCAATCGCGAAGCTGCCCGCGACGTCAAGTACGCCATACAGGCCGTCGTTGCCGGGAATGCGCAGACGGTTGGGAAATGCGGCGTCGGGTACAAAGCGCGGCTCGGGGGGCACTGTGCGCTCGGCACGCCACCACGCGATGCCGCCGGCAATGCCGGTTGCGCCTGCCGCACCCGCAGCCAACAGCAAGCTTCGTCTGGAGGTCATGAAGCGGGCGTTAGCGCGCATTAACCTGCCCGCCGGGTAGCGTCTGCGCTTCTGGTGGGTATATCATAACTATTTGATATTATTGAATATTTTATAACCCGAGCGGTGGCCCGGCGTGACGCGCAGCGTAGCGCGTCAGAGCCTGCGCGCGGCATCCGTCACCGCGCCGGTGTAGACGTAGCCGGCTTCCTCCAGACTGCCCGCGCCGGTGTAGACGCCGATCACGTCGAGCGATTCAGTTGTGCTGGTGTTGGCCAGAAAATGCTCGACGCCGCGCGGGATGAAGTGCGTGTGGCCGCCGCGCACGCGCGCCACCGCAGCGCCCGCGCCGGCAATGCCCGCGCCGGAAATCACGTAATACAAAACCTCGCAGCGCTCGAAGCGGTGTTTGTGATGCACATCGCCCGGCGCGAGTTTGGCCCAGAATTGCGCGTTGGGACTGCCGGTATGACGTCCGATGGGCAGGCGAAAGTCGCTCACGTTCCAGCCGTCTGCTGCGTTTAGCTTCAGCGGCGGCACGTCGCGCACGTTGAGCAGGGTGCCTTCGGTGAGCGTGGGCGCGCGCGGCATCTGCAGATCGGCCGGGGCGACATTGCCGCAGAACTGGTAGCCGGTATCGGGCACGCTTTTCGCGCCCATGTAAAAGCCGATGACCAGACCATCCTGATCCTTGGTTTCGTTGTGGAAAAAATGCGGCGACCCGGCGGGCATCAGGCGGCAATGGCCGGGGCCAACTTGCGTGCGCTGATCGCTTTGGCCGACGATGCCATGGCCCTTGAGGTAGACCGCGATTTCGTCACAGCGGCTGTGCAGGTGCTTGGCATGCGTGGAACCCGGCCGGAAAATCGAATGAAACATCGTGGTCGAACTGCCGTGGACACCGCTGACCGGCAGACGGAATTCGGATATCGCCCAGCCGTCGCCCTTTTGCATGTTTTCGGGCTGAACGTCGTCGACGTGGATCAGGAACGGCTGTGAAGGCATGAGTGTCCTTTGTTCGTCCATGGCATGGGTGGTGGATTATCAGCGTTGCACGGCGGGCACGCCATCTTCGGCCAGGTCCCAGAATAGCCCGGTCATCATCTGCAGGCCCTCGCGCAGAATGCTGCCCAGCGCGTGTTCGTTCGGCGCGTGCTGCGAACAGCCGGCGTAGGAGTGCGGCACCCACAGCGTCGGCAGCCCAAGTGTTTCCGCGAAACAGTCGTTGGGCAGCGAGCCGCCGATGTTGGGCAGTATCGCCGGTTTGGCGCCGGTGCTGCGGCGTATCGATTCCGCGGCCCAGCGTACCCAGGCGTTGTCCGGGTCGAGCCGCGTGGCCTGCATGAAACTCTTGCGCGCCATGCTGATTTTCACGCATTCGTAGCCGTGAGCGTCAAGATGCTTGCGCAGAACCGGAATAAACGTGTTGGCGTCGGTGCCGGCGACAAAGCGAATCTGGCAGGTGGCCACCGCCTTGCCGGGGATCGCGTTCACCGGGTTGTCCGGGTTGCCAGTGCGAAAAGCGAGAATTTCAAAGGTGTTCCACGCGTAAACCTTTTCCGCGGCGGTCAGGCCCGGTTCACCCCACCACGGATCGATCTGCGGTTCATCGGGCTCGGGCGTGGGCGTGCAGTCTTTGAGTGCCTGATGCACGCTGGCCGGAATGCTCTGCGGCAGCAATTCGCGCACCAGCACCTTGCCCTCGCGCGTGACGATGCTCGACAACGCGTGCATCAGGATGATGCCGGGGTTCGCCAGTAGCCCGCCCCAGTTGCCGGAATGATGCGCGCCGTCGCGCAGGTCCACCGTGAAATTGAGATTCATGCAGCCGCGCGAACCGAGATACAGCGTCGGGCGTTTCGCCGCCAGCCGCGGGCCATCGGAGGCGATCAGCACATCGGCTTTGAGCCGCGCTTTGTGCTGTTCGCAGAAATCACGCAGGCCCGGCGAACTGAGCTCCTCGCCGGTTTCCAGCATGAACTTGACGTTGAAGCCGAGCGTGCCGCGCTCGGCGAGCACGGTTTCCAGCGCGGCCATGTTCACGGAATGCTGGCCCTTGTTGTCGGCGGTACCACGGCCGTAATACTTATCGCCTTCCTGTTTGAGTTGCCACGGGCCGATGCCCGCGCGCCATTGGTCTTCGAGGCCGCGAATCACGTCGCCGTGGCCGTACATCAACACCGTCGGCAGCTTGGCATCCTCGATGCGTTCGGCGAGCAGGATCGGGCCGACGCCCTCAACCGGATTGGGCAATAGCTGGGTATTGAAACCCATGCGTTCGAAGGCAGGTTCGATCTCTTCCTTCAGGTACGCGTCCAGATACGGCCGGCTTTCGGGGATTTGGCTTTCAGTGCGGAAGGCGACGCGCCGTGCAAGGTCTTCCATAAAACGGCCTTCGTCGAAGTGACGGGTGGCGCGTGAGAGGGCGGATTCGCGGGTCATGGATGGGGTATCCGTACGGTCGAGGTTTGGTATTCCAGCAGGAAGGGTTGGAGTAAGTGATTGAAACGATTGCAGTATTTTGATAAAGTGGGGCAACGCTTCGCGCATGTTATCAATCAATGCCTGTCATGGGCGCGAATTTCACGCCGCATGCAAAATCCCGAAATGGGGAGGAACCTGGCGCTTCTTTATGGCTTCGGGAGTAATGAAACACGATAAATTGACGCATCCCGAAGCCTTTCTTCAGGCGCGATTATGTTCGAAGTGGTCGCTTGAAGCGGCTTGGCCCTTTCCAATCTTTCTGAATTGATCGACATCATGACCACGTTCACCCCCACCGAAGGCTTGCTGGATAATACGCAAGTTACCACCGGACGCTACATTGCCCACGTCGCGGTGCCGTGCCGTGACCTGCAGGAAACGGCGCGCTGGTACGCCGAGGTGCTGGGCGCGCAACCCGTGCGCCTGCTGCATGACCGGGTGACCTTCAGTTTTGGCGGCACGCTGCAACTGGTGTGTCATCTGGAGCGTCGGAGCATCGATGTGTCGCCGCGCGCTTATCCCCGGCACTTCGGCCTGACCTTTTTACACATGGAAGACTTTACGCGGCTCCGGGATCATGTGGCAAAACTGGGTATCAAGTTGCTGATGCCGGCGGCGGCACGCTTTGCCGATAGCGATCACGAACACCAAACCTTCATGCTGGTCGATCCATCCGGCAATGTGGTCGAATTCAAGTGCTATTTGAAGCCGGAATTCAGTTATTGAGTTCGGCAGCCTGTCGCATCCATGCGGTAAGTCACGGTTCCGGTTAGTGGAAGGCTTGGAAACGTGCAACTGGTGACGCAAAACAACCACAGCGCCTGGTGTATCGGCATTAATTAACGCAAATAGCCAGAAAAATGCAGATGGTTTGGGCCAATTGTGACTACAATATGGCTTAAACACGTGGTAACTATTTGATAAGGGAGGGGGAATGGCCGCTTCAGGACCCGGTTATGGCTGACATGATCATGTTGGTTTGTGTCGTGACCAGTGCGTATTTTATTCGCGGTATCACGGGTTTCGGTTCCGGGCTGATTTCGGTGCCGCTGCTGGCACTATCGTTTCCCCTGACCTTCGCCATTCCTTTGATTCTTGCGCTCGATTTCACGGCGTCGATGGCGCTCGGCGGCATCAATCGCAGTCAGACCGAATGGAAGGAAATAAAGATATTGCTGCCGGCGGGATTGATCGGCGGCGTGATCGGGGTTGTGGCACTGCTGAAGCTGCCGCACACGCCGATTCTGATCGCGCTGGGCATCTTCACCATGTTCTTCGGTTTTCGCAACGTGTTTGGCCTTAATGCAGCCGGCCAGATACACCGGGGCTGGGCGGTGCCGGCGGGATTGGCCGGCGGCGCCACGGGCGCGGTATTCGGGGTCGGTTCGCCGCCGTATGTGATGTATTTGTCGCGCCGCCTTCCCGACAAGAGTCAGATGCGTGCCACGTTCTCGTGGTTGATTGCGGTGGATGGCGCTGCCCGACTGATCTGGTTTGCGATTGCGGGATTATTGCTCGACAGCAAACTGTTGATTGCCTACGCGGTGTGCCTGATCCCGATGGCGTTTGGCCTCTACTCGGGCAACAAAGTCCACCTCGACATGACCAGCGACGGCATGCTCAAGGCGGTGGGAACGCTGCTGGTGATCAGCGGTGCGATGTTGTTTCTGAAGGCGGTGGCGTAGGTGGTGATGGGCGGTGATGAATTGTTTTGCGGCCGCGGGAACGCTATGATTGAAGTCGTTCCGGCAATTGCTATGAATGGAGGTGCATATGAGTCGTTCTAACCTGCTTCGGTTGGCTGCATGGATCCTGACGCTGGCGGCCATGGGACCCGCGCAAACGCTTGCGCAGCCGAAACCGCATGCCTTCAATGTGCTGAATCAGCGCACCATCGCGCTCACCGCGGAGTATTGGAATCCCATTCTCACTTATGTGAGCAAGAAGAGCGGTGTGCCATTGCAGCTCAAACTGGCCAAGAATGCGCGGGAAGGCAACCTCATTGCCGAAAAGGGCGGTTACGATTTTCTGTACACCAACCACTTTTTCACGCCGGAGCGGGATGGCCTCGGTTTTCATGTGATCGCGCGGTTTGTCGGTGCCGGATTGCAGTCGCAGATCATTGTGCCGAGCGATTCGCCGATTCGCACGCTGCAGGAACTGGAGGGGAAAGAAGTTGGTTTCGTTTCCCGTGACGGCTTTACCGGCTATTACGTGCCGTACGATGCGTTGCTGCGCGCCAAGGTGAATGTAAAAATAGCGATTACCGGTAATCAGGAAGCCTCGGTTGCCCAACTCAAGGTTGGGAAGATCGCCGCCGCGGGCGTCAATGGCCTGATCCTGGAGCGCTACGCGCGCCGCGAAGGATTTGCCTACCGCGCGCTTTGGACCTCGCCGCTGTATGGCGATTTGTGCATCATGGCGCATCAGCGCGTGCCGGCGGACAAGGTCGCCGCGGTAAAGGCTGCCTTAATCGGCATGGACGCCGATCCGGAAGGCCACAAGGTGCTGGTGGCGGCTGCAGCGCTGGTTAAAGCCAGGAAACTTGCGTTTGAGGCGGCAAGCGACCGTGATTACGACAGCTACCGCGAGTTCTACAAGACGACGCTGGTCAAAAGCAAATAACATGGTAGTGCCAAACGCCGTGGGAGAACAACAACCCGCCAAGCGCTGGTTCTGGGAAGATTGGGGCCTTGTCGCGCGTTTGATGGTTGCCGTGGGATTTGCCGTGGTCGCGGGCGGCTTGATGCAGTCGGCGCTGCTGGTGGTGGAAGGCGCCAGCGAAAGCACGGCGCGGCTGAACCGCGAAATGGGCGAAGTCCTGACCTACCTCGCGCCCATAGTCGCGGATCAGGCGCTGGTGGGCGATTATGCGGCGATCGAGCAGATTCTCAAGAAGCAGGTGAGCCGCTCCGAGGTGTCGAGGTTATGGTGGACGGATCCCGGCAACCGCACCCTCAATGGCGACGATGCGGGTCAAAAGACGACCGCGCCGTGGTGGTTCTCCAGAGCCATCAATATTCAGTTGCCGGCGGACACCGCGGTTGAAGTGGTGGCGGGCGGTGTATCGTACGGCAAACTGCATGGACGAATGACCAAGGCACTTGCCGAAGATCGCCTGTGGCGGCAGTTCGTCAAGCAATTGCAGATCGTGACGGCAACCCTGTTCCTGATGCTGCAGTTCATCTGGCTGATCTTTCGCGGCAACCTTGGCACATTGCGCAACCTTGCGGCAGGCGCCAACCGCTTCAGCCAGGGTGACCATGCCGTGCGCATTCCGTCCGAAGGTGCGCCCGAGGTGCGGCTGGCCGCCGATGCGTTCAATAACATGGCGACCAATACCGAAAATCTGTTGACCTCGTTAAGCCAAAGCGAGTCGAAAAACCGGCTGCTGGCATCCATTGTCGAGCAATCCAGCGAAGCCATCTGGACCACCGACCTTAACGACGTGGTGACCAGCTGGAATGCCGGCGCCACTGCAATGTTCGGCTATTCGTCTGCAGAGGCCATGAATAACGCCCGTCAGATGGGCAAAGGCGACAAGGCGGCGGAAGACGATCGCATGCAGCGGTTGCTGCGGCTTGAGAAGTTTTCCTATGACTCCAGGGCCAGTACCAAGACCGGCGCGCAGATTGACATTCAGGTGGCGGTAGCGCCACTGTTGGGCGAGGACGGCAAGTGCGTCGGCAAAATATCGGTGGCCCGCGATGTCACCGAGCGCAATCGTAGCGAAGAGGCGCTGCGTACGGCGCGCGAAGCCGCCGAATCCGCCAACCATGCGAAGAGCGCGTTCCTGGCGCGCATGAGTCATGAGATCCGCACGCCGATGAACGGTGTGCTGGGCATGACCGAGTTGTTGCTGGAAACCGAATTGACCAGCACCCAGCGCAAGTACGCCGAAACCGTGCATCGCTCCGGCAACGGGCTGTTGGGCATCATCAATGACGTGCTGGATTTTTCCAAGATCGAGGCCGGCAAACTCGAACTGGAGGAGGTCGATTGCGATCTGCGCCGCACGCTCGAAGACGTGGTCGATATGCTGGCCGAACGCGCGCACAGCAAGGGGCTGGATCTGGCCTGCAGCATTCCCTCGGGGGTACCGCTGCGGGTGAGGGGAGACCCGTTGCGCATCGGTCAGATACTCACCAATCTTACCGGCAACGCGATCAAATTTACCGAGAAAGGCTCGATCCTGATCAGTCTGGCCTGTATCGAAGACGGTGCCGAAAAAGTGACGATGCGCTTCGATGTGCGGGATACGGGGCTCGGCATCTCGACCGAAGCGCAAAGCCGCATCTTCGAGGAATTCTCACAGGCTGATGGATCCACCACCCGCCAGCATGGCGGTTCCGGGCTGGGGCTCGCGATCAGTAAACAGCTGGTGGAGATGATGGGCGGCGATATCCATGTGGAGTCGACGCCCGGCAGCGGGTCTACCTTCTGGTTCACCGCGGTGTTCCGGAAGCAATCCAAGAGCGAAGACATCAATCTCAATACGATACCGATGACAACGCTAAGGGGCGTTCGCGCGCTGATCGTCGAATCCAATCTGCTGAGCCGCGGTATTCTGCACGAGCAGGTGAGCAGTTGGGGCATGGTCACCCGGGTGGCCGAGTCGCCGGAACATGCGCTGGAACTTCTCAATCAGGCCGTGACGCGCGGCGTGCCGATGGATATGGTGGTCATTGACCTCGGCTTCGCGGGCGGCGATCCGCTCGAACTGGCGCGTACCATCAGAGGTGATCCGTCGATCGCCAAGACTAGGCTGGTGATGCTGGCGCCGGTGGGCAACCATGCCGCCATTCAGGAGGCGCTGGGCGCGGGTATCGATGCCTGTCTGGTCAAACCCGTGCGCCAGTCATCCCTGTACGATGCGCTGGTCAACGTCATGAGCGGAGACAGGACCGCGGCCGGTGCACGAGGGGGCCAAATGCCAAATGTAACTACCGATTTCCGCAGCCGCGGTTCAGTGCTGCTGGTGGAGGATAATCTGGTAAACCAAGCAGTGGCCATCGGCATGCTCAACCGGCTGCTGGGCCCGGACCGGGTTACTGTCGCAAATAACGGCAGGGAAGCAATCGAGGCCTGGAGCAAGAACAGTTTTGATCTGATCCTGATGGATTGCCACATGCCTGAGGTCGATGGTTTTCAGGCCACGCGCGAGATTCGAAAACGTGAAGCCGCGAGCGGCAGGCGGCTGCCGATTATTGCTCTCACGGCCAACGCCATGGCGCAGGATCGCGAAGAGTGTTTGAGTGCAGGCATGGATGATCATCTGGGCAAACCGTTCAGCCGCCAGCAGATTCAGGATGCGCTGGATCGCTGGTTGCCAAAAGCTGCGGGAGGTGCTCCCGCGCACACCGCCGCGGCGGCGGTCGAACGGCAGCATGAGTCGACGAGCGGCGTATTGGACCGGCGCGTGCTGGCCCAGTTGCGCGAGATGGACGGGCATGATGATCCGGAACTGCTGCATCGCGTGCTAAGTATCTACATGTCAGACTCACCCAATGAAATCAGCAGAATGGCCAAGGCAATGGCCAGTGGTGATGCGGTTCAGATATCCCGCTCGGCGCATTCGCTGAAATCAAGCAGTGCCAACATCGGCGCGACATTGTTGAGCAAGCATTGCGCGGAATTGGAGGTGGCCGGCCGCGGCGGCAAACTGGATGGCGTGCGTGAAATCCACGACAGAATTGTGGCGGAACACGGGCGCGTGCAAAAGGCGCTGGCAGCGGAACTGCTGGTGCTGGCCAGGTGAAAGGTCGATCAAGGTCAACAGCGGGTACGAATGCGGACTGTCAGGCATAGCTTCAACGGAAAGCTTGCCGCCAAGGCTTCGGATTCGTTCTCGCTTCGGAGATGCATATGGACGTTAAGCGCTTGACCCCGCATTTTGGCGCGGCTGTTTCCGGCGTCGACTTGAGCCGTCTTGATGACGTGCAGTTTGCCGAGATCCGGAAAATCTGGCATGCGCACCGCGGATTGATCGCGTTCCCGCGGCAGAAGTTGTCTGACGACAGCCTGCTCGCATTCTCGCGCCGTATCGGGCAACTGGATCTGCCGCCAAATCAGGAGCGCGGCCGTCAGGCTGCGGAAGGTTATCCCGAGATTTACGTGGTCTCGAATGTCAAGGACGACAAGGGGGATCCGATCGGTTCGCTCGGTGACGGTGAAGCGGTGTGGCATACCGACATGAGTTATGAGGTCAACCCGCCGCTGGCATCCATGCTGACCGCGCGCGAAATACCGGCGAGTGGCGGCAGCACCTGGTTTTGCGACATGATTGGCGCTTACGGGGATCTGCCGGAAGCACTGAAGCAGCGCATCGCCAAGCTCAAGATCAAACACGATGGCACCTACAACTCCGGCGGTTTTGTGCGCGCGGGGGTGACGCCCACCGACGATCCGATTGCGGCGCCAGGCACCCTGCACCCGGCGGTGATCCGTATTCCCGAGACCAACGACCTGGCCCTTTACCTCGGACGCCGGCGCATGTCGTATGCATCGGGTTTGTCGCTGGCCGACAGCGAAGCACTGCTCGATGAATTGTGGCGTTACCCGGTCGAGCCGCACCGCATTTACACGCACAGCTGGCAGATTGGCGACCTCGTATTGTGGGACAACCGTACCACCATGCATCGCAGGGACGCGTTTCCGGCCAGTGAGCGGCGGCGCATGCATCGCACCCAGATCAAGGGCGACGCGGCGCCCCCGGCATTCATTACGCAAAAAATCATCATCAACGTCAAAGCACCGCAGTAGCGTGGCCGTCGCCACGCGGACTCAGTCGAGCAGTTTCAGCCGCTGCGTCTTGCCGGAAGGCCCTTTGGGCAGATCGTCGACCAACCTGATGATCTTGGGTGTCTTGTATTTGCCCAGTTCTTCGAGTGCAAACAGCCGGATGTCCTCGGTGGTGCAGGTCGCACCGGGCTTTAATACCACGCACGCCATGATGTCCTGCCCATAGTTGTCGTCGGGGATGCCCACGGCGGCGGCTTCCAGCACTGCCGGGTGCTTGAGCAGCGCTTCGTCGATTTCGCGCGGTGCGATATTTTCACCGCCCTTGATGATGAGCTCCTTGATGCGCCCGGTGACGAACAGGAACCCGTCTTCATCGAAGTAACCGACGTCACCGGTGTGCATCCAGCCGTCGGGCTCCAGTGTCTTCGCGGTATTTTCGGGGTCCTTGTAGTACCCTTTCATCACGTTGTCGCCGCGCACCATCACCTCGCCCGGCGTGTTCGGCGGCAGGTCGGTGCCGGTGTGGGGATCGATCGCCTTGGCTTCATTGCCATAGGCTTGGCCGGGGCTGCCGATCTTGCGCCTGGCCGGATCGTATGGATTGGTAAAGCAGGGCGCATTGGTTTCGGTCATGCCGAAGGTTTCGATCACGCCAATGCCGAATTTGGCTTCGAACGCCCGATGCTGCTCCGGTGGCAGAGGCGCGGACGCCGAGCGGCAGAACTTGATGCGGGAAATGTCGAGGCCGTGCGCGCGCGGATCGTCTCCATTGAGCAGATAGGCGATGATGGTGGGCACCACATTGATCCAGGTGCATTGATGGTCAACCGCCAGCGGCCAGTAGTTCGATGCGCTGAAGCGATGCGGCATCACCACGCTGCCGCCGTGCACCAGCGGCGCCACGGTGGTGACGATCTGGCCGTTGATGTGATACAGCGGCATCGCGCACAGCACGCGGTCGTCCGCGCCGAGCCGATGGGCGGTACTGGTGAATTCGCCGCCCGCGATGACGCTGCGATGCGACAGTACGCAGCCCTTGGGCTTGCCGGTGGTACCCGAGGTGTACATCAGCAAGGCATTGTCGCTGTCGTTCACGGTCGCCAGCTCGCCGTCAGCCGGCAGGTCGAACACCACGGTGGCATCGGGATCGATCACCACCACCTGCACATACCGTTCCACGCTCTGCAGCGCTTCGTGCACGCGCGGCGCGAGTTCGGCGCTGGTTATCACCAGTTGCGTGTCGGAGTGGTCGAGCACATAGGCGAGTTGCGAATTCTGCGCCAGCAGATTGAGCGGCACGACCATGTGGCCGGCGTACATCACGCTGATCAGCAGCCGCGCGGTTTGATAGCTGTTATGCAGCATCAGCGCCACATTGTCGCCCTTGCGCAGGCGGTGATGCGCGAGCACTGCCGCCAACTGTCGGGCGTCGTGTTGCAGTTGCCCAAAGGTGAGGGTGGCGCCGGTTTCCGGCGCGATCACGTAGGGCGCAAGCGGCGTTGCGCGCGCGCGCAGGTCGACAAAATGCCGTACGGTGCGCATATTAAAATATCAATAAAAACAGATACTTATATTATGCGCGGTATTTTGCGCGATAGCTGCCGAAGAGGTCGTCGACGCTCGGCTCGCGCGGCTCGATCGGGCGCACGATGCGCGTGATGTTCATGAAATGACGGTAGTTGAGGTTGTCCGAGAAGCTATTGCCACCCCAGGTGCCGCAGCCCATGGTGAGCGAAAACGGCAAGCCGTTGTCGAAGCTGCCGCCATTGGCAATGGCATGGGCCTGGTTGACGATGACGCGACACACCGTCATTTCAAGGCCGAGCCTGCGGATATGCGCGTCGTTGGCGGTGTGTATGCCGCAGGAGTGGCCGTCGCCCATATAATCGTAGATCGCGCGCAACAATGAGAACGCATGGTTGAAGTCTTGCGCGCGATACAGCGTCATCACCGGCGACAGCTTTTCGCCGGAGAACGGATAGGCTTCACCCGTGCCGGTTTCTTCGACCATCAGGCATTTGGCGCCAACCACTTCCGGGCGCGTCAGGCCGGCGACCGCGCAAATCCGCGCCACCGATTGTGCGGTTACCGCTGACGACAGGTGGCCGCGAGGAAACATTGCCTGTTGCAGGGTGTGCTTTTCGGCGGCGTCGAGCACGACGCCGCCCGCACGGGTCAGCTCGGCGAGCATGCGCTCATAGACGGCGTTGTGGATGATCAGGCTGTTTTCCGACGAACAGCTGGTGGCGTTGTCGAAGATCTTCGAGCGCATGATCTTTGCCGCGGCATCGGGCAAATCGGCGCTGTCATCGACAATCACGGCCACGTTGCCGGCGCCCACGCCGAGCGCGGGCGTGCCGCTGGAATAGCCCGCGCGCACATTGGCCTGCGAGCCGGTGACCACCACCAGATCGCATTGCTTCATCAGTTCGCTGCTGCTGTCCTTGGTGACCGGGGTCGGCAGCATCTGCACCAGATCGGGCGGCGCGCCGATGCGCGCGAATTCGGCGTGCATGTATTCCAACAGTTTGGCGCTGGTGGACGCGCCCTTGGGCGAGGGCGAGAGAATTACCGCGTTGGCGCATTTCAGCGCATTGATGATGTTGTTGGCCGGCGTGGCGCCGGGATTGGTGGACGGCACCACCGCGCACACCACGCCCACCGGGCGCGCGATTTCGGTGATGCCCTGTTCCGGAATGTCGCGCAACACACCCGTGGAGATGGCACCTTGAAGATCGCGCATCAGCCCCAGTGTCTTGCGGTGGTTCTTGTTGATTTTGTCGGGCACATTGCCCAGTCCGGTATCGCGCACCGCAATTTCCGCCAGCATCCGGTTGCGCGCCGGTTCCATGATGGCCCAGGCGGCGGCGGTGGCCAGTTCATCGAGTTGCGCCTGCGTGTAGCGGGCGGCGATGGCTTGCGCGGCGCGCGCGCGCGCCACCAGCGTGGCAACAATCTGTGCGGTGGACGTGAGAGCGGTATCAGGCATGGATGGCGGCCCCTGGGGCTGCAACGGGTTTGAAATACGGCTTGTCGCCGATGATCTGTGTGCGGTGCATGACGCGCCGCGCGGCAGGATCAAATGGATTCCGGCGGTGCATCACGCAGCGATTGTCCCACAACAACAGCTCATGCTTGCGCCAGTGGTGATGCCAGGTAAATTCCGGTCTTTCGGCGTGCGCCCAGAGGGTGTCCAGCAGCGCCTCGCTTTCGGCGAGCGGCAGCCCTGCAATGCAGGCATGCCGGCGCCGCCCCAGGTAGAGGCACGGTTTGCCGGTCACCGGATGCGTGCGCACCATCGGATGCAGCGTGCCGGGCGAATGCGTCGGGTCGGTCACGTCGGGCATGCCGCGCCGCAACAGGCCCGCGCTGTTGCGCGTGGCGTCGTGTTTGCATTGCAGCGTCTGCACGCGGGCCTTGAGCGGCGGCGGCAGTGTGTCGTAGGCAAGATACATATTGGAGAAGCCGGTTTCGCCGCCGCTGGCCGGCACTTCCAGCGCGTACAGCGCCGCGCCCAGCGGCGGCAACGGGTTGTACGACATGTCGGTGTGCCATACCGCTTCGCCGTCGCCGAGGTCGCCGATGGGCTTGTTGTCGATTCTGACATTGGAGATGACGCAGACGAAGTCGCTGGTGGTGGTGTCCACCACATCGGCGGAGTACGCGGGCTTGCGGTCAAGGGCGCCGAAACGCACACTGAAGGCCTCGAGCTGCGGATCGGTGAGTGTCTGATGGCGAAACAGCAGCACCTGATGCTGCATCCATGCGACGTGGATGGCTGCAAATTCGTCACCCGACAGCGGCTGCGAGAGATCGATGCCATCAACCTCGGCGCCGAGATGCGGGGTGATCGGTGAAATGGTCGGCATACTCATGGTCATCTCGTTGATTGCACGGTGCAAGGTTGATTTTAGCAGCGAGTCTGGCAGTGCAGGCCGCGGCTCATGTCAAGCGCCGAATGGACTGAACAAATTTCGTAAAAACAACTGTCTACGCAATTACCCGTAGGCAGATGGCGGCACATTTTCGGCGATTATTACAATGGGTTCGGGGCTGGAAAATGCTAAACTGCGCGCCGTTCAAGGCAACAGCAAGGATGTTTATGAAATGGCGGACAAAAAGCACGTTAAATTTCCCGGCAGACTGGTGTTGGTCGGATTCGGCTCTGTGGGACAGGGCACGCTGCCGCTGTTGCTTCGCCACGTCGACATGCCACTCGATCGCATCACCATACTCACCGGCGATGAGCGGGGTCAGCCGGAGGCCGAACACTTCGGTATAAAATTTCTCGTACAGCCGCTTACGCAGGACAATTACCTCGCGGTACTGGAGCCGCTGCTGGACAAGGGCGACTTCCTGCTCAATCTGTCGGTGGACGTCTCCAGTGTTGCGCTAATCGAGTACTGCTGCGAAAAGGGCGTGATGTACCTCGATACCTGCATCGAGCCCTGGCTGGGTGGCTATACGGATCCCACGGTTTCCGCGTCGCACCGCTCCAACTACGGCTTGCGCGAGGATGTGCGCGCGCTGCGCGACAAGTTTCCCAACGGTGGCCCGACCATCATCCCCACGCACGGTGCCAATCCAGGCCTGATTTCGCATTGGGTCAAGCAGGGGTTGGTGAATATCGCGCGCGATCTGCACCGCAAGACCGATATTCCCAAGACCCGCGCGCAATGGGCGCAGCTCGCGATGAAGCTGGGTGTGAAGGTGATCCATTGCGCGGAGCGCGACACGCAGGTGGCCAGTCCCGGCAAGCAGCGTTTCGAGTTCGTAAATACCTGGTCGGTCGACGGTTTTGTGGGGGAAGGATCGCAACCCTGCGAACTGGGCTGGGGCACGCATGAACGCCATTTTCCGCATGACGGGCAGCATCACGAATATGGCTGCGACGCGGCGATCTATCTCACGCGGCCGGGCGCATCGGTGCGTGTGCGCTCGTGGACGCCGAGCGAAGGCAACTACCACGGGTTTTTGATCACGCACGGCGAAGCGATTTCGATCGCGGATTACTATACGGTGCGGGAAAAGGACAAGGTGATGTACCGGCCGACCTGCCACTATGCGTATCATCCCTGCGACAACACCGTGACCTCGCTGCATGAATTGGCGGGCAAGAACTGGGAACTGCCGGAAAAAAAGCGCATTCTGATGGACGAGATTCTCGACGGCACGGATGAACTCGGCGCGCTGCTGATGGGACATGCGCGCGGTGCCTATTGGTATGGTTCGCGTGTGAACGTGCATGAAGCGCGCAAGCTCGCTCCTTACAATAACGCCACCAGCATTCAGGTCGCCGCCGGCGTGATGGGCGGCGTGGTGTGGGCGATGGAAAATCCGCGTGCGGGCATACTGGATCCCGACGATGTGGATTTCCGGCGTGTGCTGGAAGTCGCCAACCCGTACCTGGGCGAAGTGCGCGGGGTCTACACCGAGTGGAACCCGCTGCGCGGCCGCCATCATCCGTTCCCGGAGGATGTGGATGAATCCGACCCGTGGCAGTTTAAGAACTTTCGCGTGACCTGAGTTGCAGCGGTTTAATGAAAATCGTTTAAAAACAGATACTTATCTAATCAAGCTGAATATTGGCTGCTTTCGCGATACGCGCGTATTTGTCGCGCTCGGCGCGAATGAACGCGGTGAAGGCCTCGGGCGAATTCCCAACCGCCTCCGCGCCCACGGTGGCGAGGCGCTGTTTCACCTCGGCTTGTGTCAGCAGTTTTGTGACCTCAGTGTGCAGGCGGGCAAGGATGTCCTTGCGCACCGCCGCCGGCGTGACCAGTCCCCACCAGGTGCTCATGTCGAAGCCCGGCACGCCGCCCTCGGTGACCGTGGGGATGTCGGGGAGCAGCGAAAACCGCTGTGCCGATGTCACCGCCAGCGCACGCAGTCTGCCGCTGCGCACATGATGAATCACCGGCGGCACGGAATCGAAATCCATGTGCACGTTTCCCGCGATCAGGTCAATGATCGATTGGCCGCTGCCTTTATAGGGCACATGCAGAATATCGACTTGTGCCTGCAGTTTGAACAATTCCGCGGCAAGATGCTGCACCGATCCCGCGCCGGGGGTTGCATAGTGCAATTGACCCGGACGCGCGCGTGCCAGTGCAATCAATTCCTTCACGTTCTTCGCGGGCACCGACGGATGCAACACCAGCAGATTGGGCCCGATCGCCACCAATGAAACCGCGGCGAAATCGCGTTGCGGATCGTACGGCAGTTTGGTCACGATGCCCGGAAGAATGGAAATGGCGGCGATGTGCGCCATCATAAGCGTATGGCCGTCGGGCGGCGCCCTGGCAACCAGTTCCGCCGCGATCTGACCGGCGGCGCCGCCGCGGTTGTCAGCGATGACCTGTTGGCCCAGCGCTTCGCTCAGCTTCAGCGCGACAATACGTCCGACGATGTCCGTGCCGCCGCCCGGCGGAAAGCCGATGACCATGCGCACCGATTTGAGTGGATAGGCCGTGCCGGCGCCCGCCGCGGCGGGCTGTGCGGCTGCGGGCGGCGCGGCCAAGGCAACGGCGGCACACACACTGCCTGCCAACAGCGCTTTGTTGCGCGGGACACCTGCGCATGCCCGCATTGACACTGTTTCGCCGTGCGCCGGGCTGGATCGGAATCGCATGCAGTCGGGATACTGATAATGCGTCATGGCGGTCATGGGCCTTTCTCAATGCGAAGCTGATCCACGGCGAAGGGGGCCGGCACATCGCGATCCCCGCGCGGGCTGATAACACGGCGCCAGTATAAGCGCCCCAACTGCGAAATGCACCGGCCGGCACAGCAGATGGGCTTGTGGTTTGGACCAGCCATTCCTCTCGTCGGCCCTGCCGATATCAGTGCGCGCGGTGAAAGTTATAATGCCGCATGGTTGACGCGCACCAAAAAATCGAAGCGCCCTCCGCGTGGGTGACGCGCTGGTCGGCACTGCTGCCGGAGGCGGCACGCGTGCTCGATGTGGCTTGCGGACGTGGCCGGCACGCGCGCTGGTTCGCCGCCCGCGGGCATGCGGTGGATGCCGTGGATCGCGACGCTGAAGCGCTGCGTGCGCTGGTCGCCGTGGCCAACGTCACGCCATGCCGCGCCGATATCGAGGCTGACGAGTGGCCGTATGCGCCGGGCGTATATGGATGCGTTGTCGTGACAAATTATCTGCATCGCGCCCTGTTCCCGCGCTTGCTCGAGTCCCTCGCTCCCGGCGGCGTGTTGATGTACGAAACCTTTGCCCTGGGCAACGAGCGTTTTGGCCGTCCCGCGAACCCCGCTTTTTTGCTCAAGGCCGGTGAACTGCTTGAACGGGTGCGCGGGCAACTGCTCGTTCACGCGTACGAGGATCTGATTGTCGACCTGCCGCGGCCGGCACGGGTGCAGCGCATTTGCGCGTTGCGTGCAACCAACCGCGACGCGGTCTGTCACAGCGGTATCCCGCGCTTGGCGACTTCAGGTACAATACCCTGAAGGCGCGGAACGCCTACAAATAACACAGGTAAATCAGGAACATGGCAAAGACGTCGATGGCATTGAGCGGCAGCGTGGTGGCGATTGTCACGCCCATGCAGGAAGATGGCACGCTTGATCTGGACGGCTTTCGCAAGTTGCTGGACTGGCATATCGCAGAAGGCACGGATGGCATCGTGGTGGTCGGCACCACCGGCGAGTCACCCACCGTCAACAACGACGAACACTGGTTGCTGATCAAGACCGCGGTGGAACATGTGGCCAAGCGCGTGCCGGTGGTGGCGGGCACCGGTGCCAACTCGACACGCGAAGCGATTGAACATTCAAAATACGCCAGGGAAGCCGGCGCCGATTACAGTCTGTCGGTGGTGCCGTACTACAACAAGCCCACGCAGGAAGGGCTGTATCTGCACTTCAAGGCGATTGCCGAGGCAGCCGACATTCCGCAGATTCTGTACAACGTGCCCGGTCGTACCGTGGCCGACATGCAAAACGACATCGTGCTGCGCCTGGCGCAGATACCGAACATCGTCGGCATCAAGGACGCGACGGCAAACATGGAGCGCGCGTCGGATTTGATCCGCCGCAAGCCCAGGGACTTTCTGGTTTTCAGCGGCGACGACGGCACCGCGTTGGCGTTAATGCTGCTGGGCGGCCAGGGCGTGATATCCGTTACCGCGAATGTCGCGGCCAGAGCCATGCACGAGATGTGTGTCGCGGCGATTGCAGGCAATGTCGTCAAGGCACGCGAAATCAACGATCGTCTGCTGGGCCTGCACCGGCATTTATTCTGCGAGGCCAATCCCATTCCGGTGAAGTGGGCCGCGCAGCAAATGGGGTTGATCAAGGGCGGTATCCGTTTGCCGATGACGCCATTGGCGCCTGCGTTTCGCGATACGGTGCGTGACGCCATGCGCCAGGCCGGAATTCCAGGGTAACGTGCAATTGAAGGCTGATGGCATGGGCAGGTTGCTGACGAGGTTACAGATGCGCTGTTTCAGGATTCTTCCTATATTGTGCGGCATGATTGCCGGTACGCTGTTCAGTGCGTGCAGCAGCTTTGAAATTCCGAGCAAGAAAGTCGATTACAAATCGGCGGGCAAGCTGCCGACCCTCGAGGTACCGCCGGACCTGACGCGTCCCACCGCGAACGATCGCTATACGGTACCCGATACGCGCAAAGGCTCGGCCACCTATTCGACTTATACACTGGACCGCGAGTTGCGGCCGCGCAGCGCGGACGCCGGCGTGTTGCCGGAGCAGAGCGATGCGCGCATGGAGCGCGCGGGCACTCAGCGCTGGCTGGTGGTGAAGGGCGACCCGGCGCAGGTATGGCCGGTAATCAAGGATTTCTGGCAGGAAACCGGTTTCCTCGTCAATGTCGATCACCCCGAATCCGGCGTGATGGAGACCGACTGGAACGAAAACCGCGCGCGGGTTTCCGATCCCGGTGCGATTCGCAGTGTGTTGGGTAAGTTGATGGATATGACTTACTCGACGGCGGAGCGCGACAAGTTTCGTACCCGCATCGAGCGTGGCGCGCAGGTTGGAACCACCGAAATTTATATCAGTCATCGCGGCATGCAGGAGGTGTATATCACGGAGGGGCAAGACCAGACGCGCTGGCAGCCGCGCAAGCCCGACCCTGATCTTGAGGCTGAAATGCTGCGGCGAATGATGCTGCGCTTCGGGGTACAGGAAGCTCGTGCCAAGCAGATTGTGGCGTCATCCGAAGCGCCGCAAGATGCCAAGGCCACACAGAAGGGCGGAGTACTTACGGTTAACGACCGTTTTGACCGTGCATGGCGCCGCGTGGGACTGGCGCTGGACCGGGTGGGATTTACCGTGGAGGACCGCGACCGTTCAAAGGGCATTTATTTTGTGCGCTATATCGATCCGGAAACCGACGTCAAATCCGGCAAGCAGGAAGAGGGATTTTTTGGGCGCATGATGGGAGGGATCAAATTCTGGGGCAGCAGCGCAAAGAAGGCCGAGCAATATCAGATTGCCGTGCGCGACAGCAAGGATACGGCCCAGGTCAATGTGCTGACCAAGGACGGCAAGGAAGAACGTTCGGCAACGGCAAATCGCATACTTACACTGCTGTACGATCAGTTGAAGTAGTTGCCGGTTAATCCCGCGATTCGTAAGCCGTGAACGGTGATGTTCAATCGAACGCCGCGCCAGCTGTTTCCGGTTCGCGTTTAACTGCCCGCTGTTGCGTCTGATGCGCTTCGCGTCGCTGGGCAGCGGCAGTGAAGGCAATGGTCTGGTTGTGCGCGCGGGGGCTACCTGCCTGCTGCTGGATTGCGGCTTCGGTCTGGCCGAGACCCGGCGGCGCCTGGCGCGGCTGGATCTCGAGCCGGAACAAATCAATGGCATTGTTGTCACGCACGAACATGACGATCATGTGGGCGGCGTGGCGCGTTTGGCGCGCAAGCACGATATCCCGGTTTACCTCACGCATGGCACGCTGATGGCAGCCGGCGTTTCACGCTTCGACGGCGTGACACTCAATGTCATCGACAGCCATGCGGCCTTGCCGGTGGAGGACATCGAATTGCGGCCATTTCCCGTGCCGCACGACGCGCGCGAACCCGTCCAGTTCGTGTTTGGCGACGGCGACAAATCGCTGGGCGTATTGACAGATACGGGCGTGTCCACTGCCCACATCGAGGCCATGTTGTCGGCCGTGGATGCGTTGGTGCTCGAATGCAACCACGATCTCGATCTGTTGATGAACGGCGCCTATCCGCCACGGCTCAAGCAACGCATCGCTGGCCGGCTCGGCCATCTCGACAACGGCACGGCGTGCGCGTTATTGGGCGCGCTGCCTCGCGGCCGAATGCAGCACGTGGTCGCCGCGCATCTGTCGAAACAAAACAATACGCCCGCTTTGGCGCGGCAGGCACTGGCGCGCGCCCTGGATTGCGATGCGGCGTGGATCGGCGTCGCCACACAGGACGATGGATTCGGCTGGAGAGATATCGCCTGAGCGGTGGGTGCCCGGAATGGTCGGAAAAAGAGCGAAAAAAAGCGGCCCCTGTGCGGGGCCGCTTTTTTTGTCGCGAATCGCGCTTACTTCTTCATTGCGTCCATGGCGCCGGACTTGGCACCAGCCGCGGCACCTGCAACGCCGCCGCCGTCTTTGGCGCCGGCTACCGCGCCTGCTGCCGCACCTTTGGCAACATCAACCGCCTTGTCCTTCATGTCACCCATCTTGTCTTTGGCAGCATCCATCGCCTTGTCCTTCATGTCGCCCATCTTGTCCTTGGCCGCATCCACCGCACCGCCCATTTTGTCTTTTGCGGTGTCCGTTGCATCCTTGGCGGCGTCGCCGGCGGCGCCTGCTGCAGCGGCGGCGGGTGCCGCGGCCGTGCCAGCAGCTTCAGGGGCTGCGGCGGGCGCGGCATCCGACTTGGCCGCTTCGGGTGCCTTGGCGGCGTCAGCGGCAGGTGCCGCTGCAGGTGCAGGCGCTTCCGCGGCGGGAGGTGTGGGAGCAGGTTTTTCGCCGCAGGCGCTGACGCCTATCGCCATCAGGGCGGCAATAATCAGAGTACGTTTCATATGGAAATTCCCTTCGAAGGTAAAAAATTATTAGTGTCTTGTCGCCAGTTTGCGCCAGTCCGTTCAAGCTGCTAACCCAGATTTACAGGCGCAGTGGCTTAAGCGCGCCAGATTTTAACCCGCAGATTTGCGTACTGTCTACATTTTTTGGCGCACCGTGCCCCACATATGCACTGATTTTTAAGGGTTTTTGGGCTTTTCGCATCACAACCCGCTGGGGCGGCCAAAACTGACCGGCAGCGATACCTCCCACAGTTCCAAATGTCGATCAATTAACTGCTGCGCCCCGTCCACTTCGTCGGTGCCCAGGGCAGCACGCATGTGGGCATGGTGGAAACGGTGCAGATAATGACTGGCGTCGAATACGGCGAATGGATCATACAGGTGATGCGCCATGCGCGGCGTCTGGCGGATTTTGAAGGCATGTCCGAAATCGCGGTTTAGCTCAGCGATTCGCGGCAGATCGCTTTCGATGGTGCGAGTCTCGTGCAAGATCACCAACAGCCGGTTGGCTTGGCTCTGGCGCAGAAAATGTCTGAGTTGCGCGGTGCGTATCTGCGTGTTCCAGGCCGCGGGTAACACACGATCGAATATGCGGATCACGGATTGCGTTCGCGGAATCAGGCTGTCGAACAGCGCCTCGTATTCCCGGAAGCTTTCAAAGCGCCGATATTGCGCATTGGGCAGGGCGCTTTCGTTCGTCATGGGGTGAATGTCAAATTTCGACGTAGCCTGCGCGGTACCAGGCATGCAGCAGGCGCGCGGCCGATGCAGACGGGACGAATGGCGGCACGGCGCGTTCGTCCGCCAGACGCATCAGTGCGGCGGCATGCCCGTGATTGACGCGATGGTGCTCGCCGTTGATGAAAAAATCCTCACCGCCGAACAGCATGCGCGTCGGCAGTGCCAGACGCGCGCCTTTGCGTGCAAGCCGGCGGGCAAACGCGGGCAAAGCCAACGCGCGGCGCGGTGGCCGAAAAACCGAATGCGCGTTGGGCTCGGTAAGGTAGGTGCCGGCAAATCGGCGTATGTCGCCCTGGTTCCAGCGAATTTTTTGCAGCGTCTGGCTGAAATGGCGCAGCAGGCCGTCGGGTAAGCGCGCGGGATGCCGCTGCAACGGAAGGTCGCGGTCGGTGTAAATGCCCTCCAACTGCAATCTGTCCTGAAGAAAATCCAGAAATCCGGCCGCCAGTTGCTGCCGCTGCGGCGCGCGAAATCCGACCGACAGGGTGCTGCAGGCGTCCACGGCCACGCCGTGATGCGCGTAACGTGGCGGCAGGTAGAGCAGGTCGCCGCGCTCGGCGAGCCATTCCTTCGAGTGATGAAAGTGCTTGAGGATACGCAGCGGCGCATTCTCGACCAGCGCGTGGTCGCGCTGCGCACCGATGCGCCAGCGGCGCGTACCCTCACCCTGCAGCAGGAATACATCATAACTGTCGAAATGCGGACCCACGCCGCCGCCCGGCGGCGCGTAGCTCACCATCAGGTCGTCCAGACGCGCGTGTGGGATAAACGAGAAATGCTGCAGCAGAGCCGCGCCTGCGGCATGAATCTGCTCCACACCCTGTACCAGCAGGGTCCAGCCGCGCGCGGGCAGACGCTTGAGCCAGGATGGCCGGAACGGGCCGTGCTGCACCGACCACCGGCCGCGGTCGCAGGAAACAAGGCGCGACTCGACATCGTCGCGCGTGGCCCAGTTGAACAGCTGGCCACGTTCCAGCCATTCGCCGCAGGCCGGAATCGCGCCGCGCACAAACAGCGGCCGCTTTTGCCAATGGCGGTGCAAAAACGCCGCGCGATCCAGCTTACCTAGCAAGCCTTGTGCCATGCCGCGAATTATAGTCGCCGAGCGCCGATGACGAAACTTTGCCCGTGGCATCATCATGGCCGCGGGAGAATTCCGCTACAATGACCGTGTCACCAAATGCGATGGATCGAAGGATGGTCATAGGGGGGCGACATGCTGGAGCCGGGACGGGTTGCACCGGGATTCGAACTGCCGGATGCCGACATGAACGTGGTCAATCTGGACAGTTTCCGCAGACAGAATGTCGTGCTGTATTTTTATCCGCGTGACGACACACCGGGCTGCACCATGGAGGCGATCGAATTCAGCGAACTGGATGACGCCTTTGCCCGGCTGAAAACGGTGGTGCTCGGGGTCAGCATGGACGATTGCCTGTCGCATGGTTCGTTTCGCGACAAACACGGCTTGTCGGTCCAGCTGTTGTCGGATATGGAGGGCAACGTGTGCGCGGCGTATGGCGTGCTGGTCGAGCGGGAATACGATGGACGCAAGAAGCTTTGCATCCAGCGCTCGACCTTCATCATCGACGGCGGCGGTACGGTGAAACACGCGCTGTACGGGGTGAGTCCGCGCGGACATGCGGCAACAGTATTGGAACTGGTGCGGCATTTGCGCCATTGAATGGGCACTTCAATAAGGAATGATGGTCATGATTGTGGCGCATAACACCGTGGTATCACTGTCGTACGTGCTGTACGACGCGGATGGCGTGTTGATCGAAAAAGCCGAGGATCCGCTGGTCTATCTTCACGGCGGTCATGCCGGCATCTTTCCGCTGGTGGAGCAGGCCCTCGAAGGCAAGGCCGTGGGCGATACCTGTCAGGTGCGCTTGACGCCGGCGGATGCGTTCGGCGAATACGATGCCGAACTGGTGCGCGTGGAAGCGCGCGACCGGTTTCCCGCCGAGGTGGCGGTCGGCATGCAGTTCCAGGGCGAATCCTCGGCGCAGGGCGAGGTGATGGTCTACACCGTGACCGATATTGCGGACGGTAAAGTCGTGGTCGACGGCAACCATCCACTGGCCGGGCAGACCCTGAATTTCGAGTGCACCGTGGCCGCCGTGCGCGCGGCGACACAGGAGGAACTGTCGCACGGGCATGTGCATGGCGCGCACGGGCACCACCATTGATGCCGCGGTCTACATGCCGGGCGTCGCTTCAAACATGACCCTGCCATCGCGTTGTGACACGCGCACGCGTACCCAGTTGACAAACGGGTAGCCGAACACCTCAAGCCGCGTGACGTTGGATAACGGCCGGCCCGTGCGCCGGCCGAGCAGCGGCCGATCGAAACGGAAACGATGCGTGTCGCCATGGATCAGCAACACTTCGCCCTCAAATGCCTGCGCTTCTTCCGCCAGCGCCTGCAACAGGGCCGCGAAACCGTTTTTTACCGCCACACTGCGCACAAAGGGATTGGCCTGCATGGCAATCACCACGCCATGATGGCGCTGTGCCCGCGCCAGTCGGAACGCGGCGGCTAGCCATTCCAGCAGTGCCTTCTCGCGCGCCGCGTATTCTGCCGGTATGCGCGCGTTGTTGTTGCCACCGGGCACATTCAGCGTCGCAAACAAAATGCCTTCATGCGTCCAGCGCGCGTGCTCCGGATAGGCGGCGCCCTGCCGCGAGAGCGCGATTTTTTGCTGGCCCAGGGAAAAGGCATCGGCAAAAAACAGGCTGCGCAGCTTTTGCAGGCGTTCCAGCGGATCGCGCGCGGCGCCAATCGAGCGCCAGCAGTCCGACCACTCGTTGTCGCCCGGGACGTAGATGAGCGGTTGGTGGAACAGGCTGAACTGCTCGCGCCGCAGCGCGTAGAGCGTGTCGCTGCACGGCGACCAACCGCTCTTGAAATCGCCTACGTGCAGCGTAAACGCAGGTTTCTCATGATTGATTTCGGCAATCATGCCAACGAAGCGGCTTTCCTCGTCCTCCACGTAGGGCGTGTCGCCAAATGCCGCAAAGGTAAAATCAGCATGCGCGCCACTTGCCAGGATGACGCTGGCGAGCAGCATCAGCGCGGCGCCAACGGCGCCCAGCCGGATACTGCGGCAGCTGCGGCTGTATATTTTTAAGTGTTTGTTTTTAAACAAGTTTTTTATGAGTCGAGTTGCTTGCGCAACTGGTACAGCAGTTCCAGCGCCGCACGCGGCGTCAGCGCATCGGGATCGGTGGCGCGCAGCGCTGACAGCGCCGGATGTTCGGGCGGCGCCACGGGCTCCGGCGCAGCCGCGGGCGCAGCAAACAGATCGCGCTGCGGGCCGGCCATGGCCGCCTTTTCTTCCAGTGCCTGCAGGTTGCGCCGCGCCGCGCGAATCACGCTCGATGGCACGCCGGCAAGTTGGGCAACCTGCAGGCCGTAACTTTGATTGGCGGGGCCTTCCTCGACGCTGTGCAGGAACACGATGTGATCCTTGTGCTCCACCGCGTCGAAATGCACGTTGGCGACCTCCCGGAAGCGCACCGCGAGTCCGGTCAGTTCAAAGTAATGCGTGGCGAACAGCGCATAGCAGTGGCATTTCTCGACCAGGTGGCGCGCGATCGCGCCAGCGAGCGCAAGGCCGTCATAGGTAGACGTGCCGCGGCCGATTTCATCCATCAGCACCAGGCTGCGCGGCGTGGCGTGATGCAGGATGTAGGCGGCTTCCGTCATCTCGACCATGAAGGTCGAGCGGCCGCCCGCAAGATCGTCGGCGGCGCCGATGCGTGTGAAAATCTGATCCACCGGCCCGATACGCGCGTGCTTGGCGGGCACGAACGAACCGCAGTGTGCGAGCAGTACGATGATCGCGACCTGTCGCATATAGGTCGATTTTCCGCCCATATTGGGCCCGGTGATCAACAGCATCTGGCGCACGGCAGACAGCCGCGCGTCATTGGGGATATAGGCGTCAACTTCGGCCTCCACCACAGGGTGGCGGCCGGCCTCGATTTCAATGCAGCGCTCGCCACAGAATTGCGGCGCACACCAGTCGAGCGTGGCGGCGCGCGCGGCGAAGGTGATCAGCAGATCCAGTTCGGCCAGCGCGGCCGCGGCCTGCTGCAAGGCCGGTACGTGCGGCGCCAGCGCCTCGAGCAGTTCGTCGTAGAGCCGCTTTTCGCGCGCGAGCGCGCGTTCCTGCGCCGACAGCGCCTTGTCTTCAAAGGTCTTGAGTTCCGGCGTGATGTAGCGTTCCGCGTTCTTCAGCGTCTGGCGGCGGCGATAGTCGTCCGGCACCTTGTCGCTTTGCGCGCGCGTGACCTCGATGTAAAACCCGTGCACGCGGTTGAATTCGACCTTGAGGTTGGCGATGCCGGTGCGCGCCTTCTCGCGCGCCTCCAGCGCCAGCAGAAACTCGCCGCAGTTGTTCTGAATGCCGCGCAGTTCATCCAGTTCCGCGTCGTAACCGTCGGCGATGACGCCGCCCTCGCGCAACACGGCAGCGGGTTCGGGGCGTATCGCCCGTGCGAGCCGGGCGGCAAGCCCCTGCTGCAGGCACAACCGTTGCGCGAGGCCGGCAATGCGCTCACTGGCGCTGGCGGCGGTCAATGCCTGCACCTGGGGCAATTGCTGCAGGGTATCGCGCAGGCCCGACAGATCGCGCGGCCGCGCCGTTTTCAGCGCAAGGCGAGAGGTAATCCGCTCCACGTCGACAAAGGTGCGCAGCAGGGCGTGCAGTGGCTCGTGATCACGCGTGGCGATGAGTTCGGCAATGGCGGCGTGCCGCGCGCGTAACAAGTCATGATCGGTCAGCGGATGATGCAGCGCGTAGCGCAGCAGGCGGCTGCCCATGCTGGTGGCGCAGCGGTCGAGCAATGACAGCACGGTCGGCGCATCCTCCCCGCGCAGGGTTTCAGTCAGTTCAAGATTGCGCCGGGTTGCCGGGTCCATACGCACCCATTCGCCGGATTGCTCGACACTGAGGCCGCGTACATGAGCGATGGCCGCGCCCTGGGTGGATTTGACGTATTCGAGCAGCGCGTTGGCAGCGCCGGTCGCAATTGTCATCTGCTCGGCGCCGAAGCCGGCGAGGTCCAATGTGCCGAAATGGCGGCACAGATTGCGCCGCGCCGCATCGGCTTCGAAGTGCCACGGCGGCATGCGCCGCACCGGCACCTTGAGCGAGGCCGACAAGGCCTGTTCCATGGCCTCCGGCGCCAGCACCTCTGCCGGCCGCAGACGTTCGATCTCGGCATCCAGGTTGCGCCACGCGGTTTCGAGAATGGCAAAGCGGCCGGATGCCAGCGACAGCCACGCGATGCCCAGCGTATCGCGCACGCGCAGCAAGGCAAGCAGAATATTGTCGCGCTTGTCGTCGAGCAGCGCGGCATCGGTCAGCGTGCCAGGCGTGACGATACGCGCGACCTTGCGCTCGACTGGCCCCTTGGACGTTGCCGGATCGCCGATCTGCTCGCAGATTGCCACCGACTCGCCGAGCTTGACCAGCTTCGCCAGATACTGCTCCACCGCGTGGTAGGGCACGCCCGCCATCTTGATCGGCACGCCGTCCGACGAGCCGCGGCTGGTGAGGGTGATGTCGAGCAGGCGCGCGGCGCGCTCGGCGTCGTCGAAAAACAACTCGTAAAAATCACCCATGCGGTAGAACAGCAACTTGTCGGCGTGCTCGGCCTTGATGCGCAGGTACTGCTGCATCATCGGTGTATGTTTACCAGGGCTAGTGTCATTCAAGTTGCTGTTTTCCATGCAAAAAACTACTTGTAATCCTCTGATTGAACGGCACTTTGCCGCTTTTTCATGCGTCACCGCCGGTGCAGATCCGACCCGCCTTGCGCGGTGTTGCAAGGCGCTCTGGCATAGGTGGCGGCATTGGCTCGGGCGCCGCCAAGAATTGCAAAGCCGCCATCGCTGATCACGTTCCGCATTATCGCTGACCTGCGCGCGGGAAACGAGCGTGCGGCTCCCCATCTCACGCAATCGCGCGTGTGGCGCACGAATGCAACACGATACCGGGCTGTGTACCAGGCCAGGCCACAGGTGATTGCATTCTTTACCCCAGTACGTAACGGACTGACCCACAGCGGCGCGCATGGGAAATGGCGCCCGCATTGACGTTCGCGCCCGATGCCGCCTCAAGTTTTCTCTGGCGATCGCCGATAACAGCCATGCGGCCCGTTCGGCCGGCTCTCGAATGGAGTGGGGATCATGGGTGCGCAGCGAAGTTGGGCCTGTCTTGGCGTCTTCCTTGGCGCACTGGTTACTCACGCGGGCGAGGCGCAGACACTGCCGGCGCAATCCCTGGTATGGGACTGTGCCCAGCGCTACTATGAACCGTATCCAGTACGATGCACGCCGCGACAGGAGGGTGGCGATCCCAACGCGACGGCATGGCATCGGCGGGTGACCCCGTTGCAGCGTGCCCGGCAAGTCCGTTCACCGGACCTGCGGCCTGTTGCGCAACGCGGAGAGGCGGAAGTGTTTGCAGTGGCGGCGTGGGACGTTCCGCTCCATGCGTTACCGCTGGACGGGGTGTTTGTCGTCGAGTTATTGCGGTCTGTCTTGTGCGGCAGGGTTCCAGCGTGCGAAATTAACTACGATGCGCCGGAAGTCCGTGCGGACGATTCGGCACGTACCAGCATGGCGCGCCGCAATCTGCCGTAGCGTGTTGCGGCCGACGTTGTTGAATGCGGACACGGTCGGCGAATCGATGGCTGCACATTGGATGACGTCTGCGCAGCGGGTTGGCGTCGCGACGTCGTGAGGTCCGACCGGCGCCCATCCGCACAAACATTGACGCAGATCACGGAAGTCGCTGGCGAAGTTCGACAGAATCAGGCTCCTTTCGACAAGGAGCTAGCATGCGTCCACCTGACGCTCCGTTACTGTCGCCGCTTGATGCCGGCGCGCGCACGAAGGATGTGGTGCGGCTGTTGCTGATCAGCCCCAAGTTCCCTGAAAGTTTCTGGAGTTTTCGCTGGGCGGTCGACCGCGTACTGCCTCGCAAGCGTTCCGTCAATCCGCCGCTGGGTCTGGCGACACTGGCAGCACTCTGTCCGGCGCACTGGCAAGTCACCATCGTCGATGAGAATGTGGGCGTGGCGCCTGCTGATCCGGCGGCGGATATTATCGGCGTGTGCGGCATGGGCGTGCAGTTCAAGCGGCAGCGCGAATTGCTCGCGTATTACAAGGCGCGAGGTTGTTTCGTGGTGGCCGGCGGCAGCTACGCTTCGCTGTGTCCGGAGCAGTTGGCCGGCGACGCCGATGCGGTGATCGCGGGCGAGGCTGAATATGTCTGGCCGCAATTCTGCCGCGACTATGAAATGGGGCAGGTCAAGGCGCTGTACCGCGAAACCGGATCGGTGAATCTGGCGGATTCGCCGACACCGCGTTTTGATTTGCTCGATCTTTCCCAGTACACCACGGCAACGTTGCAGTTTTCGCGCGGATGTCCGTACCGCTGCGAGTTCTGCGACATCATCGTGATGTTCGGGCGCAAGCCGCGCTGCAAGTCGGTTGCGCAGGTCGAGCGCGAACTGGATGCGTTGCGCGCAGCAGGGGCCAGTAACGCTTTTTTTGTGGACGACAATCTGATCGGCAACCGGCCGGTGGCTAAACAACTGCTGCGGGGTCTTGTCGCCTATCAGCAGCGCAATGGCTATCCGTTTCGCTTTGGTACCGAGGTGTCGATCAATGTCGCGCAGGACGCGGAGTTGCTGCAGCTGCTGCGCGAAGCGCGCTTCGAATGGGTGTTTATCGGCATCGAATCTTCGGATCCGGCCACATTGAAGGAAGCGCGCAAGCAGCAGAATACACATGAGGATGCGCTGACATCACTGCGGCGGATTTACAGCCATGGCATTGACGTGTTGGGTGGATTCATCGTGGGTTTCGACAATGACACATTGGAAACCTTTGAAAGCCAGTATCAGTTCATCGTGGCGTCCGGCATACAGGCTGCCATGGTTGGATTGCTGATGGCGCTGCCCAGGACGCCCCTCTATGCACGCCTGGCCAGCGAGGGCAGGCTGCGTGCCGATGTCGATGGCTCCGACAACACCAAACCGGCCACGAATGTGACGCCCAGGCACATGCGTTACGAGCAAATGGTGTCCGCGTTTCAGCGCTTGCATGTGCGGCTCAGCAGCGACCATGCGATCGCGCGGCGCATACACAACAAGGTGCGCCATATGGGCGATCCGCTGTATGCGGGCGAATATGGATTGCGCGAGCAATTGGGTATCGTGGGCCGCCTTGTCTTCCGCGGCATTCTGCCCGGCGGACCGCGGCGTATATATCACTTTTTACGCTCGCTACCGGTTTTGTCGCCGCGCAAACTGCCGCTGGTGGTGGTGGACTGGATTGCCGGGCTCGCCATGCGCGATTATGTGGATCGCCATTTTGCCGCGCCCGATGATCCCGACCAGACGGCGTTGGCGCAGCGCCTGCGGGCATTGCGCAGGGCCATAGCCAAACCGCTGCGGGAGGGGCGCGTAGTCGTTTCGATGCGGCAGGCGCTGCGCGCCGAAGTATGCGTTGCCTTCAAGCCAACAATGGACCGGGCGCTCGTCAAGCAGACGGGCCTGCAACTGAGTCGTCTGCTGTCCAGGACACCGTCGCGGCTGACGCTGGATTTACGCTCGCTGCTACACGGTCATGAGGGCCAGATCGCGTACCTGTTGCAACAACTCGCGCGCTACGGCGACCGCGTGTCCATCGTCGCGGCGGAAACGCTGCGCGGGCGCGGCGCGCTGAAATGGCCGCACTTTAACTGGGTGCTGCCGGCCATGGCGGTTGGCACGCCATGCTCCAGGCTGACCACGGCGCGGTAGTGAGGCGGGGGACGAAGCGGCATGCACCATTGCGCTGTTTCTCGAAAAATGTGCGCCGTATTTTGTCAATTGGTCCGGGCTCGCTGCAAATGCGGGTGGAACGCGCGGCTGATATACGCGGCCACCGCCTGTATTTCTGCGTTGTCGAGCACAAATCGCCAGGCCGGCATGGAAGTCCTGGGCGCGCCTTCGCGTATGGCCGTCACCAGCTTGTCGTGACTCATTCCAGCCATTGCCTGCGCGTCGGTGAAGTCGCGCGGGTGCGGTTCCAGAAATGCGCCGATCCAGTTGCGTCCCGTGCCGTCCGCGGCATGACAAAACGCACAATTTTTCTGGTAGAGGTGTTCCCCCATGCGCTGTTGTGCTGTCAGTCCGCTGAGGCGTGGCGGCGTGTCGTGCACGGCGTGCGGGCTTTGGCTGTTGGCGTGGCGCTGGGGATGCACTCGCGCGCCGGTGGTGCCGGCGGACGCATTGGCCATGTGTTCGGCGCTGGCACGCAGCCGACCATCCGCGCCGTGGCAGGTGGAACAACTGTCCTGATTCGGCGGGTATGAAACCGCGCGCAGTTCCCATGTGACCTGGTCTTCCGAAGGCCGCCCCCGGTCATGGCAGCTGACGCAGGTGGCCAGGTACAGCCGTTTGCCGGCGACTTGTGCGGGACGCAGTTGTTCCCATGGCCTGTCGACCGGAATTTCACCAGTGGCAAACGGGTACGCGTCGCGGTAGCGTTCGTGGCCGGGCCAACCGTTTTCGACCGTGTGATAGCGCGTGTTGGCTGCCTTGCGCACCATGAATTCTTCGCGCACGAAGTCGGCGACCAACTCGATGTCACGTTGTGCAAGTATGCCGCCGAATCCCGCCATCGCGGTGCCGGGGCGGCCATCGCGTATCGCATCGAGCATGCGCTTGCGATCGATGCTGGCCGTGCCGGATGCGGTGAAATCGACAGGCCGGGGGGTGAGAAAAGTGCTGGCGAGCGTATTGGCATCGCCGGAGTAGCCGTGGCAGTAGTAGCAGCGGAAGTTGTAGATCTTGCGGCCGGCTTCGTGATCTTGCACGGGTGTCCGCAACGCAGCGTTGGCCGCGGCCATAATGGCTTGTCCATCACGCTGACAACCGGCGAGCGCGAAGGTGGCCAGCCATGCCACCGCAAGCGCCAGCCACGGCAAACCCGGCATGCGGCGTGTCATTTTGCGGCTTTGCCTGAGGTGGGCGTGGGTTTGGGCTGTATGTATGCGGTGTACACATATTCCGCGACGTCGGCGATTTCCTGCGCCGTAAGCACCTTGTCCCACGCCGGCATTTCGGTGCCGGGTTTGCCCTTGGCCGTGGCCGCGAATAGCGCTGGACGATTGAATGTTTGTCTCGCGGCGGCGTCGGTAAAGTTGCGCGGTCGGGGGCGTATGAAATAGGCGCGCGGACCCTGGCCGTCACCCCCGGCGCCGTGGCAGGTGGCGCAGTTCGCCAAATAGAACGTCTCGCCACGTGCCCGGTTGCCGCTGAGTCCCGCGGGATGCGGTAGCGACATGTCCACCTTGATTGATGTGGCGCCATCCGGCGCTGCGTCTTTTTCTCTTCCGCCATGGGCCGATGTGCCGGAAATGCTTGCGGGGTCGACCTGCATGAACGCTGTGCGGATGTAATCCACCACGGTTTCAATTTCGTCGGCTTTGAGTTGAGTGGCGAAACCCGCCATGGCAGTGCCCGCTTTGCCGTGGGTTGCGACCGCGATCATGCCGGCGCGTGTCAACGCCTTGCTGGCAGCGGCGGTCGAAAAATTACGTGGCGGGCGCGCCATGTTCCCGGCGGCCCATAGCGCACCTTGACCACGGTCCCCATGACATACCGCGCAGTTTTTCTGATACAAGGCACGGCCGTGGCTCGCTTCGGCCTGCATAAAGGCGCTGCGGATGTAATCGACCACACCCGCGATGTCCTGGTCGCTGAGCTGGGTTTTCCAGCCGACCATGGCGGTGCCCGGTTTGCCGTCGCGCGTCACCGTAATCATGTAAGCACGGGGCAGTTGCAGGTTGGCCGCGGTGAAGTCGCGTGGCGGCGGCACCAGGCTATTGCGCGCGCGACTTTGTCCATTGCCCCGGTCGCCGTGACAGACCGAACAGTAGTTGTGATAGAGCGTTTTCGGGTGTAACTTGCCGCCCGCGCCTTTGGGTTCGGCCCCAAACGCACCGCTCGATGTGATGGCGGTCAACAGTATTAGTAGCTTAATCGAATGAATTCGCATGGGTACTATCCTTATTGGTCAGGCCGCAGCAAGAATCGCACCTGCTCATGACGGGATTCGATGCGGCGGCCCGGCAGAACTGGTGTCTGGCATGCCATTTGCTCTATCCCGCATACCCGACCCGGCGTCGGGCAGGAGCATCAGTATGCGCAGACGACTGTTTCTTGGGCTGACGCCAGTGCTGCTGGCGCAGGTGATTGCCGCTTGCGCCCCTGTGCCCAAAGTGCCGCGACGCGATGGCGGACCACTGGTATTTCCAAAACCGCCAGACGTCCCGCGCTTTGTATACGAGCGCACGATCTACAGCAGTGCCGATGTCGTGCCGGATGAACAAGCGCTGCAGTTTCGCCGCATGTTGACCGGCGAGGCGCGCACGGGCGAAGGACTCGCCAAGCCTTATGCCGTTGCCGTGCACCAGGGACGCATCTACCTGTCGGATTCGGTTGAGCGATTCATCAAGGTATTTGACGTGGCGCAGGGACGGCACCTGAAGATTGGCACCGAGGATCCAGGGCAGTTGATGAAGCCTCTAGGTATAGACGTCGATCGCGCCGGAAACCTGTATGTGGCCGATGCCGGGGCCAAGGCTGTATTGGTCTACAACCGCGATGGAAAATTCCTGCGCCGCATTGGCGGCGGTCGCAAGGAGAAGTGGTTTGATCGCCTGACCAGCGTCACCGTGGATCCAAAGGGCGACAGGATTTACGTGGTGGACATCGGCGGTGTCGCATCCGACGCGCATCGCGTGCGTGTGTTCGATGCGCAAGACGGCAAACACCTGTTCGATTTTGGAAAGCGCGGTTCGGGACCGGGCGAATTCAATCTGCCGCGTGACGTGGCGGTGGGGCGTGACGATCTGCTCTATGTTGTGGACGGGGGCAATTTCCGCATCCAGGTATTCGACCGCAATGGCAAGTACCTGCAGGCGTTCGGCCGCATCGGACGCCAGCTCGGGCAATTTGCGCGGCCAAAGGAAGCCGCCACCGACAAAGAAGGCAATCTTTACGTAGTCGATACTGCTTTTGGCAACATCCAGATTTTCAGTCCCGACGGGGCGTTACTGATGTTCATCGGCGACCGTTCTGAACAGGACGGCCCCGCCAAATACATGCTGCCCTCTGGCGTTTATGTTGACGAAGACGGGCGCGTCTACATGGTCGATCAGTGGTTCCGTAAGGTCGATATTTATCGCCCCGCTGCACTCAAACCCCACGAAGGCTACCTGGTACATGCATCGCGCAAGGCAAGCGCCGTCAGGTAATTGTTACGACGGCTTGAACATGGCGCGCAGATAGAACGTGCGTTTCCCGGAAACGGGAAATCACGGTTCCTTGTTCTGAGAATCCGCGCCGACAGGAAAATCCGGGCGACCGTGCCGGGATCTCCTATTTCACGCTAATTGGAAGACTTTTGGCTGCAAGCGCAGGTGAAGATGACCCCGGCCGCCCATGCTTCGCCTTGGCACGAATGATGCTGTTGACGGATTAAGCAGTATCAACCAGGGAGTGAGTGACCATGCGCATAACCCGGACAGGAAGTGCTTTCAGACGTTGCGTCCAGGTAATGGCCTTGCCGGCGATTTTGTTGGTGTCGCTGGCGGCTGGCCAGGCTGCGGCGGCGGGTATCGCGGATACCCGCCACAACCTCAGCACCAGTAATCCGCGCGCCGGCGAGAACCGTGTTACGGCGGGCACCGAGGACATTTGCGTTTTTTGCCATACACCGCACGGTGCGGACATCACCGCGCCCGCGCCGTTGTGGAACAAGAATCTCGGCAGTCTTACCGGCTATCAGACTTATGCCAGTCTGAATTCGAGCACCATCGATGGCACGATACTGACGGTGGGCTCGGTGTCTCTGGCGTGCCTGTCCTGCCACGACGGCACGCAGGCGATGGACAACATAATCAACGCACCGGGATCGGGTCAGTTCGATACCACCGGCGGCGGCGCCACGGGACGGGCCTATACCTGGGACACGACCACGGGCCGGGTTGACGCCGACGGTAAATTGATCGGGGCCAATAATGCGGCATTGCTTGGAACCGATCTGCGCAACGATCACCCGATAGGCATTCAGTACTGTGGCGGCGGTCCAAACGCCACCACGCCCGCGGGCGCTTGTCGCGACATTGATTTCGTTGCGCCCCAAAACGCCACCATCAACACCAACCTCGTGTGGTGGGTCGACACGCCCGGCGGCACCGCGGGCACCCGCCAGCGTACCGACGTCGTGTTGTATACACGCGATTTTGGCGGCACCAACGGCCCGTCTGTGGAATGCGGCAGCTGTCATGACCCGCATGTGCCGGCTGCGACGCCGACGCAAGTTGCATTCCTGAGAGTGTCCAATACGGGCAGTGCACTGTGTCTGTCGTGTCATGTGAAATAGGGGCGGGGGTCACATCTCGTTGATCAACGGGCCGGGCCTTAAAGCCCGGCCCGTTTTGGTTTCCACATCGGAAAGTGCGTACGCTGATGACAACTGTTCCAACGCTACTCCTTCGCGTGGCGCTATGTGCCGCCATGGCAGGCCCGATCCGGGCCGCGGCGCCTGCTGCGCCGACGGCGGCGCATCCGGCACCGGCGGTATTTGCCAGCGTCAATGATGTGGTCATCACCACGCAGGAATATGATGCGGCGGTTGCACGGGCGATACGTCAAAAGTTCTATCACCGCGATCCGGGCGGCGAAAAACGGGCTGAGTTACAGCGTGAAGTCGCCGACAGCCTTATCGATCACCGGCTGTTGAGCGCGGAGAGTAAGCGCCGTGGCGTTGTTCCGGATCAGAAAAGCGTTCAAAGCCAGCTCGCGGCCTACGAAGATCGCTACAAGAACAGCGCCCAGTGGAAAGCCAGGCGCGCGCAGATGCTGCCGCCGCTAAAGGCGGAACTGGAGCAGCGCAGTGTCCTGGAGCGCCTGGAAAAGCAGGTGCGCGTCACATCCGAGCCGGACGAGAAGCAGCTGCGAGCCTACTACGAAAGCCATCGCGATCTTTTTACCGAGCCGGAGCAGGTGCGGTTGTCGATGATCCTGCTGAAAGTGGATCCGTCCTCGCCAAAAATTACCTGGGACAAGGCGCGCGAGGAAGCGCAGGTTCTGCTCAAGCGTTTGAAGGGCGGCATGGCTTTCGCGCAATTGGCGCAACTGCAATCCGCCGATGCCAGCGCGCAAAAGGGCGGTGATCTGGGGTATGTGCACCGGGGAATGCTGCCCACCGTTGCACAAGAGGCGATTGACAAGCTGGCCCCGGGCGCGCTTTCCGATGCGGTAACCCTGTTGGAAGGTGTTGCGGTGTTTCGTCTGGAAGATCGCAAGGCTGCGCAGCTTCGCCAATTCGATGACGTTCGGCAGCGCGTTGCCGATTTGTGGCGTCGCGAGCAAAGCGACCGGCACTGGAAGGAATTCATTGCGGGCTTGCGCAAGTCAGCCGTGATCAAGATCGACTACACGCGTTATCCCGCGCTGGTGGCGGCAACGCCCGCTCAGGTGAAAGCCGCGCGCTAACCCGGAAGTTCATTGATTGCCGAGGCCGGCTGCGAGGAGTCGAGTGCGTGTGCGCAAAGGGCGCGTCGGATGGTTGGGGATGCTGGGCGCAAGTGTATTGCTGCGTGCCGGAGCCGCCCGCCCGGCCGAACCGGTAACATCGCCGGTTGCCGGCGCACAGGCTGCTGCAGCGGATGACAGCATTTTCGCACTGGGCCTGGTGGACTGGCGGCTGGCGCCGATACGGTGGGCCGGCAATGTCGGCGCGGGCTTGCGGTTCAGCGGCGGGACCAATCAGCCACGGCGCATTCAGGACCTTGAAACGGTCAATCTGCAAGGACGCAGCTACATCTGGCAACCCTGGTTTGCACAGGTTTCGGCAGGCCTGGGGATGGTCGCATCGGTAAACCGCTACAACCGCAGCCTGGTAGACAGCAGCGCCGGCGCCGACAAGACGCGCAGTTCATCGACCACCGCAACCGGCAATATCGGACTGTCGCTGTTTCCGGTGAGCCGGTTTCCGCTTCAGGTGAGCTACGATGTCACCGACAGCCGCGCCAGCGGTGAGCTGATCGGCAGTGATTTTGCCAGCCGCCGTCTGAGCGTGCGTCAAAATTATCGCCCGCCATCCGGCAACACCAGCTATGTGCTGAGCTACGACCGCAGCAGGCTGGACTCCACCACGTTCGGCAGGGACACGCTGAATGCGCTCACGGCAGGCGTGAGCCATGCGTGGAACGCGCAGAATATCGATGTCACCGCCAGCCGCACCCGGAATGATCGCGGCAACACGGGCGAGAGCGCGGTGCTGGGCCGCATCAATGCGCGCCACAACTATCGTCCGCAGGGCACGCTGTCCATCGATACGCAGGCCAGTTACAGCGACTCCGATCTGCATCTGTTGAACAGCGGCATTTCGCCGGGCACGCAGTCGCGATTCCTGCAACTGAACACGGTGGGCACCTGGCGGCCGGAGGCCGGGCATCCGCTCAACGTGATCGGCAGCGCGCGCCTGTTTCGAAGCGAGTTTTCGAGCGGTGGTTCGAATACCAATTCCAATTCACTGTCGGCCAACCTTGCCGCCAACTATCGCTGGACACCGAACACGACCCTCTATGGCAGTGTGGGGCTTACGCAGATCCAAAATGACATCGAAAGCAGGATGCTTTCCAATCAGGCAGCGGGGATTACCTACACACCGAACGCGATTGATATTGGCGCCTACAAGTACACCTGGAATGCCGGCGCCAACCTTGCCAATCAGAGCGGCGGCGTCGACGGCGCGCAAAGCAATCTGGGCGGCAATGTCGGGCATACGCTGTTGCGGTCGATTCCGCTTAATCGTGCCTATGCCGCGAGTGTCAGCGTAGGGCAATCCTATACGCTCAATGAAGACAGCCTCAGAGGTCTGTCGCAAACCGTGGTTCACAACGCCACGGCGTCACTGCGCGGTGCGCCGACACCCGACGCCAACGCCTATATCAGTCTCACCGCGGCCGATGCACGGACCTATGGCGTAAACGAAAATTCCTTTCAAATCATAAACTTGCAATCGAGTGCACAAATGCAACTGAGCCGTTATGCGTTTGCCTCGGCAAACCTGACGTTGCAGGGCACGCGCCAGGCGTCGCCCGCGCGGCCGGCAAACGGGTTCACCTTCAGCACCAGTGGCAATCTGAACTACAGCCATACCCGCGCTTTGGGCGTACCGCAGTTGCGCTATTCGTTGATCTACGCCGCCAACCAGACGCAGTATGCGTCGCGGCTGCAGGGCGATATCGAGGCGCCGCGGGATCAGGTCAGCCATTCTCTTGAGCAGCGTTTCGACTACCGCCTGGGGCGCATCGAAATGCGGCTGAGCGGACGCATCGCGCGCACCGAGGGCCGCGATGATTGGCTGCTGTACTTCAGCATCAATCGCCGTTTTGGGGATTTTTGAAGATGGGCTGGAACGATCCTTGCTAGAGGTATCGGCATGACACCGAACATCATGCGAAAAATCCCCCTTGTTATTGGCGCCGCGGCGCTGCTCGCGACGCTGGGCCTGTTCGGCGCGGCGCCGGACGTGCAGGCGGAATACGGCGACGTGGTTCTCAATAACTATTCTGACAAGGCCGGGATGCGTCCGGTGGTGTTTCCGCACTGGTTTCATCGCGTGCGCTATCGCTGCAAAGCGTGCCATGCCGACCTCGGCATCGCGTTCAAGGCCGGCGGTAACGACATCAACATGGTGAAGGTTATCGACGGACAGTATTGTGGCGCCTGTCACAACGGCAAAGTGGCGTGGAGCGTGGAGAATTGCGACTTGTGCCATTCGGGAAAACCCGGCACGCCGACGCAGACGCACGGGAGCACGATCAATCTGTTGGCGGCGCCGGGAACGTCAGCGCCCGCGCCCGCCGGCGCCGCTGTCGCGCCACCCGCCGCGGCCAAGAAGAAATAGGTTTGCCATGGGCCGCAATATCCTGCTCTTCAGTCTGGCGCTGGTCATCTCATGCGGTGTGCAAGCGCAGGATGCGCTGCGTGGCAAAGCGGTCTACGACGTGCAGTGCGCGCCCTGCCACGCCACGGGTCTGCTGGGGTCGCCACGCACCGGTGATGCGGCGGCATGGGCGAAGCGCACGGCAGCGGGCATCAATGCCGTCTATGCCAATGCGATCAAGGGCAAGGGCAGCATGCCCGCGCGCGGCGGCGACGCGCGGCTCACCGATGCGCAAATCATTGCGGCGATCAACTATATGCTCAAGGCGTCGCCTGGTGTGGCGTCCGACAAAGGTGAGCCCGCGAACGCCAAGGGTGTAGCGGTGGCAGCGACGGACAGCGGTAAGGGCAGGACTGTCTATCAGAGCGCTTGCGCAGCCTGCCACGCGACGGGCGCGGCCGGTGCCCCGAAACTCGGTGATGGCGCTGCGTGGGCGCCGCGCGTGGGCGCCGGTGCCGCCGCGTTGCAGGCCAGCGCGCTCAAAGGCAAGGGTGCGATGCCGCCCAAGGGCGGCAACATGGCCTTGCCGGACGCGGACGTGCGTGCCGCCGTCGGTTTCATGCTGGCGCAGGTAGGCCCCGGCGCGGCTGCGCCAGCGGCGGCACCCGCAACGCCCGCCGTTGCGGCGCCCGCGCAAACAACAGCAGACGCCGGCAAAGGACGCACGGTTTACCAATCCGCTTGCGCGGCATGCCATTCCACCGGTGTGGCGGGCGCGCCGAAACTGGGTGATGGCGCCGCATGGACGCCGCGCATCAACGCGGGCATGGCTGCGCTACAGACCAACGCACTCAAAGGTAAGGGTGCGATGCCTCCCAAGGGTGGCAACGCCTCCCTTGCCGACGCCGATGTGCGCGCGGCGGTGGCATACATTGTGGCGCAGACGCGCGGCGTGGCGGCCACGCCCGCCGTGGCAGCGGCAGGCACGCCGCCGGTCATGACAGCACCAACCGCGCCCGCGCCCAATACACCGCCCGTGCTCGCCGTGGCGCCGCCGCCGCAAGTGCAAGCCGCCAACGATCCCAACGCCTTCAACCGTCTGCTGGCGCCGCCCAGCAAGCGCAATGCCGCGCCGGCCAACGATGGCATTCATGACGCTTCGAGTCCGGGGACGATGCTGTTGCAGGCGCCGCTGGCCTCGTTTACCACGCTCGCGCGCAGCACCACCGGCAACTACGTCGACTGGGTCGCGGCAATTGGCAAAAAGCAAATCCAGCCGCGCTGGGACGCGCGCGACGCCAAGGCAGAGCCAACGGTGATGGACTTGACTATCGTGCGCGAGGTCAAGGGCACCATGCCCGACGTGGTGTTTCCGCACAAGCAGCATACCGAGTGGCTCGACTGTTCCAACTGCCATCCCGCGATCTTCGTCCCGCAAAAGGGCGCCAATCAGATCAGCATGGCGGCGATCATGCTCGGCCAGAAATGCGGCGTGTGCCACGGCAAGGTGGCGTTTCCGGTTTCCGAGTGCCGCTTGTGCCACTCGCGCGCGAAGCCGGCGCAGGCAGCGAGAGAGGGCAAACGATGAAATCCGTCATCACCTGGTTGGGAGCGGCGCTGTGCGCGTGTCTGCTGAACGGCGAATGGGCGCTGGCCGCGGACGCGCGGGTGCCAGCGTCCAGCGTCGACATCAGCAAATCGCTGGTCGTGCAAAAGGAAGCCCTGGTCAAGCTCTTGTTGGCGGATTCACCCGCGGTGAAGCGTGTCGAAGGCAGCGATAACGTGGAGGCGAAGAAAAATTTTACGGCAGCACGGGATGCCTATCAGAAGGCATTGGCGGCGCTCAAGGTCAACGACTTGCGCAACGCCGACAAACAGCTCAATGACGCAACCTGGATGATCGGCAAGGCGCGCCAGTTGGTGCCGGACCCGATCAGGAACAATATCGAACACCGGGTGCGCTATGCGCAGATGGTCGCGTCGGTCGAGTCGCTGAAAGCCACGTACCAGCGGCATTTGCAGCGCGGCCGCATAGCGCCCGCCGGCGATGCGCACATGATCAATGCGGGGCAGCTGATCGACAGCGCAAAGCGCGAGGCGAACGCCGAGTACCTGGAGCAAGCCAACCGCACCCTGGGCGCGGCTGAACGGCTGCTGATGACCCATATCGGGCGCGTGCTGGGCACACGCACCATCGAGTATGCGCAACGCTTTGAATCGCTGTCCGACGAGTACGCTTTTGAGCTCGACCGCAATCGCAGCTACACGGAATTGATTCCGATCGCGCTGGCCGAATTCAAACCGGACAGTGAAGCCATACGGCAGGTGAACTACTTCGTCGAAACCAACCGCCAGATGCGCGAGCAGGCGCAGCAACTCGCCGCGGCAAGAAAGTTCCGGGACGCACTGGCGGCGATTCGAGGTGGTACCGGCTACCTGCAAAGCGCGTTGCGTGCCGCGGGTTTACAGGTTCCGTCAGAGACCAAAATCGAATCGGCGGGGCGGCAATGAAACGGGTGTTCCGCCTGCTCGCCGTTTTTTGTCTGAGTGGGTTGTGGGTGCCGCTGCCGGCGACGGCGCAGCAGGGCGCGGCGGACACGCAGATTGACCGCGTGCGGCTGGAGCAGCGTCTCGCGGCGGTGGAAACCCTGATCGAGCGTTCATCGGGTGCGCGGCAGATCGAGGAAGGCGGGGGTGCGCCCGCGCGCGAAAAACGCGCACGGGCGCGTGACATCTACCGCCAGGCGCGCGCGGCCTACGACGGCGGGCAACTGGCGCTGGCGTCGCAGTTGCTGCCGCGGGCCAGCATGGAAATGTTTGAAGCGGTGCGCCTGGCATCGCCTGAACAAGTCACCGGTCCCAAAGCGAGTGCGGACTTCAACGCGCGGCTGGAAACCGTCAACGCGCTGCTCGCCGCGTTTCGCCGCGTGGCCGCGGAAAAAGGCGGCGCCCCGGGCACGGCGGAAACCGGCCGTGACATCGAGGGCCGCATCGCCGAAGCGCAGCGTCTGGCGCAAGCCGGCAACCTGGCAGCCGGACGCGCCGAGCTGGATCGCGCCTACCTGCTGACCAAGGCGGCGGTGAGTACGCTGCGCGGCGGCGACACGCTGGTGCGTTCGCTGGAATTTGCGAACAAGGAAGAGGAATACCGCTATGAAATCGACCGCAACGATACACACCGGATGCTGATCAGGGTGTTGCTCGACGGCAAGCCGGACAATGCGCAAACCCGCGGCTTTGTCGGCCGTGCCGCGCAATTGCGGGCGCAAGCGGAAGGCGTGGCCGCGCGCCGGGATCACGCCGGCGCCATTGAGTTGCTCGAGGAATCGACGCGCGAACTGGTGCGCGCGATCCGCGGCGCGGGCGTCTACATACCCGGATGACACGCGTGCGCCGCGCCCGAGGCCGGATGGCTTCCACCCTGGCCGGGCTGCCGCTGCTGATCCTGCTGCTGGTGAGCGTGATCGCGAGTGCTCAAGTCAGTCAGGCGGCGCGCAAGTGGTTGCCGCTCGCCGCGGACGGCATTCATGACCCGAAAAATCCGTCGCTGCGATTGTTACAGGAGCCGGCCGAGTCGTTGTCACGATTGCCCGCCGACACCGCGGGCAACCAGGTGCATTGGCTTCAGGCGCTGGAGGGCGGCGCGATCAATCCCCGCACCAATATATTGCCCGGCACGCAGGTGATGGTGATCGACCTCGACATTTATCTGAACATGAAAGGCGGCACGCCGATTGTGCGCTTCCCCCATCGCGCGCATACCCTGTGGCTGGACTGCAGCAACTGCCATCAGCATTTGTTCGTGTCCAAAGCCGGCGCCAACAAATTGAGCATGAATGCGATGTTGAATGGCGAACAATGCGGCGTGTGCCACGGCGCGGTGGCGTTTCCGCTTACCGAATGCAACCGTTGTCACAACACGCCGCGCAACAAGCCCTTGCCGGCCGGCGCGTTGCGTGGTTTATGAGTAACGGCCTGATCAAGCGGGCGGCGCTGCTGGGCGCGCTGGGACTGGCGTTGCTGGCGGCGCCCTCCGTAGCCGAATACGGTGACGTGGTGTTGAACAAGGTTTCGGAAAAAAACGGCGTGCGCCCGGTGGTGTTCCCGCACTGGTTTCATCGCGTGCGTTTTCGCTGCAAGGTGTGCCACAGCGAACTTGCATTCAAAATGCGTGCCGGTGCCAACGTGGTGACCATGGCCGATATTACCAACGGCAAGTTTTGCGGCATGTGCCACAACAATCAGATTGCGTGGGGCGCCGACAAATGCGACTTGTGCCATAGCGGCAAACCGGGCTTGAAAAGCGGCATCTATGGCGGCCATCAAACCAGTGGACCGGGACGATGGTAAGTATATGTTTTAAAACATATTTTTTAAATATCGTAGCGCTGTCTGCGAGCGTCGTGATGCTGATGGCGTGCGCCACGGCGCCGCGCGACGTGCCGCCGGCTTTCAGCGGCGGTGCTGCGGCCGATCAACCCGCGCTGTCGCAGCGGCCGTCATTTTCGCCGTGGTTGTCGCTCACCGGGGCGCGTCAGGTTGCGGCGAGCGACCGCACCGGCACGCCAGCGGCGGCGGCAGCCACACTGGGATATACCCGCTTTATCCGTCCCGTTGCGCTGGCGGCGCGTGGCGGCGAGGTGGTGATACTCGATGCCGGCGCGGGCACGGCGTACCGCTACGACGCGGCACTTGATCTGATGACGGCTTTGCGCGGCGTCGCGGTGCATCCGGGCACGCAGCTTGCGCTGGGCGCGGACTATTCGCTGTACGTGATCGACCCGCCGCGCCGGCGCGTCGTGCGGGTGGCGCGCAGCGGTCAACAGCTAACCCACTATGCCTCCGCCGACTTGCAGCGTCCGGTCGATGTGGCGGTCGATGATGCGCGCGGGCTGGTGTACGTGGCCGATGGCGGTTACAACCAATTGCTGGCATTTCAGATGCTGGGCGGCGCGGCCACAGTCATCCATGTGCGTGGCGGTGAAGGCGCGCGCCTGCAAGCGGTTGGCAATATTGCGCTGGGTCCCGACGCAATCTACGTGGCGGACCCGCTGTGCCGCTGCCTCGGGCGCGTGGCCTACCTCGGCGGCGTGCTGAGCACATTCGGTCACGACACTGTTGGCGCGCCCGGACCGTTGGCGGTGGATCGTAACCGGCGTGTGTTCGTCATCGACCAGTTCGCGCGCGTGCTCAAGGTGTTCCATCAGGGCAGGCTGATTGACACGTTGCCGCCGCGCCGCTTCGGCCTGCAGCAAATCGACGACCTGTGGATTGACGACAACGTGCTGTATCTGGCCGATGGCTTGTCCGGGCGCGTGGCGGCGCAACGCATCGCCGTGGCGGGAGGCCCCTGATATGCGCCGGGCGCTCCCCCTGCTGCTGGTGCTGGCATGCATCGGTTGTGCGAGCGACAACGGCCCGCGCACCTTGCACTTCGGCATGGACGATGCGCCGGAGGGCAAACGCCTGCTATGGCCGGTGGCGCCCGAGGTGCCGCGCTACCTGTATGCAGGGCAACTGACCGGGGAATCCAATTTTCGCAAAAGCGAAAGTTCGCGCGACGGCGTCGGCGGATTCCTGCGCTGGCTCGCGGGCATCATCACCGGCGAGCAGACGCCGGTGGTGTTGCAGCGGCCGCAAAGCGGTGTCGTCGATGCAAACGGGCGTATTTTTGTGACCGACAGCAGCCGCCAGGCGCTGTTCGTGTTCGAACAAAAGGCGGGTGAGCTGCAGGTGTGGGACAAGGCCGCGGGGCTCGCGGGGTTTGTGTCACCGGTCGCCGTGACCTTGGGCCCGAACGGACAGGTATTGGTCAGTGATGCCGAACTGGGCATCGTCGCGCGGCTTGACGCCAGCGGCAATCCGCTACCCAGCCTCGGCAAAGGCGTGCTGAAACGTCCCACCGGACTCGCCTACGACGCGAAGCGCGGCTTGCTTTATGTCGCCGATACCCGCGCCCACGACATCAAGGTTTTCGACAATGACGGCCGGCTGATTAAGACTATTGGCCGCCGGGGCGAGGCTGGCGGCGAGTTCAACGCGCCGACGTTCCTGACGTTTGCGCACGACGAGCTTTACGTGATCGATGCCATGAACAACCGCGTGCAGGTATTCCGCGGCGATAACGCGCAATTGCGTTTGACGTTTGGCACGCGCGGCCTGTATGTCGGCAACCTGGTGCGTCCCAAGGGCGTGGCGGTGGACAGCGCCGGCAACATCTACGTCGTCGAGTCCTACTATGACCGCCTGCTGGTATTCGACAAGCACGGCAATTTTCTGATGCCGATCGGGGGCGCCGGCCAGACGACCGGGCGCTTTTATCTGCCGGCGGGCGTGTGGGTGGACAGCCGCGACCGCGTATTTGTCGCGGATATGTTCAACGGCCGCGTGGTGCTGTTTCAGTTTCTGGGCGGGGGGGCGGATGGCGAGCCTTGAGGCCATGCGCGCCGCGCTCCTGTTCGCGCTCGTGCTGTGGTCCGGCGCCTGTGCGGGCGCGGTGTCCGATGTGCGCAGCACGCGGCATAATTTTTCGGTAAGCGGCTCCGGTACGGTCAAAGCGGTCAGCGAAACGCAGGTGTGCGTGTTCTGCCACACGCCGCACGCGGCAACGCCGGGCGTGACACCGCTGTGGAATCGCAAGCTGTCGAATTCGACCTACACCACCTACACCTCGTCCTCGCTCGACGCCGCGGCCATTCAGGGTACCCTGGATCAGCCGGGCGGCAGTTCCAAGCTGTGCCTGTCGTGCCACGACGGCACGCTCGCCATCGGCAACGTCAACGTGTTAAACGGGCTGGGTTCGCCGTCGCAGCAGGGCACGGTCGCGGTGCCGATGAGCGGCACCGGCGCCGGTGGGGTGATGCCCGACGGTGCGGGCGCCGCCACCGGATTTACCCGCAACCTCGGGGTGAATCTGACCAACGATCATCCGATCTCGCTGACATTCAGCAACACGCTGGCGGAGCGAGACGGTGAGTTGCGCAATGTCGATGCCAGTCAGAAATGGCCGCCTGGCAGCGGCAGCGTGATTGGCGTGCGCAGTTCGGGCTATCGACCGCAGCTGCCGCTGGAACCGACCGGGACCGCGAATCTGGGGCAGATTCAATGTGGCACCTGCCACGATCCGCATTTGCACGAGCCGGACACCACCAAAGGCAATCAGAAATTCCTGCGCCAGAACCGCTTCCAGGAGGGCATACCCACCAACGCGCATGATCCGGCCAGCGACATCATTTGCGTTTCGTGCCACGACAAGAACCAGGGCAGCGGCGTCTGGGCCTTTTCGGCGCACGCCAACCCGCTGGTCGCGACCCAGACCTACACCGCCGGCGCCGCGGCGCAGCGCGAGTTTCCCGTCAATCTGCCGGTGTGGAAGGCCGCTTGCCTGAACTGCCACGACACGCACACGGTGCCGGGCGCGCGGCGCCTGATTCGCGAAGGCACAGACAGCGTGACCACGCCCAAAACCGGCGGCAACGCCGCGCTGGAGCAAACCTGTTACCAGTGCCACACCGATGCCGCCTCCAGCGTGCTCACGCCGTCGCCCACGGTGCCGAATATTCGCGGCGATTTTCTCCTGGCACGGCGCATGCCCATCACATCGACCGACCAGGCCGCGGGCAGCGAGGTGCACGACATCGGCGGCAATTTTACCGACACGGCATTCGCCGACTGTTCGACACCAACCAACCGCTGCGGCAAGGATTTTCTGGAATCTCGCGGCAAGCTCGGCGTGGGTGATCTGAACAATCGCCACGCCGAATGTACCGACTGTCACAACCCGCATCGGGTGGTGAAATTTCGCTCGTTCCTCGGCAGCCCCGGCGGCGGTCTGGCCGGCGCGCCGGACGCGGCCGGCACCCACACGCATACCGATAGCGCCGGCTATACCCATACCAACATTTTATCCGGCGTGCTGCGCGGTACCTGGGGTGTAGAGCCGGTGTACGGCTCGGCGTCGTTTCAGAATCTGCCGACGAGTTTCATTGTCAAGCGCGGCGATCCCGGATCCAGCGTGGATACGTCCGTGGGCGCGCCCTATGCCACACGCGAGTATCAGATCTGCCTCAAGTGCCATTCCGATTACGGCTATAGCGACAACAACGCCTACCCGCTCGGCAGCCGTCCGCCGCTCGGCTATCCCGGCGGTACGCCCGCGGGCACCAACAATCTGCAGCAATACACCAATCAGGCAAAAGAGTTTCAGGCGCCCATTACGCATCGCGGCGAAACCACCACCAACGACTCCGGCGCCGCCGTCGCGTTCGGCGCCAACAATCATCGCTCCTGGCACCCGGTGATGGATTCCACCGGGCGCAGCGGGCCGATACGCGGCAACGGCAGCGACATCAGTGCCCGCTGGCGCCTGCCGTGGAGCAACGCGGTGGGCGCGCAAACCATGTATTGCAGCGATTGTCATGGCTCGAATGTGGCGTCGGCGACTTCGGTGATTCCGGACGGCGGTGAGAACGGCAATCCCTGGGGACCGCATGGCTCAAGCAACAACTTTATTTTGAAAGGGCAGTGGAACAGTGGCACCGGCAGCGGGCAGCAGGGCGACGGCCTGTGTTTCAAATGCCACAACTACGACAGTTACGCCACGCGCGCCGAACAACGCACCGGCTTTTACAACGATCCCGACGATCGCGGCCGCGGCGACTTGCATTCGTATCACGCCGACAAGATCGGCCGCATGCGCTGCAGTTGGTGTCACGTCGCTGTGCCGCATGGCTGGAAGAACAAGGCGCTGCTGGTCAACCTGAATGACGTGGGACCCGAAGGCGGTCTGGCGCCAGGCACGCAGGTGCGCAACAACACCACGGCCGGATACAACAACGGTCCCTACTACCTGAACGCGATGCTGAAGATTCGCACCTTTCGCGCCAGTGGTTTGTGGCGCGAGAACGATTGCGGCTCCGCCGGCGCGCCGGGCAACGGTCAGTCGGGACGCGACTGGATGCGCGACAGCAATGAAAATTGCTCAAACCCGCCGTGATTTATAAGTTATTGTTTTTAAACGATTATTATGAATACCATCACAGCACGAGCCAGCGCAACGGCAGTCACCGTCGGCGTCGCCGCGAACGCGTTGCGGCGGCTGGCGAGTACGCGTTTGACCCTGCTGGTGATCGCGCTGCTGGCGTTGGGGGTGATGCTGTACGATCCTTCCGCCGGGCGTGGCGCGTGGCTGTTGGTGGCGCCGTTGACGCTGGCAGCACTCAACCTGCTCGGGGCAATACTCAGCAACGGCGTGTTGCGGCGAAACGCGGCATTGCTGATGTTTCATTTTGCGCTGCTGGCGATCGTGGTGCTGGTGGCGGCGGGGCGGCTCACCTATCTCAAAGGCCAGCTTGAGCTGGCCGAAGGCGAGACCTTCAGCGGCCAGCTCACGAAAATGGAAAGCGGTCCCTGGCATCGCTCGCGTCTCGAACAAGCGGCGTTTCGCAACGACGGCTACCGCATCCGATACGCCAAAGGCGTGAAGCGCGCCGAAACGCGCAATGCCGTGCAGTGGCTGGATGACAGCGGGCAATCGCAACACGCCGTGATTGGCGACCACACCCCATTGACGCGGCTTGGCTATCACTTTTACACCAGCTTCAACAAGGGCTTCGCGCCAGTGTTTGTGTGGCAGGGGCGGGGTGCGGCGCCGCAGCGCGGCAGTATCAACCTGCCGTCGTACCCGATACACGAATACGGGCAGGCGCTGACGTGGACCCTGCCCGGCACACAAACACCGGTGTGGACCATGCTGCAGTTCGACGAAGTGCTGCTTGATCCGCTGCGGCCGTCGGAGCTGCGCGTGCCGAAGCGGCACTCACTCGTTCTGCGCCTGGCTGGCGAGCGGCACGAACTGACACCGGGCATGCAGCTTGCTTTGCCCGAGGGTGTGCTGACCTACGAGCGGCTGACACTATGGATGGGCTACACCGTGTTTTATGACTGGACTTTGCCTTGGCTGGCCGCGGCGTGTTTTTTCGCGGTGGCGGCACTGGCGTGGTATTTCTGGCGCAAGTTCGCCGCGCAACCCTGGGACGCGTGAATGATGTCCACGGCGATGGCCACCGAACTGCAACTGCTGTGGGCCGCAGTGGCGATCTATACCCTCGCTGGATCGACCGCGATTGGCGCCACGGTCATGGCCCGCCGCGTCGAGCGCTGGGTGCTCGCGCTGGTGGTGGCCGGGCTGGTGGTGCACGCGGCATCGCTCGCGCTGCGCTGGGAACGGGTGGGCCACGGACCCTTCATTACGCTGTTTGAAATTCTATCCAGTAATGTGTGGAGCCTGTCCCTGGTATTCAGCATCGCCTACTGGCGCGTGCCCGCGATACGTCCGTCGGCCGCGGTGGTAATGCCGGTGCTGTTCGTCCTGATGGGCTGGATGCTGGTGAGCAGCCCCGGCGAAGGCCATTTCCCGCCAACGTATCGAACGGTGTGGCTGTATATCCATGTGCTGTTCGGCAAGATTTTTCTGGGATCGGTTCTGGTGGCCGTGGGGCTTGCGGGCATCATCCTGTTACGCCGCGCGGGTTTCGCCATGCGCCACACGGCGCGTATGCCGGACAGCGTAAAGCTGGAAAACCTCGCGTTCCGCTTCATGATTCTGGGCTTTGTGTTCGAGACCCTGATGCTGATCGCCGGCGCCATTTGGGCGCAGGATGCCTGGGGACGCTATTGGGCATGGGATCCGCTGGAGACCTGGGCGTTCCTGACCTGGATCATGTTGGCGTTTTTCGTGCACGCGCGCGTGACGTTGCGGCTGCGGCCGCATCACGGTGCGCTGTTCATCATCGCCGTATTCGTGCTGGCGTTTCTGACCTTTTTTGGCGTGCCGTTTGTGTCAACGGCGCCTCACAAGGGGGCGGTGTGAGTATGCCGGCGCGGGCGCGCGGCTGGCGTGCTCCGGCGCTGCTGCTGTTGGCGCTGGCGGTGATTGGCGCGGGCGGTCTGCTGGTGGCTGCGCTCGGCGACCACTTTGCCGTGGGCGGCGGTAGCGCACCGCATCCGCCGAAGACAGGGCCGCTGCCGGCGGAAGTGCATCAACGTTTCCAGCAGGGGGTGATGATGCTGCATGCGAAGCAGCATGAACATGCGCTCGCCGCATTTCATCGCGTGCTGGCATTGGCGCCCGACCTGCCCGAGGCGCATGTCAACATGGGTTACGCGCTGTTGGGTCTCAAACGGTACGACGCCGCGCGCCAATTCTTTGAAGGCGCGATTGCGCTGCGCACCCGTCAACACAATGCCTACTACGGTCTGGCCGTCGCACTTGAAGGCCTGCACGACCTGCCGGGCGCCATCGGTGCCATGCGCAGTTACGCGCATCTCGCCAAGGCCGATGATCCTTACAAACGCAAGGCCGAGGCGGCGATTTGGGAATGGCAGGCGGCAACCCGACCGGCATCGTCGGTGAAATAAAAGTCGTTTAAAAACATATATTTATGACGATTTCAAATGGCGCACGATTTGCTTGTGCAGGCGTTGACTTCCATGCAATCTCGGTAACGGGAATGGCGGCAACACCCAGGTTCCTTCGCGGCGCGGCGGCGATGCCGCTGCTGCGCATCCGCTGGTTCAAATACGCAGCGCCACGGACGTTTTTCCCGCTGGCGGGGAAACTCGCGCCATGGTTCGCCGCGGTTGCCGCGGTGTCCTGCGTGATCGGACTCTATCTCAGCCTCTTCGTCGCCCCTGCCGATGCCCGGCAGGGGGACGCGTACCGCATTATCTTCGTTCATGAGCCGCTGGCGTGGATGGCCTTGTTCATCTACGCGGTGATGGCATTCTGGGGCGCCATGGTGCTGGTGTTCGACACGAGGCTCTCCGGCATGATGGCCACCGCACTCGCGCCGACCGGTGCCTTGTTCGCTTTTCTTGCGTTGTGGACCGGCGCATTGTGGGGCAAGCCCATTTGGGGCACCTGGTGGGCGTGGGAGGCGCGGCTCACCGCCGAGATGCTGCTGCTGTTGCTCTACGTTGCGTTTGCCGCGCTGCATGCGGCCATCGACAACCCGCGGCTTGCCGACCGCGCCGCGGCGGTGCTGGCCCTGCCGGGCATGATGAGTGTACCGATTGCCTACTACGCGGTGCAATGGGGGAACAGTCAGGCGCACACGGCACCGCTCGGTTTGGATAGCGTGTCGTCGCTGCCGGCTGCCACGCTGGTCTCGACGGTACTGATGGCGTTCGCGTGCTGGATGTACAGCATCGCTGCCTCGTTTTGGCGGGTACGCAGTCTCATTCTGGAACGCGAGCGCACCAGCGACTGGGTGATGCGTTACGTGAGGACGCTGCGATGAACTGGGCGAACTGGCAGGCGTTTTTCGACATGGGCGGTTATGCGCTCTACGTATGGGGCGCCTATGTCGTCACCGCGGTCCTGATCGTGCTGGAGCTGGTATTGCTCGCACTGCGGCGGCGCGCGATTCTGCGCCATCTGGGCGCGCACGAGGCGCAACCGGGCGCGGCGCCATGATCCCCGAGCTCGGACATTTTGCGCTGATCCTCGCGTTGTTTCTGGCGCTGCTGCAGGGCACGCTGCCGTTGGTGGGGGCGGCGCGCGGCAACGCGGCATGGATGAATGTGGCGCGGCCCGCGGCGCAGGGGCAGTTTGTGTTTGTCCTGATCGCGTTCGCTTGTCTGGTGCAGGCCTTTGTCGCCAACGATTTTTCGCTGGCGTATGTGGTGTCGAATTCGAATTCGGCGTTGCCCGTGCACTATCGCGTCGCCGGCGCCTGGGGCGGGCACGAGGGCTCGCTGTTGTTGTGGATGCTGATGCTGTCGTCATGGACGATTGCGGTGAGCTTGCTGAGCGGCCGCCTGCCCGATGATGTCGTGTCGCGAGTGCTGGGTGTGCTGGGGCTGGTGGCAGTGGGCTTTTTGAGCTTCATGCTGTTTGCGTCCAATCCCTTCAAACGCCTGCTGCCCGCAGCGCTGGACGGGCGCGATCTGAATCCGCTGTTGCAGGATCCCGGCATGGTGTTGCATCCGCCGATGCTCTACATGGGCTACGTCGGATTTTCAGTGGCATTTGCGTTCGCCATCGCCGCGCTGTTGTCGGGGCGGCTCGACGCCACCTGGGCGCGCTGGTCGCGCCCCTGGACCACCATGGCGTGGCTGTTCCTGACGCTGGGTATCGCACTCGGCAGCTGGTGGGCGTACTACGAACTGGGCTGGGGCGGCTGGTGGTTCTGGGATCCGGTGGAAAACGCGTCCTTCATGCCGTGGCTGGTGGGCACGGCATTGATCCATTCGCTGGCGGTTACCGAGAAGCGCGGCGCGTTCAAGCGCTGGACCGTGCTGCTGGCGATCTGCGCGTTTGCGCTGTCATTGCTCGGCACGTTTCTGGTGCGCTCGGGCGTGCTGACCTCGGTGCACGCGTTCGCCACCGATCCCAGGCGCGGCATTTTTATTCTGGTGTTCCTGGTGGTGGTGGTCGGCGGATCGCTTGCGCTTTTCGCATGGCGCGCGCCGCGCGTGGGTGTCGGCGGGCGCTTCGAATGGCTGTCCCGCGAATCGATGTTGCTTGCCAACAATCTGTTGTTGCTGGTGGCAGCTGCTTCGGTGATGCTGGGCACGTTGTATCCACTGTTCCTCGACGCACTGGGCCTGGGCAAAATTTCCGTCGGGCCGCCGTACTTCGAGTCCGTATTTGTGCCGCTGATGGCACCGGCGTTGTTCTTGATGGGCATTGGGCCGTTGGCGCGCTGGAAACAGGCCAGCCTGTCCGAGCTGGCGCGATTGCTGCGCTGGGCCTTTATGGTGAGCCTGATCGCTGCGTTGTTGCTGCCGTTGACCATGGGTCGGTGGACGCTGCCGGCAAGTTTCGGCCTGCTGCTGGCGTTGTGGATCGCCGCGAGCAGCGCGGTCAATCTGGCCCGGCGCCTCCAGGGTGTGCCGGGAGCAGGTATCGCGCGCAAATTGCGCCTTCTGCCGCATAGCTACTACGGCATGTTGCTGGCGCACCTGGGCATCGCCGTGTTTGTGGTCGGCGTGACAATGGTGAAGACCTATGAAGCCGAAAAAGACGTGCGCATGGCGATCGGCGAAACTGTCGAGCTGGGCGGTTACGCGTTCCGGCTGGATGCCATAAACGATGTAACGGGGCCGAACTATATCGCCGCGCGCGGCACCGTGACGGTGCTGAAGAAAGGCACGCCCCTGCGCGTGATGCATCCGGAGAAACGCGTCTACAAGGTGCAGCGCAATCCGATGACCGAGGCCGCGATCGATAGCGGCCTGACCCGCGACTTGTATGTGTCGATGGGCGAGCCGGTGAGCCCGACCGCGTGGGTGATGCGGGTGCAGATCAAGCCGTTTGTCGACTGGATTTGGGGTGGCTGCGTGTTGATGGCACTGGGCGGTTTGCTGGCGGTGCTGGATCGGCGCTATCGGGTGCGGGCGGTGTCCGCTGCAGCGCCGGCGATCGTGCAGACCGCCGCGGTGTGAATGCAGATCATGACCATTTTCTGGATCGTCGCCGGCTTGCTGATGGGAGGGGCACTGCTGTTTGTGTTGCCGCCGTTGCTGCATCGTGGCACGCAGGAACAGCGTGGCGCGGCGCCGCTTACACTGGCGATCTATCGCGATCAGCACGCCGAACTGGAGGCCGACCGCGCCGCGGGCTTGCTGCGCGAAGCGCACTATGCTGCGGCGCGCGGTGAACTGGAACGCCGCCTGCTGGACGACATCGACCACGCTGTCGCGCCGGCCGCGGCGCCGGCGGCGCGGCGCTGGCCGGCCGCGCTGGTGGCGGTGTCTGCGCCGCTGTTCACCGTGGGCATCTATCTTTCCATTGGCGAGCCCACGGCACTGACGCCGGGAACCGCTGCGCCAGCGGTGGCGGGTAACACGCACCAGGTGACGCCGCAGCAAATCCGGGGGATGGTGGAGCGGCTGGCGTTACGGCTTGCGCAACATCCGCAGGATGGCGAGGGCTGGGCGATGCTTGCCCGTTCGTATGGTGTGCTGGGCCGCTACCAGGATGCCAGCATGGCGTACGGCAAGGCTGCAGAGCGCATTCCCAATAATGCATCGTTGCTCGCGGACTATGCCGACGCCCTCGCCATGGCGCGCGGGCGCAAGCTTCAGGGCGATCCCGAAGCGTTGATTCAACGTGCGCTGGTGGCCGATCCGAACCACCTGAAGTCGCTGGCGCTGGCCGGTTCGGTGGCATTTGAAAAGCGCGACTATGCGGGCGCGCTCGCTTACTGGGAGCGTATTCTGGCGCTGGTGCCGGCCGACGCGGATATCAGGCGCTCTATCGGCAACAGCATCGGCGAGGCGCGGCGCCTTGCCGGCACCGCGGACGCAACTGCCGCGGTCGCCGCCACCCCATCAACGCCAGGCGGCACCCAGGGTGTCAGCGGCATTGTGCGGCTTGCGCCCGATCTCGCGGCCAGGGTGGCACCCGACGACACCGTGTTCATTTTCGCCCGCGCCGCCGCCGGGCCGCGTATGCCACTCGCGGTGCTGCGCAGGAAAGCGAGCGAGTTGCCGATCCGCTTTACGCTGGACGACACTATGGCAATGACGCCGCAGGCACGCCTGTCGGGGATACCTCAGGTGATCGTCGGCGCGCGCGTGTCGAAGTCCGCCAGCGCGTCGCCGCAGGCTGGCGATCTTCAAGGGCAGACGGCGCCGATCAAGAACACCGGCCGTGAAGTCAGTGTACTCATCGACCAGGTTGTATTGTGACCGCGTTGCCGAAATATTTCTCGTTTGTTGGAGAATTTTCTGTGGCGATTCTCAGTCTTGAGAAAGCGCTGTTTTCAACGGATTGAAGCATTGCCGCGGCGAACACGTCTGCGCATTGTGTATGGGGAGGGATGGAATGTTTTGCGCGAAAATGCCGAAAGGCGTGGCGCGATGAGTATCACGCGTCCACGCCGGACAAACACACCGCAGATGCGCAAGCCCCGCCGGTGTGCAGGCGTGGTCATGGCTCTGGCCGTCGCGCTGCTGGCCGTTGTGATGGCGTGCGGCGAACGCACGGAGACGTCGCAATCGCGGGGATTCCCGTTTCCCGCCGTTCCGCTGATGAGCCTGACGGGGAAAGATGTGCTGACCGCTCAAGCGCCGCGCGGCAAAGCTCGAGTGGTCAATTTGTGGGCGACATGGTGCGAGCCTTGTCGCAGGGAAATGCCCAGTTTGCAACGGCTGCATCAACTGGCCGATCCCGCCACGCTGGCAGTGATCGGCATTTCTGTCGACAGCGATCTCAATCTGGCGCGTGAGTTTCTGCTGCAGTACGGCCTGACCTTTCCCAATTATGGCGACAGCGAGCAAAAACTGGCGCGCGACGGCCTCAGGGTGCAAGCGTTTCCCGCCACGTTTTTAGTCGCAGCGGACGGAACCGTAAGAGCGCGAATCACAGGCGCGCGCGACTGGGCGAGTCCGGAGTTGCTGCGGATGCTGGCGCAAACACTGGATACACCTGTGATTGAAAAATATTCCGCCATCTCTGAAACAAAAATTCCTGATCGTAGTGGTCAGGAATGGGTGGCAAACGGAACCGGCGAAGCCCAACCAGATCGTTGACTTAAGTCAAGTACCGGCTTCGCCACTCCACGCAACATCAGTGCCCTGTAGAACGCGCAGGGGAACGCGGTGCTGGCATTGTTGAGGACGACCATTCGCTTTCTTGCCCAGGGTAACGCCGGCAAGTGCCATACGCCTGCAGCGTTGGGGGATGCGCCAAGAATAGCTCTGCGCATGCAAGGCATCATCGGTTTTGCTGCACTGGTGGCCTACGTGGCGGTGGCCGGTGTGCTGATCGCCAAGCAACGCGAAGAACTCCAGCGCAACACCCAGGAACTTGAGCGTGTTCACCTCAGGGACGATACGCTGACCAAGGCCGGCAGCGCGCTGGCGCACGCGGTGCTTGCCGTCAACGAAGCGTATTCCGAAACTTGGGCGGCACCGCGCGCTGACAATCTCGCGGTCGGTATTGAAGCGGCGCGGGCGAGCCTGCAACCCCTGTTGCCGGAGTACCCGGCGCTGGCCCGCGTGACCGAAGGCATCGACCGCGATGTCGCGGGATTGCGCGCCCTGCCGGTACGCGCCAGTCTCCCCGGTTTGCGCGACGGCCTGCATGCGCTGGTCGGCGAGCTGGACACGGTGACACGCGGCGTGCGGGATCACCGCAGGAAACTCTCCGACAACTATCGCATCATCAACGATTCCATAACGGTGATTGCCGTCACCATGGGGCTCGCGGGCGTGGTCTTGTTTGGCGGGATCACCGCCTTGTTTTTTTCGCGCCTGGTATGGGACTTGAACACGCTGGAGCGACGCGCGCGCGAGATCGTGCAGGGGTACCGCGGCGCGCCGTTGCCGGTGACGCGCAGCGATGAAGTGGGCGGGCTGATGCGCGCCGTCAACCAGATGCAGTCGAATTTGCGCAGTCGCGAGCAACAGCTTGAGGTGGCGCGCCAGCAGCGTTTTCACCAGGAGAAAATGGCAACGGTGGGATCGCTGGCGGCGGCCATTGCGCACGAAATCAACAATCCGATTGCCGCCATCAGCGGCATGGCACAGGAAATGTGCGGCGCGGAGCGGCAGCGCATGTGCAGGGCGCACGGCGCGCCCTGCGCGCCGGAGTTGATCGTGGAGCAGGCGCAGCGCATCGCGCGCATTACGCGCCAGGTATCGGATCTTGCGGGACCGCTGTCGGCGCAGCGGCAATGGGTCGATGTCAATGGCCTTGCGCGGCGGATATGCAACTTTGTATCGTACGACCGGCGCATGCGCGGGGTCGTCATTGATCTCGATCTCGACGGCCAGTTGCCCGCCTATTACGGGGTGCCCGATGAGGTGTCGCAGATCATGATGAATCTGCTGCTCAATGCCGCCGACGCGCTTGCAACCCTCACCGGGCGCAAGCCGCGCATCGGATTGTGCAGCCGGTTTGACCAGGGCGTACTGGTGTTGACGGTGAGCGACAACGGCCATGGGATGGATGAAATCACGCGCGCGCGCGCCTTTGAAGAAGGGTTCACCACCAAGACCAGCGGCAGCGGCATGGGTCTGTTTATCTGCAAATCCCTGGTCGAAGCGCGCGGCGGCGCCATTGAACTGACGTCAACCGCCGGCGCGGGCAGCACGGTGCAGGTGCGTCTGCCGGAACAACCCGAACCTGTCACCGAATCCGCATAAGGAACAATCATCATGACCGCACTCCATGTACTCGTCATCGACGATGAACCGGCGCTGCGCCAGATTCTGAGCGCGGCAGTGAAGAAGGCGGGCTACAGCGTGGATCAGGCCGGCACGGCGGGCGAGGCCTCGGCCAAGCTGGTGCGAGGTGATGTGGACGTGGCGCTGTGCGATATCAAGCTGCCCGATGGCGATGGCATCGATTTGCTGCGCAACGCGAAGGCGGCGGGGCTGGACACCACGTTTGTCATGGTGACGGCCTTTGGCTCGATGGAAACCGCGGTCGAGGCGTTGCGCGCCGGGGCCTTCGACTATGTGGTGAAGCCGGTGGCGAGCGAGGAATTGATGCACCGCCTGGCGAAAATCGCGGCCATGCGGGGACTGCATGAAGAAAACAAGGTGCTGCGCAAAGCGGTGAGCGACAGTCTGCACAAGCTCTACACCTTCAGTTCGCCGGCGATGCTGGAGGTCGAGCGGCTGGTGAAGAAGGTTGCACCCACGGATAGTACGGTGTTGATCAACGGCGAAAGCGGCACCGGCAAGGGCATCACCGCGCGCCGCATCCATGAGCTGAGCGCGCGCAGCCTGGGGCCGTTCGTGACAGTCAATTGCAGCGCGATCCCCGAGAATCTGCTGGAGAGCGAGTTTTTTGGCCATACCAAGGGCGCATTTACCGGCGCCGATCGCGCGCGCAAAGGCCTGTTTCTCGAGGCCGATGGCGGCACGCTGTTCCTGGACGAAATTGGCGAACTGCCGTTGCCGATGCAAACCAAGCTGCTGCACGTGATTGAGGACAAAATGGTGCGCGCGGTGGGTGGCGAGCAGTCGCGCCATGTGGATGTGCGCATTGTCGCGGCCACCAATCTCGATCTGCAGAGCAGGGTGGGTCAGGGCCTGTTCAGGGAGGACCTGTTCTTCCGTCTGTCGATGTTTCTCATCGCGGTGCCGCCGCTGCGCGAGCGCCGGGCCGACATGCACGGGCTGATACGCCATCTGTTGCGGGAATCCAAATATAGCGGCACCGCGCCGCTTGATATTGATCCGCTGGCCGAGGAGGCGTTGATCGCCTATCGCTGGCCCGGCAATGTGCGGGAGCTGGATAACGTCATCAATCGCGCGCAAATTCTCTCCGAGGGGCATGTCATCACGGTGGACGACCTGCCATCCGATATTACGCAAATGCTGTCCAGTCGTGCATCTGGCACGGTGATTGCTAGGGAAGGGTACCTGCGCGACCAATTGCGGCGAGTCGAGGCCGACATCATTACAGCGGCCATCGCGGAAGCCGGTGGGGACCGGCGGTTGGCCGCGCAGCGACTGGGGATCGGATTGTCCAGCCTTTATCGCAAGCTGGACGACTTCGGACGCGACGGGCTGATAGCCGCTGCAACCCGGGATGAGTCTTCCGCGCAAGGGGCGGAAGCGTAACCTGAGGCGCGGTGGTGTGGCTGGAGGCAGGATCCTTGATGCGGCGGCGTTTGATCAGATGGTTGTCAACGAGTGTGTGCGCGGCGGCAGCGTTGTGTGTTGTGCCGACCGCCGCTGCGGCCAATGCCGAAGACGAGTATCGCGCGGGACAGATGTTTTATCAGCGCGGGGACGTCACCGGCGCGATGGCGCGGCTGAGAATCGCGTCCGACGTCGGACATGCGCCGGCGCAGGTACTGCTGGCGGATATTCTTGATCAGGCCGAAATGAATGAAGAAGCGGTGGCGCAATATCGCAAGGCTGCCACGCAAGGCAATGCAGACGGCGAATACGGCCTGGGCAATATGTATGCGAATGGCGAAGGCGTTAAACGCGATCCAGCGGAAGCGCGCAAATGGATATTGCGGGCCGCCGAAAAAAACCACCCGCGCGCAACCACGACGCTTGCGCAGGCATATCTCGGCGGCGGACTCGGCCTGAGCAATGCGGAACGCAACGGCGAAGACGCCCGCCGTTGGGTGACGCGCGCGGCCGACAACCATTATCTGCCGGCGCTCGACTATCTTGCCAAAGCCTATCGCAAGGGCCTCATGGGGCTTGCGGTGGATGAAAAGCAGGCGCAAAGCATGGAGGCACGGGCCAACAAGCTGCGCGGAATTGCTGCTGCGCAAAAAGGTAAAAAATGATTAAAAAACAGATGGTTATGTTAAGTCATTGCGTTACGGTAATGGTGCTGTGCGCGTTCGGTCCCGCGCGCCTTGCCGTGGCGGCGGACATCAACAAAGGCGGACAACTGTATGGCTTGCACTGCGCGAATTGTCATGGCGCTTCCGGCGTGCCGGTGATGGGGGGGGCGCCCAACTTCCAGCGCAGCGAAAAGCTGCTGCAGCCCGACACGCTGCTGCTGGCGGCAATCCGCGGCGGCAAGAACGCGATGCCGGCCTACGTCGGCATCCTGCGCGACCAGGAGATCATCGATGTGATCGCGCACCTGCGCACCTTGCAGCGATGAGCATGGCGGGGCGCTTGGCCGCGGTCGCGATGCTGGTTGCCGCTTACGGTCTGGTGTACGCACAGCCCGCTGCGGTCAAGCCGGGACCGCGCGTGGTGGAATCATTTGAAGTCGGCAACAATGTCTACGTGCGCGCGCTTACGGTGGAGCCGGCGACGCGCACGTTGTGGGTGGGTACGTCCACCGGCGTGAATGAGGTGGATCTCGCCAGTGGCAGACTGCGCAACACTTTCACGCGCAATCACGGGCTTGCCAACGAATATGTGTTCGCGGTGGGCATCGACCGCGAAGGCTATAAGTGGTTCGGCACCAACGCCGGCGGCACCTCGCGCTACCGCGACGGTAAATGGAAAACGTTTTTCCCGATGCACGGACTCGCCGACTATTGGGTCTACGCCTTTGCCAACGACTTGCAGGGAAACCTGTGGATCGGCACCTGGGCAGGGGCCACGCGCTATGCACCCAAAACCGGCAAATTCACCAACTATGTCAAACAGCTGATCAACGAATGGGTCTATGGCATAGCGGTGGACAAGAGCGGCCGCGTGTGGTTCGGCACTGAGGGTGGCGTGTCGATGTTCGACGGCAAGACCTGGACGTCGTGGACACATCGCGACGGTCTCGGCGCACCCAATGACGCGAGGCTCCCGGCCAGCACGAACACAGGATTGGGCACGCGCTCACGTCACGATCTGAATGTGCTGCGCGCCGGCACCGCGACCTTCAATCCGAACTACGTGTTCTCCATGCACGCGGCACCCGACGGGGTTGTGTGGGCCGGTACTTGGGGCGGCGGCGTGTCGCGCTTCGACGGAAAGACGTGGCGCAACTACACGGTGAAAGATGGTCTTGCCGGCAATCTGGTTTATGCCATTGCCCAGGATGAACAGGGCGTATTGTGGTTCGGCACGGAAAACGGCGTGTCGCGCTACGACGGCAAGGCCTGGCGCAATTTTCGGCGCGCTGACGGGTTGCTGGACAGTAATGTCTACGCGCTGGCCGCCGCGCCGGGCGGCAGCGTGTGGGCGGGCACCAAGCGCGGCGTGGCGCGCATTGCGATGCAGTAATCGTCATCACGCGTTGACCGGACATTGCGGAGAGAAAACATGGCTACGAACTACAAGCGCTGGGGCATCGCGATGATCGCGGCGGCGGGCGCGGTCGCGGGCGCATATACCTTGGGCAAGCGCAGCGGCGAAACCGCGGCACTGGATGCCGCGAAAGCCGTAACCTCGGCGGCACCGGCAGCACCGATTGCCAAGGGTGCGATGCCGGCCAACCATCCCGACTCGGGGCAGGGCGGCAGCGGGCAGGAAAGGCAAGGAAAGGTCAAAGTGGACGCCGCGCAGGCGTTCACGCATTTTCGCGTCGGCAACAAAAACGTCAAGGCAATATACGCCGAAGGCAGGGTGATGTGGGTCGGGACCTCCGGAGGCGTGATTCGCTACGATACCCGCAACGACGAATTCAAGCTGTTCGACGCCAAAAACGGATTATTGTCGAATGGTATTTTTCATGTCAGCAAGTTGCAGGGGCGCATCGCTGTCGGTACTTACGGCGGCGGCTTGTCGCTTTACGATGAGAAAGCGGACAAATGGGAGACCTTTAATATTCCCGAGGGTCTCGGCGATGCCTTTGTTTACGACGTGTTGCAAGCCGGCAATGGCGATGTGTGGATTGCCACCTGGTCGGGGGTTAACCGGGTGCGCGGCGGTGTGCTGAGAGACCGTTCGCGATGGGATCTTTTCACCGTCGCGAACACCAAGGGCGGATTGCCCAACGATTGGGTCTACGCCCTCGCGGAAGGCAGGAACGGCGACATCTGGCTCGCCACCGAGGGCGGCATGGCGCGCCTGTCGGGCGGCACGTGGGAAAACTGGAATCATGCCAGGGGTGTAGGCGCCCCCTACGAGCTGGTGAAAAAGGACATCCAGTTCAAGAACGATCCATCCAAGATGTCATCGCATCATGCGAAGCAGAAGCAGGAAATGGGGCTGCAGAACGTCGATGTCGCGTACAACCCCAACTACATTGTGTCGCTCAAGGTCGATCGCGACGGCGTGGTGTGGGCGGGGACCTGGGGCGGGGGGCTTGCGCGCTACGACGGAAAGCAGTGGAAAAATTATTCAGTTGCCGACGGCCTGCCTGGCAATCACGTATTCATGCTGCATATCGACCACAAGCAGGATCTCTGGATCGGCACCAACAACGGATTGGCACGGCTTAAGGACGGCAAGTTTCAGGTGATGACCACGGCCGACGGCCTGTTCGCCGATAACGTGTTTTCCATGGCGAGCACGCGCGAGGGCGCTTTGTGGGTGGGCAGCTACGGCGGCGTGGCGAATATACGCAAGTCGTCTTTGAATTAGGCCATTGTCGAAGGCGCAATGAATCAAACCGTGCGTTGCGCCTGCTGTCGCAATGCACGGCCAGGTAGTTTCCCGCGCGCGCCCTGGGCGGGTGGTTGTGCGTGTGGGCGAAGCCATGCGCCACAGCAGGGAACGGATGGCCGCCCCGTACGAGTCGCTGAGATGGCGCTCAACCCGCCGCGGCGCCGCGGTTGGCAACGGTTTGCAGCTTTTCCACATCCAGAATGCGAAGCTGACGATTGCGCACGGCGATAAGCCCGTTGGACTGCATGCGCGACAACGTACGGCTCACGGTCTCCAGTTTCAATCCCAGGTAACTGCCGATTTCCTCGCGCGTCATGCGCAGCATGAATTCGGTGGACGAGTAACCGCGTGCCGCGAAGCGCTGCGACAGGTTGAGCAAAAATGCGGCCAGGCGCTCTTCCGCGCGCATGCTGCCCAGCAGCAGCATCATGCCGTGGTCGCGCACGATTTCGCGGCTCAGAATGCGATGAAAGTGCTGCTGCAGTGACGGTATCTTGCGTGACAGCGCTTCGAGCGCTTCGAGCGGCATTTCGCACACTTCGCAATCCTCCAGTGCCACGGCATCGCACACGTGTCTGCCGCCGCCGATGGCATCCAGTCCCATAAGATCCCCGGGCATGTGAAATCCCGCGATCTGCTCACGGCCGTCGGCATGCGCCACGCTGGTTTTGAGAAATCCGCTGCGCGCGGCGTACAGCGATTGGAGCCGCGCGTCATTGCGATAAAGGTAGGCGCCGCGTTTGAGCGGACGGCGCCGGTTGACCAATGCATCGAGCGAGCGCAGATCGCCCGCGGCGAGGCCGGCCGGCAGGCATAATTCACGCAGGCTGCATGCGGAGCAGGCAACCCGCAGTTGCGCAAAGTCCACCCGCGCCGACGCGGGCTTTGCCGGGGCTGTCAGCGCATGTGCCGGATGAGGTGGGCCGGGCGGTTTCAGCACGTGCGGGATCGGGGCGCCGGAATCATTGCGTGTAGGCGATGCAGTTCTCGCATACCGTGCCACGCACATCGCGCGCCAGATGCGCCCTGCGCAAGCTGACAAAAGCGGGCGAGTTCCATGCGGCCATGAACGGGGTCGTGTTCAAGTCGCCCATGGTCCAGTGGGCCGTGGCATCAAAACAGCACGCTGAGAGCCTGCCCTCTGCCGTGACATGCCCCTCGGTAAATGCCGACCAGCAGGGCAGCGGCTCGCGCAGTGCGCCGATGCGCCCCTGATTGCCCGCGGTCGGGCGATAACCGAGTTGCTCTTCCCGCACCGTGGCGAATGCGCCCATCGAATACAGCGGCAGCCAGTAGTGTTGATCAACATACGGCGTGACGCGGCTTTCGAGCAATTGTTCCATTTTTTCGAGCTGGCCGCCGTCGTAACGGATGGATGAGGCATACAGGCCGGTTCGGTAGCCGCCACGGCGACGCTCTTCCCAGGCGCCGCGGATATTGTCAAGGGCGGTGTGGAACAGGCGTCCGGCGACGCCCATGATGTTCGTGAACTGTTGCTCGTCGGCGGCGTTTACCGACCACTTGAGCGAATCCAGTCCGGCTTCCATGCAGGCCTGTACCGCTTCGGGAAACGCCATCGAGGCGTTGGATGTCAGAAAAACATAGGGCATGCCGATGTCGCGCTTCAAGTAACGAATGCAATCCACCAGCAAACGCGGATTCATGAACGATTCGCCCAGGTAAAAGACGCCGATCTCCTCGACCCCCGCGTCACGCATTTCGCGCGTGATGCGTTTAAACAACGCGAAATCCATATCCCACTTGGGCTGTGTTTCGCGTGTACGCAACGCGCAAAATCCGCAGCGGTAGTTACAGCGCGGCGAAATCTCGATTTTGACGCTGCGCGGCGCCGGCAATTCGGCCTTGAGGTGGGAGGCCGGTATGCGTGTGGTGTTGTCGATGCGGTCGGTGATTGCGGACATGGATACGCTGTGTGTGGACGTGGTGTACGGTTCAGGCAGGCACACCATATGCTGCTTGAGGCGGCGCGGCTTGATCCAGATCAATGCCCGCGGCGTCAACTGTAGTGCTGGGGCCGCCGCGCTCAGGTTGGCGCCGGCAGCGTAAGCTCCAGTGCGGCGCCCACGGCGTCTAGCGTCCCGCCCATGCCCGAAATGCGCCGCCGGGTTGCCGCCATGCGCGGGTCATGGGACGACGCGGCGAGCCATTGCGATGCGGGCAATGCCGCGCAGGTCATGCGCACCACGATCGCGTCCCGCCGCGGCAGCGATTCCACCCTGATCAGGCCCGGCCCGGGCTTTGCAGGATCACCGCGTTCCACAAAGGCCTGCAGCAAATTCATCAGTACCTCCGTCAGGTGATCGGGAATGATCAAGCTGGCCGTCAGACCTGCGGCCGGCTCGAATTGGATGGAAGTGCCGCGAAACCCGCGGTCGAAGGTCAGAAATTCGCACACCGCCTTGATCATCTGGTTGACGTCCACGGGTTCCCGCGTTTCGCTGTGCGTGGCGGCAAAGTCGGCGATCTGTCGCGTCTTGGCGGCGATGCGGCCGACCTGTTCACGTATCAACGCGGGAGTTTGCGCATCCGCGGCGTGTGCCGGGGTATCGGCGAGTGCGCTGATGACGGCCAGCGGATTGCCGATTTCATGGGCGACGGAGGAGGCCATGGCGGCCAGCGCGGACATTTTCTCGCGATGCCAGCGTTCCTCACGCTGGATGAACTGCGCTTGCGCGCGCGCTTGTTCGTCCAGAATGCGCTGCCCGTGGCGCACGATCAGCAGCAGCACGCCATACAGCGCCAGCAGTAGCAAACCGACCATCGCGATCAGCAGCTGCGACGCCGCATTCACCGCCGCCTGATTTTCCGCGGCAATGCCGTCGAGTCTGGCCTGGTTTGCGGCCGAGCGCTTGCCACTCTGGGCAAAGGCTGCCTTGATCTGCGCGAGAAAAGGCGTGACGTCGGAGTAGATTTCAAACACGCCGATAACTTTGCCGTTGTCCCTGCCCCAAACCGGTACGTAGCTGGAAATGAGGTCGCGGTTCTCCACCACACCCTCAAACGCGCTGAAGCTGTCGCGGTGCGTCAGTTCGCTCGCCGGCCGCCCGCCGGCCGCCGTGCGCCAGCCCTGATTGTTGTATTTGTTTTCGCCCACCTGCGCATGTTCGGACGAGTAGAGGGTCACGCCCCGCAGATCAAACACCTTGATTTTAAAGACGGTGGTCGATTGGATGGTTGCTGCGACTTTGGCGTCCAGCGCGGTAAATTCCGGCGCGGCCGCCAGGAATTGTCCAACCGCTTCGAGGCATGGAGGCGCTGATGTCGCGTTCTCGACCGCTTGGCTCTCGCTGCCGGCGCCCGTGGCACGACACCGTTCGGCTGAAATCTTTTCCGCCTTTGCGGCGAGGGGCGCCACATGCGTGCTCCACATGGCATTCGCGAGGAGCCGCGTCATATTGACATGTCCTGCTTCATGGACCATCAGTAGATCGCGGCGAGCGGCTTCCACCTGTTGACGCACAAACGAATCCTGAATCTGCGCCACAAAATCGCGCTGAGCCTGCTGAACATTTCTGAAATATTCGTTTTCCCGCGTTTCGAGAACGAACAACAATATGGCGACCGCGAGAAATGCCGTCAGTCCAGCAATGGCAAAGTAGCGCAAGAGCCGGAAATTGCTGCGCGTGCCAATGGCCTCGGCGAAGGCGCTATCGTCGAGTTCTGATTTGAGATGGGTTTGCAAGATTGCGCAGTTTGCGGACGGTCAACGAATCATGCGGAATTATTGCACGTTCGCCCTGGTGATCGCGTACCCGCTGTTGGGGGTCGCTGGGTGGGGCCATTGCCGTTATCCTGTCGCCACAGATTGCCTTGATGCGGAGAATGCCGAAAGGACGGAACGCGCTTTCGTGGAAGTTGCATATTGCAAGCCGTGACTTTTTTGATGTGACCGCTTGGACAATGACCGCGTGTGTGATGGGCCGCAGGGCGTTTTGGCTTGCCTAGGAGCGGGGGAGTTGAATCTGGCGCTGGTGAGATTACCTGCAACGACTATCGTTTCGATACCTCGGGTAATCACGCGGCATGACGGTGGGAACGCCAAACATTGCAGGCCCAGGACAAGTCGCAGGGCATGTCAATGGCGCTCCTTCGTGCCTGGGGCGGTGTGCGGATGGCGTGCGCAAACAGCGAGCAATGCCAGTATCCCGTCGAACACGTGGTTGCCCTGCGCGGCGGTGAGGTCCACGCCAAGGCTGTGCCGGTAATAGGCGCTCAGATCGAGGCCTACCCCGACACCGCAGATGGCGGCCGGCCCCGATTGCTCGTGGCGCATCACCGTTTCGCGCAGATGTTGATCGAGGTAATGCGGGCCGTTGGCCAGGTGGGTGGCGCTGTCCATGGGGCTGCCGTCCGATATCACCAGCAACAGGTGGCGAACGTCTGTGGCGGTTTGCATGCGCGTGCAGGCCCACTCAATGGCTTCGCCGTCGATGCCTTCGCGGAACGGGTCAGGTTTGAGCAGGGCGGCAATGGCGGGTCGTGCCCGGCGCCAGGATGTCGCCGCATCCTTGAATACCAGATGGCAGCGCTCGTTCAGACGACCGGGAAATGCAGGTTTTCCGGCACGCTGCCAGTCGCGCCAGGCGCGGCCACCGTTCCACGCACCGGTGGTGAAGCCGAGGATTTCACTTTGCGCGCCGGCCATTTCAAGTGCCCGTGCGAAGTTGTCTGTGACGATGGCCACCGCCTCGATATGCTGCTTCATCGATCCCGAGCAGTCGATCAGGAAGGTGACCCGGCAATCGGCCCGCGGCTGCTGCCGGTCCACGCGAAACAGCCGCCTTTCCGCGGGCGAACTCACCAGCTGCGCGAGGCGCCGCCCATCGATGACGCCTTCCTCCTGCCCGCCATCCCAGCCGTCTGCCACGGGTACGGCAAGCAGCGCCTGCAGATCGCGCGCAAGGCGGGCGAGGTTGATGCCCCGTTCGGCGATGCGTCGGTCGAGGTGTGCGCGATACTCGTTGAGCTGCGCGCGGCGCACCAGCGTCGCTGCCTCGACTTCCCGGTCATAGGCGCGGGTGAACACGCGGTAACTGGCGGCTGCGGCGGCGCGGGTGTGGGTGGTGCCGGTATCGGCAACGGCAAAACCGTCCTCCAGTCGACTGTCTAATTCAGGCAACAGGCGAAAGTCATTGCGTGCGTCAACACCTTCATTCTCGCCATCGCCGCGTTCATCGTCTCGGCTTGCCATCAGTTCGCCGATGATGCGCGTGATGTTCAGTGCGTGCATCGCATAGGCAGCCTGATCGTGGCGTTGCCGTCGCAGCCCGGCGAGGTCATGGGTGATGCGTCTGCTGATCATGCCGCGCGTGCCGTCGATCAATTCTTCGGTCTGGGCCAGTGGCGGTTCGCCGCTGACGCGCGAGCGACACGCCTGCGCGGCTGCGTACAGCAGGATGCCGCGCGCGCTTTCGTTCAATCCCGAATGGTGATAGGCAAGCGACCATTGTTCAAAGCGGTGGCGCAGATTGTGGCGCAGCCCGGGTAGTTGTGGTGCCGCCAGCGATTCGACACGGAATTGCTCGAGCAGATCGAATATCAGGCGTTCGACGCCGCCGGACGGACTCAGGCGCGCATGCAGCACGGCGTCAGAATGGGTCAGCCGCAATGCGTGGCCGTCGGCTGCCCCGCGAAATGAACCGAAGTCATCGCTGTCGCGGGCGGGATGCAGATGCGGCGCGGCGTGCGGGAGCGCGCGTGCCCCGGCGTACAGTCGTTGCCCGCGAAAATGCACATCCGCCCGGCCGCAAAGCGCGCGGATCGCCGCCGCGCACAGATCGTCGATGCGCTGCTGGCGGCCTGCGCGTGCCCCCGATTCAACCATGCGTCGTGCCGTCCCCGGCGCCGGGCAGGTCGAGTTCGCGGTCGAAGCAGCGCTGGAAGTACTCGGCAATGATCGGATGTTCCGCCTCGTCGCACTTGTTCAGAAACGACAGCCGGAACGCCAGCGCGGGATCGCGAAACAGTTCGCAGTTTTCCGCCCAGGTCATCACCGTTCGCGGTGACATCAGCGTGGAAAGGTCGCCGACCGCAAAGCCCTTGCGCGTGAGTTCCGCCACCGCGACCATCGCGTCGACCAGTTTGCGGCCCTGTTCGTTGTCTGCGTGGAAGGGAACGCGCGCCAGCACGATGGCGATTTCCTCCTCTCGCGGCAAGAAATTAAGCGAGGCGACGATATTCCAGCGGTCGATCTGCGCGTGATTGAGCCGCTGCGCGCCGTGATAGAGGCCGTTCAGGTTGCCAAGCCCTACCGTGTTGGATGTGGCGAAGAGCCGGAAGCAGGGATGCGGGCGGATCACCCTGTTCTGGTCCAGCAGTGTGAACTTGCCGTCGCGTTCGAGAATGCGCTGAATCACGAACATCACATCCGGACGGCCGGCGTCGTATTCGTCAAATACCAGCGCCACCGGACGCTGCACCGACCACGGCACAATGCCCTCCTGAAACTCGGTGACTTGCTTCCCGTCGCGCAGCACCACCGCGTCCTTGCCGACCAGTTCGAGGCGGCTGATGTGGGCGTCGAGGTTGACGCGCACGCAGGGCCAGTTCAGCCGCGCCGCCACCTGTTCGATGTGGGTCGACTTGCCCGTGCCATGCAGCCCTTGCACCATGACGCGCCGGTTGTGCGCGAACCCCGCCAACAGGGCGAGGGTGACGTCTGGATTGAAGCGATAGACGTCATCGACTTCGGGCACGTGATCATCGCGCACTGAAAACGCGGGCACTTTCATGTCGGTATCGATGCCGAACACCGAACGCACTTCAAGCAGGCGGTCGGGTTGATTGGCGCTGAAGTCGGTCACGAAGATTCCTCGCTGGGGTCCCGGGTTAGCGCCCGCGGATTGAGCAGAGCCCGCGCGATACCGTACGCTGTGCGCCCCGGACAGGTTGTGGCGCGCAAGCTATTGTAAGATTCCGGTATCCGGCACGGAATATAGCATTTTCCAAATCTCAACCCGTAATCAGGAGACCGCCATGAGCCAGAAAATCTCGAGCGACAGCCGCAGCGTCGTCACCGGCGTGCAAAAAATGACGCCTTCAGAAGCGTTTGTCGAAACCATGGTTTCGCAGGGTGTCGATACCATGTTCGGCATCATGGGCTCGGCGTTCATGGACGCGATGGATATTTTTGCGCCGGCCGGAATACGCCTGATACCGGTGGTGCATGAGCAGGGCGCGGCCCATATGGCCGACGGCTACGCGCGGGTCAGCGGACGGCATGGCGTGGTGATCGGGCAAAATGGGCCCGGCATCAGCAACTGCGTCACCGCCATCGCGGCGGCGTACTGGTCACATTCGCCGGTGGTGATTGTCACGCCGGAAACCGGCTCCATGGGCATCGGACTGGGCGGCTTTCAGGAAGCCAACCAGCTGCCGATGTTTCAGGAGTTCGTCAAGTATCAGGGGCATGTGAACAACCCCAAACGCATGGCGGAGATCACCGCGCGTTGTTTTGATCGCGCCATGTCGGACATGGGACCAACGCAACTGAATATTCCGCGCGACTACTTTTATGGCGAACTCACCACTGAGATTCCGCGGCCGATACGGGTGGAGCGCGGCGCCGGCGGCGAGGAAAGCCTGAACGCCGCGGTTGAATTGCTGGCGACGGCAAAATTTCCGGTGATCCTGTCCGGCGGCGGCGTGGTGCTGGGCAATGCCGTTGAAGAATGCAAGGCGCTTGCGGAGCGCCTGGGCGCGCCCGTGGTCAACGGCTATCTGCGCAACGACTCCTTCCCCGCCAGTCATCCGCTATGGTGCGGGCCGCTGGGCTACCAGGGATCGAAGGCGGCGATGAAGCTCGTCGCCAAGGCTGACGTGGTGGTGGCGCTGGGATCACGCATGGGACCGTTTGGTACCCTGCCGCAGCACGGCCTCGACTATTGGCCCAGGAATGCCAGGATCATTCAAGTCGAGGCTGATCACACCAATCTCGGCCTGGTGAAAAAGATCGATGTGGGCATCTGTGGTGACGCCAGGGCCGCGGCAAAGGCGCTGGTGGCACGGCTGGCCGGCAAGACGCTGGTTTGCGACGCCAGCAAAGCCGAGCGTGCCGCGCAGATCACGGCGGAAAAGGCCGAGTGGGAAAAGGAACTCAATGCATGGACCCATGAGAAGGACACGTTCAGTCTCGACATGATCGAGGAAAACGGCAGGGAAAAGCCATTCTCCGGTGGCCAGTATCTGCATCCGCGCCAGGTGCTGCGCGAACTCGAAAAGGCGATGCCGCCGCGCGCCATGGTGTCCACCGATATTGGCAACATCAATTCGGTGGCCAACAGCTATCTGCGATTTGAAGAGCCGCGCAGCTTTTTTGCGCCGATGAGCTTTGGCAACTGCGGCTACGCGTTGCCCACCATCATCGGTGCCAAGGTCGGTGCCATGGACCGACCGGCGATTTCGTATGCCGGCGACGGCGCCTGGGGCATGAGCATGGGCGAGATCATGACCTGTGTGCGCCACAATATCCCGGTCACGGCGGTGGTGTTCCACAACCGCCAGTGGGGCGCGGAGAAGAAAAACCAGGTGGACTTCTACAACCGCCGCTTTGTGGCGGGCGAACTCGACAACCAGAGCTTCGCGGGCATTGCCAAGGCCATGGGGTCTGAAGCCATCGTTGTGGATCAACTCGAAAACGTGGGCAAGGCCCTGAAGCAGGCGGTCGACCTGCAGATGAACCAGGGTAAAACCTGCGTGGTCGAGATCATGTGCACGCGCGAACTGGGCGACCCGTTCCGCCGCGATGCGCTATCAAAGCCGGTGCGCCTGCTGGAGAAATACAAGGACTACGTCTGAGCTGAATCAGATGGTCTGTCCCCGGTGCAGGCGGGTCGCAACCTCGGCCAGCGCCTGAGGATCCAGCCGCTCCAGGTGCAGCGTGGGCGACTGGCCGCATTGCGGGAAGTTCCTGCCGATTGAGCGCGCGTAGGCGGGATCGTAGTGCGCCTGCATCAGTCGTTCGAACAGTTTTGGCATGTGCCGCTGATTCACCAGGTCCTGCCAGTGCGCGTATTCTTCGCCGCCGATCAGCGGACGCAGGTGCTGCAGCCGGTCCATCAGGGCGTCCGGGTCTCGTTCAAAGTGGCTGTAATCCTGCCGCCACAGTTGCACGCGTTCAGGCATGGGTGCCTCGACATTGAACACGCGCGCGCCACGGATGGCCTCCATCAGTGCCAGCGGCAGTTGTATCGCGCCGATTTTCTTGCTTTCTGATTCCACCCACACCGGCTGCGCCGGATCGAAGCGGCGCAGTTTTTGCAACAGCAGCGAATCAAACCATTTTTGCGTGGGCTGCGCGACGCCGGGAATGGCCCCGATCAGCGATCCGCGATGATTGGCCATGGCCTCGAGATCGAGCACTTGGGCGCCGGCGGCAGCCAATGCATCCAGCAGCCGCGTTTTGCCGCAGCCGGTGGGACCGCACAACACGTGATAGGTCAGGCGTCCGGGCATCTGGGTTAATTCTTCGCGCACCCAGGTGCGGTACGCCTTCCAGCCGCCCGGCAGGCGCTCGACGCGATAACCAATGGTGGCGAGCGCGTCAAACCACAGTTTGCTGCGCTTGCCGCCGCGAAAGCAGTACACCAGCATGCGCGCGTCTTTGGGATGGCGCGCGACCAGTGCGTCAATCGAATGCGCGATATTCTTCAGCGCATAGGACACGCCGATCAGGTACGCGCGGTGCGTGCTTTCGCGGTGCATGGTGCCCACTTCGGCATATTCATCGTCGTCCACCACCGGAAGATTGATCGCGTTCGGCAGGTGGTCTTCGCTGAATTCACGCGGACTGCGGGCATCGATGACCAGCGCGTATTCGCCATCCAGCGCCTGCGCCAGCATGGTGTGAAACGCGGCTTGTTGTTCCGCGGAAACGGGTGCCGCCATGTCACTGCCCGGGGCGGGAAGCGGCCGCGGGCGCGTTGGCGCCGGCGGATGTACGAATAGGTTCTCTCATGCACGCATTATAGCGGTAGGCGGGATGTGAGCCGGTTATGCCGGCGCAATCCAGTACGCGGCCGGCAGTGGCGCTACGCCGGCAGGCTGCCGACGCGCGGCAGCCCCGCTGTCACGCGGCTTTCAGCGCGGGCGTCAGGTGCGGCGCCAGATGTTGCAGCAACTCGGCCAGAATCTTGATGTTGCCGCCCGCCACGTTGCCGGATTGCAGATACTGGTCCTTGCCCTGCAGATCGGTGATGCTGCCGCCGGCTTCGGTTACCAGCAGGGATCCGGCTGCGATATCCCACGGTGCCAGGCCAAGTTCCCAGAATGCGTCGAGGCGGCCGGCCGCGAGATAGGCAAGATCGAGGGCGGCCGATCCCGCGCGCCGCACGCCGCTGCTGTGTTGCATGAGGTCGCGCAGCATCGCGAGATAGGCGTCGATGTGTTTGTGCTCCTTGAACGGAAAGCCGGTGCCGACCAGCGCCGCCTTGAGCTGCTGGCGTTTGCCGACGCGGATGCGCGTGTCGTTCAGATAAGCGCCCGCCCCGCGTGTTGCGGTGAACAGGTCATTGTTGCAGGGATCATAGACCACCGCCTGCGTGATCACGCCACGGTGTGCGAGCGCGATCGATACCGCGTACTGCGGGAAACCGTGTATGTAGTTGGTGGTGCCGTCGAGCGGATCGATGATCCACTGGTATTCCGATTTGGCCGCGGTGTTCGAGGCGCCGGTCTCCTCTGCTAGAATCGAATGCTTCGGATACGCTTCGAGCAGGGTGCGAATTATCGTCTGTTCGGCTTCCCTGTCCACCTCGGACACATAATCATTGGCCGCTTTTTCGCGCACGTTCAGCACATCCAGGTTGCGCGCGCCGCGATTGATGACGCCGCCGGCGCGGCGCGCGGCCTTGACCGCGATGTTGAGCATGGGATGCATGAGGGAAATTGAATACCGTAAGGATGCAACGTGAATCTGCGGTGGCTGCATTGTACGTGAATATGTGTGACGCACTCAAAAACATCCGCGTCGTGCTGTGTGAACCCCGCCATGCGGGCAATATCGGCGCCGCGGCGCGCGCGATGAAAACCATGGGCCTCGACGCGCTGTATCTGGTCAGACCCGCGGACTTTCCCAGCCATGAGGCCACGCGCCGCGCCTCGCGTGCGACCGATGTGCTGGCCGCTGCCCGTCTGTGCGACAGCCTGCATGAGGCGTTGTCGGGGACGGCGCTGGCGGTGGCGTGTTCCGCGCGCACGCGCGAGCTTGCAGTGCCGGCAATCGATGCGCGCAGCGCTGCATTGCGGCTCGCGGGCGCGGCGGCGGCACAGCCCGTCGCGCTGGTGTTCGGCAACGAAACCCATGGTATGACCACGGCCGAGATCAGTCTGTGTCAGTTGATCGCGACCATCCCCGCAGACCCTCGCTATGCGTCATTGAATCTGGCCGCGGCGGTGCAGGTATTTGCGTATGAGCTGCGGCTTGCGATCCACGGCGCCGCGCCGACGGGAACGCCGCGCACGCTGGCCGGCCACGACGCGTTGGAAGGCTTCTACGCACATCTCGAAAGCGCGCTGCTGGAAAGCGGTTACCTGAATCCCGAGCAGCCGAAGAAGTTGATGCAGCGCCTGCGCCGACTCTATGCCCGTGCCGGACTGGAGCAGGAAGAAGTCAATATTCTGCGCGGCGTGGTTCGCACACTGCGTCAGCCGAAGAATATTAAGTAATTGTTTTTAAACAATTATTTTTTGACGCGCCGCAATAGGCGATTGATTTAGTATACTATTGCTTTCCGACTGCTTCGCCTCATACAAGCCCTTGTTTTCGCGCATAAAAGAAGAAATAGCCGTGGTGTTCGAGCGCGATCCGGCTGCGCGCAATACCTGGGAGGTCATAACCTGTTATCCCGGGTTTCACGCCATGATGACGCATCGTCTGGCGCACTGGCTGTGGGCGGCGGGTCTGAACTGGCTGGCGCGCTTTGTGTCGCATCTCGGGCGCTGGCTGACCGGCATTGAGATTCATCCTGGCGCCACCATCGGCCGGCGCTTCTTCATCGATCACGGCATGGGCGTGGTGATCGGCGAGACGGCGGAAATCGGCGACGATTGCACGCTGTATCACGGCGTCACGCTCGGCGGTACCTCGTGGAATAAGGGCAAGCGCCATCCCACCTTGGGCAACGGAGTGGTGATCGGGGCTGGCGCCAAAGTGCTCGGGCCGATCGTCGTCGGCGATCACGCCAAGATCGGTTCCAACGCGGTAGTGGTGAAAGCGGTGCCGCCGGGTGCCACGGCGGTGGGGATTCCAGCGCGCGTGGTTGAAGCGCTTGAGCCAAACGGCCGCTTCGCCGCATATGCCGTCACCCGCGACGAGAATGATCCGCTTACCGGCGCAATCAATGAGTTGCTCGCGCATAGCGCCGAGACCGACACACGCATTGATGCGCTGGCCGCGGAACTCAAGCGCCTGCGGGCGCAGTCGGTGTCGAACGTGCCTGAGCGCCAAGACTGAAAATTCAATGGAACCATACTTGACTAAATCAGTCGGATTAGGTAAGGTTGAGCGAATTACTCGGTCATTAAATACTTTGCGATCTAATTTAAGTAAGTAATTGTTTTTAAACATAATTTTATAGGTGAACCGATGCGGCTCACGACCAAAGGGCGGTTTGCGGTAACGGCAATGGTGGATTTGGGGCTGCGTCATGGCGGTGGTCCGGTGACATTGGCCGAGATCAGCGAGCGGCAGAAGATTTCGCTGTCCTACCTCGAACAATTGTTTGGCAAGCTGCGCCGCCGCCGGATTGTCGACAGTGTGCGCGGGCCGGGTGGCGGTTACCTGCTGGGCAGGGACATGGCTGCGTTGTCGGTGGCGGAAATCATCCTCGCGGTGGATGAGCCGATTGACGCGACGCAGTGTGGTGGCAAGGAAAACTGCCACGATGACGGCAAATGCATTACGCACGACCTGTGGGCCGCATTGAATCAGCGCATTTTTGAGTATCTGGGTTCGGTCACGCTGTCGCAGCTGGTCGACAATCAGCGCGCGAAAGAGTCCGGCGTCGCGCCCATGCACGACATGCGCCCCGGCGCGAGCAAGCGTCCGGTGGCGGTGAACTGTTAGAACCGCGCACGCACGCCAGCATGTCGTTCGTTTACTTCGACCACAACGCCACCACGCCACTGGACCAGCGCGTGCTGGAGGCCATGTTGCCATTCCTGCGCGAGCAGTATGGCAATGCATCGAGCCGGCACGACATGGGTATTACCGCGCGCCGTGCCGTCGACCAGGCGCGCGAGCAAGTGGCGGCGCTGGTGAATGTGCGGCCGCCGCAGGTGGTGTTTACCTCGGGCGGCACCGAAGCGAACAATCTGTTCATCAAGGGCGCGGCAGAGATTCTCAAACCGTCGCAGGTCGCGGTGAGCGCGATCGAGCACCCCTGCGTGGCGCGGCCCGCGGAAGCGCTGGCGCGCAAGGGTTGGCAACTGCGCAAACTCGCGGTGACGGGCGATGGCGTGGTGGATATGAACGATGTCGACGACGCGCTGCAGACCAAGACCGGGATGGTGTCGGTGATGCTGGCCAACAACGAAAGCGGCGTGATTCAGCCGGTGGCGGAAATCGCCGAGCGCGCACGCGCCGCGAAAGCGTGGATGCATACCGACGCGGTGCAGGCGTTGGGCAAGATTGCGGTGGATTTCGAAGCGCTGCAGGTGCACGCAATGACCGTATCCGCGCACAAGATTTACGGCCCCAAGGGCGCCGGTGCGCTGATCGTCGACAAGCGTATTGAGCTCGCACCGCTGCTCTCCGGTGGCGGGCATGAACATGGCCTGCGCTCGGGCACGGAAAACGTGCCGGCGATCGTCGGCTTTGGTGCCGCCTGCGACCTGGCGGCCGGTCGTCTTGACGAGATCGCGGCACAGCTGGAAAAACTGCGCGCGCGGGTGGAGCAGGGTTTGTCCGCCATGGGCGCGGTCATATTTGGCAACCACGCGCAGCGCGTGCCCAACACCAGTTACTTCGCCTTTCGCGGCATCGATGGTGAAACGCTGATCATCGAACTCGACAAGATGGGTTTTGGCGTGGCGGCGGGTGCGGCGTGTTCCAGCACCAATCCGGAGCCTTCGGCAACGCTGCTGGCGATGGGTGTGGCGCCGGAGATCGCGCGCGGGGCGGTACGTTTTTCGCTCGGCGTGTCGAATACCGCGCAGGACGTGGATGCGTTTCTCGCGGCGCTCAAGCAGGTGGTGGCACGACTGAAAAATCTTACGGCAATGGCGGTTTAGGCACGAGGTTAACGATGACGATACAACTTACGGAAAGCGCGGCAAAACAAATCCGGACGCAACTCACCAAGCGCGGCAAGGGCTTGGGCCTGCGCGTGGGCATCAAGCAAGTAGGCTGCTCCGGCTGGACTTACACGTATGACTACGCCGATGACGTGAAGGCGGATGACAGGGTGTTCGAGGCGTTTGATTCCAAGCTGGTGGTCGACGAGAAAAGTCTGGCGTTCATCGACGGCGCCAAACTCGATTTTGTGAAAGAGGGTTTGAAGCAGACGTTCAAGTTTGACAATCCCAATGTCGACGCCACCTGCGGCTGCGGCGAGAGTTTCAGTGTTAAAGAAAAAATTTAATAAAAACAAATACTTGAATAAAGTCCTGCCATGAGTAGCACAGCCGCCCTCGAACAACTGGTCAATCAGCCGTACCGGCATGGATTCGTTACGGATATCGAGTCCGACACCGCGCCCAAGGGCCTGAACGAAGACATCATTCGATTCATCTCGGCGAAGAAAGCCGAGCCTGAGTGGCTGCTGGAATTCCGCTTGAAGGCCTATCGGCACTGGCTGACCATGACGCCGCCAACGTGGCCGAATGTGACGTATCCGACGGTTGATTTCCAGAACATTACCTACTACTCCGCGCCAAAGGCGAAGAAGAAGCTTGCGAGCATGGATGAAGTCGATCCCGAACTGCTCAAGACCTTTGAAAAACTCGGCGTGCCGATGAACGAGCGCGCGGCGCTGGCGGGTGTGGCGGTGGACGTGATTTTCGACTCGGTGTCGGTGGCCACCACCTACAAGCAAAAGCTTGCGGATGTGGGCATCATCTTCTGCTCGATTTCCGAAGCGGTGCGCGAGCATCCGGACCTCGTGCGCAAGTACATGGGTTCGGTGGTGCCCACCGGCGACAATTTTTACGCCGCGCTCAACTCGGCGGTGTTCACCGACGGCTCGTTCTGCTACATCCCCAAGGGCGTGAAATGCCCGATGGAGTTGTCCACCTATTTCCGCATCAACACCCAGGAATCCGGCCAGTTCGAGCGCACACTGATCGTGGCGGAGGACGGCGCGTCGGTGTCGTATCTCGAAGGCTGCACCGCGCCAAAGTTCGACACCAACCAGTTGCACGCCGCGGTGGTGGAACTGGTGGCGATGGACAACGCCGACATCAAATATTCGACGGTGCAGAACTGGTACGCAGGCGATGAAAAAGGTGTGGGCGGCATTTACAACTTCGTCACCAAGCGCGGCCTGTGCCGGGGCGTCAATTCGCGCATTTCGTGGACCCAGGTGGAAACCGGTTCGGCGATCACCTGGAAGTATCCGTCGTGCGTGCTGCGCGGCGATAACTCAGTGGGCGAGTTCTATTCGGTGGCGCTGACGAACCACTATCAGCAGGCCGATACCGGCACCAAGATGATCCACATCGGCAAGAACACGCGCAGCACGATTGTCAGCAAGGGCATTTCCGCAGGGCATTCGAACAACAGCTACCGCGGCTTGGTGCGCATCGCGCCGACGGCGGCGGGCGCGCGCAATTATTCGCAGTGCGACTCGATGCTGATCGGCTCTAAATGCGGTGCGAACACGTTTCCGTATATCGACGTGCGCAATCCCAGCGGCAAAGTGGAGCACGAAGCCACCACGTCCAAGATCGGTGAAGACCAGTTGTTCTATTTCCAGCAGCGCGGCATCGGCGCCGAAGAGGCGATTTCAATGATCATCAACGGCTTCTGCAAGGACGTGTTCCAGCAGTTGCCGATGGAGTTCGCGGTGGAAGCAACCAAGCTGTTGGGGCTCAAGCTGGAAGGCAGTGTGGGATAACAGACTTTGACGCAGATTTAAGCGGATGAACGCAGAGTTTTCGTGGTTGATCCGCGTTCATCTGTGCAAATCTGTGTCGACGGTTTTGATGGTGATTTGAATGACAATGAAAAATTCCAACGCAAAAATTCTGCTCGATATCCGAGGCCTGACGGCCACGGTCGCCGGTGTGACCATTCTCAAGGGCATCAACCTCACGGTGCGGGCGGGCGAGGTGCACGCCATCATGGGGCCGAACGGCTCGGGCAAGAGCACGCTGGCCAAGGTGCTGGCGGGGCATCCCGCCTATGAGGTGACCGGCGGCGAGGTATTGTTCGAAGGCAAGGATTTGTTTGCATTGGCGGCAGAGGACCGCGCGCGTGCCGGCCTGTTTCTTGGCTTTCAGTACCCGGTGGAAATCCCCGGCGTGTCCAACGGCTCGTTTCTGCGCCTGGCCTACAATACGGTGCAGGGTGCGCGCGGCAAGGATGAACTCGATCCGCTGGAATTCGACGACTACGTGCGCGAAAAAATGAAGCTTTTGGAAATGAATCCGGAGTTTCTGGACCGCAGCGTCAATGACGGTTTTTCCGGCGGCGAAAAAAAGCGCAATGAAATTCTGCAGATGGCGATCCTGGAGCCGCGCGTCGCCATTCTCGACGAAACCGATTCGGGGCTGGACATCGACGCGCTGCGCATCGTCGCGGGCGGCGTGAATCAGCTGCTGACACCCGACAACGCCTGTGTGCTGGTGACGCACTACCAGCGGCTGCTCAATTACATCGTGCCCGACTATGTGCACGTGATGGAAAGCGGGCGCATCATCAAGACCGGTGGCAAGGAACTGGCGCTGGAACTGGAATCGCGCGGCTATGACTGGCTGCTGGACACCAACAAGGCCGTGGCATGAGTGCAGTAGTACAGCATCCGTTCGTCGAGGCGCTGGTTGCCGGCGGCAGCGCGCTGCCGGCAACGCCCCTGTCGTGGCTTAACCAGCGACGGGCCACGGCGCTGGAACGCGCCAATGCCCTGTCGGTGCCTTCCACGCGCGATGAGGACTGGCGATTTACCGATCTCGCGCCGCTGAACCGCCTCCACTATCAGGCGCCCGCGGCGGCAGTGGCGGCCGTCGATGTCGCGCCGTTTGCATTGCCCGAGTCGGCCCTTCGCCTTGCTTTCGTGGACGGCGTTTTAGCGCCGGCACTGTCGGATTGCGGCAATGCAGCCGCCGGCGTTACGGCGGGCACGCTGGTGGAGGGCCTCAAATCACATCCGGCGCTGATGGAAGCACATCTGGCCGTGCATGCGCCTTTCGAGCAGCAATTTTTCGTTGCGCTGAATACGGCCTGGCTGCGTGACGGGGCGTATGTTCATATCGCAGGGCATGTGACGCTGCCCAAGCCGATCCATCTGTTATTCATCAGCACGCGCAAGGATGCCGCACCCTGTCCGCGGGTGTTGATCGTGGCCGACACTGGCGCGCAGTGTACGGTTGTCGAAGATTACGTGTCGACCACGGCTGAGGCGTATTTCAACAACGCCGTCACTGAAATTGCCGTGGCGGCCAACGCGCACGTAAAGCACGTGCGGGTGCAGCGCGAAAGCCTGGCGGCAGTGCACATTGGCGCCTGTGCGGTGTCACTGGCCAAAGATTCGTCGTATGTGTCGCAGTCGGTCGCGCTGGGCGCGCGCCTGTCGCGCTACAACCTGGATGTGGTGCAGCAGGGCGAGGGCGCCGCGGCGGTGATCGACGGCCTCGCGCTGATTTCGGGCGAGCAGTGTGCCGATACCCATACCGTGATGGACCACGCGCAGCCCAATGGCCGCTGCTCCCAGTTGCACAAAACCATCGTCGGTGATCAAGCGCACGCGGTGTTCAATGGCAAGGTGTTTGTACGCGAAGGCGCGCAGCTGACCAACTCGGCGCAGCAAAGCCGCAATCTGCTGCTGTCGCCGCGGGCGCGCGTCGATACCAAGCCGCAACTGGAAATTTTTGCCGACGATGTGAAATGCGCCCATGGCGCGACCGTCGGCCAGCTGGACGCCGAGCAGTTGTTCTATCTGAAAAGCCGCGGCCTGCCTGACGGGCAGGCGCGCAAACTGCTGACGTTCGCGTTCGGCGCGGAAATCGTTGATCGCATTCCGGTGCCGTCGCTGGTGGCGCAGCTGGAGCGCGCGGTGATGGCGCAAACGCAGGCGGGTGTGTGAGATGAATGCCCCATCCGAGAAGATGGCGCTTGACGTCGCGCGCATTCGCAAGGACTTCCCGATCCTCGATCTTAAGGTGAACGGCAGACCGCTGGTGTTTCTGGATAATGCCGCGTCGAGCCAGATGCCGCGACAGGTCATGGATCGCTTCGTGCGTTATCAGTCCACCCAGCACGCGAACATCCATCGCGCGGTGCATTATTTGTCTGAAACCGCCACCGCCGAGTATGAGATCGCGCGCCGCAAGTTGCAGGCATTCATCAATGCCAAAGAAGAACGCGAAGTCATCTTCACCAGCGGCACCACCGACAGCATCAACCTGGTGGCGCACGGTTGGGGGCGTAAATTTCTGAGTGAGGGCGACGAGATTATCCTCACCACGCTGGAGCATCATTCCAACATCGTGCCATGGCAGATGGTGGCGGAAGAAAAAGGCGCAAAGATTCGCGTGGTGCCGATTTTCGACAACGGCGAACTCGATCTCGACGCGTATGAAAAGCTGTTCAATCCACGCACGAAGATTGCCTGTTTCACGCATGTATCGAATGCGCTGGGCACCATCAACCCGGTGCGCGAGATGCTGGCGATCGCGCGCAAGCATGGCGTGGTGACGCTGGTCGATGGCGCGCAGGCGGCGCCGCATCTGTCGGTGGACGTGCAGGCGCTGGACTGTGACTTCTATGCCTTTTCCGGGCACAAACTGTGCGGGCCGACCGGCATCGGCATCCTGTACGGCAAGGCGGCGCTGCTGGAGGCGATGCAACCCTTCAAGGGTGGCGGCGACATGATTTTGTCGGTGACCTTCGACAAGACCACTTACGCGCCGATTCCCGCCAAGTTTGAAGCCGGCACGCCGCCGATTGCCGCGGCCATTACATTGGGCGCGGCAGTGGATTATCTCGGCGCCGTCGGCATGGATCGAATCGCCGCGCACGAAACCGATCTGCTGGATTACGCGACCCGCAAAGTCACAGAACTGCCCGGCGTGCGCATTATCGGCACCGCCGAGAAAAAGGCCGCGGTGCTGTCGTTCGTGATTCAGGGCGTGCATCCGCACGACGTGGGCACCTTCCTGAATGAAGACGGTGTGGCCATTCGCACCGGGCATCATTGCGCACAACCGGTGATGCAGCGTTTCAAGGTGCCCGCGACATCGCGCGCGTCGTTCGCGTTTTACAACACGATGGACGAAGTGGATGCGCTGGTGGCGTCGATTCGGCACGTGCAGAAGGTGTTTGGTTAACAAGGTCAAAGGCTTTTTAGCCGCAGATTTACGCAGATAAAAAACCGGTAAACAGGCTCTTGAACTTCATCTGTGAAAATCTGCGTGTATCTGCGTCAAAAGGGTTTTTGGTTTTTAACGTCGCAATAGTTGAACATGGCCGATAGCCGCAATCTGTATCAGGAAGTGATCCTCGATCACAACAAGAAGCCGCGTAACTGGGGCGCGCTGGCGGATGCCACGCACAAGTCCGAGGGCTTGAATCCCTTGTGCGGGGATCACCTGTTTGTGTCGCTGAAGGTGAGCGGCCCCACCATCGAAGCGGTCCAGTTCGAGGGCGAGTCCTGCGCGATTTGCAAGGCCTCAGCGTCGATGATGACCACCGTGGTGAAGGGCAAAACACGTGACGACGCCGAACAATTGGTAAACGAGTTCCGCGACATGGCTACCGGCAAGCTTGACACGGCGAAATCGCAGCATCATCTGGGGCGGCTCACCGTGTTTGCCGGTGTTCGCGATCTGCCGACGCGCGTGAAATGCGCGATCCTGCCGTGGCACACCCTGCACGCCGCACTCAATGCGCAAAACACCATATCGACTGAAGCAGACGCCGACCCGATGCAGGCGCCAGTGATTGGAAGTTAAAAGTTAAATAAAAACAAATACTTACAAAATTCAGCCATGCCCAAGATTGCAGAAATCGAGCCCACGCCGAATCCCAATGCGATGAAGTTCATCCTCAAGGAGCCGCTGACTTGGGGTATCACGCGCTCGTACGACAGCGCACTGCAGGCGAAGGACGACAAGCTCGCCGCGGCGCTGTTTGACATTGAGCATGTCACCAACGTGTTTTATGTCGATCACTGGATCACGGTGACGCAAAACGGCCGCGCGGACTGGAGCGAACTCAAGCGCGAATTGGCGGTGCCGATACGCGAAGCACCTGCCGCCGATGAGCAGAGTGAGCAGCTGATGAACGACGCCGCATTGAATTTTGATCCGTCGAAAATGAGTCGGGAAGATCTCGCGCGGCTGGACAAGATCAACGACATCCTCGACGAAGAAATACGCCCGTTCTTGCAGAACGACGGCGGCGATCTTTACGTGGTGGGACTGGAAGGCAACAAGCTCAGCGTGCACTATCAGGGCGCGTGCGGCAGCTGCCCGAGTTCGCTGTCGGGCACGCTGACAGGGATCGAAAATCTGGTGCGGCAGATAGAGCCGGATATCGAGGTGGTGGCGGTTTGATTAATACGGTGAAGGGGTGAAGGTGTGAATGCGTAAATGGGGCACCCCCTTCACGCCTTCACGTTTTCACGCCTTCACGGCAGTTGAATGGATACGCTGACCCACGCCCTGTCCGGTGCCCTGCTGGCGCGCGCCACGGCGCCGGCATCATCGGCCGACACCTTGCCGCTGCGCCGCAGGATTGCGATCGGCACGTTGGCGGCGGCGTTTCCCGACAGCGACGTGGTGATGTCATGGACCACGCCGCTGGCGTATCTGCACCATCACCGCGGCGTTACGCATTCGCTGGTGATGCTGGTGCTGTGGGCGCTGCTGCTGGCCTGGCTATGCACAAAAGTCTGGCGCAAGGGTCCCGGCTGGCGCGCTTATTTCGGCGTGATCGCGCTGGGCATCGGTGTGCATATTGCAGGTGACTGGATCACGTCGTTTGGCACCATGGTGCTGGCGCCGCTGTCGGACTGGCGCGCTGCGTTGTCCACCACCTTCATCATCGATCTATGGTTCAGCGGCATTATCCTCGCGGGTCTGCTGGCCTCGTGGCGGTGGCGGCATTCGCGCTGGCCTGCCGTGGCGGGCATGGCGGCGCTGTGCGGCTATGTGGTGTTTCAATTCGCACTGCAACAGCGCGCCGTGGATTTTGGCGAACGATTTGCCGCGGCATCAGGACTGCACAACGCGCGTGTGAGCGCGCTGCCGCGACCCGTGTCGCCGTTTAACTGGATGGTGGTGGTGGACGATGGCGAACGCTATCATTACAGCCTCGTGAGCCTGTGGCGCAAAGACCTGCCGCCGCCGCCGGCACCGGACGCCGGTTTCATCGCCCGCCTCGGCGCGCCGTATTTGCCGCTGACCCACGCGGCGTGGCTGAGCGGCGCGCGCTTTGGCGAAGCGGAGCAGGCCGCCCTGGCGCGCGACGTCATGGCACAGCCGCAATTCGCATTTTTCGGCTGGTTTGCGCAGCTGCCGGTGCTGTATCGTATCGATCAGGGCAATCCGCACACCTGCGTATGGTTTCAGGATCTGCGTTTTTTTACGCCAGGCCGCGCGTCATGGCCGTTTCGTTACGGCATGTGCCGTGAACAGGGCGGGCCATGGCGCCCGTACCAGTTGGTGAGTGAAAATGCGGATTCACGGGTGCCTGTGTACTGAGTACGATCAGCCGCTCGGCGCGGTGCAGGCGAGTGTCAATCAGTTACGGATGGGGAGTGCATCATGAAACGCTGGATTGCCGTTTTCGGGGTGACCATGCTGTTGCTGGCCGGCTGCGAAACGGTGCAAACGACCGAAGGTGGTGCTGTCGGTGTTGATCGCACCCAGCGCATGTCGATTTCTGCCGCGCAAATCAATGCAGCCGCGGCACAGTCGTACCGCGAGACGCTGCAGGAGGCATCAAGCAAGGGGGTGCTCAATCGCAATGGCGGTCAGGTGAATCGCGTGCGCGCGGTGGCCAATCGGCTGATACCAGCAGCCGGTGCGTTCCGGCCGGATTCGCTGAAATGGGCATGGGAGGTGAACGTGATCACCTCGAAAGAAATCAATGCGTGGTGCATGCCCGGCGGGAAAATTGCCGTATATACGGGGCTGATTGATACCTTGCAACTGACCGATGCGGAGCTGGCGGCGGTGATGGGTCACGAAATAGCGCATGCGCTGCGCGAGCATGGCCGCGAAAAGGCCTCGCAGCAGCAGGCGCAAAACCTGGTCATTGGCGTGGGCGCGGCACTGCTCGGCGTTGGAGAGGTGGGCGCCAGTCTTGCCAATCTGGCGGCGCAGGTTACCTACGGCTTGCCCAACTCACGCGAGTTCGAACGTGAAGCCGACCGCATCGGCGTGGAACTCGCGGCGCGCGCGGGCTATGATCCGCGCGCGGCCATCACCCTGTGGCAGAAGATGAGTCAGGCCTCCAGCAATGGCGTGCCGGGTTTTCTCAGCACCCATCCCACCGCCGCCGATCGCATTACCGATCTGCAGCGCTACGCGCAGCAGGTGATGCCGCTCTATCAGTCGTCGCTGCGCCGTTAGTGGGGTATTGTAAGTATATGATTTTAAACAATATTTATAATTTGAATCGAGGGCGGCATGCGCGTTGCGCAAGACAGTGAGACGTTGATCGTGGTGCCGGACGACTTTCCCGCAGTATTTGAGGGCAGTGCCGCGCACGAGCGGGCACGCGCACTGGGCGCGGTGCGCGTTTGCGGGGAACGCGGCGCAGAGGACTCTGTGGAACTCGCGCACCGCATCGGTGGCGCAAAGGTGGCGGTGAATATCCGCGCCTATGCGCACTTCAACGAAACCGTTTTCGCCGCGTGCCCGAATCTGCGCATGATTTCGATCTGGGGCGTGGGTACCGACAACATCGATCTGGCAGCTGCCGCACGGCACAACGTCACCGTGTGCAACACGCCAGGCGCGAACGCCATCGCCGTGGGTGAACACGCCATCGCCCTGATGATGGCGGTGGCGCGCAAGATGCCGCAGATCGACCACGGCATGCGCAAAGGCGAATGGCCGCGCGACATGCTGGGCCAGTTGCACGGCAAAACGCTGGCGGTGCTGGGCACCGGCGCCATTGGCAGCCATGTGACGAAGCTCGCGCGCGCGTTCGGCATGACCGTACTCGAATGGAGCGCCCGCCGTAACAGCCTCGCGGAGCGCGACGAAATGCTCAAATGCGCGGACTTCGTGTCACTGCACGTGCGCCTCACGCCGCAGACGCGCGGCTTCATCGGCGCGCGCGAATTTGCATTAATGAAGCCGGAAGCGATTCTGGTGAACACGGGTCGCGGTGCATTGGTGGATCGCGATGCGCTGCACGCGGCACTTGAGACGCAGCGCATTGCCGGCGCGGGCCTCGACGTGTTTCATGATGAACCGCTGAAGTCAGGTGACCCGATACTCGGTTTTGCCAACACCGTACTGTCTCCGCACAACGCGGGACAGACCCCGGAAGTGCGCCGCGACGGCCTGCTGCTGACCATCGCCAACGTCGAACACTTTCTCGCGGGCGCGCCGCAGAATATTGTGGTGGCTGATGCTTGAACGCCGTGGTTGCGCAGCGTCAGGCACGCCGATGGGCCATTGATGGGTATGCCAATCAGGATTGCGCGGGCGGTGGCAAAACGTCTTCGGCCTGAGGCATGCCAGGGGCAATCAGCGGCTGTTCATTTTTGCTCGCGGGAGACTCAAATCGGTCCTGAGCGCTCCTTCAATTTCGTCCGCTTACGGGGAGCTTTTGGATTGCATAAATCGAGGTGAAGTGAGAGGCTCCGTCGTAGCGAGGAAAAAGTTGAGACCCTGCCTTCCGGATGAAGCCGCGAGCTCAAGCGCGCGCACTCGTGCAACCATATGGACATCCCAAACAAGTTAAATAAGTGCCATTCGTCACTGGCATCGGCGGGCGCCACTGCTGTCACAATGCTTTGACAAGTCTGAACGGAAATTCGATGGGCGTGCCTTAACCGGCTGGTATTGAATCCGGATTACGTTGGCTCCCAACACAGTATGCTACAGTGATAACTCC
>CADECM010000010.1:0-58260 GCA_902825845.1 uncultured beta proteobacterium
CATCCCGATCGGCATTGCGCAAAATACGCTTGACCGCAGGCGTTCTAAAATTCTCTTTAAAAACAGATACTTGCGATAACGCATTATCAATGGCTTCTACGGTGACTTTGGCATCACCCTGCACATAGCAATCGGCCACGCGGTCGTTGCCCATCACCACCACCGGCTCGGCGTTGATGTGCACGATGCGCGCCTTCGGATACAGCAGACCGCCTTCGATGGTGTGTGGATTCAGGCTCGCGCCCACTGCAATCACGCAATCGGCTTCTTCAAACAAGCCCATCACCGCGTGCGTGGAAAACATGCCGGAAATGCCCGCGTGAAACTCGCCTGCTAGCGCGCCCTTGGCCACCAGTGTGGTCGCGGTCAACGCGCCTATGCGTTGCGCGAGCTTTTCCGCGGCATCCACCGCGCCCGACAGCACGGCGCCATCGCCGACCACCACCACCGGCTTCCTGCTGGCCGCAATGATGTCGACGGCCTGCGCCAGTTGATCTTCCGCCGGCCGGATGCGCTGCTGCCCGGCATAGAGCGACGACGAGGGCAGATAGTCATCACCATCACTATCGATGTTCACATCCTGCAAGTTCATCGGATAGGCCAGCACCACCGGACGCCCGTGCAGCCGCGCCTGATAAAACGCCTGCCGCACCGCGTCCTCAGCGAACGACGGCGTCAGCACTTCGATATAGCCCGCGCCGGTGGCGGTGACCAGGCGCTCCTGGTTCAGCGACTGGTTCTGCCACTCATTGTTGAAATGGGTGCGGCTGGTATACACCACCACCGGCACCCGCGCCTTGGTCGCCGCCACCAGCGAGGTCGTCATGCGCGTGATGCCGGGACCATGTGTGACGTGGCACACGCCGACCTTGCCGGTGGCCCGTGCCCAGCCTTCGGCCATCGACAGTCCCGCGCCTTCGTCGCGCACATCGATCATGCGTACGCCGGGCTTGGCCGACATGGCGGCAGCCCACGACATGTTGCCGTCGCCCATCAGGCCGAAGACGGTGGTTGCGCCCTCCTTGACGAAGGCGTTGGCTACGGCTTGATAGATCTTCATAAGTGAACGTGGTTTGCCACGAAATTTTCTCCCCATCAGAGGCACGCACGGTAGCGGATTATCGGTGCCGGTCACCGGCTTGTCCACGCCGACCTCATGCGCGAAATGGCGCAGCGATTCGTCGCCTACAGGCAGCGCGTCGTTGCCGCGCCGCGCACTCAATCCACCGACGGCGCCTCGCTGCGCCAGTCCAGTTGCCGCACCACCTGCCGCCACTTGTCGCGCTCGGCCAGTACCCGCTGCCGCAGCGCGTCGATGCTGACGTCGCCCACCTGCATGCCATCGGCCGCGAGGCGCGCAACCATGGCGGGCGACCGCAGCACGTCGGCGAGGCCGCGATTGATCTGCGACAGCACTGGCAGCGGCGTTTTCGCCGGCGCGAACAGCGCATACCACTGCGGCACGTCGATGCCATCAAGGCCGGCTTGCGCCAGCGTAGGAACATCCGGCATGGCCGACAGGCGCGCCCGACCGGCCACCGCCAGCGCGCGCAGTTTGCCGCTGCGCAGATACGGCAGCGCGGTGAACAGGCTGGGAAACATGATCTGCGGATTGCCGCGTGCCACCGCGGCAATAGCGGGGGCCGCGCCCGCATGGGTGACGCCCGTCATCGTGACGCCACTTTTCAGTTGGAACAATTCGGCGGCGATGTGCGGCACCGTGCCGTCCCCCGCGGAGGCGTAACTCCAGCGCCCCGCTTGTTGTTGCAGGAACCCGATCAGTTCGTGCACGTCGCGCGCCGCCACCTCGGCGTTCACCACCAGCAGCGTCGGCGACTGCCCCACCAGCCCCACCGCCTCGAAATCCGTCACCGGGTCGTAGCGCAGGGTTTGCAGTGCAGGGTTGATGCCGTGGGTCGCGATGTAGCCGAACAGCAGCGTGTGCCCGTCGGGCTGCGCCGCCGCCACGTATTCGCTGGCGATGCTGCCATTGCCGCCGGCGCGATTGTCGACCGCGACGGTGCGGCCGAGCCGCGGCCCGAGGTCGCGCGCCAGTGCCCGCGCCAGGGTATCGTTGCCGCCGCCGGCACTGGTCGGCACGATGATCTGAATGTCGCGCGACGGAAACGGTGCCGGCGCTGCGCCGGCCGCGGGGTCGGCGCCTCCGGCGCCGGCCGTCCCCGGCGGAAACACATAGCCGGGCAGGGTCAGTTCGCCCTGGAAAATCTTGCGCGCGGTGCGCACCAGCGCTGCGCGGCTGACTGTGGCCGCCTGCGCTTCACCTTCGATTTCGACCTCCACCTCGATCTGCCCGCCGGGATGCAGCACCACCAGGGGATGGCGGCCGGGCGCCCTCGGTTCGCCGCTTGCCACCGTGCCCGGCAGCGCGAACGCCGTGGCCACGCCGATCGCGCCGGTTACCGCATGCGAGGCATGGCAGCGCCGCGGCGTGAAGTAGCGCGAGGTGATGCTGAGCGCGCTGTTGCCGGCGCTCACCAGCACCGGCTTGGGCACCACGCTGCCCGACACATCACCCAGCCCCATGCGCCGGCCCGCCTCCAGCCGCAGGCTTTCAATGCGCGCCATCAACGGCGCATTGGCATCGAGTTCCGCCGGCCGCTCGCGCCCGCTCAAACCGAGGTCGGCGGCACGCAGCATCATCAGCGGCATGGCGGCGTCGATGCAGGTCATGTCGATGCCATCGACGTGGTCGATGCGGTTGCCGGTCGGAAACAGCTTGCCGGTGACCGCGCCCCAGGCATCGAGGAAGTTGAGCCATATCGGCGCCGCCGTGCCCGCCACGCCATCGATGCGCGCGTCCCCGTCGTAGGTCACGCGACCGCCCGGCGTGTTGACGGTGACATCGATCCTGGCGCCGGTGTTGACGTTGAACACGCGCGCGGTGGTCTGCCCCGGCCGCGCCGCGATCAGGCCCTGCTCGATGGCGAACGGCACCACGCCTGACAACATGTTGCCGCAGTTGGGGCGCGTGTCCACCGACTGATGCCCCACGCCCACCTGCGCGAACAGATAGTCGACATCGCAATCGGCCCGCTTCGAGCGCGACACGATGGCAACCTTGCTGTTGAGCGTGCTGTTGCCGCCCAGCCCGTCCAGTTGCAGCGGATCGGACGCGCCGATGGCGCCGATCAACGCCTGATCGCGCGCCTCGTCCCCCTCGGGCAGCCACTCGCGCAGGAAAAACGGGCCGCGCGAAGTGCCGGCACGCATCAGGACACAGGGCAGTTTCAGGTTCAGCATGGACGCCTTTCTCGGTTCGGCCGCGGACGGGCGCGCGCGACACCGCCATGATGCGCCATGCCAAGGATGACGTAAAATGCAACATTCAACATGATTGATGCACACTACGCATGAAACTCGACATCGACGGCATCCAGGCGTTTGTGCAGGTGGCCAAGCTCGGCGGCTTTTACAAGGCGGCCGACCGGCTCAACCTGTCGCAGACGGCGCTCACCCGCCGCATCCAGAAGCTGGAAGCGTATCTCGGCCTGCGCCTGCTCGATCGCACCACACGCTCGGTGGCGCTGACCGCGGTGGGGCGCGAGTTCCTGCCGCGCGCCACGCGGCTGGTGGACGAACTGACCGAGTCGGTCGATCGACTCAAGGACATGTCGCGCTGGGCCAGCGGCGACGTCGCCATCGCCTGTGTGCCGTCGATGGCCTACCAGCAACTACCCGCGGTGATCCGCGCCTATGCCGAAAAATTTCCCGCCAACCGCGTGCGGCTGCTCGACCGCAACAGCACACAGGTGGCCGACGCGGTGCGCAACGGCGAGGCGGAACTGGGCATCCACATCCGCATGCGCGCGCATCCGGAACTCACCGAGCACCCACTGCTGCAGGATCCGTTCATGCTGTTTTGCCGTGCCGACCATCCCGCCAGCACGCTGAGCCACGTCACCTGGAAGGCCCTGCGCGGCATCGACCTCATCGCCGTCAGCGGCGCCAGCGGCAATCGCGCGCTGCTCGACCACCAGCTCGCGCGGCACAAGATCGACATTCGCGGCCGCTGCGAAGTGGAGCACCCGTCCACCGCGATCGCACTGGTGTCGGCAGGTGTGGGTGCCGCCATCCTGCCGTCGGCCACGCTGCTCGAAGGCACGCATCCGGACGTGCGCCGCGTGCCGTTGCAGGAACCGGTGATTCGCCGCACCATCGTACTGATCCGCCGCCGCAATGCCGCCCTGTCGCCCGCGGCACAGGCGTTTCACGACCTGCTGACGCGGCAATTGTCGCCCGCTGCGTCGCCCGCGCTGTCAACGCGATTGCCAGCGCGAGCCGGGCGTGGCAAGCGACTTTAATGCGTCTGCGTTACGCACCGTCCGCGCAGACGTGTGTTTCCACCACACGACGCTAATACGCATCATTCGATAAAAATACGTAAATATATGATTTTATTATACTTTTTATTCATGCCCGATGTACCTGTCAGAGGAGTGGCGCCAGGCACGGATACGGGTCGCGGCACACGGCGGTACTTTGCTACTGCGCGCTGAAATCCGGAGCGATGCCCAACAACTTGCCTGCGGTCTCACCCAGCATCATGCGTTTTTGCGTATCGTCGAAATGCGGGCAGTTGAGGATGTGATTCACTGAATCGGCCTGCCACGGGATCGGATGATCGGTGCCGATCACCAGCTTGTCCACGCCGACTTCGTGCGCCAGATGGCGCAGCGCTTCGTCGCTGTACACCAGCGTGTCGTAGTACATGTCACGCATGTACTCCGTGGGCTTTTTCCTGAGCTTGACGCCGGTGTCCATTTCCGGCGCCACGCGCAGCCCATTGTCGGAGCGCGCCGCATAATGCGGCAGGAAACCGCCGCCATGCGCCGAACAAATCTTGAGGCCGGGAAATTTATCCAGCGTGCCTTCGAAGATCAGATGCGACAGCGCAATAGTGGTATCCAGCGGATTGCCGATGACGTTGCTGAGCCAGCCATTGCCCTTCAGCCGCGGCGCGAGCGCGGGTGTGCCCTGCGGATGAATGAACAGCAGAATGCCCAGCTCTTCCGCCTTGCGCCATACCGGATCGAAGCGGGCATTGGCAAACTCGTCGCCGTGCACGCTGCCGCCGATGGCCGCGCCGCGCATGCCCAGTTTCTTGACGGCGTGCTCCAGTTGCTGCACTGCCAGCTCGGGAAACTGCAGCGCGAGCGAGGCGAATCCCACGAAACGATCCGCGTGTGCCGCGCACAGTTCGGCGAGCGTCTCGTTGTTGATGTTCACGATTTCAGCAGCGAGGTCACGCTCGCACTGATACCAGTGCGGATTGATGCTGATCGCCTCGACGTCGATGCCCTGCTCGTCCATTTCACGCAGACGCCGCGCGCCGACATCCCCCAGGCCCGGTCCGCGCTCCTTGGTGTGGTCCTTGCCCTGCAATGCCAGCGCCCTGGGAATTACGCAGTGACAATGCACGTCGATGGTTTTCACGCGCTTTCCGGCGACGATCACCTGGCGGCGGCTGCCGCCGCCCGCCTGCGCGGCAGCTTCGTTGGTGGCCGTCAGCGCGCCGCCGTGGCAGTCGACGAATTGCAATTCAGCCGCGCGGGCAAGATGGTGTTGGTGCATGAAGCGCTCCTTGGATGGATGATGTCGAGTTTATAATAAAATAAATAAAAACAATAAGTTATGTTATGGGATGCCGCCGCACGAACTGCAGCAGCGTTTGCGCGCAGGTGTCGGGATCGGTGGCCGCCGCATGAAACGAATCGCCCGCCAGTACCACCAGTTCCGAGTGCGGCACCTGTTCCTGCCACGCGCGTGTCTGTGCCACGGAGGCGAGGCCGCTCTCCTCGGTGGTGATCACCAGCATCGGGCAGCGGATGTTTTTCACGTCGGCCGTAATGTCGGAAAAATTGATGGTCTCGGCGAAGCCGGCCTCGGTCGACATTGCCGTGCGCGCCATGTACTGGATCCACCACTCGACACCTTCCCGCGGAAAACGACTGCCCAGCCGCGACCCCATGCTGCGTCGTGCCCAGTGTTCGATGCCCTGCTCTTCCACTTCGCGCACGCGTGCCGCGCGAGTTGCGGCATCGGCGCGTATCGGCGGCGGCGAGCCGACCACCGTCAGCGTGTGCACGCGCTGCGGATGGCGCGCCGCAAAAGCGCGATTGATCACGCCGCCAATTTTGGCGCCAACCAGATGAAAGCGCTCAACGCCCAGATGATCCATCAGCTTCAGGTAATCGTCGATCACGACATCCAGCGTCCACGGAAAATCGCGCGCCATCGGCGTTGACGCACCGAAGCCGCGCATGTCCGGACGCACCACGTGATAGTGGCGCGCCAGATGCGGCACCCAGCCGTACCACGCCTGATGGCTTTCGTTATTGCCGTGGCACAGCAAAATCGTTTCCGGCCGGGTCCATGGGTCGGTGAAATCGTCGACGCGATAATGCAGGTCAACGCCGGGAGACAGCGAGATCGTCGGCACGAAAATTCCTTATTGTGGCCAAGGGAAGCGCGCGCTTGATGTTACCGCATGAATTCCTGCTATGCTGGTCAAAAACGTACCCCTTTTTCGCCACGGATTTCACATCTAAACGCAGATCGACCTCAGCAAAATCCGTGTTCATCTGTGAAACCCGTGGCAAGGATTTTTCTCGTTCTTCATCAGGAGCGCACCATGCCCAAAATGACCGGTCACCGTTACTTCGCCGAAGCCATGAAGGGCTATGGCGTATCGCATTTGTTTTACGTGAACACCGTAATACCGCCGGCGATGGTGGAAGTGACCAAGCTCGGCGCGACCCAGCTCGTCATCGCGCATGGCGAAAAGGCCGCGGCCTACATGGCGGATGGCTATGCGCGCGCCTCGAACCGGCCCGGCGTCTGCCTGTGTCAGGACATTGGCAGCACCAATCTCGCCGCGGGCGTGCGCGATGCGCATATGGCGGGCTCGCCGGTGATCGCGATCTCCGGCGGACAAAACGACATGCCGCGTTACCGGCACGCCTACCAGAACGCCGAAGACCACACCGCGTGGGACGGCGTCACCAAAGCCAACTATGCGGTCGACAGCGCCATGCGCTTTCCCGACCTGTTGCGTCAGGCCTTTCGCGAGGCCACCAGCGGCGCGCCGGGACCCGTGCATCTCGAACTCAAGGGCAATGCCGGGCAGGTGCTCGACCGCGAAGACAATTACGACCTCACCTTCGAGCAGCGCTACACGCGTTATCCGCCGTTCCGTCCCTGTGCGGAAGACGCCGACATCAAGGCGGCGCTGAAAGAACTGAAGGACGCCGCCAAGCCCATCATCGTGGTCGGCGGCGGCGCGGTGAAATCGCTGGCGGGCGCGGAAGTAGTGTCGCTCGCCGACAAACTGCAGATCCCCATCGCCACCAGCCTGCATGCGCGCGCGCTGGTGCCCGACGATCATGCGCTGGGCGTGGGCGTGCCGGGCACGTATTCGCGCTGGTGCGCGAACAAGGCGGTTGCCGCTGCCGATCTAGTGTTTTTCATCGGCAGCCACACCGGCGGCCAGGTCACCCACGGCTGGCAAATCCCGAAGATCGGTACCCGCACCATCCAGCTCGATATCGATCCCCACGAACTCGGCCGCAACTACCCGAATGCGGTCTCACTCTGCGGCGACGTCAAGGCCACGCTCACCGCCATGCTGGCACAGGCCGGCGCGCCCACGCCGCGCGCCGAATGGCTGGAACAGGCGCGCGGCTACGTCGCCGAGTACTGGGCCGAAAGCGATCCGCTGCGCAATTCCGACGAGGTGCCGATACGCCCCGAACGCATGGCCAAAGAGCTTGGCGAATGGCTGCCGTCGAACGCGGTGCTGGTGGTCGACACCTTTCACGCCGCGCTATGGACCGCGCAAATGGCCAGAATGAAGGCCGGCCAGCGTTACATTCGCTGCGGCGGTTCGCTGGGCTGGGGATTCCCCGGCACGCTGGGTGTCAAAGCGGCACTGCCCAACACACCGGTGATCGGCTTTGCCGGGGACGCGGGCTTCTACTATCACATGGCCGAGATGGAAACCGCGGCGCGTGCCGGCATCAACGCCGTGATGGTGGTCAACAATAACTACTCGGGCGGCGTGGCGGAAGCGGCAACCTTCCAGAAAGAGGTCAATTTCGCCAGCGTGGCAAACTCAATGGGCTGCGCGGGCTTTCGCGTGGAAAAACCCACCGACATCCGCAACACACTCGACAAGGCGCTCGCCTGCGGCAAACCAGCGATCGTGGAACTTATCGGCAACCCCACCATACGCGCCAAGCGCGGCTGGGCGCCGGCGGCGATCAGCGGCGAGTAGCCCGCCACAGCCCCCCCCTTCAAACCGATCGACAACCCACCAGGAGAAACCCGCATGGCCGCCAGCGAAACCCGAAGTTACGACATCCGCGCGCGCTCCACCGACACGCATGGCCGCGTGATGTGCAGCGTGCGCAACCATCATTTCATCATTGACGGCCCGGTGCAAAACGGCGCGCCGGGCGAGGAAGTCACGCCCGCCGAATTGTTCCTCACCGGTGTTGCCTCGTGCGGCGTGGAACTGGTGCAGGCGCTGGCCAAGACCGAAAACATGCCGCTGCGCGGCGTCGATGTCAGCATCACCGGCATGCTCGACCGCGCCAATCCGGTACGCACCGACCTCACCGTGTTCAACGCGGTGCGCGTGAAATTCCAGCTCAGCGGCGTCAGCGCCGCCCAGGGCAACACGCTGATCGATCGTTTCAAGGGCAGGTGACCACTCTACGGCAGCGTCGCGGTCGCGACGCCGGATGTAACCGTGGACGTGAGCATCGCGCCCTGAGATCCAATGGTCGCACGCGCGGCACGTGTTACGGCCGCGCGGTCTTGCCTCCCTGCATCACATAATCCCAGAGCGCCGCGGCATCCGCGGCAATCTGCGGCAGGTCCTCCTTCAGCAACAGGCGCTGTTCCACCAGCGCGTTCGCTTCGTACGCCACGCGTTGCAGGTAGGCCTCGCGCGACGCGTAGCGTTCGGTCACCGAGGGACGCGGATCGCCGCCGGCGGTTCGTTCTTCGCGCGTGCGTGCAAACGCGCGCATGCCGCCCGTGAGTTGCACCAGTTCGTGCGGCGCGCCAATCGCCGGCGAGCGCAGATTCCAGCCGCTATGTGTCGCGAGCGGCACCGCCAGCGCCGGCATGCGAATGCCGGGCAATTCGTTGCCGTCGTTGTCCAGCTGCGGCAGCAGCACCACATGGGGCTTGCCCACTTTCGGCGGCACGATGCCGGGAACGCCGGGCATTTTTTCGCCAAAGTCCAGACGAAACACCGGCTGCGCGCCCTGCGGCACATGGATGCCGCGCAGGCCCGCCAGATTCAACGCCGTGCGGTGTACCAGACTGCGCCCGGCCACGGTGGGATGGCGGCTCGGCGGCGGCTCGGTGCCATTGCGCACCCATTGATCGAGCGCCACATACAACGCGCGCAGTGCGGGCCGGTAATCCAGCGGGTTGTGCGGCAACTGGCCGCGCCGCGCCGCCACCTCGCGCAGCGGCAGGCGCGCGGGCACATGCTGGGTGCCCGCAAACAGGTAGACACGGCTGCTGTCGGGAATGCGCATGTCGCCGCCGGCGAGCGTGGTGTGAATCGTGGACGCGCCGCTGCCCCAGTATTCCCACGACGAACTGGTATACAGAATCTTCGGCACCACCTTCGCCTGCGTGGCGCGCGCCAGCAACCCGCCGGATTCACCGGTTTCAGGGTCGTTCTGTTCGATATCGGTAAACGGGAACACGCGTGAGCCGGTGGTGCGCGACGGCTGCGCAAAGCGCTCGTTGAAGCCGCGCCGTGCGCCGCCGGCGATATGCACCATCATGCCATCGAACACCTGGCGGCCCGCGGTATCCGCGTTGAAGCCTTCGTACAAAAACTGCCGCAAAAACCGCCCGCTTTGCGAAATGCCGAACGCGTAGACGTGCGTGGCATGCACCAGCGCCGCCGCATCATGGCGCAGCCACGCGGCCAGATCACGCACACCGGCCATACCCAGACCGGCCACCTGCGGATTTTTGGCGCCGTAGGCAAACTGGTAAATCGCGCCGGGTACAAAACCGCCCTCGACCTGCACGCGCGTCGGATCAGCGATCGGCTTGCCGTCGCGCAGGCGCGCAAATGACCAGTGCTCGCGCGGAATCACGCGCGGCTGCTCGCGGCGCGACGGACTGATGGCCAGTGTGTTGGCGGCATCCTGCGGGTCCGCAACTGCATAGGGAATCGACGTGCGGTCGCCCAGCGACACATCCATCACACGCGAGGCCACGCTGAACTCGCCATACACCCTGCCGCTGACACCCGGCACCACCGGTCCCGCGAGACGCAGCGTGCCCGGCGCATTCGACACCTGCGGCGGCAGGTCCTGCTGCCACCCGAGCCATACCAGCGTTACGCCCTGGCGCAGCAAAAAGTCATCACCGATGAAGGCTTCACTGCCGGCAGCCGCGGCGCGGTTGCCGCGATTCAGATATTCCAGAATGGTAGGGCGGCCGCGGTTCACCACATCGACTATCACCACGCCATTGGCGCGCGCGGCGATTTTGGGCCGCAGGATCGACACATCCGCGGAAAATTCCACCAGGCCCTGGGCGTTGCGCGGCGCCAGTTTGAGATCGACGACGCTGTCATTCCTGCTGTTCAGCGGATCAAGCGTGAAATGGGCGCGGCCCTGCAGCCATTCGTACACTCCCGCTTCGCCATGGCTGCGTCCTTCCAGTACGTCCGTGCGGGTGCTGACATCCACACGCACCACTTCCGCGATCGCCAACGATGCGGCCAAGGTGAATACGAGGGCGCCACAGCGCGCTGCCGCATTATATAAGTATTTGTTTCTAAACATTTTTTATCTTGAAGCCCACGTCAGTGATGCGGCAGACGATAGCATGGGTTGGTTTACCGACGATTGCCTGCGCGCGACAAGCCCGGCACACTGACGGCATGAAACGGGAAATTTTGTGCGTCGACGCCGCCGTGAACGTGTCACGCCATTATGGGCGACTGCGCTTGGCGCGATGCGTTTTCGGCATCTGTTTGCTGCTATCCAACCTCGCGCACGGCGCAGCCGCGATCGACGAAGGCCGCGCGGCCTACAGTGCCGGGGACTACGAAACCGCCATCCGGCACTGGCAGGCGCTGATTGAACGGGGCCGGCCCGAAGGACTGTTCTTCATGGGCGTGATGTACGCCGAGGGCAAGGGTGTGGAAAAGGATCAGGCCAGGGCCTTCGCGCTCTATAGCGAAGCCGCAGAAAAGGACTTCGCTCCCGCCCAATACAATCTGGCCAACCAGTACGCCACTGGCGACGGCGTCGACAAGGATTTGCACAAAGCCGAACACTGGTGGACCAGGGCCGCGGAACGCGGCATCCTGCCGGCGCAGTTGAACCTCGGCAATATGTACTATCACGGCGCGGCCGGCGAGAAAGACACTGCCCGCGCCAGAAAGTGGCTGACCCTCGCGGCGACGCGAGGCAGTGCCGAGGCCAAACAGACGCTGGCGAAACTGGATGCGGAAGACGGCACAGCGAGCCGCACGTCCGCCGCACCTGCCGCACCTGCAAGGGCGGCAACCGCCGATGCCCCGGCGCCCGGCGGAATCAAGCGCGAAGCGTGGATATTGAATCAGCCCGCGCATCACTACACCATACAGATTCTGGCGGCCGGCACGGAAACGCAGGCGCGCGATTACATTCAGCAGCAGGATCTGGCGAGCCGCGTGGCCTATGCCGAATCCGCCGCGCCGGGCGCGCCATTATTCAGAATTTTTTACGGCAGCTATGAAACCCGCGAACTGGCGGAGAAGGCGCTTGCGGCACTGCCGCGGCCCATCACCGCCAATTCGCCCTGGGTCAGACGGTTTGCCGACGTGCACAAACTGACCGACCGCCGCCACGCCGCGCGCGGCGCGAACTGAGCCGGCGCTCAGGCCGCGGCGACTGCCTGCAGCGGCACGTCAATCGTGGTCACCCGGCGCAACTCGCGATGGTGGCGGGCATCATCGAACGCGGTTGCGCGATGCATCGTCGCGAGGTTGTCCCAGATCACGAAATCGCCGTCGCGCCACTCGTGGCTGTAGACAAACCGGGGTTGCGTGGCGTGCTCCATCAGTTCCATCACGAACAGCAGTCCGTCGGCCACCGGCCAGTCGATAATGCGCGCGGCGTGCGAGGCCAGATACAGACACTTGCGGCCGGTGCGCGGATTGACGCGGGTGATCGGGTGTATGGCGCCCTTGAGTTTCTGTTTTTCTTCCGCCGAAAACTCGAAGCCGAGAATCTCGCGCGATCGCGTGATGGTGTGATGCACCCTGAGGCCTTCGAGGCTTTGCTTCCTGGCATCACTGAGCGCATCGTAGGCCGCACGCATGTCGGCAAATTCCGTATTGGCGTTGACCTTGGGAATCACCCGCGCCGACAACGTCGAGTAACGTCCGGCCGGATCCTGAAACGACGCATCGGTATGCCACAGGCGATTGCCGAGGCTGTAGGCGCGCTTGCGGTCGTCGGCCGCGAGAATCCTGCCGTCGTTGTCGACGTTGGAGATATCGGCAATCGCTTCATTGCCGAAGCGGTTCGCACCCAGTGCCGCCGCGCCCGGCTTGGCATGCAGCACGCCGTCGAAGCGCTGAGCAAAGGCCAGCTGCTCCGCATCGGTAAACGGTTGATTGCGAAACACCAGCACGCCGTACTCATCCATGCCGGCGCGCAGCTGTTCGAGCTCGGCACGATCGTGGCATTGCCGCAGATCGATCGGGCTCACTTCCGCACCGACATACGGATGCAGTTTGCGAAATCGTATGGCCATCGCGCCCCCCTTATTAAATATTGTTTAAAATCAATAGGTTGTATTACGACGTCACTTGCGCTCGATGCACCGGAATGCCGCCGCGCCGCACCCAGGAATAGCGCGCGGCAAGCGCGTCGGCAAGCGGCCGGCGCTTCGCATCGTCCACCGCGATCCACATGCGCAGCAGATGCCGCTCGCGGCCCGGTTCGGGATAATCCTCATAGGCCTCGCGCGCATGCAGCATGGTGTGATTGTTGACCAACTGAATGTCGCCTTCGTGAAAATCCATGCTCAGCATCAGTTCGGGCCGGTTGGCGATTTCCTGCACCATCAGCAAGGCCTCGCGCTGCTCCGCGGTCGGCGCGTACTGTGCGCCGTGGCGCGCCGCCGATTCGTAATACGGCAGACTGTTGATGCGCGCCGTCACCCGGCCGTCGCGTTCGCTGAACATGGGCAATGTGAACAAGGGCTTCTCGCCCTCGGGTTCTTCGCCGCGCCAGTCGATGTGAAAGTCGCCGTAAAGCGCCTGCAGCAGGTCGGGCCGCTCCTCGCGCAACACGTTGTGTATGGTCAGGGCGCTGGTGAGCTTGCTCGCGCCGCCGCGTTTCGCGGTGCGCAGACAGAACAAGGCCAGCAAATCCATCGGCAGCATGTCGGTATGAAAATCCATGCGCTGATTGGTTTGATAGGCACGCGCATTGGGGTCGGCCTGGGTGCGGCCTTCATCCCGCACATGGCCGAGCAGATGTCCGCGGCCATTTTGCGAAATCGGCACACCAAGGTGCGAACCCAAACCCCAATATAACAACTCGCATTCCTCGTCCGAATAGCGGCCACGCGGGATGCCACGCAGCAACTTGAACCCCATGCCATTTTCGACGTCGTTGAGAATGGCCTGAAGCCGTGTCGCCAACCGCGGCAACGGAAAGGCATGGGCGCCGAACGGTATGCGCGCACCCACGCGTTTGACCTGCGCCAGCGCAGCGTCCAGTTCCGCAAGCGCTTCGTCGTCAAAGCGGTGGATCCAGGATTCGTCGTGCTGGATTTGCGGACCGATCCAGGCACTGGGTTCGGTAATGATGGCGCGCGGCGATTCGGGCATGGCAGGACGATGCATTCGATGGTGAGTGACACGCTATTTTAGCCAACTTGCGGCAGGCGCATGGTCCGCGCACGGCAACTCGCCTGATCGGAGGATAATAACGGTCGAAAATGAAGCATTGGACGCCTTGCGCCGTGGCGAGGTGTTACCCATGCTGTGCGCCACCGCGAATCGGTCCCCGTGGTCAACGCGCAAAAACCAATCTCAGCCATCGGGGCCGGAACGAAAGGTCGAATCATGCCCGCCACCCGTCCGCCGTTGCTAACCGCCGCGCTGCTGGCCCTTGCATTGCCTGGCGCCGCTTGCGCACAGTCCGCCGCAGGGGACTATCCCACGAAACCCGTGCGTATCGTCGCGCCCTTTCCGCCCGGCGGCAGCGTCGATACCGTGGCGCGACTGGTCGCCGCGCCTCTTGGCGCAAGCTTCGGCCAGACCTTCGTCATCGACAATCGCAGCGGCGCCTCCGGCAATATCGGCATGGAGATCGCCGCCAAGGCGCCGGGCGATGGCTATACGCTGGTGGTCAATACCATTCCAATGGTCACCAACAAATTTCTTTATGGCAATTCGTCTTATGAACTGGAGCGTGATTTCGCGCCGATATCGTTATTGACTACGACCACGTCCGCGCTGGTGGTGCATCCGTCGCTGCCCGTCAAAACGGTGCGCGAACTCATCACCCTGGCGAACGCGCGCAGCACGCCGATCCGCTACGGCAGCGCCGGTGCCGGCACCAATCCGCATATCTCGGGAGAACTGTTCAACTACCTCGCAAAAACCAATATCGAGGTCATTCAGTTCAAGGGCGGCGGGCCATCGATGATCGCGTTGTTGTCAGGCGAAACTAATATGGGTTATCCCCCGCTGCCCAGTGCCATCGCACATTCGCGCGCGGGCCGTCTGCGCGCGCTCGGCGTCACCAGTTTGAAACGCGTGCCGCAATTGCCCGATGTTCCCACCATCGCCGAAACACTGCCCGGCTATGAATTCAGCACCTGGCAGGGCATGCTCGCGCCCCGAAACACCCCCGGTGCCATCATCGCCACGCTCTCTGCGCGCATCAAAAAGACGCTGAGCGCCGCCGATCAGATCAAACGTTTCAACGGCGCCGGCCTGGACATCGCCGCCAGCACACCGGATGAATTCGCCGTGCACCTCAAAAAAGAAACCTCGAAGTGGAGCAAGGTCATCAAGGAACGCGGCATGAAGGTCGAATAGCGGAGCACGCCGGCATCAACGGTGGCCTGCCGCCGTCGGCTCAATGCAGCACGTCCAGCAGAATCTTGCCGATATGTTCGCTGCTTTCCATGCGCGCATGCGCGTCGCACGCCTTGGCCAGCGGCAACACCGAATCGATCACCGGCGTCACCTTCGCCAGATGCGGCCACACGAGCTCATTCAACTGGCGCACGATGTCGACTTTCACCGCCAGGGCCGAGACGCGCAGTCCCGAGCCCGATACCATCGCGCGCTTGGCCATGATCGCGCTGAGCGGCACGCTGTACTCCTCGGTGCCACCCGAGCTGATATGAATCACGCGCCCATCCATCGCCAGTGCCTGCAGATTGCGCTTGGCATAGGCAGCGCCGGCCATGTCAAGAATCACATCGGCGCCATGTCCCTGCGTCACCTTTTCGACTTCCGCTACAAAATCCTGCTTGCGATAGTTGATCGCCGCCCGCGCGCCGATGCTCAGGCAAAACTCGCGCTTGGCATCATTGCCGACCGTTGTGACGACTTGCGCACCGATCAGACGCGCGAGCTTGATCGCACAGCTGCCGACACCGCTCGAGCCGCCGTGCACCAGCAGCCATTCGCCCGCCTTGAGCCGCCCCAGCATGAACACATTCAGCCACGCCGTCATCAGCGCTTCGGGCAAACCTGCCGCCATGCGCATGTCAAAGCCATCGGGAATGGGAAAGGTCACCTCCTGCAGCGCAAGGCAGTACTGCGCGTAGCCGCCGCCATTCACCAGCGCGCACACCTTATCCCCTGATTTCCAGCGTGTGACGCCGGCGCCCGCTGCAACAACCTCACCCGCGACTTCCAGCCCGGGAATATCGGTCGCACCTTTTGGCCCGAAGCCGCGGCTGCGTTGGCCGCAATCGTGGCGGTTGATGCCGGCATACGCCACCTTGATCAGCACCTGCCCCGCCGCGGGCGCCGGCACCGGACGCGTGGCGGGTACCAGCACTTCGGGTCCACCGGCGCGGGTAATTTCAATGGCTTGCATGTTCTCGGGCAGCATACCTACTCCGTAAAAAAAACGATCGCGGCGATTGTAGAACAAAGCCGCGCCGCATTCATGACATGGAAATACGTTTCACCGGGCCTTGATGCCGGTTTCCTTTACTGTCTTCGCCCACTTTGCCATTTCGCCGCGCAGATAGCTGCCGACATCGGCGGGCGACATCGCCGTTGCCTCGGCGCCCAACTGGAAAAAGCGCTGCCGCACGTCCGGCATGGCCAGCACGGTGTTGGTCGCGGCATTCAACTGCGCAATAATGGCAGGTGCCGTACCGGCCGGCGCGTAGAGCGCGTTCCACTCGTAGATTTCGAAGCCGGGCACGCCGGACTCGGCAATGGTGGGAATCTGCGGCGCGGAGCGCGAGCGCTTTGAAGAGGTCAGCGCCACGCCCCGCAGCTTGCCGGCCTGCACGTGCGGCAGCGCGCTGGCAATGCTGCCGAAAAACAATTGCACTTGTCCGCCCAGCAGATCGGCATACACCGGGCCGCCGCCCTTGTACGGCACATGCACCATGCTGACCTTGGTCATGGACTGAAACAACTCGCCCGCCATGTGCGGCGCGCTGCCAAAACCCGATGAGGCATAGGTGACCCGTCCCGGCCGTGCCTTGGCCAGATCGATCAATTCGCGCGTGGTGGTGACCGGCAGCGAGGGATGCACCACGATCATGTTCGGCGTGCGCATCAGCATCGCCACCGGCGCGAAATCCCGCAGCGGATGGTACGGCAGCTTGCGCAGCGCCGGATTAACGGCAAAAGCGCTTGCATCGTGCAACAGCGTGTGGCCGTCGGGCGTGCTCTTGGCCACGATGTCAGCGCCGATGATGCCGGAAGCGCCGCCACGGTTGTCGATTACGATCTGCTGCGCCAGCGCCTCGCCCACACGCGGCCAAAGGATGCGCGCGGTGTTGTCTGCGGCGCCGCCGGGCGGATAAGGCACCACCATGCGGATGGGCCGCGTTGGATAGGCGTGTGTCCACGTGGCTGCAAAAAACGCGTTCAACCCGACAAGTAGCGCGGCCAAAACGCTCATCCATCCCGTCCAATTTCTCATGAAGTCACCGCGTGCGTGAAGCGCTGTCCGCTGGATTTCCGGCAGTATGCGCGTTACGCAGCGCAAATCCAGAGTCACATATGATTTTCCCGGAGCGCGGATTCTGCTAGAATCCGCGCCTCCGAAGAGGTGGCAGAGCGGTTGAATGTGCTGTTCCCGACGATGTCGTCCGCCGTTTCGGACAATATTGCGGCAGTGGCTGACTTGCACGGCAAGTTGAACCTTGCCAGCGGCGGTTGCAGCCAAAACCGCAGGTAGCACGCATGAGCAGGTCACGGAGAGGTGGCAGAGTGGTTGAATGTACCGGTCTCGAAAACCGGAAAGGTCGCAAGGCCTTCGAGGGTTCGAATCCCTCCCTCTCCGCCACTATTTAAGTTATTGATTTTATTCAAAAATTAATAACCAAAACAAACACCAGCCAGTTTTCATTCCATCTGCGTCGCGTGTGGCGAATGTATGGTTCGCGCCGCCAGTTGCCCTTTAGCGGGAATCCGAAAACACCACGCGGTTGCGACCGGCCTGTTTCGCCTCATACATCGCCTTGTCGGCGCGGGCGATCAGATCGGCAGCGAGCGCAGACACGTCGGATGACTTCGGCGGCCTGTGCATTATTGCCACGCCCGCCGAGATGGTCACGCGGGTGAATTCATTGGCGGCGAGCGGCACGCTTTGGCCCTCGACAATGCGCCGGATGCGCTCGGCGGTATCCATGCCGTGCGCGTACGGGGTTGCCGGCAATAACACCACGAACTCTTCGCCCCCATAGCGCGCTACGACGTCACTGCCGCGCAACTGCAGCTTGATCAGCTTGGCCACATAGCTCAGAACCTTATCCCCGGCCTGATGCCCCAGTGTGTCATTCAGATTCTTGAAGCGGTCCACATCCAGAAACACGCACACCAGGGGCGCCCCGTTCCTGCGGGCCGCGGCAACTTCCTCCAGGCATCTGGAATCGAAATAGCGGCGATTGTGCACCCCGGTCAGGGTGTCCGTCAGGCCCGCCAGCTTCAGGCGTTCCGTGGCCAGGGCATTGTTCAGACACACGGCAACCAGTGCGGCCAGCCTTTCCAGAAAGTCCGTGCCGTCAGCCTCCTTGAATCGCGCCGGGTTGCTGCTGCCCAGATTCAGGCTGCCCATAAACCGGCCGAGGTGCACCAGGGGCAGCAATGCCACCGATTTCAGCTGACTGGCGCCGTCGACAAACAGCAATGCCGGTGCGTCCCCGGTGCTTGCCAGCACGGGCTTCGAGTTCTGGCGGTAAATCGTCCGCAGCGGCCGGTCGTCGTCGAGAAATAGCAGTGTTTCCTCCGTCCCGCCCGCCGCGGCCGGCGAGCCAAGAATGTGGAGCACCTCGTATTGGGGATCAACCAGCGCGAGCGTCACCGCGTCGAGCTCGAACAGCGCCCGATAATCGACCAGCAAGGTGTTGATGACCGCGGCGAGCGAGGTCGCGCCGATCACCCTGCGCTCGAGCTGGTCGAAGCGCCGCATTTTCTCCTCATTGACACGCGCCTCTTTCAGCACGGTCGCCAACTGCGCGCGCAGTTGCATATTGGCGGTGCGCAGCAATGCAGCCGTCACGCCGTCAGAATGTTCACCGTTCGTGACATCATCCTGCATTGTGCCGCCGAGCCGGGATCCGTCGCCGATGGAAATCGTGTATTCCCCTGTTGCCCATTCGCCACTGCAACGAGACACGCAGATGACGTCTAACGAATAAACCGCTTCACGTAGTCCGCACCCAGGCCCACCGCTTCGTAGTGTTTGCGCGCCGCCGCGACCCGGTCAAACACATCGGTTGAACCCACGGTCTTGCCCTGCTCGTCGCAGTAGAGCAGCGCGCCGGTGTTGTGGAACAGGGTGATCATGCTATCGCCGTCGTCCACCACCAGGGTATGCACATCGCCCGGCGGTTCGAACAGATAGCTACCCGCGGTGGCGACCCAGTCGCGTTCGAGATAACGCCAGCGGCCTTCCAGCACAAAGCCGTGAACCGGTGCGGGATGGCGGTGACGCGACACAACGCCGCCCACCGTCACTTTGACCAGATGCACCCAATAGCCCTGGCTGACATTCAGGCACAGCGGTCGCGACCAGCGGCCGGGGCCATTCGGCACCCACAGCCGGGCATCCTCCGGCTCGCGGGCGTCCTTCAAAAAAATCTCGTCCAGCATGTCCTGCGGCACGAGCGGCGAGTAGCGGGTGGTGATGGTGTCGGGCATGGAGGTCACCTCGGAATGATTTGTCTATGGTGAATCGGAAATATAGTCGCTAATTCCAGCACCTGCAATTCCCGCAGCCTGAGTTCGTAACGCGCAGCAACAAACCGTCATCCGTATCGTCACGCCTGCAGGTACAACATGATCGTGTAATTCGTGGGCGAATACACAGTGCTTGGCCGCATCGTGGGCGGCGAAGCTTCGACCCTGCGTTTACTCTACACTGCACGATGCCCTCGCCCCGCCTGGCGGGCGAGGGTACCCATGTCGATCTCTATGCCGTGATGCATTCCGCAGTTTCCATCCGCCGCGCACGGCCACGCGACGTCGAACGCCGTACGCTCAGGGCGTGATCGAAATGCCGCCCTTGGTGATGATCTCGCGCCATTTCACGACCTCTGCAGAAATATATTTTGCGAGTTCATCCGGCGTCGTCGCCATCGGTTCGGCGCCAAAATCGATGAAGCGTGTGCGCACCGATGCATCCGCCATCGCGGCGCCGGTCGCGCGATACAGTTTATCCACCACCGGGCGCGGCGTGCCGCGTGGTGCCACGAAGGCAAACCACGCCGCGGACACATAGCCTTTAATGCCGGCCTCGGCAGCGGTCGGCACCTCGGGCAAAGCGGCGAGGCGTTTGTTGCTGGCGACGATCAATGGCCGCACCTGCCCGGCCTTGATCTGTCCGCGCACGTTGGGCAGCAACTGAAAGCTCACCGGCGCCTGCCCCGACACCAGGTCCGTCACCAGATTGGCGGTCACGCGATACGGCACATGCGTCATTTGCGTGCCGACGATTTGCTCGAAGAAGGCGCCGGCGAGGTGTTGGGCGCTGCCGTTGCCAACCGAGCCGTACGGCACATTGGGATTCTTGCGCACGTAATCAATCAGCTCGCCGATGGTCTGCACCGGCAGACGTGCGCTGACCACCACCACATTCGGCAGGCTCGCATACTGGGATACCGGCTGCACATCGCGCTCGGGGTCGTACCCCAGATTGGCATACAGCGTCTTGTTGGCGGCGAGCGGCCCGGAGGCGCTCATCGCCAGGGTGTAGCCGTCGGGCGCGGCGCGCGTGACCGCCAGCGTGCCGACATTGCCGCCGGCAGAAGGGCGATTATCGACAACAAAACGTTGCCCCAGCGACTGGCTCATCGGCCCCAGCACAATGCGCGTGATGACATCGCTCGCGCTGCCGCCGGAGTACGGCAGGATCACCGTAATCTGCCGCGACGGATAATCCTGTGCGCCTGCACCGCCAGCCATCAGCATGCCCGCAACCGCCATCAACAATCGCTGTTTCAATTCACGCTCCCCGTTGTGCTGCCAAAACGTTGTTGCATCATTTCTTCGAAAGACAGTTTGCCGGATTCCAGCGCGCCGCCGGCGCGCAGCCGGTATGCCTGCGGACGGCCTGCGGCGGCGGGCGCCACGCCGTCGCGCAGTGCGCGCGCGGCGTCCAGCATGAGGCGCCGGAAATGCACGATCCCGATATCGGTCGGCGACAGGCGTTCCCGGCTGCGGTCGGCTATGTAACCCTGACTCTCCCATGCCATCTGATCCTGTTCGGCAATGCCGCGCACGCCGGTGAAGGAGCGATGTTTCTGCTCGTCGCGGTCGATCAGATAATCGTTGCCGCGGTTGCGCACGGGAACATGGCCGGGACCCAGCTCCGCCAGCTGTCCATAGCCGCCCTTTTCATAGGTCGCCCGCTCGGCGGCGGTGAGCGGCTGGTCCGGGTTCCAGCCATACACATAAATCCAGCACGCCGTGTCACTGATCGGCACCCAGGTATAGCCAAAATACGTTTCACCCGGCATCGCCGCCGGTGTCAGCGAATGCGAAGGCAGCATGAATTGGGTAATGCGCCAGTAAAGCTGATCGTCGTCCGCCCTGCGCGAGCCGCCGATGACGAAACCCGCGTCATGGTCTCTGACCACAAACTGCGGCAAGGGATCGTTGCGCAACCAGCGCAGGCGGTTTTCGTCGGCGGCAGCGCCGGGATTCACGTTGGATTGAACGCTTGGCGCAGGCATATGCAGAAACGAGAAATGCGCGGTATCGAGCGCACCTTCCATGGCATGCGCCCAGTTGCAGTCGACCAGCCGCTTGCTGACGTACCGATGCGACGCCGGCACCACACCGCATTCGAGTTGTGGCGGCTGCGCAGGCGCCGTGCCGGGCGGGCCCAGGTAGGCCCACACCATGTCCGCGAACTCGCAGGTCGGATAGGCCTTGATCGACACCTGGCCGTGATAACCCGCATCCGGCGGCACGTTGGGCATGTCGACGCAACGGCCCGCGACATCGTATTTCCAGCCGTGATAGACGCAGCGCAGCCCGCAGTCTTCATTGCGTCCGAAGAACAGATTTGCGCCACGATGCGCGCACTGCGGCTCCAGCAGACCGACTTGGCCACGGGTATCGCGGAAGGCGACGAGATCTTCGCTCATGATTTTGATGCGGATCGGCGGGCTGTCGGGCGCCGCCATTTCCCGCGACAAGGCGATCGGCAGCCAATGGCGGCGGAAGTACTCACCCATCGGCGTGCCCGCGCCGGTGCGGGTGAGCATATCGTTATCGGCGGCCGAAAGCATGAATCAAAGCGGCCGTATGGCTTGCAGTCCGCCCATGTAGGGTTGCAGCGCCGCCGGCACGGCCACGCTGCCGTCGGCCTGCTGACCGTTCTCCAGAATCGCCACCAGCGTGCGCCCCACCGCGAGGCCGGAGCCGTTGATGGTGTGCACGAATTCGGTCTTGCCCTGAGCAGTCCCGGCGGCACGATAACGCGCGTGCATACGCCGCGCCTGAAACGCTTCGAAATTGCTGCAGGAGGAGATTTCGCGATAGGCGTTCTGCCCCGGCAGCCACACTTCGATGTCGTAGGTTTTCGCGGATGAGAATCCCATATCGCCGGTGCACAGCGCCACGGTGCGAAACGGCAGCTCGAGCTTGTTCAGAATCGTCTCGGCGTGCGCAGTCAGTTGTTCATGCGCTTCCGCGGACGTTTCCGGTGCGACGATCTGCACCAGTTCCACCTTGTCGAACTGGTGCTGGCGAATCATGCCGCGCGTGTCCTTGCCGTAGGAACCCGCCTCGCTACGAAAACACGGCGTGTGGCAGACGAATTTCAGCGGCAGTTCGCTCGACGCAAGTATTTGATTTCTGACGAAATTTGTAACAGGATATTCCGCGGTCGGGATCAGGTAAAGATCGCGCCCCTCGACCTTGAACAAATCGTCCTTGAACTTGGCGAGGCTGGATACGCCGTTGGCGCACTCGCCGCTCACCATGTACGGCGCATACACCTCGGTATAGCCGTGTTCCTGCGTATGCACGTCGAGCATGAACTGCGCGAGTGCGCGATGCATGCGCGCGATGCCGCCCTTTAGCACCGAAAAGCGCGCGCCGGCGATCTTGCCTGCGGTATCGAAATCCAGGCCGCCCAGCGCGGCGCCGACATCCACGTGATCCTTCACCGCGAAATCAAACGTGCGGGGTGCCCCCACGCGCCGCACCTCGACGTTATCTGCCTCTGATTTTCCAGCCGGCACGGATGACTGCGGCAGATTGGGGATCACCATCAGAAAATCGGTGAGCCGCTTTTGCACGCTGTCGAGCTGCTGCTCCAGCGCCTTCAATTGATCGGCCTGGGCGCCGACTTCGGCCATCAGTGCCGAAGCATCCTCTTTTTTAGCCTTGAGCTGGCCGACCTGTTTCGACAAGGCATTGCGGCGCGCCTGCAGCTCCTGCGTATCGGTCTGCACTTTTTTACGCTCAGCCTCGAGTACCTCGAATTCGGCAGCGGGCAGCGTGAATCCGCGATCGGCGAGACGTTTGACCACGCCATCGAGATCGCTGCGCAATAACTGTAAGTCCAGCATGATGTTCCAACCGGGAATGGGCAGCCGCTATTATCGCGGAGAATGCCCGCGCACGCATCACGTGCATCGGTGCAGCCTGCGCGTGGCGGCGGGCGGGGTAAAATGCGGGCGCTCAACCAGGGAGATACCGTGTTCCGTCCAACGCTCACCATTGCACTGCTTTGTGTCACGTCCAGCGTGACAGTTGCCCAGACTTATCCCTCTCGCACCGCGCGCATGGTGGTGCCCTGGACCGCCGGCGGTACCGCCGATTTGATGGCGCGCATTGCCAGCCAGAAATTTTCTGAAAGCTTCGGCCAGCAATTCGTGGTGGATAATCGCCCCGGCGCCGGTGGCCTGATCGGTACCGAACAGGTTGCCAGGGCCGCGCCCGATGGCCATACCCTGCTGCTCGCCACCACCGCGCCCAACTCGGTGGCACCCAGCCTGTATGCAAAATTGGCGTTCGACCCGGTGAAAGACTTTGCGTCGATATCGCTGATGGCAACCACCTGCTATGTGCTGTCGGTGCATCCGCAAATGGCAGCCAACAGCACGCGGCAGCTGGTGGCATTGGCCAAGTCGCGGCCCGGGCAATTGACCTTCTCTTCGCCCGGTGCGGGCACACCCAATCATCTGTCAGGCGAAATGTTCAAGCTGCTCACCGGCATCGATATGCAGCACATCCCCTACAAGGGCAGCGCGCAGGCGATTGCCGATGTGATCGGCGGACAGATCGCCATGAGCTTTGAAAACATCGTGGTTGCCAGTCCCTATGCCAGGGCGGGCCGCATCAAGACCCTCGCTGTCACCAGCGCAACACGCGCCAACGCCTTGCCGAACGTGCCGACCATTGCCGAATCCGGTGTACCGGGCTTTGAAGCGGTGGGCTGGTTCGGCGTGGTGGCGCCGGCAGCAACCCCGCGCGCCGTCATCACCAAACTCAATGGCGAACTCACGCGGGCACTGGCGCAACCCGACATCAAGGGACGTATTTCCACCCTCGGCGCGGAAGTCAGGCCCACCACGCCCGAAGGCATGGATCAATTCAATCGCGCACAGATCGCGTTATGGGCCAAGGTGGTCAAAGCGTCTGGCGCCCGCATAGAATAACTGTTTAAAAACAATTACTTACAATAGGATCGCACCATGACTGTATTGCCCTTCACCATCCCCGGCTTCAATTCAAGGGTAACGCCGCCGACCGTAAAGTTTCCCGCCGGCGCCACCGACTGCCACGCGCACGTGTTCGGTCCGCAAAGCCGCTTTCCCTATCTGCCCGGCGCGGCCTATATTCCGCCCGACGCCACGCCGCAGAACTTCGCCGATATGCTGACCGCGATCGGCTGCCAGCGCGCGGTGCTGGTCCAGCCCAGCGTGTACGGTCCCGACAACGCGTGCATGGTGGCGGCGCTCAAATCCGGCGTGTTCAATTTTCGCGGCATTGCGGTGGTCGAACCCGATGTGAGTGACAAGGAACTGCAAACCCTGCACGACGCTGGCGTGCGCGGCATCCGCATCAATCTCGCCTCTGAAACCGAGGGCCTGACACTCGCGGACGGCGAGCGCCTCGCGCCGCGATTGAAAGAAATGGGCTGGCATCTGCAGTTCTTTCTCGATCTCGAAAAAATGCCGCAAGCCGAAGCCCTGCTCGCCAGCCTGAAAATCAACATCGTCATCGACCACTTTGCCAAGTGCCAGGCCGCCAATGGCGTGGATGCACCCGCGTTTCAGGCGCTGTTGCGGCTGGTAAAACGCGACAACGTCCACGCCAAACTGATGGGCGCATATTTCCTGTCGAAGAACAAACCGCAGTACCCCGAAGTCACGCCGCTGGCCCGCGCCATGGCCGCCGCCGCGCCTGACAGAATGCTGTTCGGCACCGACTGGCCGCACCCTGCCGCGCGCGAACAAATGCCCGATGACGGCACACTGGCGGATATGTTCGGCGCGTGGGTGCCGGATGAGGCGTTGCGGAAGAAAATACTGGTGGACAATCCGGCGCGGCTTTACGGGTTTTAGTGCATTCGGCAAATTGCAGGTGGGAACCGGCGTTGCGCGGCAGAGCGGCGCAACGCCGTGATGCGCACCGCGCTTCAGGTTGACTTCTGAACCGTTGCCTCGCCAATGCCGTTGCGATTACGCGTTGCCAGCCCCTCCCCCACCCGATACCAATCCACCTTGCGCGTGCCGACCATCACCGCGGCCAGCAGACCAAACAGCAGCACCGATCCCAGCAGCAGCGCATGGTCTTCGGACTGCAGCAGCACGTACAGCGCGCCATACAGCAGGGCGAGCAGTGCGCCAAAGCCCAGGCCACGTCTGAAGCTCTGCAGGACGTAACTCACATAAAACGTCTGCAGTCCGATGCACGCGGCGCTGGCGATTGCATAGGCAATGTCGAAGCTGATGTGCTCGGAAAGTGAAGTCAGCAGCAGGTAGAACATCGCCAGCGCGATACCCACCAGACCGTACTGGATCGGATGTATCGCGAGGCGTTTCAACACCTCGTACAGGAAGAACGCAATCAGTGTCAGTCCGACGAAGAGAAATCCATATTTGGCCGAGCGCTCGAGTTGCTGGTAAATGTTTGCCGGCTGTATCAGCGACACGCCAAAGCCATTGTTCGTCACCGCGCTGCACTTGTTCGCCGACGACACGCAGTCGTCGTAGAGCGATGCCAGATTGGTGGAAAAGTGCGAAGTGCGCCACCGCGCCGAAAAGCCGTCCGCCGGATTTGCCGCGCCAGCCGGCCGCGGTTCCGGCAGATAGCGACCGTAAAAGCTCGGGTGCGGCCAGTTCGATTTCAGACTGACCTGCGTGCTTTTTCCCGTGGGCACAAACCACAGACGCTCCATGCCCTGCAGTTCCAGATCGAAGGCAAAGTCGATGCCGTGGCTCTGGTCTTCCCCAAGCGCGCCCAGATCGGCATGCATGCCCGCCGCCATGCCCGGCGCGTTGGCCCCCGATACAAAACTCACCGTGCTCGCGCCCAGTTGCAACGCCGGACTGTTCTTGATGCCGCGCGGATCGGAAACACCGACCACAAGACGCGCACGCCCGAAATCGAACGCACCACCGCCGCCCTGTGCGTAGTAACCTTTGGGAACCGCAAAGCGCCCCTTGATCTTGAGCGGCGCGGTGTAGAGGCGCGCGGTATAGATGCCGCGGCGTTTTTCAAACGTGCTCACGTCGCCGTCGATCTCGAGTGATTCCGGCAGGAAGGCCAATGTCTCGTCGACGATCTTCTCGCTCTTCCTTTCCCGTTCGGTACCGTTCACATCCCTGACGATTTGCGACTGCATGACCCTTCGTTTGTACGGTACCAACAGCACCGGACCCGTGATCGACTGCTCGCCGGTGGAACTTTGCGCGATCTCACTCAGCACGCCGCGTTGCGCGCTCTGCCGCTCCGCGATCAACCCCATGATCATGGTCATGGGAATCATCAAACCAATCCCGATCAGCAATACCAGCGCGATGCGCTTCCACAGTGCAAAACTCATTTGCGTTCTCCCCGTATCCGATGTGAGCCGGCCACGACACCGCGGCCTGGCATGCGGGTATTACAAGGGAGCAGCGTGGCGGCGCAACGCAAAAATCGTGGCGTGGCGCGGGTCAATCATGGCGGAAAAATGGCAATGCGCTCGAACAGCCGCACGGGTTTCAGCGAGCACGACCAGGCTCGGACTCGCCGTGTCTCACGGCCGCCGCGCCTGTTGCTCAGGCCAGGCGCGGCCCACTACTCTCTGACCGTTGCCGCTACCAGGCTATCGCCTTGCGTACCGTTTCCCAGCTGGCCGTGCCGATTACCGCCCCAGCAGTGCACATTGCCTTCTTCACTCAAACCGCAGGTATGAAAGCTGCCGGCGGCCAGGTCTTTCAGGCGCCCCACATTGGCGACTTTGACGGGCGCGGTGTTTACGTTGCTCTTCGCGCCATTTCCCAATTGTCCGTATCGATTGCTGCCCCAGCACTGGGTGAGGTCCGCACTGGTCACGCAAGTATGATAGGTCCCGGCCGCGATGGCGATAATGTTTGAAATGCCCGTCACCACCTTGGGTGCGCGGCTGTCCTCCTGGCTGCCATCGCCCAATTGTCCTTCCCGATTGCTGCCCCAGCAGGTAGCCACGGCTTTGCTGTCAAGGAAGCAATTGTGGAATGTGCCGACCACCAGCTTTCGCACATCCACGACGCCGGGTAATTCAACCGGTTTGCGGCCGGACACCTCGCCCGCGCCAAGTTGCGAATTGCGGTTGTTTCCCCAGCAGAAGACCTTGCCGGCGTTGAGGGCGCACGTATGGTATCCGCCAGCGGCAATGGCTGTCACGTTTTCCAGTCCCGCGACCGCGCGTGGCTTGGGTTCTACCGTTTCATCGCTGTCGCCAACCTGTCCCTGAACATTTTCGCCCCAGCAAAACGCCCGGCTGTCTCGTGTCAGAGCACAGGTATGGTAACGCCCGGCGCTTATTGCCGTGACATTGGTCAGGCCACTGACGGTTACCGCAGGTGAAATTTTGGCGGTCTGTCCGTCGCCCGCTTCGCCATGTTCATTGTAGCCCCAACACGAAACCGTGCCCGCTTTACGCAGCGCGCACGTGTGACCTTCGCCGGCGCTCACCTGAATGAAATCATTGGCCGCCGTTACCTTGGTCGCGATAAAAACGGCTCCCACTCCCGCCACACCGGTATTGCCATGGATATTGTTTCCCCAGCAATAAACGCTGCCGCTGCCCGACAAGGCACAGGTGTGATTGCTGCCCGCACTGATCTGAACGATGCCACCGAGGTTCGCGGCATCCGCGGCCGCAAACGGCCACATGGTTATTGCGAGCAGGCAACGCCACACCATTTGAGAATGATTCTTCATATCTAACTCATGATCACAGGGAAAGTTTCGGGAGTATGGGAAATGTTAAGGATTGAATACGGCATAAGACTGCTACCCGCAATAACGTCTACTGTTATGGCTGTTCGCGCCAAGCCTGCCATTCGAAGCGGAAGTCATGCCGATAACGCCGCGTGAGAATGCAAACGTCACAAGAATGGGTCGCGCCCACAAGAAAGGGTTAGACTCGATTTTTTTGCTACAGTAGAATTATTCACCACTGCAGTTGACATGTAAATAATTCTGCCCAAGAGCCATGACCTCGTCCGTGCATGCTGCAGCGTTGGGAAATGGCCAGCCCGCCGGGGCGCAAGTACATCCGGCGGCGGCGTTGTCCCATGCGGACCTGGGTCGGGACTCGATCGACATACTGCAGATCGCACCGGCGATCTCCCGGCGTTGCAATGATCGCGGCCATGCCCGCCTGTTAACTGCGCCAAGCGTGGCCGCTGTTACCCGTGGATAGTCTGCCGCTGCTGCAAAACCCCGATGCCGTGATCGGCTGGCACAGGGACGCCGCGCTCCACGGCGGCGCTTTTGTTGCCGCGGCTCGTGCCCTGGCCGGCGACATGCCCGCGGGCGTTCGCTGTCTGAATCTGTGCAGGGATCGGCTCAACTTTGCGTTGGGCTTTGCCGCCGCGCTGATCCGCGGCAATCCCACGTTGTTGCCGCCGAACCAGGTGCCTGCAGTACTCAATGAAATTGCCACAGACTTTGGGCCGGTGTGTTGTGTTTCGGATCATGGCAAGACCGCGTCCGGTGATTTGTGCATCGATCTGTCGCACTGGCCGCTGCCCGTGCATAGTGCGCCCGTGCCGCTGATAGCCTGCGATCAGGCGGCGGTTATTGCGTTCACCTCGGGCACCACCGGCAAGCCGCGTCCTCACGCGCGCAACTGGCAGTCCTATGCACAGGGCGCGATGGCGTTGCGCGCACGGCTGCCGATCGGGCCGGGCGCGGCTCTGCTGGGCACAGTGCCACCGCAGCATATGTGGGGACTCGAAGCCTCTGTCATGCTCGCTTTTCAAGCCGGCTGTGCTATCCACTCCGGCACGCCCCTGCTGCCGGCGGATGTCTGCGCCGTGCTGGAACAGACCGCCGGGGAACGCTGGCTGGTCACCACGCCGTTGCACCTGCGCGCGCTGGTGCTGTCGGGCGCACCGCTGCCGCGACTCGCCGGCGTGCTCACGGCCACCGCGCCATTGGATATCAACATCGCAAAGGCAGTTGAGGCCAGTACGGGATGCCGCATATTTGAAATCTATGGCACCACGGAAACCGGTGCCATTGCGACACGCGCCACGGCCAGCACCGCTCGCTATCGCTTCCTGCGTGGCGTGCGCGCCGAGATTTCCGGAACCCATGCACGCGTGGCCGGTGGACATGTGCACGCACTCATCGAACTAGGCGACCGGTTGCAAAACATCAAAGGCGCTTACTTCGACCTCGAAGGCCGCGCGTCGGACATGGTGAAGATCGGCGGCAAACGCGCGTCCCTGTCCGCGCTAAACCTCGAACTCGCCGCGATTCCCGGTGTGCTCGACGGTGTATTCCATGTCCCTGAGCGTGCGTCCCAGAACGGACGGTTGACGGCATTTGTGGTCGCCCCCGGCCTGACACGGGACGAGATTATCGCGGGCCTGCGCAAGCGGATCGATCCGGTGTTCCTGCCACGGCCCCTAATACACGTGACCCAATTGCCGCGCAATGCGTCGGGGAAACTCACCCGCGACAGCATGTCGGAACTGGCGGTGCTGGCCGTGGAGCCATCCAGTTTGCACTGTCCGTGACGCCTGGTCCGCGCCGGCCGACCGGGCCGCCCCGGACAGACGGCACGCCGGTCATCCCTTGCGCGCCTTGCCGGCGTTACGATCCAGCGAGCGCAGGTATTCCAGCTTTTCGCGAATTTTTAATTCCAGCCCGTAAGTCGTGGGCTCGTATAGTTTCGGCGGCGTCATGCCGTCGGGGAAATAGGATTCGCCCGCGGCGTACGCGCCTGCTTCGTCATGCGCGTAGCGGTAGTTCGCGCCGTAGCCCAGTTCCTTCATCAAGCGGGTTGGGGCATTGCGCAGATGCTCAGGCACCGGCCGCGTTTTGTCCGCTTTCACCAGCGCGCGCGCGGCGTTGTAGGCGGTATATGCCGCGTTGCTTTTCGGCGCCACCGCGAGATACAGCACCACTTCCGCCAGCGCCAGTTCGCCTTCCGGCGAACCCAGCCGTTCGTAGGTTTCACACGCATCCAGCGCCATGCGCAATGCGCGCGGATCCGCGAGACCGATGTCCTCGGACGCCATGCGCACGATGCGCCGCCCCAGATACAGTGGATCGGCACCGCCATCGAGCATCCTCACCATCCAGTACAGCGCAGCGTCGGGTGAAGAACCGCGCACCGATTTATGCAGCGCGGAAATCTGGTCGTAGAACTGGTCGCCACCTTTGTCGAAGCGGCGCAGGCTTTGCGTCAGTGTTTGCGTGACAAAGGCTTCGTCAATTTCCGTGCGCTGCAGCTCTTCGGCCGCATCCGCCAGTTGCTCCACCAGATTCAGCAAGCGGCGCGCGTCACCGTCGGCGTAGCCAATGATACGGCTTTGGGCGTCGTCTAAAATATTGTTTAAAAACATATACTTACCGAATGCCCGCAGCAGCAGCGTGTGCAGTTCGTCATCGCTCAGGGGCTGCAGCACATACACTGCCGCGCGCGACAGCAGCGCGCTGTTCACTTCAAACGAGGGATTCTCGGTGGTGGCGCCGATGAAGGTCACCAGCCCGCGCTCGACATACGGCAGAAACGCATCCTGCTGCGCCTTGTTGAAACGATGCACTTCGTCGACAAACAGGATGGTGTGGCGGCCGCTTTGCTGCAGGATCAGCTCGGCGCGCGTGAGCGCTTCGCGGATTTCCTTAACGCCGGAGAACACCGCGCTGATGGCGATGAATTCCGCGTCGAACGCGTCCGCCATCAGGCGCGCCAGCGTGGTTTTGCCCACGCCGGGCGGTCCCCACAAAATCATCGAGTGCGGTTTTTTGGATTCAAATGCCAGACGCAGCGGTTTGCCGGGCCCCAGCACATGGGTTTGTCCGACAACATCGTCCAGCGTGTGCGGCCGCAGTTGCTCGGCCAGCGGCGCGCGCGGTTCGCGCTTGCCGAAGAGATCGTTCACGTCCTGCCCGGGCTACTCGCGAATCACATCCGCGCCCTTGGGCGGCACGAAGGAAAACGCGTCCGGCGCGAGCTTGCCATTGCGCTCCATGTCGGCGAACTTGATCACGGTCACCTGCCCAAACTGATCGCGCAGTTCCATCGCATCGAGCCCCGCCTTGCCAAAGCCGAGACGAATGCGTTCGAAGGTGGTGTCTTTGGTCCTGGGCACGGCTTCCAGCCAGTCAAGGCCTTCCTGGCTGCCGATGTTGGTGAGGATGTAACTCTTGTCGATTTCATTGCTTCCGGCCAGCAGTGCCGCTGGGCTTGCGCCGAGCGCACGGTCGAGCTTGCGCTCGGTCACCTGATTCAGATCCTTGTCATAGACCCACAATTTCACGCCGTCGCCGACAATGACTTGTTCGTACGGTTTATCGTATTCCCAGCGGAATTTTCCGGGGCGGGAAAACTGCATGGTGCCCGTGGATTCCTGCAGTTTCTTCAGGTTCTTGTCGAGCACCATCTGCGCAAAACGGCCTTTTGCGGTGGTGGTTTGCGTCAGAAACGCGCGCAAGGCCTCGGTGCTGGCGCCCCACGCCAGGCACGGCAGCAGCAGGAGCAACATCAGGGATTTACGCAAGGGGACACGCATGGCGGCTGGCCTTCGGAGGGTTGGGCGGAATCAGCCGTTTCGACAGACGAAACGACAGAAGGTTTAACGCTCGTCCGCTGCGGCGGCTGACTCCGGCGCCAGTACCTCGCGATTGCCATTGGACTGCATCGCAGACACCAGCCCGGAACGCTCCATTTGCTCGATCAGGCGCGCGGCACGATTATAGCCGATGCGTAAATGCCGCTGTACCAGCGAGATCGATGGCCGCCGCGTCTTGATGACGATCGCCACCGCCTGATCGTAAAGTTCATCGCTCTCGCCGTCGCTGCCACCGTCGCCCTCGACCAGCGCGCCCGATTCACCCTCGGCCTCCGGTCCGTTGAGCACCTCGTCGATGTACTGCGGCTTGGCCAGGCTCTTCAGATAGTCGACCACCTTATGCACTTCGTGATCGGACACGAAGGCGCCGTGCACGCGCTGGGTCAGGCCAACGCCTGGCGGCAGGTACAGCATGTCACCCTGCCCGAGCAGCGCTTCAGCGCCCATCTGGTCGAGGATGGTACGCGAATCGACCTTGGCGGCAACCTGGAACGCCACGCGCGACGGAATGTTGGCCTTGATCAGGCCGGTGATGACATCCACCGAAGGCCGCTGTGTGGCGAGGATCAGGTGGATACCCGCGGCGCGTGCCTTTTGCGCCACGCGCGCGATCAATTCCTCGACCTTCTTGCCCACTACCATCATCAGGTCGGCGAGTTCGTCGATCACCACCACGATCAGCGGCATTTCGTGCAAGGGCTCCGCTTCGCCATCTGGCCCGGCCAGCGGATTCAGGATCGGCGACTTGGCCTTTTCCGCATCGCGCACTTTCAGGTTGAAGCCGGCAAGATTACGCACGCCCAGCGCCGACATCAGCTTGTAGCGGCGCTCCATTTCGCCCACGCACCAGTTCAGCGCATGCGCGGCCTGACGCATGTCAGTCACCACTGGCGCCAGCAGATGCGGGATGCCCTCATACACCGACAATTCCAGCATCTTGGGGTCGATCAGGATCAGTCGCACCTGCGACGGCGGCGCCTTGTACAGCAGCGACAGGATCATGGCATTTATCGCCACCGATTTGCCGGAACCGGTGGTGCCCGCCACCAGCAAATGCGGCATGCGCGCGAGGTCGGCGACCACGGGATGACCCGCAATGTCCTTGCCCATCGCCAGTGTCAGCGGCGACGCCATGTCGGCATAGACCTGCGAACTCAAGATTTCGGTGAGCTTCACCATTTGCCGCTTGGGATTTGGTATCTCCAGTCCCATGCAGCTCTTGCCGGGGATGGTTTCGACCACGCGTATGCTCATCACCGACAGCGCGCGCGCCAGATCGCGAACCAGATTGACCACCTGGCTGCCCTTGACCCCCACCGCGGGTTCGATTTCGTAGCGCGTCACCACCGGGCCGGGATAGGCCGCGACCACTTTAACGGCAACGCCGAAATCGCCAAGTTTCTTCTCGATCAGGCGCGAGGTGAATTCCAGCGTCTCGGGCGACAGGATTTCGAGGGTCTGCTGCACCTCGTCCAGCAAATGCAGCGGCGGCAGCATGGTGTCCGGCAGATTTTCGAACAGCGGCACTTGCTTCTCGCGCTCGACGCGCTGCGATTTGGCAATTTCAATGCGCGGCGGCTCGATGCGCACCGGCTCGTGCACGTCGAGCTTGCGGCGCGTTTCCTCGACCACCACGTCGCGCTTGATCACCGCCTGCTCGCCTGCGCGCCGGTCCTGCCGCTCCTGCCAGCGTTGCAACATAAAGAAAAACGCAGTCTCCAGTGCAGTGCCGATTTTTTCGATGATCGTCAGCCACGACACGCCGCTGAACAACGACAGTCCGGCGGCAAACGTCAGTATCAGTATCAGTGTGCCACCGGTAAATCCCAGCAGCTTGAACGCCAGATCGCCAGCAACCGCGCCCAGCATGCCCCCGGGCGCCAGCGGCAACGTCGCCTTCAGGCTGTACAGCCGCAAATACTCGATGCCCGAACTGGCCAGCACTACCAGCGCAAATCCCATACCCGCGACGATGTAGGAACGGCGATCGGTTTCGGCAACGTTTTCGATGCGATGAAATCCCCAGCCGGTCAGTGCCGCGCAAAACACCACCCACCAATATGCCGAAATGCCATGCAGATACAACAACAAATCGGCCAGATACGCACCGACCAGTCCGCCGGCATTGCGCACGCCCGGGTCGCGCAGACTGTGCGACCAGCCGGGATCCGTCTTGCTGTAGGTCACCAGCACCATCAGCAGGAACAGCGCCACCGCAATCAGCGCCAGCCACCAGGATTCGCGCAGCAGCGCGGCCACGCGCGGCGGCAGCGGATTGCGAGCGGCCCGCGCACTTAGCGTATGTTCGTTGCTTGTCAAGTTAAGAGTCCCTTGTAAGAGACTGATTATAAGGTAAAACAGCAATAAAAAACCCCGCTGTTTCGCGGGGTTTCAGAGTTTGCCGACAATCCCGGCACCGTATCACAGCCAATGAGTGGTCGCGCCAGACTAAATAATAAAATTCAATAAAAACAGATAGTTACTTATTTTGCCGCGCGCAACGAACGGGAAATATTGCGATCGAGGATAACCACGCTGCGCCGTTCGGCGCGAATCAGACCGCGCACCTCGAGTTCCTTCACCACGCGGCTGACCATTTCGCGTGAGGCGCCGATCATGCGGGCGATCTCCTGCTTGGCCGGCATACGCGGCACCACCAGCTTGCCGTCCACTTCCTGCGCCATTTCAATGAGCAGCCGCGCCACGCGGCCGGACACATCCACCAGCGCCAGATTTTCAATCTGACGGTCTGCATCGCGCAATCGGCGTACCAGGTTGCGTATCACCAGCATCGCCACATCGACGTTTTCCTTGATGCAGCTCACAAATCCCGCCTTGGACAGGCGCAGCATTTCGCACGGCTCAAGGGTGTACACGCTGGCGGAACGGGGCTGATCGTCGAGAATCCCCATTTCACCAAAAAAATCCTGCGCCCCCAGGAAGCCGAGAATGACTTCACGCCCCTGTTCATCGGAAATGACCACCTTCACCTTGCCGGAAAGCATGACGTACAAGGAATCCGTCTCATCACCGGCCTGAATCACATACACATTACGCGGGAAGCTGCGATGCTGTACGTAATTGAGCAGCGTCGCAATCTGCTGGTCGGAAAATGCCGCGAACAAGGGCACGGTTTTCAAAACCATCGGATTGAGTCTGAACTGTATCGCCATGGCGTTTTTCTCGCTCTAGGTTGTTGTGAACGGCTCCTTAGCCCCGCGTAGTCTGCCAGAACCGGGGCATCACGTCACGACCCCCGTTAAATCCCGCCCGCAACTCGACATTGCGTTGCGCAACCTGCTACATTCCCGCTTTTGCTGAAAGACGACATGAATCATGACTGAAGCTACCCGTCATTGCCGCTTGCTGATCCTCGGCTCCGGCCCCGCCGGCTACTCTGCCGCCGTCTACGCCGCGCGCGCCAATCTCAAACCGGTGCTGATCACCGGCATGGCGCAGGGCGGGCAGTTGATGACCACCACCGAGGTCGACAACTGGCCCGCCGACGTCGACGGCGTGCAGGGTCCCGAACTGATGGAACGCTTCCTGAAGCACGCCGAACGCTTCAACACCGAAATCGTGTTTGACCAGATCAACACCGCCAAGCTGAAACAAACGCCGATCACGCTGATCGGCGACAACGGCACCTATACCTGCGACGCGCTGATCATCGCCACCGGCGCCTCGGCCATGTATCTGGGCCTGCCCTCGGAAGAAAAATTCATGGGCAAGGGCGTATCCGGCTGCGCCACCTGCGACGGTTTTTTCTACAAGGGCCAGGAAGTCGCGGTCGTCGGCGGCGGCAATACGGCGCTGGAGGAAGCGCTGTATCTCACCAACATCGCCAGTCACGTCACCGTGGTGCATCGCCGCGACAAATTCCGCGCCGAGGCGATCATGGTGGACAAACTCAAGGAACGCGCCGACGCCGGCAAAGCCACCATCATGTGGGACAACACGCTGGACGAAGTGCTCGGCGACAACAGCGGCGTCACGGGCATGAAAATCAAAAACGTCAAGACCGGGGCCGTCACCGAAAAGAAACTGGCCGGCGTGTTCATCGCCATCGGCCACAAGCCGAACACCGATATTTTTGCCGGTGAACTCGACATGAAAAACGGTTACATCACCACGCGCTCAGGGCTGGAAGGCAATGCCACGGCCACCAGCGTAGCCGGCGTGTTTGCCGCCGGTGACGTGCAGGATCATGTCTACCGCCAGGCCGTTACCAGTGCCGGCACTGGTTGCATGGCCGCGCTGGATGCGCAGAAGTACCTGGAAGGCAAGGGACTGATTTAGTTCGTGAGGCGTGAGGTGCGTAGTCATGGCGCAAGACCCGCGCGAGAAGGATGTTTCGGCCGAACTCGCGGAACTGCTGCCCGACGTTACGCCGTTACCCCGCAACAATCGCGCGCCCATCGCCAAGGCGCCGCCCGCGCCTGACGCCGCGCAGCGTGTGCGCAACGAGCGCGAAGTACTGGAAGCCAGCCTTTCCGACAACGATCCGTGGGAAGCCGGTTTCGAAATTGGCGATGAGCTGAACTTCCTGCGCGAGGGGCTGGCCGGCGACACGCTGCGCAAGCTGCGTCGCGGTCACTGGAAAATTCAGGGCGAACTCGATCTGCACGGCCTCACCGTCGCGGAAGCGCGGCCGGTGCTGGTCGAATTCCTGAATTGCTGCCTGCGCGACGGACTGCGTTGTGTGCGCATCATCCACGGCAAGGGGCTCGGCTCGAAGAATCGGATGCCGGTGCTGAAACGCAAGGTGGCAGGCTGGTTGATGCAGCGCGATGAGATACTCGCGTTTTGCCAGGCGCGGCGGACCGAAGGCGGCGGCGGTGCGGCGGTGGTGCTGTTGAAAGGCGTGCGGCGTCAGGCGTGAAGCGTAACCCCGACGACACTAGCGTTTAGCCGCACCCCTCGCGCTCCAGCTGCTAAATAGCCGCCTCGTCCGTCTCGCCGGTGCGGATGCGCAGCACCTGATCCACCTTGGTCACGAAAATCTTGCCGTCACCGATCTTGCCGGTGCGCGCCGCCTTGACGATGGCATCGATCGCCTGATCCAGCAGCTTGTCGGGCACCACCACCTCGACCTTTACTTTGGGCAGAAAATCCACCACGTACTCGGCGCCGCGATACAGTTCGGTGTGGCCTTTTTGCCGGCCGAAACCCTTGACCTCGGTGACGGTCAGTCCGCTGACGCCGATCTCGGACAGCGCTTCGCGCACCTCGTCCAGCTTGAACGGCTTGAATATGGCCTCGATCTTTTTCATGAAATGCCTCTGCCAGTCAGATACGGAACAGTAAGAATAGCACAGCCGTCAGTCGAATCGCGGCCGGAAGCGGTTGGTGATCGGATAGCGCCAGTCCTTGCCGTAACCCCGCGCGGTGATGCGAATGCCAACCGGCGACTGGCGGCGCTTGTATTCCGAAATGCGTATCAGCCTGACCACCTGCTCCACGGCGGCGCGCGGGTATCCTGCCGCGACAATGTCGCGCGGACTCTTGTCACGCTCGACATACGCCTCGACAATGGCGTCGAGCACATCGTACGGCGGCAGACTGTCCTGGTCTTTCTGGTCGGGACGCAATTCCGCCGAGGGCGCGCGGTCGATCACCCGCTGCGGAATCACCGGCGAAATCGTATTGCGATAGTTGGACAGGCGATACACCAGCAACTTGTTGATGTCCTTCAGCACGGCAAAACCGCCCGCCATGTCGCCATAAAGCGTCGCGTAACCGGTGCTCATTTCGCTCTTGTTGCCAGTGGTCAGCACGATGGCGCCACTCTTGTTCGACATCGCCATCAGCAGCGTGCCACGGATGCGCGCCTGAAGATTCTCTTCGGTGGTATCTTCTTTCAAACCCTGAAATTCATCGGCCAGCGCCTGCACGAACGCGTCATACATGGGCTTGATCGCGATTTCGACATAACGCACTTTCAGCGCCCCGGCCTCGGCGCACGCATCCTCGCGGCTCATGCCGGCGGTGTATTGCGACGGCATCATCACCGCCTTGACGCGCTCGGGCCCGATCGCATCAGCCGCCACAGCCAGTGTCAACGCCGAATCGATACCCCCCGACAATCCCAGCAGCACGCCGGGAAAGCCGTTCTTGTTGACGTAGTCACGCACTCCCAGCACCAGCGCCTGATACACCTCGGCCTCCACCGACTGCGCAGGCGCGATCGTGCCTGGTTGCGGTGATCCATTAAAAATATCAATAAAATCAATGACTTCTGAAAACGAAGGCGACTGATGCGCGAGCTTGCCGGCGGCATCCATGGCAAACGACGCGCCGTCAAACACCAGTTCATCCTGTCCGCCCACCTGATTGGCATACACCACTGGCAGGCCCGTTTCGGCGGCACGCTCGCGCACCACCTCGTAGCGCGTCTGCTGCTTGTTCATATGGTACGGCGAAGCGTTCAACACCAGCAGCAGTTGCGCGCCGGCGCGCCGCGCCGCAAGGGCGGCGGGTTCCTCCCATACGTCAGCGCAGATATTCACGCCGATGCGCAAGCCCTCATGCTCGAATACACAGGGCGCCTCGCCCGAGTCGAAATAGCGCTCCTCGTCAAACACGTTGTAGTTCGGCAGCTTGCGCTTCAGATAGGTGGTCGCGATTCCGCCATCGCGCAGTATCGATGCCGCGTTGTAGCGCTTGCCGTTCACGCGATGCGGATGCCCCACCACCAGCGTGATGCCCTGCGCCTTGCGCGCCAGATCAGCCAGCGCGGCGGCGCAGGCATCATAGAAATCGTCACGCAGCAGCAGGTCTTCCGGCGAATAGCCGCTGATGGCCAGTTCCGTGGTCAACAACAATGAGGCACCGCCCGCACGCGCCTTGACCACCGCCTCGCCAATTTTGGCGGCATTGCCATCGATGTCGCCGACCGTGTAATTCAGTTGTGCAATCGCCAATTTCATGCCGCCAATATATCATCGGCGGCCGGAAAATTCGCCTCTCGCCTAACAGACCCGAGCGCGGGCGCCCGATCGCGCCCAACCACGGTTGAGCGCACCCAAAACGGTCAACCAGGTGAGGTCCCCGTACTTTCCCAAACTTTCCCCCATCATCATCGACCACGGGTCGGGTGAGGGCGCATCGCCCGCGTCCAACGGCCGTTTTCTAGGTTAAACTGATCGCAATGATGCGAAATGCAACCGCCGGCCGCCCGTCCGACGACGGGGCAGCCGGGGACACCCATTTCAGGATACTGATGCAATGAGCACGTTCGAAACGATACGCGCGATGATTGTCGAGCAGTTTCAGTTGGACCCGGCGCTGGTCACGCCTGGAGCGACGCTGGAATCATTGAAAATTGACTCGCTGGCGACCGTGGAATTCCTGTTCCTGCTGGAAGATAAATACAAAGTGGAGGCGCCTTCGGAACACGCCGAATTGCGCACGGTGCAGGATCTGGTCAATGAGGTCGACCGTCTTGTTGCCGCCCAGCACGGCGGCAAGGCACGCGAAACAGATGCCGCATGAAACGCGTCGTGGTAACCGGCATGGGGATATTGTCCCCTTGTGGAAACGATCCGCTGACGTTTTTTTCCAACCTGGTCGCCGCGCGCTCGGGCATCGGCCACCATTCCAGAACGTTTCCTGAAGATTCAACGCCGTGGCTGACTGGCGAGATTCCGCCGTTCTCCACCGCGGGTTTCACCCCGATGCGACTCAATACGCTGGATCGCACCACCCTGATTGCGCTGCTCGCGGCACGCCAGGCCCTTGCCGACGCCAATCTCACCATCGACGACAAGACGCGCGCGGGTGTGTATTGGGGCACGGGGCTGGGTGGTGCCAACACCATGGAAGAATCGTATCGACAGTCTCTCGGGCACACTGCCAGAGCGCGCCTCAAACCGTCGACCGTCGTGATGACCATGAACAACGCCGCGGCGTCGGAGATATCGCTCGAAACCGGCTTCAGTGGACCGGCCTATACCTACTCCGTTGCCTGCGCCTCGGCTGCCATCGGCATCGGCGAAGCCCTGCGCGCCATTCGTAACGGCTACTGTGATTGCGCTGTCGCCGGCGGCGCCGATTCACTGCTCACACTCGGTTCGCTCAAGGCGTGGCAGGCACTGCAGACGCTGGCGCGCGTAGACACTGCCAATCCCGGCTCATCCTGCCGCCCGTTTGCCGCGGATCGCTCCGGCTTTGTGTTGGCCGAAGGCGCCGGCGCACTGGTGCTGGAAGAAGCCGGCGCTGCCGTCGCGCGTGGCGCCGTCATTTATGCGGAACTTGCCGGCTTTGGCTCCACCAGCGACGCGTCGCACATTACCAAGCCGTCGGTCGCAGGCCAGGCGCGCGCCATGCGCATGGCATTGGCGGATGCCGCGCTCGCGTGCGAAGACATCGGTTACATCAATGCCCATGGCACCGCCACCACTGCCGGCGACGTGAGTGAAACTGACGCCATCAAGGCAGCCTTCGGGGCCACGGCCCTGCGCATTCCAGTGAGCTCCACGAAGGCACTGCACGGACATGTCATGGGCGCTACGGGAGCCGTGGAACTGATCGCGGCATTGATGGCACTGCGCGAAAACACCCTTCCGCCCACAGCACATCTGCGCATGACGGATCCCGCCTGCGATCTGGACTACGTGCCCAATACCGCGCGCAAGGTCGCGCATCTGCGCGCCGTCATGTCGAATTCGTTTGCCTTTGGCGGCAATAACGCGGTGCTGATCGCCAGGCGTTTTACCTAAGGCGCGCGCTGACGCTGGCAGGTGTCCCGGCTTACCGCGCGGCGGCACCATAGCGCCGCCAGCGCAAACACCGTGCCTAACGCGAGCCCGGCGGCGACGTCGATAAACACATGCTGCCGGGTTGCCATGGTCGAATAAGCGATGGCGATAAACCACAGCACATTTACGGCACGCATGATCGCTGCGGCCTGCATTTCCCGCAATACCCGCTCAAGCCAAATAAACGAAAAAGCCGCGCTCGCCACATGCAGCGACGGGCAGGCATTCGCGGCGGCATCGATGCCGTGCAGGATATCGAATCCCAGATAGGGCGTGCGATCGATGCCTGACGGCGCCAGCGTGGTGGGCCAGAAATGAAAAATCAGCAATCCACCCGCGCACAGCGCGACGATCCATACGCCGAACATTACCAGTTCGCGCAGACCCAGCAATAGCGCCGGCGCCAGCGGCACGTAAATCCACAACGACGCGTAGAGCAACAAGGCGGGCGGATAGAATGGCACCAGCGCGTCCACAACGGTTAACGGCATTACGGTCAGCGGGTATGCCGGATGACGCAATACGTGAAAATAGCCTTCAAAAAACACCCACATGATTGCGGTCGTGCCGATGCTCTTGAGCCAGAACAGCCGGCAAAAGCGTGGCCACAGCTGACGCTGCCAGGGCAAATGCCGCGTCGCCCGCGGCATCCCGCATTGCGCACTGTGATCGACATTCATGGGACGTAATTTCCCGGCACCGGTGCCGCGCCGCCGCCAGCGTCACCATGGGAGTGGGCTGCGCAAGCCAACGCGCCGTTTCCCGGTCCGCGCGCGAGCACACCGAACAACCCGTCAGCAGTCACTCAAGGGTTTCCGCGCAACCGCATTGACCAGGGTTTCCTCCCGCTGCAGCGGCACCGGCAGGCCCATCCACTCCAGCACGCCAATGTCGGGGCGGCTCCACCACAAATAGGGCAGCGAAATCTTCTCGTCCGGAAGCTCAAAGCCCGCGGCACGAACCATCGCGACATATTCCGCGGCGGTCTTTTGCACGTCCATCGGATGGCGGAACAGCAAGCGTATGGGCAGTGAATGAATGTAGCGCCGCGTGGATTCCGCGAACAGGAGCACTCCGCCGGGTTTCAGCACGCGGTAGAACTCGGCCATCGCGGCTTCCTGTTCGACGATATGATGAAACGTCTGATGGCAAAAAACGAGGTGAAAATCGGCATCGGGCAAATCCATGTGCGCCGCATTGACGGCGCGCAGACGAACGTCAATGTCGCAGCGGGCCGCCGCGTCGCCGGCGCGCGCGCCAATCCCGGGATCGGCATCCAAACCCACAATAACATCCGGCGCGAAGCGCCGCGCCAGCTCGGCAAACCCGTGGCCGAAACCGCAACCCACGTCCAGCACGCGCGGATACCGCCGCACATCCGCGGGCATCAAGCGCTGCAGATCGTCCAGCGCCCGGCACAGGACGCGCAGCCGCCAGGTGTCCGTTCGCAGAAACCAATTGCCGAACCGGGATTCTTCGATGAAAGGGGACGTCACGTACATATTGGTTCACTCGATCGTAACGAAGCGCATGACATTGTACGCGAAGCGCCACGCGCGCGGCACCGGCCGCGGAGTCGAATGACGTACAATCCATCCTCCCAATACGTCCGCCCGGATTCACCCTTGAACGTTGAAATCGTCTCCACGCTGGCCGACATCGACCCCGTGCAATGGAACCGCCTGAATGGCGGCAACCCGTTCCTGCGGCATGAATTCCTGCATGCGTTGCACGAAACCGGCTGCGCTTGCGAACGCACCGGGTGGGCGCCGCGCTATCTGGCGGCCTTCGACGGCAAACGCCTCGCCGGCGCCATGCCACTCTACGTCAAATCCCATTCGCGCGGAGAATACGTGTTCGATTGGGCATGGGCCGATGCCTATCAACGCAACGGACTGGACTATTACCCGAAACTCCTGTGCGCCATTCCGTTCACCCCGGTGACCGGACCGCGCATTCTCGCGGAATCGGACCGCGTTGCGGAGCTGCTTGCATCCAAAGTACTCGACGTCGCGCGCGACAGTGACGCCTCCTCGCTGCATTGCCTGTTTCCGCCGGATGATCAGACGCAACGGCTGGCCGGCAAGGGCATGATGGTGCGCCACGGCGTGCAATTTCACTGGGTCAACGAGGGCGATGCGGATTTCGAACAGTATCTCGCGCGCATGAATCACACCAAGCGCAAGAAAATCCGCCAGCAACGGCGCCGCGTGGTGGAAGCGGGCATCCGCTTTCGCTGGCTGGAAGGTGCCGCCATTACCCATGATGACTGGTCATTCTTCGCGCGCTGTTACACCCGCACCTACCGCGAGCATCATAATACGCCGTACCTGAGCCGCGAGTTTTTCCAGCGCATCGGCGCCACCATGCCGGAAAACCTGCTGTTGATTGTTGCCGAGCGCGACGGACAGCCGATTGCCGCGTCGTTCAATGTGCGCGGCGCCGACCGCCTGTATGGCCGCTACTGGGGCGCGCTGGAGTACCACCCGATGCTGCATTTCGAAGCGTGCTATCACCAGACGATCGAGTATTGCCTGGCGCGCGGCATCCGGGTATTCGAAGGCGGCGCGCAGGGCGAGCACAAAATGGCGCGCGGTCTGATGCCGGTGCAGACCTCATCGGTCCACTGGCTGGCGCATCCGCAATTTTCCGAAGCGGTGGCGCAGTTCCTCGCACGCGAGACCCAGGGCATTGCACACTATATCGACGAGCTGCACGAGCATGCGCCGTTTCGCAGCGAAACCAAGGCCGGCTGAACCCCGTGTATAGTTACGGCTCTCAACACTCTGCCCTCTCATGAAATTCTGCAGCAACTGCGGCGCCACCGTCGCATACAAAGTCCCCGAAGGCGATTCGCTGCCGCGCTATGTATGCGACGCGTGCACCACCATTCACTACCAGAATCCGCGCATGATCGTGGGCTGCGTCCCGCTATGGGAAGACAAGGTGCTGCTGTGCAAGCGCGCCATTGAACCGCGCCACGGCCTGTGGACCGTGCCGGCCGGCTTCATGGAAAACGGCGAAACGCTGGATGCGGGCGCCGCGCGCGAAACGCTGGAGGAAGCCTGCGCGCGCGTGGAAATCAGTTCACTCTACGCCGTTTACAGCATTCCGCACGTCAATCAGGTCTACCTGCTGTTTCTCGCAAAATTACTGGATCTGAATTTCAGCGCAGGGTCAGAAACCCTGGAAGCACGGCTGTTCCGCGAGGATGAAGTGCCCTGGGATCAACTCGCCTTTGCCACCGTGCGCAACACACTCACGCATTACTTCAGCGACCGCGCACGCAAGCACTTCGGCTTTCACGTGGGAACGATCGCACGTCCCCCGGCACGGTAGCGCCCATGTGCGCGCCCGGCGGCCACGTCACACAGCCCGCAGCGCATCGACGATATTCAGCCGTGCCGCGCGGAACGCCGGCAAAAACCCGCCGACGAATCCCATGATCACCGCGAACAGCAACGTCCGCACGACGATGCCCGGTGTCAGAATGAAACGAAACGACAGGTCGGCAAAGGTCTGGAAGTTGATCGTTGAAAACGAGGCCAGTTGCATCAGGGCGGCCAGCGCCAGCCCTGCCACGCCGCCAACGATGCCGAGCAGCAACGCTTCCGCGAGAAAAGCCCACAGCACGGCGCCGCGCCGGAAGCCCAGTGCGCGCAGCGTGCCGATCTCGCCCACGCGGCTCGCCACCGACGCGTACATGGTGATCATCGCGCCGATCATCGCGCCGATGGAAAAAATCACCGACAGCGTGAGGCCAAGCACGTTGATAAACGTCGACAACGCCTTGGACTGATCACTGTAAAACGTCTGTTCGGGTTTCATTTCCTGTGCCAGGCGCGGATCCTCGCCCACGTCGGCGCGGAACGCTTCAAAGCGGGAGCTATCGGCGAGCCGCACCACCATGGCCGAATACGCATTGCGGCGAAACGCCTGCATCAACTGATCGGCATCGCCCCATACTTCGGAATCAAAGCCGCTGCCGCCCGCGTCGAACACGCCCACCACCGTCCACTCGCGCTGCGCAAAACGCAGCCGCTGGCCAATGCCAGTATCGTTGAAGCGCGCGGCAATACTGCTGCCGACAATGACTTCCGAGGTGCCGGGGTGAAACAGGCGGCCTGCCTTGATTCTGACTTGCGGCCGCAGCAGGAATCCCATATCCGAGGTGCCGCGAATCACCACATTCGACGGTTTGTTATCGCCCTGGCGCAGCAGCGAAATCAACACCACCGTCTCTTTCGACACCATGCGGCGGCCCTGCGCGCCAATCGCCACCGCGGGATGCATTTCGATGATGCCCGCCTGATCGCGCGCGATGCCGCTCTGGATCTCGGTCTCCGCGCCCTTGCGAATGATCACTGCATTGTCCAGTTCCCCGGTCGTCACCAGCGTGCGTTTCAGGCCTTCGTCCATCATCAGCACCGTGGCGAACACAAACACCACCAGCGCCAGCCCCCCTGCAGTCAGGAGGGTGGTGAGCCGCCGCGACCACAAATTGCGCGCAATATAGTTGAGCGGCACGCCCATCATCCCACCGCCCGCAGCCCTTCGACGATGCGCACGCGCGACGCCTGCAATGCCGGCACAATGGCGGCCACGATACCCACCGCTGCCGCGCACAACACCTGTGCCATCAACGTGGTCTGCGACACCGCAAAAATCGGGAACAGGCCGCCTGCCGCCTGCTTGAATCCGGCGGCCGCGTAGGGCGTTAGCCACAGGCCAAGTCCGCCGCCCACCGCGCAGATGGCCAGTGATTCGCCCAAAATCAGCACGGCGATATAGCCGGGACCAAACCCCAGCGCCTTTAACGTCGCATATTCCGCGGTGCGCTCGCGCGCGCTCATCGCCATGGTATTGGCCATCACTGCCAGAATAATCAGAATCACCACATAGGAAACCACCCGAATCGCGGCAATGATTTCATTCGACATCGAGACAAACGACAGTTGAAACGCCTGTTCGGTTTCGGTCAGCGTTTCGGCGGTCGAATTGGCGAACTGCGCATCCACCGCGCGCGAAATCGCCGCGGCTCGCTCGGGCGCGTCAATGCCGACGATGTAGACTCCGACCTGATCGGCGCGGCGGCCCGGGCGCGTGCGCTGCCATTCATTCAGATACGCCCAGTGAAACAGCATCTGACGGGTGATCTTGGTCTCGTCGGCGCCGTCAAAAATGCCGCGCACCACGAACTGCCAGTCGCCGCTGTATATCGTGCCCCGGAGCGGCACCACATCGCCGACCTTGAACCCGTACTGATCCGCCAGCTGCCGCCCCACCAGCGCGCCCCTGCGGTCGCGCAGCCAGGCCTGACGGTCCGCTTCGGGCGTCACAAACTCCGCATACAAATCCAGGTAGTTCGCGCTGACCGCGAACTGCGGAAAGAAATTTTTCGGTTCCTTGTAGATGCCGCCGAACCACGTCGAACGCGCCACCGTGGTCACACCCTCAACCGCGCGGATGCGCGATTCATAGCTCAGCGGCAGCTGAAATGCCAGCGAGATCGCGCTGCGCGTGATCAGTCGCGTTTTGGATGCCGCGTCCGCGCCGGCGTACCAGGCATCGACCACAGTCTGCAACAAACCATAGGCAAGCACGGCGATCAGCAGCCCGAACACCGTGAGACCGCTGCGTATTTTGTGGCGCAGCGCGTTTCGGGTGATGAGTTTGAGCGCGTGCATGGTCGGGCTTAAATGGTCGGCGGTTCCAGCATCAACTCGCCTTTGTCCAGATAGATCAGCCGGCGCGCCGTGCGCGCGGCATGCGCGTCGTGGGTGACCATGATGATGGTGGTCGACAACTCGGCGTTAAGCCGTTGCAGCATGGCCAGAATATCGGCGGCGGACTGCCGGTCGAGATCGCCTGTCGGCTCATCCGCCACGATCAGCACCGGATCGGCAATGACCGCGCGCGCAATCGCAACGCGCTGCTGCTGTCCGCCCGACAGTTCGGACGGATAATGGTCCTTGCGGTCGGACAGCCCCACCAGCGACAGCGTCAGCTCCACGCGCTCGCGGCGCTCGGCGCGCGACAACCGGGTCAGTGTCAATGGCAGCTCGATGTTTTCAAAAGCGCTCAACACCGGCATCAGATTGTAGAACTGAAAAATGAAACCCACGTTGCGCGATCGCCAGTCGGCCAGTTCGCCTTCGCCCAGCGCGGTGATGTCCAGCCCGCCGACGCGCAAATGCCCGCTGTCGGGTTTGTCGATTCCCGCGATCAGGTTGAGCAGCGTGCTCTTGCCGGAACCCGATGGCCCCATCAGCGCGGTGAACTCGCCGCGCTGGATGTCGAGCGTGATGTCGGTCAGTACCGGCACGATTTGTCCGCCGCGCCGGTACGACTTGGCCAGGTTGCGGATCTCTACGACAGGTTGCACGCCATTGCCGCCGCAGACTATTTCGCGCCCACCGCAACGGCCGCGCCATCACGCAGCCGTTCCGCGGGTTTCAGCACGATCTTGTCGCCGGGCTTCAGCCCTTGCCGCACCTCCAGCACCTCACCGAAGGCCGCCCCGGTCAGAACAGGCGTTTCCACGGCCTTGTCCTCGCGCACCACATACGCCACGGTGCGACTGTCACGTTGGACAAGGGCTGACGCCGGCACCACGGTGCGCGGCGCGCGTTCGGCCGCGGGCGTTTCCTTCGACAAGAACGCCACCTTGGCACTCATCTCCGGCAGAACACGCACGTCCTTGTCGATAAAGCGCACCTTGACGCTGACCGTCGCCTTGGCCCGGTCGACGGTCGGCACCATGCGTGCGACGCTGCCGCGAAACCTTTCGCCGGGCAGCGCGTCCAGTTGAATCTCGCACGGCTGTTCCAGCCTGACCTTGCCCACGCTGGACTCGGACACATCAGCCTCGACCTCCAGCGTCCCCATGTCGGCGATGGTCACCACGGCGCCCTGTGCGCCGCTGGCGGACGATAACGGCGTGATCATGTCGCCCACATTGGCGTTCTTGGTCAGCACCACGCCGTCAAACGGTGCGCGAATCAGGGTTTGATCGATGGCCACCTGTGCCGAGCGTGTATTGGCCTGTGCCACCGCTATCGAGGCCTTCAGGCCGACAATCGCAGCCCTCGCCTTCTCGGCCCGCGCCAACGCCACGTCGTGTGCGGCGGCCGACACGAAATTTTTTTTCAGCAAATCGGCCGAGCGGTCGAGCGCGCGCTGCGCGTCTCGCATTTCGGCTTCGCCCTGCTGCAAATTAGCGCGCGACAGGCTCACATTCGCCTGCGCCTGTTGCAGGGCGGCAGTGACATCCTTGTTTTCCAGCCGCGCCAGGATCTCGCCTTCACGCACTGCGCTGCCTTCGCGCACGCCCAGCCATTCAAGACGGCCGGTGGCCTTGGACGCCACCGCGGCCTTGCGTTGCGCGACCACATATCCAGTGGCGTTCAACAACGTGTTGGCCTGCGACGGGTAGGCCTGGGTCACTACGGCAATTTCCACTGGAATGGCGGCGCGGCTGCGCCAATAGCCGTAGCCTGCCGCTGCCGCTGCCAGCATGAGCAGCAGCAACAGCCAGCGGCCAAACGCACCGGAGCGTGTACGGCGGCGCACTTGCGGCGTCCCGCTGCGTTCGATGCGCAAACCCGAAAGATCTTCACCAGACATGGCATTAATTGAAAGTTGTTTAAAAACATATACTTATATTATTTCTCGCACTGTTAGTGTAGCAGCATTGCTGCACCGCGACACGCGCACCGATTTTGTGGTGCCGCGGACTTCGGTTAAAGTCCGAGCCAAATTTTTGAGGAGAAACACAGTTGATCACCGCTCGTCGCACCGGCGCCGCGCTCGGCGCGGAAATTCAGGGTGTCGATTTGTCCAAGGACATCGACGATGCCACGTTCCGGCAAATTCTCGATCTGTGGCACGAACACGAAGTGGTGTTTTTCCGCGATCAGAAGCTCACCCCCGCGCAACATGTCGCGTTCAGCCGCCGCTTTGGCGAACTGGAGCTGCACGTGCGCAAGGACTGCTGCCGGCCCGGCTACCACGAGTTGTTCGTGGTTTCCAATATTGTCGAGGACGGCAAGCCCATTGGTTCTCAGGATGCCGGCCTGTTCTGGCATTCCGATCTTTGCTACCTGAAGATTCCCAGCCGCGGGTCGCTGTTCTACGCGCTGGAAGTGCCGCACGACGACAGCGGAAAACCCTTGGGCGACACGCTGTTTGCCAGTGCCACCGCCGCCTACGACGCTTTGCCTGCAGCCACGCGGCAGACGATTGCCGGTCTCAAAGCCGTGCAATCGTACAAAAAAGGCTACTACCGCGATCGCAACGGCGGCCGGCGCAAACCGTTAACCCCGGAACAGGAAGCCAAAACGCCGGATGTGGAACACCCGATCGCGCGCACCCACCCGGTCACCGGCAAAAAATGCCTGTTTGTAAATGAAGGTTACACCGCCCGCATCGCCGGCATGCCCGGCCCCGACGGCGATGCGCTGCTGAATGATTTGATCACCCATTCGACCAAACCTGAATTCGTCTACCGCCATTCCTGGCGCGCGGGCGACTTTCTGCTGTGGGACAACTGCCTGGTGCAGCATCTGGCAATCCACGACTACAAGCTGCCATTGCGGCGGCACATGGAGCGCACCACGCTGACCGGCACGGCGCCGTTTTAGTTCACGGCGCGGTACAGGCGTTGATCAAATAACGCCCCGCTCATCGGAGTAATGGTTTCCCGAAAACCCACGGTATGGCTGGCGCCCTCGTGCGCTTCCAGCGCCTTCTGGTCTTTCCACACCTCGACCAGCGTCAGATGGTTGGGCCGGTTCAACTGCTGCAGCACGTCGTAGCGCAGATTGCCGGCATCGCGGCGGCTGGGTTCGACCATTTGCCCGAGTGCGGCGATGCCTTCGTCTTTTTTCGGCGGAATGTAGTCGACGTGCGTCACCGTGAACACGGTCGCCGCCGTGACGGCCGGTGCACCCGACGCATGAGCCACGGCGAGGCCGCGGTGCGGCCGCTCGTCGTAGCCCGCGGCAAGCAGGGGCTGAAGCTGATCGCGAAAGGCTTTGCGCGGCGCCGCGGCCAGCGCGGCGTCGAAGGTGGTGCTGTCTTGCCACACTTCGATCAGCGCGAAATGATGTGGCCGCTCGCGCCGTTGCAGTGCCTCGAAGCGCACACTGCCGTCGGACGTGCGCATCGCAGCGCGCAGCCTGCGCAACAGCGCCGACGCTTTGCCCGAGGCGCCCGGCGCCACCTCAATGTAAGTAACACCATATGCCGGTGCCACCGGCGCAGGCGCCGGCAGGCCCTGTGCGGACGCGCCCGACGCGACAATTGCCATCGTCACCGCCATCCACATACGCGGTATTGTTCTCATGGTGTCATCCCCTGAACCGTTGTCCGTCACCAGCCACTGAAGCGTGGCCACACCGACGCGATGCCCGAGGCGTCGTCGAGCACCTGATACGCCGCATGCTGCGCCGCCGTGGCGCAGGCGTGATTGGGCAGCACGCGCAGCAGCGTGCCCACCGGATAACGCGCCGCATCGATCGCGGCGCAGTCGCGCCGCGCCACAATGCCGTGCTCCTGATTGGCGCTGGCGACAATCAGATCGTCGACCGGCTTGCCGCCGGCATCGCACACCACGCCATAACCCTGATCGGTTTTCTGTCCGGCAGTGCCGCGGTCGCGCGACATCGCCATCCATCCGGCATCGGTGATGATCCAGCCCTTTTCCGGCTGGTGCCCGATCACGCTGCACAGCACGCTAAGCGCGATATCGTCGATTGCGCACACACCGAGCCCGGCCATGAACAAATCAAAAAACATGTAGACGCCCACGCGCACTTCGGTAACGCCGGCAAGATCCCCGGCAAACGTGGCGGTGGGCGTCGAGCCCACGCTCACCACCGGACAGGGCATGCCAGCCGCGCGCAACTGTGTCGCACAGCGCACGGCCTCGTCACGCTCGCGCGCGGCATAGACGCGAATTTCGTCCGGCGACTTGCAGTCGTATGAACCGCCCGCGTGCGTCATCACACCGCGCAGGTTGGCGCCAAGAATGCCGCCGATTTCGGTGAGCAGCGCGGCACCGGGTTTGACACCCGCGCGATGGCCGTCGCTGTCGATCTCGATCAATGCCGGCACTGCCGCATGCGTGGCGCGACTTTTTGCGGCCACCGCGCGTGCCGCCTCGACGCTGTCGAGAATGATCATGAGATCGCAACCGCGTGCGCGCAACGCCGCCACGTGATCGAGCTTGTTGGGCGCGATACCCACCGCATACAAAATGTCCCGATAACCCGCCGCGAAAAATTGCTCGGCCTCCTTCAGCGTCGACACCGTGATGCCGCCCGTACCCGGCGGCACGGCGCGGCCCACCACATCGGCGGACTTCGCGGTCTTCACATGCGGGCGCAGTTGCGCGCCGAGACGGGTGATGTGCGTGCGCATGCGCGCCAGGTTGTGGTCCAGTCTGGCGCGATCCAGCAGCAGCGCCGGCGTTTCCAGCGCATGAAGTGAATTCATATTGTAACTATTTGATTTTATTAATATTTTTTAATAAGGGCCTGCTTTACCCATACGCGCCATTATGCTCCAATACGCGGCGGGCACCATCATCCAGATGACGCACCCTGCTGAAAGGAATCCTTCGATGAAAGTCCACGACCTCGTCGCCCGCTTTGCCAAAGCCGGCGACAGCGCCAACCCGATGAACGCCGCGCGCGAGGAACTCGACGCCATCCGCAACGACGTCGGCGCGATCGAGAATGCTCTGGCCTATGTATCGGGCACTGGCGGCAATGCGCGCCAGGTGTTTTATCGCTCGCCGACGATGACGCTGCTCAAAGTGTGCTTTCCCGCCGGCCGCCGTACGCCGCCGCACAACCACGGCACCTGGGCACAAATCCTGCTGCTGTCCGGCGCGGAAAAGAACACGCTGTATCGCAACGAGGGCGGCAAACTGCGCAAGGCGTCGGAAGTCACGCTGGCACGCGGCACGGTGCTGCCGATGATGGCGGATACGGCGCATGTTGCCGAGTGCCTGGGCAACGTGCCCGCGATCGGCCTGCATGTTTACGGCGGCGACATTCTCGAACTGCCGCGCCAGATGTGGAATCCCGAAACGCTGGAGGCACACCAGCTCGACTGGACCGTTTACGAAACCTTCGCGCAGGCGGCCTCGAAAGCCGCGAGCGCGCCGCTCGCGTAAAATGGAGAAGACGTTCATGCCGGATCAAAGCGCTGGCCAGGGCACCACCTTCCAGCTTGAAGAAGCCACCATCGGCCAATTGCACGCGGCCATCCGTGCCGGCAACATTACCGTGGTCGAAGTGGTCAGACACTATATCAAGCGCGTGCAGGCGTTCAACGGCGTATCCAGCATGCTGGTCACCGCCGACGGCGCGGACGTGGCGCCTGCCACCGGCACGGTGCGCGGCGGCGCGCCACTGAAATTTCCCACGCAAACCGTGAAGGCCTCGACCTTCCTGCCCGACCTCGACAAATATACGGGCAAGCCGCTGGAATTCGGGCGCATGGAATCCACCGCATCCGACCCGTCGGTGCAACAACAGTTCGGCATGGTGGCAGGCATACCCAATGCGGGACAGGTCAATGCGCTGGCCACGCTCAACATCCGCGGCGAGCGTTCAGTCACCTGCAAGGGCGATTTCGACCGCCATCCGTCGTTGGGCCCGCTGCCTCGGGGCGCACCGCCGGTGTGTGACGAATTCCGCCGTCAGCCCGACGCGCTGGAACGCGCCGCCGAACTCGACGCGCAGTACGGCAGCCATCCCGATCTCGACGCCATGCCGATGTATGGCGTGGTGTTTTCGTTCAAGGATGCGTTCGACACCAGGGACATGCGCAGCACCTGCGGCGGCGATGCGGCCTACGACATCGACTTTCCCGCGCGCGACCACATCCTCGTCGATCAACTGCGCAAGAAGGGAGCAATCATCTTCGCCAAGGCGGTGAACACCGAATACAACGGCCGCGCCGGCGACCCTGGCGGACGCCACACGCCCGACAAGGTGCTGCCTTCGACACTCGGCTACCAGCGTGCCACCTGGGGCGGCAATCCATCGAATCCGTACGACACCACGCGCGCGGCCTCGCTCGGCTCAAGCTCCGGTTCGGCACTGTCGGTCAGCACCAATATGGTGATGGCGAGTCTCGGCGAAGAAACGCGGGCCTCCTGCCGCGGGCCGTCGAATCACAATTCGGTGGCGCTGATTCTGCCGCACAAGGCGATGCTCGGGTTTGACGGCGGCGCCATCGGCGCCGACATCTACTGCGATCGCAGCGGTATCCACTGCCGCGCCATCAACGACTGCGCGAAAATTCTCGATGCACTGCAGGACACCGGCGCGCAAGCCGGTAGCGGCTATTACGATCCGCGCGACGTTTACACCACCGTGCCGCGCTCGGCGGTGTTGGCATCGTACGCGAAACATACGGCTGCGCCCGGCGATCTCAAGGGCATGCGCCTGGGCATCATTCGCGAGTCGATGGCCTATCCGCCCGGCAACACATCCGAAGAACCCATCGTCACCGCCGCCGCGCGCGAAATCAAGGCCATCCTCGGCGCCAAACTCGGCGCAACGCTGGTGGAATCCACCCACCGCCACTGGCCGCGGGATCCCGAGTGTGAATTGATGACCGTGGATTTTCGCACCGCGCTGGCGCGGCTGGTGCCGGTGTTCATGCCGGATATTCTGTTTCGTCTCGGCAAGGACGGCGAGCCGGTATTCAAGGAATTCGCCGCCGCCATCGTGCCCACGGTGTTCGCGCCGGGCAAAGTGTTCGGCAGCGGCGGCATGCTGCCGATCGACTACATGGTCGAACTCGCCGACGGCCGCATCGAGCCGCCGGTCAATTTCGACATCGGCACGGTGCAGGATCAAATTCTTGCCAACAGCTTCCGCTTTCATATCCCGCAGTATCTCAAGCGCCGCGCCGCGGACTGGAAGGCGCGCGGTTATGTGGAAACGCTGGATGATTTCGCCCGGCTCAATGCGCGCTCCAAGTTCTGGGGCGACGACGGTCGCGCCGGATTCAAAAACTGGGAAGAAATCACTGATCCGCGCAATGTGCTCGGGGGCCGCCAGGGCGTGGATGAGCGCATCATGCTGCGCGAGCTGCTACGGCGGGTGGACATGATGGTCATCCATGAAAACCGGCTCGACTGTCTGGTGCGCGTGCACACTGTGTTTCCACCGGCGAAAATCGGCCATGCGCACCAGCCCGGCTACAACGGCAACACCCGTCCCGAAACCTACTACGGCCCCAACGCCGGCCTCACCGAGATCCTGATTCCCGCAGGCTATGTGTCCGTCGCCTACGATCCGGTCTACAAACTCTCGGCTGACGGCAAGCGCTACGACATGGCGCACTCGGACAAGCCCACGCCGCTCGCCGCGCCGGGTCTGCCGTTTTCGCTGGTGTTCCGCGTGGAACCGGGCAAGGAGGATATTTCGCTGCGGGTTGCCGCGGCGTACGAAGCCGCGTCAAAACGGCGCGTGCCGCCGCCAGCGTTTGGTCCTCTGCCGCGACAGTAATGCTTTAGAACAACCCGGCTTGCCTGGTGACGCTTACCAGGTGGGCGGTTTGGGATTGTCGCGCGCCGCTTCCAGGGATTCGATGCGCGGTCCGGGACTCATGGGACGCGATTGCTGGCCTGGCGCAAGCTGATCCATGTCGCAGAACAACTCCAGGTGATAACCATCCGGGTCGGTAAATTCGACGCTGGTATGCCCGCCCAGACGCCGACGCCCCTCGAAGGTGATCGGCACCCCGCGCTCCCGCAGATAAGCGCGAATGTCGAACAATTCGTCGATGCCGCTCACCTGCATCGCAAAGTGATTGAGCTTCACGGCATCTTTGGCGGGCACTTCGGCGCTCGCGCCGGCGGATGGAAAAAGCCCGATGGTGTGGTGATCCCCCACCCCGGTCAGGAACGCCCCGCCCGTTTCCTGCCGGTCGGATACCCTGAAATTAAGCACTTCGGTGTAAAACCGGATCGAGCGCTCCACATCCCGCACCTGCAGCACGATATGACCGAGCCTCTGGATGCGCACGGGACTCGGCCGGGTTGCGGGCCGGACTTCGTTTTCGACATGATCCATGGGAATTTCCTCCTGCGTGGCGTAAACATCCATGGCGCCCCCTCGGGCGTCAGCCAAAGTCTACCGCACAAGCCGCCGCGGAAACTACCCGCACGCCGGCGCTAATCCGGTTTCGCGCCCGAAAGCTTTACAGCCCTGCCCCAGCGCACAATTTCCTCACGGATAAACTGTCCAAACGGCCCCGGCGCGCTGCCGACGATCTCCACGCCTTGCGCCTCCAGCTTGCCTCGCACATCGGGCAGCGCAAGCACGCGCACAAATTCCGCGTGCAGCCGCCCGATCACGGGCTTGGGCGTTGCCGCGGGTAGCACCACGCCCCACCACCCGGTGGCGTGGTAATCAGGATAGCCCGCTTCCGCGATGGTCGGCACCTCGGGTGCGGTTTTGGAGCGCGCCTTGCCCGTGAGTGCAATCGCGCGCAGACGTCCCGCCTTGACCTGCGCCCCCACCGCCAGTTGCGTGCCGAATGTGCAGTTGACCTGTCCCGACATCACGTCCGTCAGCGCCGGCGCCAGCCCCTTGTAGGGAATGTGCTGCATGTCGATGCCGGCGCTGGCCTTCAGCAGCTCCCCCATCAGATGCGCGGACCCGCCGCTGCCGGTTGACGCGTAAGATAGCGCACCCGGTTTGGCCCTGGCCAGGGCGACCAGATCCTTGACGGATTTCACCGGCAACTGTGGCGAACACACCATCAGGTAAGGCCCCGTACCTATCTGTGTCACGGGGGCAAAATCACGCAGCGTGTCGTACGGCAGCTTGCGATACAGGCTGACATTGATCGCAAACGCCGTCGGCACCAGCAGCATGGTGTGGCCGTCGGGATTGGCCTTCGCCACCAGATCGGAGCCGATCAGGGTGCCGCCGCCGGGACGATTATCCACCACCACCTGTTTTCCCCAGGCATCGGTGAGTTTTTGTGCGGTAAGCCGCGCCACAAAATCATTGATCGCACCCGGCGTGTAGGGCACGATAAACCGCACCGAACGGCCGGGGTAGTTCGCGGCGCTGTCTGCCGCATTGGCTCCAGCAGACAACATCGCCGAAGCGCACAGCAGCGCCAATCCGGGTTTCATGACCACTCGCACGTCCAGAAAGTAATAAAGCCCGTGATTGTACGGGATGCGGTGTCCGTCTTCACCTGCTTTTCCTGTTGCGCACAAACGCGATGCACGGATCCTCGCGCGGGGCGGCGTCGGTTGTAACCAGCGCGTCAAACGCGCCATCCGCAAAGGCACTGCCCGGTTCGACAAATCCCACCGCCAGCGTACGCGCGCGGAGCGTGGGCGCCAGCCATTGCGGCACACCCAGATCCTTGCGCACATGACCGTTGCCCGCCAGCAGCACTACGCCCCGCGACGCATGCTGCGCGACACTGTCCGCCATCACTGCGTCACGGGCCATCTGCCCGCGGGCCATCGCGGGCAGCAGCTTCGCGGGCAGCACATTGCAATGACCGGTTTCGATTTCGCGTTCCTGGGCGGCTTGCAAGGCAGACGGCACGGCGCGATCCAGATGCAGCCGGCGCACGGTACCGGGGTCAAATACAGCGGCGATACCTTCGCGCACGACGCGGCTGGTATCCCCGGTGGAAAGATTCGCGCCAATCAGCGGCACATCGTATTGCAGTGCCAGTGCCACAAACGGGCGGTAGTAGTCCCAGTTCCAGGCGCTTTTGCGCGTGCCCGCGCCGGCCGTAACGCGTGTGGCAGCATCGATCACATGTCGCGCGTCACCCGGCTTTTCCGCGCGCGCGCGATCAATGTCGCCCTGCCGTTCCCGATCCAGTTGTTCCATGGCGATGGCGGGACGCCAGCCGGCGGCGAACGCCCGGCGCAAGACCCCATAACGCAGCCGGTGATGCTCGGCGTTATCGTGCTGTTCGCCGAGGAGCACGATGACATCGCCTTGCAAACGCGCCTCCCAGTCACTGGCCGGTGGCGTGGAAACACAACCAGCCGCAATCGTAATCGGCACCAGCACGAGCATTAGGTGGCATCGAAAGAATGATATTTTTTTCATTAAAATCAATTACTTGGATCACAACACCCGATGGCTTGATGCGGCTACGGCCGGCGGGATGGCGTCGACACGGCATTGCCATCGCGCCATCATACGTTACAGGCTCGCGCGGATAGCCGTGCGTGCCGCGGGAATGTGGCAGGCGTGCATGGCTACGTCAGCCTTTGACCATGGCCAGAATTCTGCAGCGTCCGGCTTTGCGGGACGATATGGCACCGCCATGCTGATCCCGGCACCGTGTAATGCATAGAACCTTCGGAAATTTTCCGGATCAGAATACTGTTCACATCAAGCCTGTTTCCGGGAACCCACATAATCGGGAGTCACCATGATAACCCGCTCAACCATCGTCAAGAGTTTTGCCGCACTCATCTGCGTGAGTGCCGGAACGGCGTGTGCTATTGCTGCCGCCGGTGACGTCTATGTCTATCGCGTCACCAACGGCTACAACAAGGAAACCGTCGGCCATGTTCGCAAGCAACTCACGCCGGCGACCACCCAGCAGGCAGAGGTCGTGTCCGTCAGTGTCGACAGCCCTGCGCTGGGCCTGGAACGCACCGATATCTACGCGCCGCAAGGCCGCTGGCTGCGCCACCCGCTGGACAACCACGGCATTCCCGTCGAGTACGCGTTCAGCACGCCGCTGCCGGCAGTACCACCCGACCTCAGCGCCGGCCAATCGTGGTCCGTGCGAGTCCCGGCGCAGGCTGCCGGAGAGAGCAAAACCCGCAGCGTGCGCATCGACGGCCGCGTGCAGGGCAACGAACGCATCAGGGTGCCTGCCGGCGAATTTGACACCGTAAGAATCAGTCGCACCATTTACGCCGGTGACGCCGATTACTTTATCACCGAGACCACGATCTACGAAACCGACTGGTACTCACCCGCGCTCGGCCGCAGTGTGCGCACCGAAACACGCTCTGTGTGGCGCGACACCCGCAGCGGCTGCCGCCGCACGGAGCACTGTGATTACCGCGGCGACTGGCAAATCCTTGAGTTGGCCGAAGCGCCAGTTCGTCGCGCGCCGTGAATTTCCCGGTCATGGTGCTGCTTGCGGCAATGAGCTGTCTCACCGGATGCGCCTCGATAACCGGCGTTGGTGCGGCCATACGCGACCCATGGCAGGGCGCCACCTATGACGACGTGGTCGCGCGCTGGGGCGCGCCGGTGCGCAGCAGGTCGCTTGACGACAGCCGGCTGGCCTGCACCTGGCATACGGACGGCGTGGCATCGCGCGCTTCGGTGTGGCCATCCATCGGCATTGGCGGGGGCAGCGGCATGGGCGTTGGTATTGGCATCGGCGTCACCGCCGGCGCCAGCCGTGATGTGGCGGTCAGCTGCGAACGCACACTGATCTTTCGCGATGGGCG